>CAZSPN010000035.1:22676-26000 GCA_964608835.1 uncultured Gallionella sp.
GTGCGGGTTGCCAATCTTGATCCCTTAAATCGTCACGCCAAACCCGTGATTGCCGAACTTGATCCCGCACACTATGGGTTGGGCGAAGCGGATATGGACACCACCTTCGACACGGGTTCGCTGGTGGGTGGCGCGCGTATGACGTTGCGCGAAATTCTCAAGCTGTTGCGCCAAACTTATTGTGGCAGCATCGGCGCGGAATATATGTACATGAGCGATGTGACGCAAAAACGCTGGATACAAAGTCGCTTGGAAAGCGTGCGCGGATTGTCGGGATTTGATACCGCAAAACGTCGCCGAATTTTGGAGTGCCTTACCGCTGCGGAAACTCTGGAGCGTTATCTGCACACCAAATATGTCGGGCAAAAACGCTTCTCGCTGGAAGGCGGCGAAACGTTAATTCCCTTGCTCGATCATTTGCTGCAACGCTGCGGTGAGAAGGGTGTGGAAGAAGCCGTAATCGGCATGGCGCATCGCGGACGGCTGAACGTGCTGGTAAACATTTTGGGTAAACAACCCGGCATGTTATTCGCCGAATTTGAAGGCATCCATGCAGGGCATCTGACTTCGGGTGATGTGAAATACCACCAGGGTTTTTCGGCAGATATCGTCACATCGGGAGGGGATTTGCATGTCGCACTGGCGTTTAATCCTTCGCATTTGGAAATCGTGAATCCCGTGGTGGAAGGCTCGGTACGCGCGCGCCAGCATCGGCACAAAGATATTTCAGGCGTGAAAGTCGTGCCGATTTTGCTGCACGGTGACGCTGCCTTTGCGGGACAAGGCGTGGTGATGGAAACTCTGAGCATGTCGCAAACGCGCGGTTACAAAACGGGCGGCACGGTGCATATCGTTATCAATAACCAGATTGGCTTTACCGCATCCGACATGCGCGATACGCGATCCAGCCAGTATTGCAGCGATGTAGCGAAGATGATCGACGCGCCGATTTTCCATGTGAATGCGGACGATCCCGATGCGGTGCTGCTGATTACCGAGATCGCCTTGGATTACCGCATGAAATTCCACAAAGATGTGGTCATCGACATGGTGTGTTTTCGCAAGCTCGGACACAACGAGCAGGACGAACCGCTGGTTACGCAGCCGTTCATGTATCGCTACATCCGCCAGCATCCCGGCACGCGCGCGGTGTATGCGCAACTCCTGACGGAGCAAGGCGTGATAACTGCCGATGTCGCGGAAGCCATGATAATCGAGTATCGCAAGGCGATGGACGAAGGACGCAACTCGATCCGTCCCGTGCTGCAAAAGGACAATAAAACCATTTCCGATTGGAAACCTTACAAGCGCGATATGTCATGGAATGCGCCCGTTAAAACCAGCGTGCCATTGGCGCGCATCCAGCAATTGGCGATCCCACTCACCACTGTACCGGAAGGTTTTGCGCTGCAATCGCGCGTGCAAAAAATTGTGGAAGACCGCATAGCGATGGCGCGCGGTGAATTGCCCTTGGATTGGGGCATGGCGGAAAATTTGGCTTACGCGACGTTGCTCACCGAAGGTTATCCCGTGCGGCTGTCTGGTCAGGATTGCCAGCGTGGCACATTCTTCCATCGCCATGCCACTTGGCACGATCAGAACCGTCGCGTGTGGTACGAAGGTGCTTACACGCCACTGCAACATCTGGCGAGTGACCAAAATGATTTCGTGGTGATTGACTCATTGCTTTCCGAAGAAGCGGTGTTGGGATTTGAATATGGCTATGCTACTGCCGAGCCGGACACGATGGTGTTGTGGGAAGCGCAGTTCGGCGATTTTGCCAACGGCGCGCAAGTGGTCATCGACCAGTTTATCGCATCGGGCGAAGTGAAGTGGGGTCGGCTGTGCGGGCTGGTGATGCTATTGCCGCATGGCTACGAAGGCCAAGGCGCGGAGCATTCATCGGGGCGTATCGAACGCTATTTGCAACTGTGTGCGGACTACAACATACAAGTGTGCATTCCTTCTAATGCCTCGCAGATGTTCCACTTGTTGCGTCGCCAGATGTTGAGGCCGATGCGTAAACCGTTAATTGTGTTCACGCCCAAGAGCCTGTTACGCAGTAAGGACGCGGCTTCGCCGCTCACCGACTTTACTGATGGCGGTTTCCAACCCGTTATTGCGGACGTGGACAAATTGGATACAGGTAAAGTAAAACGCATCATCGCGTGCAGCGGCAAGGTGTATTACGACTTACTTGCAGCGCGCCAAGCCAAGGGTATAACCAACATGGCGATTATTCGTCTTGAACAGTTGTACCCGTTCCCGCATGATGACTTTACCGTTCAAGTGGCGGCGTATCCGAATGCCACCGAATTTGTCTGGTGTCAGGAAGAGCCAGGCAATCAGGGCGCGTGGCATCGCATTCAGCATTATCTGTTGCGCCATTTGCGCAAGGGCATGCGTCTCGATTATGCCTTGCGACCAACTTCCGCTGCACCTGCGGCTGGCTATTTGCAAGTCCACCAAGAGCAACAGAAAGCTGTGATCGAAGCGGCTTTCCGCGACAACCTTGACAACAAACCTAATCCGGGAGCGATGCACCATGAGCACCATTGAAGTTAAAGTCCCACAACTTTCCGAATCCGTCACTGAAGCAACGCTGCTCACTTGGCACAAAAAAGTGGGCGAAGCCGTTAGTGAAGGCGAAAACCTGATCGATGTCGAAACCGACAAAGTAGTGCTGGAACTGCCTGCGGGTAAAAGCGGCGTGCTGACCAAAATCATCAAAGGCGATGGCGCAAAAGTGGGCAGCAATGAAGTGATTGCCGTTATTGATACGGCCGCAATTGCCGAGGCAAAACTTGCAACGCACAGCGAAGTTCACGCACCTATTCCGCCTTCAGTGCGCAAACTGGCGCGTGAGAATGATCTTGACCCCAACGCCTTGCAAGGCAGCGGTCGAAGCGGTCGCGTGACGAAAGAAGATGTACTCAGCGCGGTGCAACAAGTAAGGTCTGGTGAAGAAAGCGGACACGCTGTTCCCACTATCTCACCCTCCGGCAACCGCCCTGAGCAGCGCGTGCCGATGACACGTATCCGTCAGCGCATCGCTGAACGTTTGCTGCAATCGCAGCAGAACGCTGCCATCCTTACCACCTTTAACGAAGTGAACATGCAGCCCGTGATCGACCTGCGCAATCGTTACAAAGATGCGTTTGAGAAAAAGCACGGCATCAAACTGGGCTTCTCATCCTTCTTCGTCAAAGCGGCGGTACTGGCGCTGCAAAAATTTCCGATTGTGAATGCTTCAGTCGATGGCAACGACATCATCTATCACGGCTACTTCGATATTGGTGTGGCGATCGGCAGCGAGCGCGGCTT
>CAZSPN010000036.1:0-6543 GCA_964608835.1 uncultured Gallionella sp.
TACATAATATTATTATTCGCTAATACTGTGTTTTGGATTCGTCGCACCTGTACGCCGTGACGAGTAGCAGGGTTGCAATGGTCACAAGTGGACTTGGTTCGTCGCTGTGCGTGGATTCATCCTGACCAAGCAAAAGCCCGCAAGGCGATTGCTATTCCGTTGTTCAACACCGAAGTATTGGTGTTGCGGGAATTGATTGGGACGCATCAAACACACGTGTTCAGTTTTCGGAACAAGTCCGTTATGCAACCCAATAATGGCCCGTGGATTAAAGCCTTAAAGCGCGCTGGGATTGCTGATTTTAGATGGCATGACCTGCGCCATACTTGGGCAAGCTGGCACGTTCATGCGGGAACACCGCTTCATGTGTTGCAAGAGTTGGGCGGTTGGGAATCGGCGGAAATGGTGAGGCGGTATGCTCACCTGTCCAGCGAACAGCTAGCCGAGTATGTTGAAAAGTTTTCTGGATTGCGTCTTGTGAATGGTTACAGTTTGGCTACAGCACCACAAGTAAAAAAGAGCTAGATTGCTCTAACTCTTTGTATATTTGGGGTGGCTGATGGGGCTCGAACCCACGACAACAGGAATCACAATCCTGGACTCTACCAACTGAGCTACAGCCACCATTGAACTGACACTGCTGACAGACACTGGTGTGCCCGACAGGAATCGAACCTGCAACCCCCAGCTTAGAAGGCTGGTGCTCTATCCGGTTGAGCTACGGGCACAAATTCTTGAATCTGACAACCGAAATTCGAAAGGGGGGTAGTGATTCGAACTCCAGACATCCCGCTCACAAAGCAGGAGTGCGAATGTAACATATCTCAATGTATATTCGCAAATAATTGTCTTCCTCCATGATGGTTGTTATTCAAAAACTCATGGGGCGATAATAACCCAAGCCTCAAAATGAGGACGCTCGGAATGTGCATTTTTCTTCGGTATCTTGAGATAGGTCATCAGTGGCTCGCGCAAATTTTGTGCTACATCGGTTTCAAAGACCACCTTTAATTCGTTGCCATTATTGAAGTGTACCCGTTCAATCGGTCAGAAGCAGCAGGCGTTGGAGAATTCGCTCATACGAGTAAAAGGTTCTTTCAGGATTCTCGCGTAAAATATGCCGCATGAAAACTTTAAAACTTCACTCGGTCGAATCAATACCTCATGGGCAACGCGAATGTGTAAACGTTATGATTTGATCGTATTTGATTGGGATGGCACGGTGATGGATTCAACGGCAATCATCGCCCGTTCTATTCAAATGGCGTGCCATGATGTCGGGCTTCCGATTCCTGATGATAAAGCGGCTCGCTATGTGATTGGGCTGGGTCTGGATCAGGCATTACGCCACGCTGTGCCGACCTTGACAGAAGCTCAGTACCCTAGCTTGGTGGCGAGTTACCGCCAGCATTTTTTTGCGCAGGATGGTGAAATTCCATTGTTTGAGGGTGCGCGCGAAACAATTGCTGGGCTGAGCGAGTCCGGTTATCAGCTCGCTGTTGCAACAGGCAAAACTCACGCGGGTTTGACTCGCGCGATGGAATCGTCCGACATGACCCATTATTTTCAGGCAACTCGTACCGCAGATCGAACTTTTTCCAAACCCAATCCGGCCATGCTGCTGGAGTTAATGGATGAGTTGTCTGTCAGTGCTGAACGAACCCTGATGATAGGCGATACCACACATGATTTGCAGATGGCGCACAACGCCCAAGTTGATGTGGTGGCAATGGGGCATGGCGCGCATTCGGAAGAACAACTGCTGGCGTTGAATCCGCTGGCATTGGTGGAGGATTTTGTCGAACTTCAAGCGTGGTTCAGGAAGAATGCCTAATGTTGTTTGCAGGAAACACGGTGGCAACGACGATACCGGCGATTGCCATCGCCCACACAATCGCCGCACCACTGGGAATATCCTGCCAAGCGGACACCCCTAACCCAACGGTATAACCCGATACGCCAATCGCAAAAGCATAGTAGTTGCGATGCCTACCAATGCGACAGGTGGCAAGTGCCGGGACGATCAAGCTGGCAAATACCAAGTAAACTCCCACTAGTTGTACTGAAGCTGTGACCACAACGGCGAAAAGTGAGTAGAAACCCAATGTGCTGAATTTCAGTTTGCTCCATTGCCATAAGGCGAGTAAGGCTGCCGTTAACACAGCGGTGCTGATGAGTTGATTGGTGCTCACCCAAAGAATTTGTCCCACCAGCAAATCTTTGAGATGTTCGCCCGCATGAACATCGTGGCTCATCAGCAAAATCCCTCCACTTGCAGCGAGAACAAAGGTCAAGCCGATGCAGGCTTCTTTCACGTCGGTCAATCGATATTCTATCCATGCTAACAGTGCCGCCCCACACAGTGCGCTGACAGTAGCGATGAGCTGTACCAAGAGTGGCTGGTCAGCTACACCTAACAATGCCGCGATGATGACACCTAACCCCGCGATTTGCGCCACGGCAAGATCGGCAAAAATCACGCCGCGTTCCAAAACTTTCATGCCGAAAGGAATATGGGTAGCGAGTACTAGTAAGCCAGCGACGAAGGCAGGCATGAGGATGCTGAGTTCGATATTATTCATTTCAGCCCACCCAGTAATCGTTGAATCGTGTCGCCGAACATTGTGAATAAATCGCTTGCTTGCGATGTTCCGCCGACTGTGAAGGGCAGTATGACGGCAGGAACATGCGCGCGTTCCGCAATCCATTCCGAAGGCCGTCCATCCTGATAGGCTGCGCGCAACACCATTTTGGCGGGGTGTTGCTTGAGTTCACTCAACACTTGTCCGAGATAGGCTGCGCTCGGTTCTAATCCTGGCTTAGGTTCCAGCTCGGCAATTTGCTTCAGTCCCAGCCAATTATTCAAGTAAGGAAAGCCTTTGTGCTGGGCAATGATAGACACACCTTTGAGTGATGCGGCCTGTCTTTCCCATTTCGCAATTGCAGCGCGCCACTGCTGATTAAAGGTGTCAAGTTGCTGTTGGTAATACGCGGTGTTGGTTGGGTCAAGTTGAATCAGACGTTTGCTGAGTGCTTCGGCGATGGGCAAAAAATTGCGTGGGTCAGTTTGGATGTGGGGATTGCCCATTACATGCACATCACCATCGGCGCGATCCAAGCGTGTCGGTACTTCCAGCATCGACACATATTGCGCGGCTTCAAAGTAGCCATTGCTGCCCGGCTGTATGGTGTTGTTGCCGGACTCGCGCAGTATCACGGGCATCCAGCCCACTTCAAGTTCCGCGCCTGTACACACCACCAATTTTGCATTGCGTGCTTTGGCGATCAGGCTGGGGCGCGCTTCGATGCGATGCGGGTCTTGCAACGCCCCTGTTGCGGTGTAGATACTGGCTTTGTCGCCAGCCAATTGTTGCGTGAGCGCTGCCCATTCGGGTTCGCAGGCGAACACGTTGAGGGTGGCGTGGGCTGGACTTGTGATGAGCAAGGCAAGCAAAGTGTAAATAATTTTATTCATGGAAATCCCCCAATGTTTTGTGAAAACCATCGTCCACGAAGTACACGAAAACTAGGAAATTTAAACTGTTCGAGTGATTTTGAAGTGAATCGCCCCCCGGATTTTTTCGTGTGTTTCGTACCTTTGCGAGTTTCCACCTAACGGCGAGAGCCCTGCGAAACATATTTCGTAGACACGGATTTTAGTAACTATGCGCGCCGTGCGCACCCAAGCTCATCAAGTATTGCACGAACACTTGATTGTCCGATAAATTTTGACGTGATTGATCCTGCGCGAGTTGCAAACGCACGCGCGAAAATTCGCTGGGGCTGTAGTCCAACATGACAGTAGTCCGCTTGGGGGTATAGCCATAGCTGCTGATGATGTTCGCCGCATTTGCCGCGCCCACATTAGCCGTGCCGGAATCAAGTTGATCGTAGCGCAAACCCGCACGCCAATGCGGCATAAACTGCGCCACACTTTGCACATACCAACCGCTTTGGGTAACACTGAAACTGTCGGTAGTGTTTGCACTTGCGGTATCGTAAGTCAGGTCACCCGTTTCCTTACGGCGGAAGTATTCGCCTTGCAACTTCATGTAGCGATTGGCAGTATTGCCATTGGGCGAGTATTTCCACACAAAATCCAGCTCCGTGGTTTGACTGTCTCCCGTGAATAAATTGGTCACCGCGCCACCAGCCAAGTCTGGAACACCCACGCTTTCTGCATCTACGCGATGTGTTTTGTGCAGTGATGCACCCGCACGCCAGCTGTGCTCGACACCAATGTCATCGCCAATATGCGCAAACAACACTCCCGCACCTGCCCCATTTTTCTGACGCTCTGTGCCGGGATAACCGCGACCCTTACCTATTTCGCCGCCCATCTCAATAAACATGCTGGCAGGTGCAAGCCACTTGAGTTGCATACCATCTTCTCCTGTTTGCACGTCCCATAACGTGTTGTAAACCAGAGGTTGGTCAACAAAATCCCATGCGTGGGCATGTTGTTCGTTGAGATAACCCAGGCCGGAAAAAAAGCGTCCAAATTTCAGATTCAGACCATTGCCCAACGCATTGTTTTGCACATAAGCATTTTCCACACCCACGCCATCCGAAGGGTCGAGTGCCAAAATTACCACACCGCGATTATTTGCATCGATGTTGGCAGTGATGCCCACTTCAGTTTCACCAAGATTGAAACCTTGCTCGTGACCCGGATTGGGATTCATGGCAAAACCCGTTGCGGGAACAGCGGGGTCTTGCTGCAACGTGCGGTAAGTACCGCCGAGTATCACTGAAATGGCGGGGTTAAACGCGCTTTCACTCGTGACTCTACCAGAGGGGGTCGAATTGACATCGTTTGCGGCGAGTGCGTTGAATGGATGGGCTAACAGCACGGCAAGAGCCGCGCTCAAATAAGTTTTATTGAACATTTCTTTACTCCACAAAAAAGCAAACAAAAAACCTCGCGTGAATGCGAGGAAATAATGAATAAACTTTAAGCGGAGTAAGGCGGCGCGCGTGCAGCGAAGGAGGTGAAACGTGAAGAGGGGGCAACAGCGAGGTGATAATGGTGAAAAGTTTCGAGGCTTGCAATACCAGCAAACTCAACTGCGTTACTGGCAATAGCACCGCCGATTTGTGCATATACAGCACACAAATCGCAATGTTTGTCATGCGGCAGCGATTGATCCGAACCTGTTTTTTGTTCTGCCAGAGCGTGCGAAATACCATGCGTCAAGCCGCCCGACTGCGCAAACAGCAGGGCGAAAACTAGCAGAAATTTAGGCAGTAAGTAGCGAAACATGGCGCGCACTTTAGTTCAAAAACTTGAGTGTTGCAACGATCTGGCATACAGATAAATAATTCGCCAAAATATTTATTTTGGTTACACTCAAGAAATATACCGCCTACTGGAGATGTGTGTTCACGAGGCACTACTGGTATCGCAAAGCTTCTATCGGATTGAGTTGTGCGGCTTTGCGGGCAGGGTAGTAGCCAAAGAAAATGCCTACTGCCGCCGCCACGCCGAACGCGACGATAATCGAGTTCGTGGAAATAATGACCAATGTTCCGGTCAAAGCCTCGGTAAGCAGCGCGCCGCCTATCCCCAATAACAATCCTATCAGGCAGCCCAGCACCGAGATAACGATGGCTTCAAGCAAGAATTGCATGAGGATGTCTTTTTGGCGCGCGCCTATTGCCAAGCGGATGCCGATTTCGCGGGTTCGCTCGGTCACGGAAACCAGCATGATATTCATAATGCCGATGCCGCCAACCAGTAACGAAACTGAAGCAATTGCGCCCAGCAGCATGGACATAACGCGGGTGCTTTCTTCGGCAGAGTCTGCTACCGCAGTTAAATTACGCAACGAAAAATCATTGTCCATGCCCTCGCGGGTACGATGCCGCTGACGGAGCAGTTCAGTCATAGAGTTTTCCACGCTGGGCATTATTTCTTGTGTAGTGGTTTGCACCATCACCATGCGTACCGATCCCGGCATTTGTGAGCCGAACACTTTGCGTTGTGCGGTGGTCAACGGAATGATGAGGGTGTCGTCCTGGTCTCGCCCATCCATGCCCTGACCCTTTGTGGCAAGCACGCCGAGGATGACAAAGGGGCTTTGGCGGATGCGTATGGTTTTACCAAGGGGGTCATCGTCGCCGAATAAATTCTGCGCGGCGGTTTTGCCAATCAGCGCGACACGCGTGGCGGAGCGCACGTCTGAGTCGGTAAAAGCCGCACCCGAAGTAATCGCCCATGAACGTGCATCCAGGTAGTCGGGCGTGCTGCCGATAATGGCCGTGTTCCAATTGTTTGGTCCGTATATGATTTGCGCGCTGCCAAAGTGAATTGGCGCAACCGCTTGAATACCGGGCAGTTCGGCAATTGCTTCGGCATCATCGACGGTTAATGTGAGATTGCCACCACCACCAGAGCGTACACCGCCCGAAGTGCTGCTGCCGGATAACAGCACGAATAAGTTGCTGCCCATTGCCGCGATGG
Organism: uncultured Gallionella sp.; assembly: GCA_964608835.1. Taxonomy (GTDB): domain Bacteria; phylum Pseudomonadota; class Gammaproteobacteria; order Burkholderiales; family Gallionellaceae; genus Gallionella. The sequence continues at coordinate 6,464 of CAZSPN010000036.1, forward strand.
TTTGCTTGATGGCATATTGCGCGCCTTGTCCGATCGACATCATCAGTACCACCGCACCCACGCCGATCACCATGCCGAGC
>CAZSPN010000036.1:6553-10492 GCA_964608835.1 uncultured Gallionella sp.
CGAGCATAGTGAGTAACGTGCGTAAACGGTTTGCACCCATGGCGCGCCAAGCCTCGCCGAGCATAATAAACATCATGTGGTCACCTCCTCATGTTGAGTAGCATGGTCGCTGACAATTTTTCCATCCAGGAAGCGCACCTGGCGTTTGGCATATTGCGCAATGTCATGTTCATGTGTCACCAGCGCGATAGTGATTCCTTCCTGGTTGAGGGCGGAAAAAAGTTGCATCACTTCCTGGCTGGTGTGGCTGTCGAGATTACCCGTTGGCTCGTCGGCAAGTATCAATCGAGGTTGATTCACTAACGCGCGGGCAATCGCCACGCGTTGTTGTTGACCGCCGGAAATTTGGTTGGGTAGCGAATGCGCTTTGCTTTCCAGTCCAACCTTGGCGAGCATTTCCAGCGCACGCTGCTGGCGTTCATGGTGTGCCACACCGCAATAAATTAGCGGTAGTGCAACATTGTCCAATAGCGACATGCGTTGGAGCAAATTGAACCCCTGAAATACAAAGCCGATGGTGCGGTTACGCAATAATGCCAATTCATCCATGCTTAACTTGGCAACGCAGCGACCATCCAACACATATCGACCTTGCGTCGCGCTGTCCAAACAGCCGAGGATGTTCATAAAAGTTGATTTGCCAGAACCCGATTGCCCCATGATCGCTACAAACTCGCCGGAATGGATGGTAAGGCTAACGTCTTTCAAAGCGGGGAAAAGCCCCGCTGAAGTCGGGTAAGATTTGTTCAAATTTTCTACCTGAATAACAGCGTGGTTCATCAGAACATTCTCGGTCTGGAGGGTGCGCCACCCGTGTTCGGTTTGCTGTCTGTTTTTGCTTCACCCACGATCAGCTCATCGCCGCTCTGCAAATCGCCGCCCACAATTTCAGTGTTGCGACCATCGGTAATGCCAAGTGAAACGCCGATAGGCACAAGCTTCGCGTTGCGTAGCGCATATACTTTTCCAAAGTAACCATCGCGCTGGGGTTTCATTCCATCACCGGATTTTTCTCCGCCCGCCCGCCCGCCATTTCGTTTTTTGGATTCGCCATTCTTGCCGTTATCTGAACTCGTCGGTTTGAAACGCAACGCCGCGTTGGGCACAAACAGCACATCTTTGCGTTCAGCCACGATGATGCTCACATAGGCTGTCAAGCCGGGAAGCAACATTTGTTCGGGATTATCAACATTGATGACGACATCGTAAGTAACCACGTTTGATACCGTAGTCGGGTTCAAACGAACTTGCATGACCTCGCCCTTGAAGGTTTTTTCAGTGAACGCATCCACGGTAAATTTGACGGGCATTCCCACGCGGATGCTACCGATGTCGGCTTCGGCAAAGTTGGCGTGGATCTGCATTCTGGATAAATTTTGCGCAATCTTAAACAATGTGGGCGTTTGTAGGCTCGCCGCAACCGTTTGACCGACATCCACCGAGCGATCCACCACCACTCCTGCAACGGGTGAACGTATCACCGAATAGGCGAGGTTGGCACGATCACGTTCCAGCACGGCATTGCTGACCTGAAGCTGTGCTTGTGCTACTTTTCTAGCTTGCACTGCGGTATCCAGTTCTTGTTGCGATACGTATTCCTGTGCGAACAAATTGCGTAAGCGGGCTTCGTTGGCTGTGGCCAATTCCAGCGAAGCAGTGGCACTTTGAATATTTGCCTGCGTTTGTTTTAGCTGCGCCGCAAGCATGGAGTTATCCAGCTCCAGCAGGATTTGTCCCTGGTTGACTTTGCTGTTGAAATCGACATACAGCTTTTTGACTGTGCCGGAAACTTGCGTCCCCACGCTGACCAAAGAGACGGGGTTGATCGTGCCGTTGGCGGAAACAATCTGGCTGAGATCACCTTGCTCAACGGCTTGCAAACGGTATTGTTGATCGAGAGGAATTTGGTTGTATTTTTGGTAACCGAAATAAGCTGCCGCTCCGAACATCGAACAAACAAGCAACCAAAATTTCCAAGAGCTAAGTAATTTTTTCATGGTGACTTTCGTAATTTATTGCCGATAGCAGTTTTGGTTTTCGCCTGCCAGTTTGAGTGGTCCACTACCCGAAAAGCGATCCAGATAAAGATAGATTACCGGAGTGATAAACAGAGTGATAACCTGAGAAAATAGCAGTCCACCAACCACTGTAAGCCCGAGTGGTTGGCGTAATTCGGCACTCGCACCCCAGCCAATCGCAATCGGTAGCGCGCCCATCAGTGCCGCCGAGGTGGTCATCATGATCGCGTTTTTCTTGACGATGCCGATCAGCATCAGGATACCGATCATGGCAATGATTGATAACTCCATATCGAACAACCACAGCATTACCAGCGCACCAACCGCAGCCGAAGGCAGACCGGAAAGAATGGTGATCGGGTGGATGTAGCTTTCATATAACACGCCCAGCAGCACATAAATTACCAGCAGTGCCGCGACGATCAAAACCGTCTGGCTGGTCTGTGATGACTGGAAGGCCGCTGCATCGCCACCGTAACTGGTGAGTATGCCCACGGGCATATTAAGTTCGCGCTTGAATTGTTCGATTTTTTCCGAAGCTTCGCCCAGTGCCGCGCCGGGTGCGAGATTGAATGAAACGGTTAGCGCGTCGAGTTGCCCCGTGTGGTTGATTGAGAGCGGTCCGACTTCGCGTTCGACGGTCGCAATGCTGGCGAGCGAGATCAGCGTGCCATTTTTGGCGCGCACATAAACTTGGTTGAACGCGCTTTCGTCGGCGCGATCTTCTGCAGAGACCTGCATAATGACCTGGTAGCTATCACTTGAAGTGTAGATAGTCGAGACTTGGCGTTCACCAAACGCACTGTACAAAGCAGAACGGATGTCGGAAATTTGCACGCCCAGCAGGTTGGCCTTGTCACGGTTGATGTTCAGGCGCGACTGCAAACCTTTCAGTTGCGAGTCGCTGGTTACGTCGCGGAATTTAGCGTCTTCAGCCATCTTAGCCATCATTCCGTCCGCCGCCGCGCGCAAATCCCCGGCGTGTACGCTACGCATCACGTACTGGTAGCGGCTCTTGCTCAGTCGACCGCCCAATCTCAGGTTTTGAATCGGGTTAATGAACACGTTGATGCCGGGGATGGCTTTTACTTCGCGGCGCAATTGTTCGAGTACTTTTTCCATCGGCGGACGCTCACCGCGCGGTTTGAGACTCATGAACAGGCGACCGCTGTTGCTATCGCTGGCGTTGACGATCAGCGTCTCGACGGCAGGGTTGGCGCGGATCACCTGATCCGTGCGCTGCAACAGCACGGACATGGCAGGAAAGGAAATGTCCTCGACCGCTTCCACCGTGATTAAAGCTTGACCGATGTCCTCGCTGGGGAAGAAGCCCTTAGGCAAAGCGACGAACAGCACGACGGTGGCGAGCAAAGTACCCACCGCGATGCCGAGCACCGTGCGGTTGTGGTGCAGTGCCCAGTCGAGTGCTCGCTCGTAGCCCGTCAGCGTGCGCTTGAAGCCGTGCTCGAACCACGCGGTCAATTTCATCTCGCGTTCCTCTTTTTCCTGATGTGCTATGAAGCGGCTGGCCAGCATTGGGATCAGCGTCAGTGACACTACCGCCGACACCAGCACGGCGATGCCCACCACGGCGGCGAACTCGTGGAACAGCAGCCCGATCACGCCGGGCATGAAGAAGATCGGGATAAACACCGCGACCAGCGAAACCGAGATCGAAATGATGGTGAAGCTCATTTCCTTCGATCCCTTTAGCGCGGCCTGCAACGGTGGCTCGCCCAGTTCAACGTGACGCACGATGTTCTCCAACACCACGATGGCATCATCCACCACTAGGCCAACAGCAAGAGTTATGGCGAGCAGCGAAATGTTGTCCAGGCTGAAGCCAAACGCAGCCATCAGCGACACTGTGCCGAGCAGCGAAATCGGCAGCGATAGTGCCGGGATGAAGGTGGCGGTGGCC
>CAZSPN010000036.1:10502-13527 GCA_964608835.1 uncultured Gallionella sp.
GGAACAGGAAGATAACCAGCACGACCAGCACTACAGTGATTGCCAGCGTGATCTTCACGTCATGGATGGCATCGCGGATGGACTGCGAACGGTCGTTGCGCAACTGGAGCCTGACAGACGAAGGCATCTGCGCGACCAGCTTGGGCAGTGCCTCCTTGATAACATCCACTGTGGCGACGGTGTTGGCTCCCGGCTGGCGCTGCACCGACAGCGTGATGGAACGCTCGCCGTTGGCCCAACTTGCGGTCTTGACCGACTCCACACTGTCTTCGACCCTGGCGACATCGGAGAGCCGCACCGGGCTACCACTAGGGGAAGTGGCCACGATCAGGCTCGAAAACGCGGCGGCGTTGTCGAGCTGGCGGTTGGCTTGGATGATGAGTGTCTGGCGCGTCCCTTCGAGCGTGCCGACCGGTGAATTGGCATTCGCGTCGCGCAGCGCAGTGGCGATGTCCCCGATGGTCAGGTTGCGCGCCGCCAGCGCGCCTGGTTTGATATGCACCCTGATCGCATATTTTTTTCGCCCGTTGATGTTCACCTGCGCCACGCCGGGCAGCGTGGAGAGCGTAGGCGCGATGAGGTCGTCGGCGAAGCTGTTCAAATCCGAGAGCGGCATTGAGGGCGAAGTCAGGGTGAGGAAAATGACTGGTGCATCGGCCGGGTTGATCTTGCGGTAGGACGGCGGCGTGGTCATCTCCGCCGGAAGCGCACGTTGCGCACGCAGCAATGCCGCCTGTACGTCAATGGCGGCACTGTCGATATTGCGATCCTGATTGAATTCCAGTGTGATTGAAGTGTTTCCGAGCGTGCTGGTCGAGCTGATGACGGACAGGCTGGAGATGGTGGAAAATTGGCGTTCGAGCTGCGTGGCCACCGAAGAAGCCATCGTTTCCGGACTGGCTCCGGGCAGGGACGCGCTGACCGAGATGGTGGGGGTGTCATAGCTGGGCAATGCGGCGATCGGGATGTCACTGTAAGCGATGATGCCCGCCAGGATGGCGGAAGCCGACAGCAGCACCGTCATCACGGGGCGGCGAATACAGAGCTCGGAGAGGTTCATGGTTGCCTCGCGCTGTCCGGCTTTGTAACGCCCTTAAGGATATTTTTGGCTTGGGTATGTTCTGTGGCGGGTACTTTCTTTTCCACTTCAACTACCAAACTACCGGGTCTGATGTTTTGCGCGCCTTCCACTACGACACGTTCCCCCGACGAGACCCCTTCAACCACCGCCAGTCCATCTTGGATCAAGACCACATTGATCGGCACGGAAGTGGCCTTGTTGTCTTTCCCGATCACGTAGAGAAATTTCTTTTCCGGTCCGATCTGCACTGCCTGGGCGGGGACGGTAAGCGCATCCGATAAGCTGCGCGGTGTCAGAACTACATTAACAAACATACCCGGCCACAAGTGGTGGCCGGCATTGGGGAATACCGCTTTGAGATGAATGGTTCCGCTTGCCGTATCAACATTGTTGTCGATGAATGTGAGATGTCCTGTCAGTGTGTTCTGCCCGTTGGCATCGAGTGTTGCGCTAACGGGTACGTCGTGTTTGGCAAGTGCTTGCTGTAATCCCGCAAATTCCCGTTCCGGCAAAGTAAAGCTGACATTGATCGGATCAATCCGGGCGATGCTGACCAGCGCGGCATTGTTCGGTTGCACCAGGCTGCCCGGATAAACCGAAATGGCTCCTAGCCGCCCTGAGATCGGCGCGGTGATTTCGTTAAAACCGCGCGCCACATGGCTGCTTTCCACGGCGGCCAAATCAATCGCGAGCTGGGCACGCAAACCATCGACCAGATTCTGTGCGGTATCAAATTCGGCGTGCGAAACGTACTCCAACTTTAGCAACTCCTTCATGCGTTCAAGGTTGCGCTCCGCATTCGCCAAATCGGTACGATCCTTGATTACTTGTGCTTCGGATTTTCTAAGATTGGCTTCTTCGGCACGAGCATCCAGTGTGAACAAACGATCACCTTTGCGGACGAATTGTCCTTCCCGGACATGCACAATTTTAACCATGGCACTGGTCTGCGGGCGCACATCGACAGATTGCAACGCAGACACGGTTCCGCTGGTGGTGAGTTTGACCAATACATTAGCTTGTCTCACAAGCGCGCTGACTATCTGAGTTGCGCTTGCAGGTTTGGTATTTTTATTGGCGTTTGGCGCATACCATTTCCATGCACCAACAGCCAGGGCGATAATAGCTACACATAAAACGATTAAACCAAGCTGGGATCGCGGCAAATTTTTCATGGTAATTTTTTGTGGGATGCACTCACTTGGCTATTGACTGCCTACGCCCGACAAAGTTTTCAGCAAATTCTCATCCAGATTTCCCATCGCTTGTGCAAGCTCGGCGCGGCTGATGTTCCAATTGAATGTTGCTTGCACGCGCTGTTGGCGGGCGTTCGCCAGCGTGCTTTGTGCATTCAAGACATCAAGCATCGTGCCCAAACCAGCCTTGTACCGGCCCAATGCGGTACGCTCGGATAAAGTCGCGCTATCCAATAAGTCTGCCGTGGTTTGTAACGTTTGCGTCAGGGTGTTTAGATTTTGGTACGCCGTCCAAACATCCAGTGCAACTTGCAAACGCAGGCGTTCCAACTGCGCATTTTTTGCTTCCACCTGGGCTTCGGCAGCGCGTACCCGATAGGTCGGCGCGTAGCCGGAAAAAATGGGTACATTGACATTGATGCCGATGGATGAGTTGCGTGAATTACTGTCACCGATCATGTTGTGATTGTTTGCCGCCGCCAGTGAAATGGTCGGCTTTCCTGCCGCGCGCGCTACGTCAACATTCGCCTGTGCGGATTTTGCCTGTGCCGCTACAGCCTGTAAATCCGGGCGATACAGTTTTGCTTGCTCAATCAGTGCATCGACATTGCCTGAAAAATTCGCGGGCATCGTGTCTGTGTTGGCATTGGTCAGAGAGATGTTTTTATGGGCATCCAGACCTAATACATTGGCCAGCGTACCTTGAGCTTTTTTCAAATTGCCCTCGGCGGTAATGCGATTCAATGTG
>CAZSPN010000036.1:13537-21847 GCA_964608835.1 uncultured Gallionella sp.
GGCGGCAAAACTGGCTAGCGCGGATTGCTCCGAAACCCGCGCGGCATCCAGTGCCGCGAAGTAGGCTTGTGTTTGATAAAACGCTCGCACGGCGGACAGGAAAATGCTTTGCACTGTGCTGTCTTGCGTGGCATTCGCCGCAACAAGTAGCTGGTAGGCACTTTCCAAACCGGAAGTACGCGCTCCAAAGTCATATAACAAATATGATGCGGATAAACCGATGTTCTGTTGATTGGCGGCTGGCGAATTGGCAGGCCAGTTGCGGCTTTCACCGGCATTTAGCGCGATGAGGGGAAATTCACTCGCTTTGCTCACGCCCAATTGCGCTGTCTGAGCCTGAACATTTGCCCACACTTCACGGGTCTGCGGGTTGTTGCATAAAGCGAGATTCACCACTTCTTGCAAATTGAGTCCGTGATTTGTCGGCAAGTAGGTACACGTACCGGGAGGCTCCGCAGTCTGTTCAGCAGCGTGCGCCAAACCGCCCAAAATCAGGCAGAGGGCGCAGAGGGCAGGGCGCATGAAAAAAGGGATAACCATGTGTGTTGAGCCGCGTTGGGAGATTTGATTATAGCGGTTCGACTCACAAATGAAATTATCGTGCCATTAAAAGCTCAATACGTGATGGTTAACGTTCGAATTTGCGCGCCCGTGCAATTGCCTCCTGCACACGTGCCGGCCTGACCCGCTGCCATCGTGCCATTAATGAAGAAGGTTCTTGCCAGGCCATTGCCCACGCTGATTAACGGGTTGGTGCCACCTGTATTCACAGTGTTCAGTGACAGCGTGTAATTCAGTCCCGTTACTACGCCCACGGTGGCATCGAGTGCCATGGTGAAAGGTAACAAATTACTGCAAGTGAGCGCGAAAGAAGAGCTGGCCACGGCGGGGGTGGCACGGAAAGCAGCTGAAATGATCGCAACCGTAGAGGGTGGCGTGGTTAAGGTGCAACTGGCGGGTGCGATGATGGTTACAGGGAATGTGCCATTGGTGAAGGTGACGTTGCCCCTTCTTCCGCCACCGCCGCGTGGACGCGCAATGGTCATAGTCACGGTATCGGTGTAGATTCCAGCAGGTGCGGCGGCGGCCTGCAGGGGAGGGACGCAACCGTAAAAAGTATAAACATTCGTGACTGTGGTGTTGATAGCCATGTTGAAATTTGCCGCGATGGTTGGCAGAGGTGTCCGGCCTTTCCAAGGGGTGGCGCAGGTGGCGACGGTCGAAACCGAATAATTGAGTCGCGCGGCACCTTTGGCAGCGCGGTTTTGCGTGCCGAGGGCGTTCCGTCCATTGTTGACGGTAACTTGATAACTCACCGCACCATTCCTGTTGCGGCGGCCGCCCGCGTTATCCCGTGTACAGGTGACGGTAAACGATGTGGAGGTAATGTTGGTGGTGGTATTGGCCGTCACGTATGCGGTGGAAAAACCGGGTGAGGTGACGTTACAAAATATCGCCGCCTGCGCAACGCCGGTAAACGTGAGCAAAAAAGCAACTGCTAACCATATCGTGGTGTTGTGTTTCATCGTGTAACCCCCTTGCAAAGCAAGCCGCTCAGCCGGGTGATTTCGTCTGCTGATTCGGGTGGAAGCGTGATGCCAATTTTACATTGCTGACCATTCCAGTTCAGCAGTACCGTGTTGGTTGGACTCAGACCCGTGACAAAAGCCTCGCCGCGACGTGCCACATAAAATTCTTGTCTGTCCCCCTCAATGTTGACGATTGCACCCGCAGGGGCGACATCACCATCGTCCAACGTGATTTTCAGCAATGCGGCGCGACCGCCGCGTACAGGGAAAGTCACTTTTACAGCACTGCGCCAAGCGGGAATCACACTTTGTTCGATGGTGTCGATTTCCGCGCTGATGGGCAGGTCGTTGGGGCTGAGGCGGATAGAGTTGTCCTGATACGGTATCAGGCGCGGAATCAACGCCACACCGCGCGCATTGGTGCGCGACAACATGTTGCTACCGATGCCTATGCCGATATTGCTAAAGCCCGCCACTTCCGCAATCGCAAAACTTTGATCGACGCGTTGGGTGGCAAACAGATTTTTGTCGGCAAAAACCAGGCCGCCATTTGCTCCAAAGCGCAGCGCGTTTTGGTTGGGAGCGGTGCTGACATCGCCCGTCAATTTTCCGTAGCGACCCAAATAATATGCGCCACCCTCGGCGCGTAGCTGACCCTGCTGGTGTCCAGCCAAAGCACGCCATCCCAGGCTCTTTTCCCCATCCGGATTTTGCATGGCGGAAACATAAAAATCCTGCTGCCCGTCGTGAGTACTTGCCGAAGCACTCACGATACGGTTGCCGCCCAGCGGCATGGAAAAAAACACGCCGACGGATGTGCCAGCCGTACCCATGATGGCACGGCTGGCGTTAATGCTCAGGCTGCTGTGTTCACCGATTTTAGTGGAAAAATTACCCGACACTGTTGTGACGCGGGTATCGTCATAACGGCTGAGTGTAACCAGCCCCATGCCAAACGTGCGGGATTTTTCGGTGGTGTAATCCCAATTGCCTGCCAATTGGAATTTAGTGGGTGCTATGGTGGTGTCTTGCCCCAATTGGCGAAAGTTACGTGTTGCACCTTGCGCCTGAAATGACAGACTGGAGTGTAATCCTTCGTGTTCCAAACCCAATAACCACAAGCCTCCGCGTAACCCATTACTGCGGCTGACCGCGAAGGAAGCCTGTCCCAATATAAGTTTGGGTAAAGCTGTTACCGCGCCAACCCCCGCCGATTGCAGCGAACGCGCCACTTCTGCATGAGCTTCCAATGTCAGGTCATCTCGATGGCCATGCCTTAGCGTTGCACTGGCAAACTTCGCGCCGTATTGATCGCTGGCAACTCCCATATCGCGGCGCACTGCGCCTGCTTCCACGCTCCAGTCATTCAAGCCCGGTGCGAGCAGTTCGGTACTGGTGAAAAAAGATTGTTCGATGACAGTTTCGCGCCCCAGAATATCTTTCACCACCATTCTTACGTCGCCACTGCCCGCCAGCAACGGAAAATTATCGATGGCAAACGGTCCGGTTGGCACACTGGAAACCTGGCGCAATACATCATTCACGTACATTTGCACTGTGGACGGCGCAGTTGAAACGCCAACCAATGCGGGGATAGGTTGGGTGACAAATCCGGGAGTAAGCGCGAAGTTCGTACCGTATTGCACACCGCCGAAATATACATTGCGCCCCCACGTGCCTGCACGGGTTGCCGCATCACCTAACCTGAGTGTGCGGTTCTGCTTGGGGTAATCCCGTGTAAAAGTTGTTTCGAGTCGCACCATGTCGCGTGGGGTGGGGGAGGTGGAATGGTTGGTTAAGTTGCGTCCTGCGTGGCTGCTGGTCAATATCCCCCACGTGTTGGATGCACCTATTTCCGCCAATAATCCCAAGTCGTTGGCAGTGGGTGCATTGCGCAACATAGTGGACGAATAATTAAAATCGTAATTCAGGAACATGCTAGGCAATACAGGGCTAGTTTCCCATTGCTTGGCAGCTTCTTGCTCCAATCGTGTGGCGGCAAACGCTTCCGGAGAGAAGAGCAACGCTGCCGACTGGCTGGCAAAATCCATTTTTAATTTGTATCCGGATACGGCGGAAAGTGGCCAATACGCTTGCCCATCAAATTGGTAATCAATGGGTTTTGCGTCGGGAGACATCTGCACTCGCCATTCTTCAAACGCGTCGAACGGTGCGTACATCGCGCCCGCCCGTTCCAATAGCAACCACGTACCACTCTTTGCTTCGTTCACGGTCACTTCTACCGGATGTAGCATGTCCTTTGATTTGCCAGCGACTGTCGTTGCAACAGGTGCGGCAATCGCATTGCGGGGAACGTAAGGCGTGATGATAATCGGCGGCGGTTCGGGTTTAACTTCGGCAGGGACAGGAGTTGAACCGATTTTCCGTGTGAAGAGCAGAGTGGTCGGCCGATCAACCATGGGGGTTACCTCGACATCCGATTCAGCGGCGGGATATTGTGCTGGCAGCACCTCAACTTCAGGCACAGATTCCAGTAACGACTCGGTCACCGGAGCAGCTGATGCAGAGCCAACCCATGCGACAATCAGCGGCAAAATCCAGCGCGGGTGAGAAATAATGCCCACGCCGAACCCTTTACTCGGCAATGGTTATATCAAATGCCTGTTTGGTTCCGTCATCCAGGCGAACATTGAGTATTGCTTTGCCGGAAGCGATCGCTTTGTCGGCAGATTTGATGTCGAAATGGCGTGTGTTGCTTGGCAAAATATAGCCGCCCGCATCACGGCTTGCCAACACCGTACCCTCGGCATTACTCAGATCCAGGTCGATCAACTGCGCATAAGCATGTCCGGAATTTTCGCAGGAGGCTTTAATCGTATCCGCACTCACGCGTTCAACTTTGCAATCGAGTGCAGATTTGGCTTGTGGAGGGGTAATAAAAACAGGCAGTGAAAACGCCAATGCAATCTGCAATTGCAAATCGCCTTTATTGGGTTTGGCTTCCGGCACCTCACGCATAATCAATCGGTATGTCATCTGCTCATCGGGTGAAACCGAACGCAGTCGAGCCAGACGCACCACTTGGCGTGCCTTGGCAGCCAGCTTGATAATCGGCGGGGAAAGCAATAAGTCTTCGGTAAGTACCAGATCATCCTCACCGTCCGCTTTTTGCTTCCACGAATAAACATCCGCTTGCATTACCAATTCTTCATCGCCTTCATTGGTGACGGTGACGGCGATTGCCTTATCTTTGGGGGTCATGTAAATACGTATGGGGGTGACGGAAAATGGAGTGGCGAAAACAGGCATTGCAAGGCTGGATGCAAGCAATACGCAACATGTTTTAGCTATGAATTTTTTCATTTGTCTGCCTTTTAATAGTGAAAAGATTGATGGTGTTGCGTCATGGGATGCGACTTCACCATCCTATCATCAATTCCAAATATTCCCAGTCCGACAAATTAACGATGCGCCAGGAAGTGACCGTCCCCGCGCCTGCAAATTGGTTTGAGGCCGCCCCATCCGCAATGGAATGCCGGATAATGTAACGGTAATACCCGTCTTGAGCCGCAGACCAAGGTAATTGGCTGGTGTTGCCCGTTCTCCCTGTTGAGCAATCAATGGTAACGGCCTCACCAAATGTGCCGATTCTGGAACTGTTGCGACATATCCCCGCGTTGGGAGTATTGCCGCCGGGCTGCAAATAGATATCCACCGCAAATTGCGAACTAGCTTGCGCGGCGTAGCTGGATTGTAGCGCCCACCAAAACAACAGTGCCGCTAAAACAAAAAACTTAGCGGCAACTCCTGCTTGAGTGAGCGTCCCCTTGAGAACGCTCTTGCTCATATCTGCTGTAACGTCAACTTACACTTAGTAAGCAACCGTAATGGTGTGTACATTGTTGGTTGCCAAGGCATTCGTGCAAGGAACTGATGAGCAAGCACCACCCTGACCGGCAGCCATCGTACCGTCCACCGTGTAATTTTGCGCTACGCCAGAACCCGTTTCTGTGCCAACAGAAGAGGTTGCCAAGCTGTAAGCCAAATTCACTGCATTGTCCGTTGCGCCCGCAGTCACACCCACTGTGTAGGGAGTGTTCAATGGGCAAGTTACTGAAAAGCCAGAGCTTGCTGTTGCAGCGGTAGGTTGGAAGGAGGTGTAGTTAAAAGCCAAGTTGGCAGGTGTACTGACTGTGCACAACGGGCTTAATGTGATGTCAACATTAAACGTGGTTGATACTGTTCCTACGGCTTGTGCCGAAGAAGCGGCTGCCAACAGTACGGCTGTTGCAAAAGTTGAAGCTGCGAGTTTTTTCAATTGAAGACTTTTCATTTCGATACTCCCTGGTTAAAAAATCAAGTTAAAAGTTTTGAGAATGCTTTGTAATGACCCACCGTTTTCATCCGGCGGGCGGTAACAGTTAATAAGTGATCGTCAAAGTGCGAGTTACAGTTGCAGCGCATGATGCCCCCGCGCAATCACCTGCCTGACCGGCAGCCATATCGCCTGTGAGGGTGATGGTGCGAAGGTCTGGTGATCCGACACCGCCCGCAACAGCTGTTGCGGCTGTACCAGCAGTAGTAGTAGCCGAGCTAGCAGTTACGTTGTAGTTCAGACCTGCGATGACACCGTAGCCCGTGCCGCCATCAAATGCAAAAGATACCGGTGTAGCAAGGTTACGTGTACATTCAACGCCAATGGTTGCAGTAGGTGAAGGTGTTGTCGCAGCACCGAAAGCGGTATATGTACCAAAGTTCAGGGCTGGCGTGCCTGCGATTATTTGGCAAGCGGATGTTAAATTAGTTGTTACATTGAAGTTTGTTGGTGCAAGTGTAGCGGCTTGCGCAGAGGGCACGGCAATGGCAAACAAGCTGGCTGCGATAGTTGAAACGAGAAACTTTTTCATTGTGATGCTCCTTAGGAGGTTGTTTTGCGTTTACGCACTGTAAGTGAGGCGTGCATGGCCATTGAGCAATAGCTATGCCAATCATTTGCCAGTAGTGTTAAATGCCCCGTGGATATTGGTTTTGTGGGGGATGCAAATATTTTTTTCAATTACCCTAAAGTTTCCATAAATCCTGCCGATACTGACAGTTAACGGTAACTGTTGACGTAATTTGTCAGTGCTGTTCGTGCTACGAACGTTTTTAATTACTTTGTCCGGGGAAGTTGCGGACTTTGGAATGCGAAGAGATCAAAAAATAAAAAAGGCCAGCGACGCTGACCTTTATTTGGTGTTTATTGCTAAGGCATCAAGTCATTTTTTCGCATTCTTTTGCGCAAGTGGCGCAGGCTTCCGCACAGTCTTTGCAGGCTTGATGTTTCTTCTCGTGTTTGCGACATTCGTCCTCGCAGCCTTTGCACACATCCTGCGCAAACTTGGCGAACTTCGCCAAATTTTTGGAATTGCTCGCCGCCATTTGTTGCAACGTGCTGCATACCGAAATCAACTCGTTCACGCTGATTGAGCAGGCTGCCAGATCCTTTTGCTCACCTTGGGAAAACAGTTCAAGGCAGTGGCGAATGCATACTTGGCCTTTCACAACACAATCCGCCGAGCTTGCTAGTAACTTAGGATGGGTCGGACCGCTGTGATGATGTTCGTGTCCGGTTGCGGGCTTATGTTCATGCTGATGTTCAGACATTTTATCTTCGGCAATGGCGCGAGCGGATAGCGCGGAGGCTGCTAATGCAGCTGTACCCAGCAATAATTCTCTTCTATTCATAATGCTCTCCTTGACAGTAATTTATGAATGTTCAGCGGGGTGATGCGTTTCGGCTTTCAATCAACCCACCGCCCAGATACGCAAATCATACTCGCATTTTTTATGGAGTTAGACGAGGTAAATTTGGGTGCGACAATTTGCCACATTCCAAATCAGAGTAATTAGTTATACCATCCGCGTGTTTTGTGAAACTCAAAGCCTCTTTTTTGGTACAAGAAAATTATTGGTTACCCGAACGTGCCCCCGAATGCTTAAATCGTTGCATACATTAAAACTAGAGCAACTGATTGGTTTGTTGCTCGTATTGGCATTGCATGGTGCGGGGTTGTATGGCTTGTGGCGTTACAACATCATCCCCACGCCGGACGAGGCGGTGACTTTGATGGTGAACCTTATCAATCCACCCAAACCGCCAGAACCGGAATTGCCCAAACCCCCCGAACCTGAACCACTCAAGCCGCCCCCTGTCGAGCCTCCGCCTGAACCGGTGCGGCTGGCTGTTGAAACCCCTGCGGTAATGCCTGCGGAGCCTGTTGTTTATGCACCTCCGCCCGAACCTGTTGTGGAAGCACCTCCTGCTCCACTCCAACCTCAGGCAGAGCTTCCGGGTGCGCCGATGGAATTGGCTAATGAGCTGTCGGTGATTTGTAAGGAAAGATCCGCACCCCATTACCCGCTGGTGTCAAAACGCTTAAATGAGCAAGGTAAGGTTGTATTGCGTGTTGAATTGGGTGAAGACGGCAAAGTGTTCAAGGCCACAGTCAGAAACTCTTCCGGTTTTGAAAGGCTGGATGCTGCCGCGCTTACAGCGGTAAAAACCTGGCGGTGCAAGCCGCCTGTGCGTGGTGATGCCGCAGTGAGAGCTACTGCATTGCAACCGTTTAATTTTAGTCTGACTGAATCTGAGTAATTTAACGTAAAGGAAACATGTATGAAAAACGGGTTGGGCTTTGCACATTTTATTTCGCAAACGGACGGAGTGGGGCTGGGTGTGCTGGCATTGCTGCTGCTGCTGTCGGTGGCGGGCCTTCAGCTCAGGGAGGTGCTCCGATGAAGGGACGCGGACTTCTGGCGGCGTGCGCGGCGGGGGCGA
>CAZSPN010000036.1:21857-22201 GCA_964608835.1 uncultured Gallionella sp.
TGCAGCGCGCAAGCGAGCGGAGGTGTTCCTGAAAAAATTCTGGGAAGCGAATTCGCTGCAAGATATGCAGGCGACGCTGAGTGCCAGTGGCGATGACAATGCTTTTTCTGACTTGGCGCGCCAGGCCTTGTCGGTGAAAGCGGGGAATCAAAGCGGCGTGGAAAAAATGTTGGCGGCAGGCGGCATGTCAGAGTATCTGACCCGTGTATTGCGCAACGGTATTGATCAAGAATCAACCAAAGTGGAATACGGGCTTACGGTGCTGGCTTCGGCAGGCTCAGCCGCGCCATTCGTGGGGTTGTTCGGTACGGTGTGGGGCATCTACCACGCGCTGGTACAAATCG
>CAZSPN010000036.1:22211-24002 GCA_964608835.1 uncultured Gallionella sp.
CAAGGCACACTGGATAAGGTTGCCGGGCCGGTGGGCGAAGCATTAATTATGACTGCGGTGGGGTTGGCGGTGGCAATTCCGGCGGTGTTGGCGTACAACTCGTTCACGCGCCGCAATCGAATATGGTTGGCGAAGCTGGATAACTTCGCACATGATTTGTACGCGCTGGTGACAGTTGGCGATAAGAAAGCTTAATCAATCATTGAAGGGGTAAATTATGGCAATGGGAAGTTTTGACTCGCGTCGGCATCAAGGCCCAATGGCGGAAATCAACGTTGTGCCGCTGGTAGATGTGATGCTGGTTTTATTGGTGGTGTTCATTATCACCGCGCCACTGTTGACCAACGCGGTGAAAATTGATTTGCCCAAGGCATCCAGCAATGTCAATATCACTAAGCCCGACCACATCGAGTTTGGCATACGCGAAGACGGAAGTTTTTACTGGAGCGGTGAAAAAGTTGAGTTAGCCTCGCTGCCTGCACGCTTTGCGCAGGAAGCCAAGAAACAGCCCCAACCGGAGTTGCACATCCGTGCCGATGCCCAGGCACGTTATGAATTGGTGGCACAAGTCATGGCGAGTGCCGCTAAAGCGGGGATGACGCGCATCGGCTTTGTTACTGACCCATCGAAAAATCAATAACGATAGCAGGCGCGGACTTGTGGGGTGCGACATCATGTCGCATTTACAAACAAAATAACTTTCCTATTATCAAAACAGGCTTGCACGGTAATCTGCTGATGTTACATACACTCCTCCCTGTGTAACATTTATTTTGATCGCTGTTCAATGTATGGGCAGCGAGGTTTTTCAGATACCTCCCCTGAACCGCGCATGCCAACTTTCTACCACTGTAACCCTGCGCGCTTGAGTCTAGTGATGGCCGCGTGATGAGGTTCGCGACAAGGCAAGTGGAATAAGGTGCGCGGAGTGGATAAATAAATCACTTGATTCCTTAAAAATAAAAGCTTGCATTTATTTGTATGGCTTCATAATATACAAACATGATTGACCTTACCAAAATTACTGAGTTTAATTGGGATGAAGGTAATGCACGAAAAAACGACAAACATGGCGTTTCAACGGCAGAAGCAGAGCAAGTTTTCTTTAACAAACCTTTGCTATTGATTGCCGATACCAAGCATAGTCAAGGCGAGTCGCGCTTTCACGCGCTGGGTAAA
This sequence comes from uncultured Gallionella sp., assembly GCA_964608835.1. Lineage (GTDB taxonomy): Bacteria > Pseudomonadota > Gammaproteobacteria > Burkholderiales > Gallionellaceae > Gallionella. The sequence goes on from CAZSPN010000036.1 coordinate 23,391, forward strand.
TCAGATGAAGGAAGAATCTTGCATATCACTTTTACATTGCGTGGTGCTGGCGAAAAAATCCGTGTTATTTCTGCCAGAGACATGCACAAAAAGGAGCGCGCATTTTATGAACAAGCCAATTAAAACCATTCCAAAATTTGCCAATGAAGTGGAGGAGCGTGCCTTCTGGGAAAAACACGACTCCACAGATTATCTGGATTGGACAAAAGCCCAACGGGTCGTAATGCCTAATTTGAAACCCACCACAAAAACGATTTCACTACGTCTGCCCCAGCATTTATTAGACTCCATTAAAGCCGCAGCGAACTCCCGCGATGTACCTTACCAGTCATTGATTAAAGTATGGCTGCAAGAAAAATTGCATAGTCATTAAATTCACGTGTTTTGCTGAGACTTAGCAAGTACCCCGTGCGATAAAAATTTTTGCAGTGGTAATGCGAGGGTTTGTGGCAAGGTGGGCGGAATAAGGCTTTTGGGATGGGTGGGGAAACTATTCCGAGCATATATATAGATATAAATAGGGTCGATTTAATTAAGGCGGGAGGGCGTGACATAAATCGAGTCTGACCCTGAGGTCTCCCCTCAAAGTTGCAACACAGGATGATCATAGCG
>CAZSPN010000037.1:0-21032 GCA_964608835.1 uncultured Gallionella sp.
GTCACCTATACTTATATCTCGTATGCCGTCTTCTGCTTGAAAAAAAAAAAGCAATCTCGTTTCGTCAAATCCATCTGCGCTTATTTCAAGTTCGCAAGCACGCAATCTTTATCTCACCACCTCGCAAACAACGGTAATATTCACTCTTGCCATCAACCCGCCTTAATTACATCTCTCTCGCACCTGACTATCACAACAACACACCATGATTGCATCCGACTGGATAGGCTCTGCCGCCGCAACCTTCACTACAATTTCGTTCATTCCTCAAGCATGGAAAGTCTGGCGCACCCGCCACACTGCCGATATTTCACTCGGCATGTACGCCATGTTTACATTCGGAGTCGCGCTGTGGCTGGCTTATGGAATTTTGTTAGACGCATGGCCCATCATCATCGCTAACAGCATCACGCTGTTTTTGGCAGGCGCAGTGCTGGTGATGAAATTGAAATTTGGCTAACAATCATGAATCTCATCCCCGAAATCAAACCCAATCAATCTATCGAGCTGCTCAAAGAGCTGCACATCCTCACCCGCGACGGCAAGCTCAATCAGGACAGCCGGCGTAAGCTCAAGCAGGTATATCACTTATTTCATTTCATCGAGCCGCTGCTCAATGAAGTGCTGACTAGCAACCCTAACTTGACGCTGGCAGATCACGGCGCGGGCAAATCCTACTTGGGCTTTATACTTTACGATTTATTTTTCAAGGCACGCGAGGCGGGACATATTTACGGCATCGAAACGCGTGCAGAGTTGGTGAGCAAATCGCAAGCCTTAGCGGAAAAACTTGGCTTTGCGCGCATGTCCTTCGTCAATCTATCGGTCGAAGCCTCCATCCACTCGCCGCTCTTGCCGCAACACATTGATGTCGTCACTGCACTACACGCGTGCGATACCGCCACAGACGACGCAATTAAATTTGCACTACACAAGCAGGCAAAATTCATCGTACTCGTACCCTGCTGCCAAGCGGAAGTGGCTTCACACCTGAATAAAAATAAAAACCAATCCTTCGGCAAAACCCCGCTCTCAGAAATCTGGCGACATCCCATCCACACCCGCGAATTCGGCAGCCAACTCACCAACGTGCTGCGCTGCCTTCAACTCGAAGCGCACGGCTACCAAATCACCGTGACGGAGCTGGTAGGCTGGGAACACTCGATGAAAAATGAATTGATTATCGCCACCAAGACAAATGCGCCGAGAAAAAACGCGCAAGGAAGATTGGAGAAAATCTTGAGTGGGTTGAATTTGGATGAGTTGCGAGGGCGTTTTAATTATTGACGCTAGTTCAAGTTTGAGGTGCAACGCCTGACCTGAACTAGCGTGATTATTTGGCGCACACGTCAAGTTTTGTTACAGTCTGTCTCTCATATCAATGAATGCCCAGCCATGAGTAACGCCGACCCCATCGAAATCGAAAAATTTTCCCAGCTCGCCCACAAATGGTGGGATTCGCATAGTGAATTCAAACCACTGCACGACATTAATCCGCTGCGCTTGAACTACATCAATCAACATGCGGCACTGGCCGGAAAGATTGTGCTGGATGTGGGCTGCGGCGGCGGTATTTTGTCTGAAAGCATGGCGGGGCTGAATGCGAATGTAACGGGTATTGATTTATCCGAAATGGCGTTGCAAGTTGCCAAGCTGCATCTGCTGGAAAGTGGCAAGCAAGTCGAATACCGAAAAATTGCGGTGGAGGAGTTGGCTGCTGAGCAGCCCGCACATTACGATGTGGTGACGTGTCTGGAAATGCTGGAACACGTTCCCAATCCCGATAGTGTAATCGCCGCGTGTGCCAAGCTAGTAAAGCCGCACGGCTGGGTGTTTTTCTCCACGCTCAACCGCAACCCCAAGTCCTATCTATACGCCGTGATCTGCGCGGAATATGTATTGAATTTGCTGCCACGCGGCACGCATGACTACGCCAAATTTGTCAAACCTTCCGAACTCGCGCAATCTTGCCGCAATGCAAAATTAAACGTATGCGACCTGATCGGCATGAGTTACAACCCCATCAGCAAAGTGTATTCGCTTGGTAAAGACACCAATGTAAATTATCTGGTTGCGTGCCAACGTGATGGGTAAACAGTCAAATCAAGCAGACTCATCACCCTATTTATCACCGAACTCCAGTAATCGCTGATTCTCAAAATAGCTCTCCATGCAAATCCTCAATATCGCCACCTACAACATCCACAAAGGATTTTCCCAGTTTAATCGGCGTTTGGTGGTGCATGAGTTGCGCGATCGTTTGCATGAGCTGAATGCGGATATTGTTTTTCTGCAGGAAGTGCAAGGTGAACATTCGCGCCACGCACAGCGGCACCGCCATTATCCCGACACACCACAACACGAATTCATCGCCGAAAATATTTGGCAGCATTCCGCCTATGGAAAAAATTCGGTGTATGAAGGCGGGCATCACGGCAACGCGATCTTAAGCCGCTTTCCTATTCTAAAATCCTTGAACAGCGATATTTCCGCACATCGGTTTGAGAGCCGTGGCTTGCTGCATTGCCAGATTGAAATGCCCGCTCAGCAAGGTGTGCATTGCGTGTGTGCGCATTTTGGCTTGTTTGCGCAGGGTCGGCGCGCGCAAACCCAAGCATTGATAGACTACGTGCGCAATGAAATCCCAACTGACGCGCCATTGATTATTGCGGGTGATTTTAATGATTGGCGTAATCACATCAGCCACAAATTGGCTCATCAACTCGGAATACACGACACGTTCGCCACACACCATGGACAGCCCGCACGCAGCTTTCCCGCCCGCTTGCCATTATTCCGCCTGGATCGAATTTATGTGCGCGGCTTTAACGTTCTGCACAGTAAAGTGCATACAGGTGAAGCTTGGCAGCGTCTATCCGATCATGCGGCGTTGTCAACCAGGCTGATTCGCAATGAGTAATCAGCACGATATTGCCAATCATCACCTCACACTACTGAAAAATGGTACGGAATTTTTCCCGCAACTGTGCAAAGACATTGCAGCAGCACAGCATTCAATTTATCTGGAAACCTACCGCTTTATGGCGGATGAAACGGGTCGTCATGTTGCGGATGCCTTGCAACACGCAGCCATTCGCGGTGTGGTTGTGCGCGTGTTACTGGATGGCTTTGGCTCGGCGGAGCTATCCAACGACTGTCTCGATGATTGGCGCGTGGCAGGTATTGAAGTGCAGTGGTTTCGCCGCGAACTTTCACCCTTTCGTATTCGTCGTCATCGCTTGCGTCGCCTACATCGCAAGCTAGTGGTAATTGATGGGGAGACTGCATTTGTGGGAGGCATCAACATAATGAATGATGTACCCACGCACACGGGTTTAACCGAGCCGCAACTGGATTATGCGGTGCGGGTACACGGTACAGTGGTCGGTGAAATTCATCAGGCCACAAGGCATTTGTGGGGCATGGTGTCGTGGGCGAATTTCCGTAGGAGAGGTAAGCAACTCTATGCAAAAGCTTTGGCCAAACACCGCCATGCAACGGCATCGCCCATTAATTTTTTGCTTCGCGACAACGTGCGCCATCGGCGTGATATTGAAAGGGCATATTTGCAAGCAATCGGCAGCGCAAAAAAAGAGGTGGTAATTGCCAATGCCTACTTTTTGCCGGGTCGCATTTTTCGTCGCGCCTTAAAGCAAGCAGCACAGCGTGGCGTGCATGTCGTGCTGTTGTTACAGGGAAAAGTGGAGTACGTCATACAACATTACGCCACCCATTTTTTATACGGTGAACTGCTTTCTGCGGGAGTAGAAATTTACGAATACCAAGCCAGTTACCTGCATGCCAAAGTCGCCGTGGTGGACGGGCAGTGGACGACGATAGGTTCATCTAATATCGACCCGTTCAGTTTATTATTGGCACGCGAGGCGAATTTAACGGTTAGCGATACTGGCTTTGCCGAAGCGTTACGAGCCAGTTTGATGATGGCCATCAAAAATGATGCGCAACGCATTGAGATAAATCAGCTAGATTACCTGACCCGATTTTTGTCGAGGATCAGCTATGGCTTGATCCGCCTGTTGGTCGGAATAACAGGCGTGACAAAACGTCACTAAGTTCAAGGTTTTTTTCGTGCACCCCTCTGCACGTGTTAATTTTCAACTAGCGTTTGCGTCCAAAAAATTAATTTCAAAATTTTTCGTTGCGCTAATTCCCTCCTAATTGTTGCCAATTAAAGTGCGACCACTCAAATTTAACTTGAGTGACACAACCCCCGGTGTCTTACTTTAATCAACTCTTAGGAGGCAACATGAAATTGAAACTTAAATCTATCGTTCTGGCATCTGCTTTGGCATTGCCAACATTTTTTGCAGGTAACGCATTTGCGATTCCAGATTGCGGCTCTTGCACTTATGGTACACAGCCAGCTTCGCATACTGCTTATGGTGTAACCAGCTCAACGAGCTGTTTTATGTGCCATGCTGCACCAACACCAACACCAACACCAACACCAACTCCAACTCCAACTCCAACACCAACTCCAACACCAACTCCAACTCCAACTCCAACTCCAACTCCAACTCCAACTCCAACTCCTCCAACTGGAAGTGTGACTCCTCATCGAACCTCCGAAAGCTGTGGTGCTTGTATCGTGGGTACGGCACCTGCCGGCGTGTCGGCGCATAAAAATGTGAATGCCACCATGACTGTATGTTCGGTCTGCCACACCAGCAGCACTGGCGGTTCAACAGGTGGTTCAACTGGCGAGCATGGACGCAAAGACGGTCGCTCTGGCGATCACCGTCCAAGCCACCATGCAGACGATGGCGATTCGGATGATGACCGTGTCAGCGTGGACAGCACAACTGTGCAAACTCCTACTGCAACCTATTCTGGTCACCGCAGCCGCCGTAGCCACCGCGACTAATCATTAGTCCTCAAGTGCGCTATCATCCCCGCCAACACATAGGCGGGGATTTTTCATTTTACCTCCCTAATTCTGTGCTAATTCTTCTTTGCTACCCTACGGGCCCACTTGAATTGGGCTTGCAAAAAACACCACTCTCTATCACTTTTGGGAGTCACCATGAAAGGAGTTACCATGAAAAAACTCATCAAAGCAATTGTTCTGGCTTCGGCGTTGATATTTCCTGCATTTTTTGCGGGTAATGTATATGCGGCTGCAATTTCCAAGAGCTGCGGCTCTTGCGCCATTGGCACTGCACCCGCTTCTCATGCTTCTTATGGCGTGACCAATACCACGCTGTGTTCTGTTTGCCATACCTTGCCAGCGATTCCAGCCACGCCCGCAAAACCTGGCAAACCCACCATACCTGCCATATCGGCAACGCCCGCCATGCCTGCCGCTATTACCGTGCGTCCGACATCACACGACTGCGATGCTTGTATCGTTGGCACTGCGCCCGGCAGCGTTTCTGCCCACAAAAACGTCAACGTCAAAATGATAGCTTGCTCGCTTTGCCACGGCGCAACAAATGTATCTACTGGTAGTGCAACGGGCGGTCATGCTGATGATCACCGAGGTACATCTGGCGGACACACTGACAATCACTCAGGTTCACCGGGCAATTCAGAATTTGGTCACAGCCACAAGCACGACAAAAAACAACATCGTGACCACAGTAACTAATTAATTAGTAGCCGATTCCCCTTGTCCCCGCCAATCCATCGGCGGGGATTTTTTTGAGCCATTTGGGATATGAGCCATAATGACCGCTTCAAGTAATTGGAAAAACCCGCGTAAGATTGTGAAAGGTAACCCGTTTTGCAAACCCTGATAAAAATAACAACCCTGCCCTTTCTTTGGCTGAGCGCGGTGCTACTTGGCTTTGCCGCTAACACCACTTACGCCGAAGTAATCGACCGAATTCAAATCAATCAGGCGGGCGACGAGGCGGAAATTAAAATTCAGTTCACCACCCGCGTGCAATTTTTGCGTCAGGTGATGCTCAAAAACGGCGACATTCGCCTGTATTTCAACCTATTGGAATCAGATGCCGCCGACAAACGACAAGTACAACAACGCCGTGACTCTCCGCCCTCCAACCTCGTTCCGCCTTTTACGTTGACGTACCCTGAAATTGACTCATCCATGACCATCAGTTTTGGCAAGGAGCTGTATAGTTACCATATTCGCCCCGGTAATGATGGGCGCAGCATCAGCTTTTTTACACCGATCACCCATCGAACCGCAACAGACAAACCTTCCGTCGGCATACCATCCGAGCCTGTCGTGGTCGCGCCAACCCCTGCTGGCAAAGCACCCTCCACACCAAGCAATTTATCCGCCCAAGAATTGAACGAACTGGAGGCCAAGCAGCTAATGAATAATGCCAACGCCATGCAGAATAACGGCTTGATTCAGGCTCAGGCGGCGATGTTGAAAAAACTGGTTAATTTACCGCACAACAAACAATCTCAAGTCGCGTTGTTCACACTAGCCAAACTACAAGAACAACTCGGCGAATTTGCCCAAGCTCGCGCTAATTATCTTTCCTACATCACGCTTTACTCCAAAGCAAAAGATGTGGAACTGGCAAGGGCAGGTTTGATGCGTATGGTCATGGCCACTTACACCGAACAAAAATCCGTACCGGAAAAGATCGTCGTTGAAGACAAGTTGATTACCTTTGGCGGGTTCTCGCAATACTACTACCGCGGGTTGGCACAAATAGACACCCGTTTTCCAGAGGTGAGTTCGGCCAATATCACCGACCAATCGCATTTGATCTCCTCTCTCGACATCACCAGTATGAAACGCACCTCCTCCACCGAAACACGCTGGGTACTGCGCGACTCGTTTACCGCGAGCTTCTTGAAGGGGGCGGGTAGCAATAATTTCCTGGATGTCGCCTTCGTCGAACAGGCAACCAACGACCAGGGTTATTACTATGGGCTAGGACGCAAAACAGGCTCATCTGGCGGAATGCCGACCCGCTTTGACGGTGCGTGGCTGGGTCACAATTTCAACGATACCTGGAAATTGAGCGGCGCGATCGGTCAACCCTCGCGTGTCGCGGGCAGTACCGAAGAAGCAAAAACCTTCGCGGCGATTAACCTCGCGCTCACTCGACAAGCAGGTGAATGGAGCGGTAATACTTATCTGGTCAGCCAACGTGTCGGCAAATTTATGGATAGGCGCGCGGCTGGTGTAGAGGCACATCTGGACACCAGTAAGAGTAACCACACCTTACTGGCCGAATACGACACACTCTTCAAATCTCTTAATCTGGCTTCGATTCAAAGCAACTGGACGACCGCCGCGGATGACAATTACACGCTGCTGTTGGATCACCGCCGCACTCCAACCTTGCAGGCCAGCAACGCGCTGATACGCGAATTGCCGACCCAAACTGTTGCGGGATTGGGGGTATCCGGCAACACGTTGCTGGACAACGCATTGATCGCCACCCCGCTCACCAACCAACTCAGCGTTGGCATGACGCACCCCTATTCGCCGCGTGTCAAATTTGGCGGCGATATCAGAATTTCCAACACCACGGGGTACGAAGGCAATGACACGCTGAACAGCACCACCACTGTATTGGTGAGGAAAATTTTTCCCAGTGCCAGAGCCACCACGTATTCCGCACAAGTCATCGGCAACAATTTATTTTTCGATAACGATTTGGGAATCGCCAGTGCCAGCTTGACGAATACCAGCACCTACAGCTCTAAATCGCTGTCATTCAGCCAAGTGGCAACATTCAAGAAAGATTGGCGGCTTGATCTTTCCTTAGTTCTTTTTGCGCAAAGCAATGTGCTGGAGACGGATGGCGACTTTACTCGAATCAGCCCCAGCTTTAAGTTGAGTTACCGCCTCAACACCTCGAAAAGTTTCGAGTTAGGCGCGGGGCTGGATCAATTTCATAACACCAGTGCCACACTGGATAGCAAAACCAAGCGCAAGTTCTTTAACTTGGGTTATCGCTGGGACTTCCAATAAGCCATCATGCGCATCCTGCTCGTTGAAGATGACAAAATGATAGGCGAAGCATTGTGCATTGCATTGCGCGATGCAGCTTATGCCGTGGATTGGGTGCAAGATGGCGAAGCGGCTTTACGCGCGGCGGGAAATCAAGAGTACCAAGCAGTGTTGCTTGATTTGGGTTTGCCCAAACGGGATGGATTAGAGGTACTCAAAAAATTACGCGGCAATGGAAACACCCTGCCTGTGATTATTATGACAGCACGCGACGGAATCGAAGATCGTGTCAAAGGTTTGGATTTGGGTGCTGATGATTACTTGGTCAAGCCCTTCGTCATTGATGAGTTGCTCGCCAGACTGCGCGCCATGTTACGTCGTCAGGGCGGACAAGCCGCTTCACTACTGAGTAATGGTATCCTCAGCCTGAATCCCGCCACACGCGAAGCTGCCATGGGCGATAAAAATTGTATCCTCAGCGCGCGCGAGTTTTCATTGCTACAAGCCCTACTGATTCGACCTGGTGCGATACTCAATCGCTCGCAATTAGAGGAAAGCATCTACGGCTGGAATGAAGAAGTGGAAAGCAACGCGATTGATTTTTTAATCCACGGCCTGCGTAAAAAACTCGGCAGTGATGCAATTAAAAACGTGCGTGGTGCCGGCTGGATGGTAGCGAAAAACTCATGAATAATTCGCTGCAAAAGCAGTTGTTTGTATGGCTTAGTATCGCCATTCTGAGTATCAGCATAGTAGCCTCTAGCATTTCATTCTGGCTGGCTTACAACGAGGCGCAAGAATTTCAGGATGATGCTTTACACCAAGCCGCACTGTTAGTTGATACCTACCAAATCCCGCTCATTGCCGATCATGTATTGGAATCGGTCGATAGCGACCCCAGGCGCATCATCGTGCAGCCTGTCATCCCCTCTCCCAACGCACTCCCGCCCTTGTTAAGACTCCCCGAAGATTTACTCACGGGTTACCACACCCTTGAAATAGATGGCGTGCAATGGCGCGTGTATATTTTTGCCACGCTGATCGGTCAGCACGTCGCCGTGGCGCAGGAAGCCAAGGTGCGCAAAGTAATGGCAAGGGACAGTGCAATGCTCACGTTGCTGCCGCTGCTCGTATTGGTTCCCGTTTTGATTTTCGTTGCACGGCAAATCATCAAGATAGAAATGTCATCGTTGCATTCCCTCGCCGAATTCATCGACACCCAAAATGAAGAGCGCGTCTCCGCCCTGCCCGCCAGCAAAGTCCCAAACGAAGTCGCCCCCTTTCTGCACGCCATCAACCGGTTGCTGGAACGCATCAACCAGATGAATGATGCCCAACGCCGCTTCATCGCCGATGCCGCCCACGAGTTGCGTTCCCCGCTCACAGCCCTCTCCTTGCAGGCGGAAAATCTGGAACGCACCGGATCTCACGCCATCAGCAAGGATCGTTTTATTCCGCTCAAAGATGGACTGGACAGATCGCGCCATTTGCTCAACCAATTGCTCGACATGGTGAAGCAACAGGCTGGTGTAACCAACCTCTCGCCCGTGGATTTGGGCGCAGTAGCACTCAACGTTATCGAAGACATCATGCCGATTGCGGAAGCAAAAAATATCGACTTGGGCCTGGACAAACAATCCGAAGTAACCATAGCTGCCGACGCATCTGCCATGAAACTACTGCTGCGCAATGCGGTGGACAACGCACTGCGCTACAGCCCTGAAGGCAGCGAAGTCACCGTGCGTGTCCGTAGTGAAAATGGCAATGCGATACTGGAAGTTCTAGACAATGGCTCAGGCATCCCCAAAGCGGAACTGGAGCGCGTTTTTGATCCGTTCTACCGATTGCCCAATAACACCCAAACAGGAAGTGGGTTGGGTCTCGCCATTGCACGCAGCATCGCCGAACAATTCAAAGGCACGATCACGTTGCGCAATCGCACCTCACAAAAGGGGTTGGTCTTTACCTATCGCCAACCCCTCTCGAAACCCAAAGCTTGAGCTAAGGAAGCACCGATTAAGTCCAAATTATGGTTCGATACATTTTCCGTTCGTCCTGATAACCAGCGACTTGCCAGCTTGCTGGCTTATAACCAACCACTTAGCAACCGTCTTTGGGTTGCTAAGTGGTATGGCTAGTAGTTTCATCAGTGCCACGCCCAGCGCGGTGCAAACAAGGTGCGCATGCGCTCGATACCCCAGCGCAAATCACCGCCGTCACACCAATCAGCGGCGCACCGCGCACCTGCATGTCCTTGATGGCGCGTTCTGCATCACGCATGTTTTCCAACCGCACCGTGACAAACTGATGTGGGAGTTTGGTCTGGTCGATGATCTCCACTGCGGAGCTATCGGCGATGGGCCAGATGGTGCGATGGGGGTGCCGTTAGTTTTCATTTATTTACTCATATTCCCTTCTTCGTGCGCCTTCAATATGTCACTCAACTCGTCTCTAGTAGCCAAACCGATTTGAGCTTCATCTATCACGAAATCCATACTCAAATTCATAATGCCAGGAGAGAAAGACCAAGGTTTTTCAAAGTCGCCATCTTCAGTTGGCCGAACAAATTTACATTTCCCGGCTCTAATTCCGTTTGCGCTCTTAAGAGCGGAGATTATGTTATTGATGGACATGCAAACCAACTGAAGTTGCAAGGCCACCCTCTCCACCCTCCAATTCAAGGAAACTTTTCTCGATCTTAAATTTCTATTTTTCTTTATTCCTGAGATTGGCTCTAATCTAATAAACTTTGTGCCATTCTCAGAACCACCAAGTGATTTCATCTCTTCTTCTGGGGGCGACACCCCATATTCATGCTCTATTCCTACCGACATAGAGAAACCACCAGATCGCAACCCTGAACCCATGCTTCAAACTGTTGTACTCATCAATATTCTTGTCATCCAAAAACTCGTTAGCGAGCATCCCCCAAAATTTGGCAAAAAGTTTTTTTGTAGAATCCGCCCGTTCCGTATTCGGCATATATCCAGAGATACTGGATCAATATTTAACTTCGTGAAAGTTTTTTGATCCCCATCCACAACTTTTTTGATTAGAGAGCGAAGTTCTTCTGTATGGCATTTCGCCACCCATGCGTACGCACAATCAGGTGCTTGAATATATGCACCAAGCAAAGAGAAGAATGTTTCTACCGCATGATGTAACGTTATCCTGAGAGCTATTGCTGCTCTTTTTTCATCCTCTGCGTTCAAATGTAAATTCAGCAGGTATTCAAAGTAGTCAACATCAATGCCTTCAATAAATTCTAAGTTCCTTTTCTCTAAATCGACCTCCCAAATACAATAGGGCTCATCGTTGACCACGATAATTGTATTTTGCAGAGTCATTGTGTTTAATCCCCCTCGAATTCACACAGCGCGAAAACTTTGTGCCCGTGCTTCTCCAACCTTGCGCGCCCGCCCGCCGATGTCCGGCAGGTCGATGATGAAGCAGCATTCGACGATCTTGCCCGCCAACTTCCCATCACTTTTCTTGCGGTATAGCTTTGCTGATCGCGCTTGCGAGGTTCACTTCGTATTCGTTCACTGCCGTCAGAAAATATTCGCGCATGTCGTCCAGCGTGGCTTGAATGCCAACGGACTCAAACCCCTCGTCGTCCGCGTCGAGCGGAACGTTGCCGACCAGCACTTCTTTCGCGTATTCGCGCTGATAAGACGGGTCGGCCTGTGCGCCGGCATCGAGGATGTCTTGTATCGTTTTGCCGCGTTGCATCAGGATCATCATGTCGTACAGGTCGCGCGATCTGATTCTTTGCGAGATAAGCCAGGATTTCATGTTGAACAGTGCCTCTTCGTCGGCAATGTTGAAGCGGGCATTGCCTTTGATTCTTTTCATCCCCGCGAAGTATCGATAAGGAACATCGTCGCGGGCGAAGAAGGTCACCTTCACACCCCCGATGATGTGGTCGCGGCCTTGCGATAGCAGGTCGATGCCGTTGATGCGCGCTTGCGATATTTTCCAGGCGGGGGTGGCGAATTTGTGCGAAAGGCCGTGCTGAACCACGTTGTGCAAAATGGAGTCCACGCGGTCTTTGGACATGGATTTTTCAGGCAGCCAGAAATCCAGGTCTTCGCTCAAACGGTGACCGATCTGAATGGAGAGTGCCGTGCCGCCGATCAGCACAAAGCCTTTCATCAAAGGCTCTTTCGCCAGCACCTCGAATACGCGCCGGGTGCTCGCTGACATACAATCAAGTTTGAGCATGCATAGCCTTTTCGATGTTGCCTAGCATTCTATTCAAGGCGGGTGCGGCGGTGCGATGTATTGCTGAAAATTTCGTAATGGAACGGCGTAATGGCTTTGTGCCAAAGCGAGCTGCAACCTTCGCCAAATCTTCAAACAATCCGCGCTCCACCACCTTGTCGATCAGCAGCGCATCAGGCATGGCGGAGTTGCTCCAGTCGTAGGGGAATGACAGATCGAGGCTGGCAGATTTGCGGGTGGGCGGCGAAGCCACTTCGTGTGCGCTGATCAAGCTCCGACTCACCGAGAGGATGCGATTCAGGCGATTCACGCCGATCTCGTTGATCGAACCATTCTCCAGCCCGTTGATCGTCGCACGCGAAACCTCGGCCAGAATCCCCAACTCAGCCTGACTGATGCCCGCTTGAAGACGGGATTGTTTGATTTGAAGCCCTGCGGTTTTGAGATTCAGTAGCATGGGAAGAATGCTACTCAATGCACCATTGATATGTCAAATATATTCGACAACGACATATCTTGGGAGAAAAATCCCTCAAGGCTAATCTCCCTCAAACTCGCACAGCGCGAAAACTTTATGCCCGTGTTTCTCTAGCCTTGCACGTCCACCGATGTCGGGCAGGTCAATAATGAAACAACATTCGACAATCTTGCCGCCCATCTTTTCGATCAACACACAGGCGGCTTCTGCCGTGCCGCCCGTGGCGATGAGGTCGTCCACCAACAATGCTTTTTCGCCTTTTGAAATCGCGTCAGTGTGGATCTCGATGCGGTCGGTACCATATTCCAGCGCGTAGTCGTGGCCGATAGTCTCAGCGGGTAGTTTGCCTTTTTTGCGGATGGGTACGAAGCCTTTGTTCAGCGCGTAAGCCAGTGCTGCGCCAAAGATGAAGCCGCGTGCTTCGATGCCCGCGATTTTGTCCAGCTTCATATCGGCATAACGTTGCGCCAGCTCATCTATCGTGGCGCGAAAACCCACCTGGTCTTTGAGCAACGTTGTGATGTCGCGGAACTGGATGCCTTGCTTGGGGTAATGAGGAACGGTGCGGATTTTTGATTTGATGGGCATGAGATTTCCTTATTAAATTTGCAAAACCTGTTGTCCACGAAAGGCACGAAATAACCCCCGAACATATTATTTGCGTATTCATATTGATTTGGGAATCATGTTTTTTGCTTTGTTCGTGTATTTTCGTGTCTTTCGTGGACGAAGTTTGTGACATTCAGATTCAGTCGCGTTTTTTATATCCGACAAACTTTTGCTTCACATCGTACATCTGCTGAGATGTAAGAATATGCGGCTCGCCAGCTTGCAGAGTGCGCCAATAAATCTCGCACAAAAATTCCACTTCGATGGCAACCGCCAGCGCATCATCCAGATCGTTACCCATTGCGATCATGCCGTGATTGCCAAGCAGACAGGCTTTGCGGCCTTGCAATGCTTCGAGCGCGTGGTCGGATAAATCCTGTTCACCAAACACGCTGTAAGGTGTGCAGCGGATAGTATCGCCGCCTGCCATGGCAATCATGTAATGAATGGCGGGCACTTCTTTACGCAGGCAGGCAAGGGTGGTGGCGAAAGTGGAATGCGTATGGATGACCGCGCCGATTTCAGGACGCGCGGCGAGGATGTCGCGGTGAAAACGCCATTCACTGGAAGGCTTTCCGCCTTGTAGCACATTGCCCTGCAAGTCCATGCGTACCATGCTCTCCGGTGTCATCTCCGCCACTTGCAAGGCGGATGGTGTGATGAAGATGACTGCACCATCACGCACCGAGGCATTGCCCGATGAACCGCGATTCAGACCGAGCTCAATCAAGCGGCGCGAGGTGTCGAGGAGAGCAGCACGGAGTTGTTGTTCGGTCATTATGATTACCCGGAAAATTATTCGAGCATTCTACCCGCCACCGCTCGCAGCTTCTCTTTCATCGCGGCATCGCGTGCTTCTGGCGCGGTGATGAGGGCATGTTGCAATGCAGTGCGGCAGTGGCAGTCACCCACGTGACTGTCGCGCCATATTTTTGGCGCAGCCTGCTTCACCAGGCCACGCGCCTTGTCGGCATTCTGCGTCAACACTTTGATAATTTGCTCAACTGTCACGTGGTCATGGTCGGGATGCCAGCAGTCATAGTCGGTCACCATCGCCACTGTGGCATAGCATAGCTCGGCTTCGCGCGCGAGTTTGGCTTCCGGCATATTGGTCATTCCGATCACATCGCAGCCCCATGCGCGGTACAGCTTGGATTCCGCCAGCGTGGAGAACTGCGGCCCCTCCATCACCAAATAAGTTCCGCCGCGCACCGCTTTGATGCCCGCTGCTGTGGCCGCCGCTTCGAGATGATCGCCCAATCGTTTGCATACCGGATGCGCCATTGACACATGCGCCACGAGACCGCTACCGAAAAAGGATTTTTCGCGTGCAAAGGTGCGGTCGATGAATTGATCAACAATGACAAATGTACCCGGCGGCAAATCTTCGCGCAGCGAACCCACCGCACTGACCGAAATGACATCCGTTACTCCAACACGCTTGAGCACGTCGATATTGGCGCGGTAATTCACTTCGGATGGTGGTATCTTGTGACCGCGCCCATGGCGCGGCAGAAAGGCCATCTGAACACTCTCCAGTTCGCCAAACAACAACTCGTCTGAAGCCGCTCCGAACGGCGACTCCACCTTGACCCACTGGCGATTTTCCAACCCGGCGATATCATAGACCCCGCTGCCGCCTATCACTCCTATTCGTCGTTTTTTCTGCACAACATCTCTCCCGTTATTGCCCACGAAAAGCCCTACCCGCACATTTTGTGATTTTTATCACAGACAAACGCACACAAACAACCTAACATGAACTCGTATGTTAACCAAAGTAAGGAGCTTAAAATGAAATGTAATACAGGAACAGCAGATCGCACCATTCGTATCATCGCAGGTTTGGTACTGGTCGCCTTGGCCTCAACTGGAACGGTGGGTGTGTGGGGCTACATCGGGGCTGTACCCTTGTTGACTGGATTAGTGGGTTTTTGCCCAGCCTACTCCATTTTCGGTATGAATACATGCGGCATCAAAAAGTCATAACAGCCTCTTCTATAATCCGATAGCGCGCCAGTTCTATCGGATTTTTCGCACTATTGCGACATATTGCGCTTTACAATGATGCCTCGGTGATTTGTTTTTCAGCACATGCGATCTAAGTCTTGAGTACCATGTTCAAATTTGTTACGGTTGCACTACTCTTGCTACTCGGCTCGTGCAGCCCAAGCAATACCACGCCCCCGCCAAAGTTATTCAACGAACAACGCGACGCTCTGGATCAGGCCAAGGCCATTGATGCCGTGCAGCAGCAACAGGCTGAAGAACAACACAAAGCCATAGAGCAACAAACAGAGTAAGCCTCAACCCTTCTGCAGGAAAGCAACCTCCATCAAAACATTGGTGAAATTTTATTGGGACTGGATAAAAAGTAGCTGTCTCGAAAAAGGGGGCTTCTTAACCTCCCCTCCCTCTTAGTAAGTTACCCCTTCTCAAACTTCATTACACCACCCACGCACCCCACTCTGATGGTGTCTTTCGCGGCGAAGCGGCCTTCAAGAATCAGCTTGGCGAGCGGATTCTCCAGTTGCGCTTGGATAGCGCGCTTCAGCGGACGTGCGCCATACACCGGATCAAAACCAGCGTTGGCAATTTCGGCCAGTGCGGCATCGCTAACTTGCAGAGACATCTCCATCGCGGCTAGACGTTTTTCCAGACTATGCAACTGTATGCTTGCAATCGCTTTGATATTCTTCTCGTCCAACGCGTGGAACACCACCACCTCGTCGATACGATTGATGAATTCCGGTCGGAAATAAGTTTTCACTTCGCCCATCACTGCCAGCTTGATGACTTGATAATCGTCGCCAGACATTTGCTGAATCATCTGCGAACCAAGGTTAGAAGTCATCACGATGACGGTATTTTTGAAGTCCACGGTGCGACCCTGACCATCGGTCATACGACCATCATCCAAGGCTTGCAGCAGCACATTAAACACGTCCGGATGCGCCTTTTCCACTTCATCTAAAAGAACGACGGAATAAGGTTTGCGCCGCACCGCTTCGGTCAAGCCGCCGCCTTCTTCATAGCCCACATAACCGGGCGGCGCGCCAATCAAACGCGACACGGAATGTTTCTCCATGTACTCGCTCATGTCGATGCGGATAAGATGATCTTCCGAATCAAACATGAAACCAGCCAAGGCTTTGCACAACTCGGTTTTGCCCACACCCGTTGGGCCAAGGAATAAGAACGAGCCATATGGACGGTTGGGGTCGGACAAGCCAGAACGCGAACGGCGTATCGCATCGCTCACCAACCGCACCGCTTCGTCTTGACCCACCACACGCTCATGTAATTTCTCTTCCATCTTGAGCAACTTATCGCGCTCACCTTGCATCATCTTGCTCACTGGAATGCCTGTGGCACGGCTTACTACTTCGGCAATCTCTTCCGCGCCGACTTGAGTACGCAGCAAGCGATTCTTAGGCTTATTTTCTTCGGCATGCACCGCCTCTTTCAGCTTGGCTTCAAGCTGCGGCAGTTTGCCGTATTGCAATTCCGCTACTTCTTGCAACTTGCCTGCACGTTGCAAACGGACAATCTCGGCGCGCACCTTTTCCATTTCTTCTTTGAGGTGCGCCGTGCCTTGCGCTGCACCTTTTTCCGCTTTCCAGATTTCCTCCAGATCGGCGTACTCGCGTTCCAGTTTTTTGATTTCGTCTTCGATCAACTCGAAGCGTTTTTTCGAGGCTTCGTCTTTTTCTTTTTTAACTGCCTCCCGCTCAATTTTCAACTGGATCAAACGACGATCCAGCTTATCCATTACTTCGGGTTTGGAGTCGATTTCCATTTTGACGCGCGCTGCTGCTTCATCGATTAGGTCGATTGCCTTGTCGGGCAAAAATCGATCTGTGATATAGCGGTTGGATAATTCAGCCGCCGCGACGATAGCGGGATCGGTGATATCCACACCGTGATGCAATTCGTAACGTTCCTGTAAGCCGCGCAAGATAGCGATAGTGGATTCCACACTAGGTTCTTCCACCAACACCTTTTGGAAGCGACGTTCCAGTGCGGCATCTTTTTCGATGTATTTACGATATTCGTCCAGCGTAGTCGCGCCCACGCAATGCAATTCACCGCGCGCCAATGCAGGCTTCAACATATTGCCCGCATCCATCGCACCTTCTGATTTACCCGCGCCCACCATGGTGTGCAGCTCGTCGATAAAAACAATGGTTTGACCTTCATCCTGCGCCAGCTCTTTCAACACATTCTTCAAACGCTCTTCAAATTCGCCGCGATATTTTGCACCCGCCAACAGAGCCGCCATGTCGAGGCTCAATACCTTCTTACCTTTAAGAGATTCCGGCACTTCGCCATTCACTATGCGCTGCGCCAGCCCTTCTACGATAGCGGTCTTACCCACGCCTGGCTCACCAATCAATACGGGATTATTTTTAGTACGGCGTTGCAACACTTGTATCGCACGGCGAATTTCATCATCGCGTCCGATCACAGGATCAAGCTTGCCCTGCCTCGCGCGCTCGGTCAGGTCGATAGTGTATTTTTTCAATGATTCGCGCTGCCCTTCGGCTTCTTGCGAACCAACCGATTCGCCGCCACGCACGGCATTGATGGCCTGTTCCAAAGGGGCACGCGCCACGCCATGTTGCTTGAGCAAACGCCCCGTTTCACCTTTGTCATCACACGCGGCAAGCAAAAACATTTCCAACGCGATGAATTGATCACCGCGCTTTTGTGCCGCCTTGTCGGTGAGATTGAATAGATTGGATAAGTCGCGCCCAACTTGCACTTCGCCGCTATGCCCTTCTACCTTGGGCAGGCGTGACACAGCGTCATTTAACGCGGTCTTTAGCGCGTTAACATTGCCTCCCGCACGCGCCAGCAAAGAAGCCGCGCCGCTATCCGCATCATTCAGCATCGCCAACAACAAATGCTGCGGCTCGATAAACTGATTATCCGCGCCGACCGCTAAACTCTGCGCATCGGATAAGGCTTGTTGTAACTTGGTCGTAAATTTGTCGAAACGCATGATGTCCTCCTTGCATTAAATTTCTCTACTCGGCAGATGGGGTACGCTTGGATAATTTCAAGTCCGCATGGCTTCCTTTATACTCCAGCCAACCAAATACCCCTTGATGCACATCAACCATGCCCATACCAAGATTGTCGCCACAAATACACCTTAACGTTACCAATTCGATGAATGAAGATATTTACAGCGGTGACTTGACTGCTCAGCTTCTGCCGAAGGATTTGGTCGTCACCGCGCAAATCATCACCCGCGAAGATGCCGTGTTATGTGGCACGCAATGGTTCGATGGATGCTTCCATCCGCAAGACCCCGATTGCGAAATCCACTGGCTGGCAAAAGATGGCGATGCAATCAAGGCAGGGCAATTACTCTGCGAGATGCGCGGCAAAGCGCGCGCCTTGCTCACCGCCGAACGCAGTGCGTTGAATCTGCTGCAAACCTTATCTGGCACAGCAACCAAGACTAAACAATACGTCGATGCGGTAGCGGGTTTACCAGTCAAAATCATGGACACTCGCAAAACTCTCCCTGGGTTACGCCATGCGCAAAAGTATGCGGTACGAGTGGGTGGTGGATACAACCAACGCTTTGGTTTATACGACGGCATCCTCATCAAAGAAAATCACATCGCCGCAGCGGGTGGCATTAAGGCAGTATTGGCGCAAGCCTTCCGCCTGGACAAGCCAGATGTCAGCGTGCAAATCGAAGTGGAAAATCTCGTGCAATTGGAAGAAGCACTCGGCGCGGGTGCAAAGTTAATTTTGCTCGACAATTTTGATTTGGCAGGCTTACGCGCTGCCGTACAACTCACCGCCAAACGCGCCAAACTGGAAGCCTCCGGCGGCATCACACTCGCCACCTTGCGCGAAGTTGCGTTGACTGGCGTGGATCGAATTTCCATTGGCACACTGACTAAAGATTTACACGCAGTGGATTTGTCGATGCGGATTTTGTCTTATTGAAAATCGTCACACCCTACGAAAGTCTAAACAATGAAAGTTTACGGACATCCTCAACGCACCATCTGGCCAACCACTGACAACACGGCAGTGGAGATCATCGACCAGACAAAACTTCCCCATCAGTTCGTCACTGTGCTCTTGGAAAACATGCGCGATGCGGAGCGCGCGATAAAGGATATGCAGGTGCGCGGTGCGCCGCTAATCGGCGTAACTGGTGCCTATGGCGTAGCGTTGTCGATGTACCATCATGCGTCGGATGCGGCATTGCAAGCGACTTGCGACATGTTGCTGGCGGCTCGTCCCACGGCGGTGAATTTGCGTTGGGGTATCGAGCGCATGCGCACCATGCTTGCACCACTGACTGAGGAACAACGCGCTGCTGCTGCTTGGCGTGAAGCCGCTACGATTGCAGATGAAGATGTGGCAATCAACCAAGCTATCGGACGGCATGGCTGCGACCTCATCCGCGCCATTCATCAACGCACTGGGCGCACAGTGAATATCCTTACTCACTGCAATGCTGGCTGGCTGGCGACAGTGGATTGGGGTACGGCACTCGCGCCGATCTACGCCGCTATGGAGGAAGGTATTCCGCTGCATGTGTGGGTGGACGAAACCCGTCCACGCAATCAGGGCGCAAGTCTCACAGCGTGGGAACTGGGGCAGCAAGGCGTGGCGCATACCATTATTGTCGATAACGCGGGTGGTCATCTGATGCAGCATGACAAGGTGGATATGGCCATCGTTGGCTGCGACCGCGTGACCGCGCGCGGCGATGTGTGCAACAAAATCGGCACTTATCTCAAAGCACTCGCGGCGCACGATAATGGCGTGCCGTTCTACGTGGCACTACCCACCCCCACCATAGATTGGACGCTGCAAGACGGTGTACAGGAAATTCCCATTGAAGAACGCGCTGCGGAAGAAGTGACGCACATAAGTGGGCAGACTGAAGATGGAAAGATACACACGGTGCGCGTCACACCGCCCAATTCACCCGTGGCAAATTATGGCTTTGATGTGACTCCGGCCCGACTGGTAACTGCACTCATCACCGAGCGCGGGGTGGTACACCAACCGGACGAGACTAAGTTGCGGGGATTGTGTTTCTAATCTGCGCGTTGACCTTTAGCATCGACTGCATTATGATGCGCGGCCTTCGGAGAGGTGGCCGAGAGGTCGAAGGCACTCCCCTGCTAAGGGAGCATTCGGGCCAAAACCTGAATCGAGGGTTCGAATCCCTCCCTCTCCGCCAAGGGTATTTTTTGTTTTTGCGCCCGTAGCTCAGATGGATAGAGTACTTGGCTACGAACCAAGGGGTCGGGCGTTCGAATCGCTCCGGGCGCACCATGATGGTATAAAACTGGGCACTTGATTATTCAAGTTGCCCATTTTTATTTTCTGCAAGGTTTGGGCTAACGCCGCATAACTGCCTTTGATCGTGGCGGTCTTGTCTTCCACCACAATTTCATCCACCAGGATATTCAAATAGTCTTTGGCTAAAGGTGAACCGTTCACCAGCAATTTATGCCGTAGTACCTTACCCAATACTTCCACCTGGCTGGCTTTCAAATAATCCGTCACGGGTACAGTCGTTTCACTGCGCACGCCTGCCAGCTCTATCAACACGGCTTCACGGGATGCCTTTAACTGTTGCGCCCGGCGTTGCGTGGTTTCATCCAGTTCCACAATCCCTGTTTCAATCGCTTCCAATAAACGCTGTTGGCGTTCTTCCACTTTCTTGAGCTGTTTGTTCAACTCATTGATGCGTCCTTGCTGCCCGTTACGGGAAGTCAGGAGATGTTCGCGTAGCGCAGCCATCATTGAGTTCAAGCGATCCGGCACGAA
>CAZSPN010000037.1:21042-23695 GCA_964608835.1 uncultured Gallionella sp.
GCACGAACACCTTATCTGCCAATTGGGTTAGCACCGTGCTATCCAGCTTTTCCATTGCTAGGTTGCCACTGCTACAGGCATGATTACCTTGATTGTGTCGGCTGGCGCATTTGTAATAACGATACTTGCCGCTCTTGCCCGTTACTAACGTCATGGCATGACCACAGATACCGCATTTTAATAATCCTGTTAGCAAGTTAGGAGAGTTCACCCGACGCGGTGGGATTTTATTCGGCGCACGGGCTTCACGCTTAATACGGACTTGCTCAAATACAGCCGCATCTACAATGGCTGGAATAGGTGTTTTAACCCATTCATCGGGGGGGCGTTTTTTACCTGTCTTGGAATCGATCACGTTGAAATAATAATCGCCCATATACAACGTGTCCGACAACAGCGTATGTATCTTTTGCACACTCCACGCGCTACCGCGCATGGTTACATTTTTGTCAGATAGATGCTTCACAATTTCCTTGCAGCCCATCACGCGCCCATCTAGCCCATTTAGATACCAGTCATACATTTGCCGTACTACATCGGCTTCATCATCGTTCAGGGCGAGTTTCTTCTTAATCCGCCCACGGCTGGCAGGTCGGTCGGTAGCGATAGCTGCGTAGCCATAAGGCGGCTTAGAGCCGTTAAAGTATCCTTGTCTGGCGTTCTCCTTCATGGCTCTGCTTACGTGTTTGGAGTTTTCCGCGCTCTGATAACCATCGAACATGCGGATCACATTGCGCACCAGTTCACCGCTGGCATCGTCACTGGTTTGCTGGGTTATCGATACCAGCTTAACGCCATTCTTATTAAGCTTGCGTTCATGCACCGCCGCTTCAATGCCATCCCGATAAAATCGGGAATGGCTATGCACGATGACAGCTTCAAATGCAGCGGGCTTCAGCATCGCATCACTGAACATCTGCTGAAAAACGGGTCGCTTTTCGCTGGTGGCCGATGCGCCTGGCTCTATGTACTCCTTGACGATCAAATGCCCGTTAACCTTTGCCCAGTTTTGTAGCTGGCACAGTTGATCGGGTATGGATAAATCGTTGTCAGCCTGTCTCGTTGTTGATACGCGGGCATAGAGGGCGATGTGCATGATGATTCCTTTATAGTTCGCTCATTGTGATGCGTGGTGCGATACCGTTTGATGCGGGATGATTCAATCGTGCTGTTAATATGATCAGTAGTGAAGCGTAATTTTACGCTTCACTACCAACAATAGATCATTATTTGCAGCAATCAGTTTCCAGTTCTGTTGCAATGGCGGATTCAGTTATCAATTCTGTTGCGCTGTTACTTTGCAGTTCCTGCATTGCCAATATAACTTCAGGCAATAGAGATTCGAGCAGGTTCAGTTCAGCAATTGATATAACCGTCATCTGAGGTTTGAACCGAATCACAGTTTGGATAGATTCGTTCACTCATAAGGCACCCCCTTTCTTTGCTGGTATGTTCCCGCCCGTTCCATTTCCATTGTGCTGCAACAGGACTTCTGCCAAGTCCTGTTCAAATCCATTTTTGCCAAGTTCATCGAGTAATATTTTTCGGTAGGCATCAAATTGATGCGCCGGTAAACCAACTTGTGCCGTTAAGAGCAAGCGGTTTTTACGCGCATCGAGCCTTGCAATTACACTCGACAAAAATGTTGCGTGGTTATTCATTCCTTCGAGGGAAAGAGTAAGCAGTGCAAATCAGTATCTAGGTAATGCCGCTCTTCTATTTGATAAGGCTTAATCTCCTCATCAGTATGGATTACCAAAAACCGTCTTCTGAATTCTGCCGGGACAAATTCATCGATAAGGTCACGAACCGCCTCGACGTGCGGGGTAAAGTAAATTACATAATGAAGTGGACACAATGGATCATTCAAATCATAAAAGCCTGTGCAGTAGTTTTTGAGTACCTCCTTCATTCGCTGCCGAGATTTGACGTTGAGTTCACTTTCAATAGCAAAGTAGCGATGCCGATGGGTAAATAAAGCGTCGGGGATATTTTTGAACAACTTTAATTTGTACAAGGCTTTTCCAGTCACCCAGTTTTCTGCGCCGTAGTATTTTTCCAATTCAAGGCGAATTTTTTGAATCACAAGATGATGATCGACGGTGCGCGGAATAGTTTTACCCAGCGAGAAAGCTGGGCATGTGCCTGCCTTGTTGATATATGCAAGGCCTAGCGGTGAAATACCATACAGGCGTAACCCTCCACTCAAGCTCTCGGTTTTTAGCAGGTTGTCGCGCACCATGTGAGATAGCGTGGTTTGAGTCTGGCGAACCCCTAATTGAAGCAGATTGGATACCATTTTCATCGTCGTCCAAACCTCTCCGCTGCCTAAAAAACTCAGGGTTAATATGTGCTTTTCTTGAATACGCTTTTTGATCTCTTGATGGGTGCGCGTGGGAGGAATGAATTTTTTCTTGGCTAAGGGTTGCTTGTCCGTAAAAATTTGCGGTTTGTTGCTAAAATCATCATTGCCGTTATCCATTGCTATCTCCAAATTTGGCAGTGAATTTTGGCTGCCGTGTTGAGGAGATTACCCAAGTTAAAAGCCAATGCAAGATATATTTACCTTGACATTCAAGGTGTTAGGAGTGTAATATCTGTTGCCGCTAACCGAAAACTGACCCATTTAGAGGTACTCTGCTGATTCAAAATT
>CAZSPN010000038.1:0-23653 GCA_964608835.1 uncultured Gallionella sp.
CTCTGGGTAGTTTTACACCGCGCACGACTGGGTAATTTTAAACGCGCGCCAACACGCCTGAACGGTAGTTTGGACTGATAGTCTCCTACTGCAAGGGCATTCATCTCAATCACATCAGAGTCTAGTGCTGGATCGTAGTTGAGGTGCATGCCAAAAACGTAACCCGTTCCATTGTCAGCAGAGCCAACAGCATGCAGCATCACATTGCGACGATCCTCGCGCCGATTCCAATTCACCATGTAGTCTTGACGGTCAACGCCTATGTAAAGCCTTGGGATAGCCATGCCGGCCAATAGCCGCTTTTCACGGTCAGCCGCAAAAGCGAGAGACTGCCGATAAAGAAAGTCGATTTTCCCGTACAAGCCTTCCGAGCCGATGTCGGCGACCTCGCAAATTCGGCGCATGGGCGATTTATTCATCAGCAACGAAAATATCAACCGATTTTTGTGAGGCTGCTTCTGTCTCGTGGTGGATTTACCAACCGAGAAGGTTTTTTTGCAAACATTGCAGCGATAACGTTGTGAGCCGGAGGGAGATAAACCAATGGACTGGTAGCCTTTACCGACTGGCACGATGTGGTTTGAACAGGATTCATCCGGACAGGAGGGGTCTGGCATTAATGCCAAATCCGCAAGAAGTCGTGTCAGTTCTTCCGCAATGGCTGCGTTGCTTTTAATCGGTGGAAATTCATTGCATAACTTGCATTTGAAAAGAGCGGTATTCGATCCGCCCGAACTGGCTACGTAGCCATCACTTACGTTTTTGCTGTTGCCGGAAACGTCCATGGCTGGGACACCGTAGTTCTGACAAGATGGATTCTTGCAGAAATTGACCTGTATGCCATCAGCTTCGGCGGGCACGCGGCCCGTATTTGCTGCAGAAGATTTTGTACCGGAAATGATAATCCCCTCTAGCTTGCACTAGAAGGGATTATACGCTTAGTATTACAATTATCTACACACCTTTGCGGAACGGCTCCCCCGAAGGTCGCTTTTGTTTTATGACGATTAAAAAGAACGCTTATTTTACAACCGCGTTCAACTCACCTTTGGCATAGCGTGTTGCCATGGCATCGAGCGAAAGAGGTTTGATTTTCGCGGCCTGACCTGCGGAGCCAAACGCTTCGTAACGTGCTTTGCAAATCGCACGCATTGCCTTGGTGGTTTCCGCAAGGAATTTACGCGGATCGAAGTCTTTGGGATTTTGTGCCAAGTAACGACGAGTCGCGCCTGTGGAAGCCATGCGCAAATCGGTATCGATATTGATTTTACGTACGCCGTGTTTGATACCTTCAACAATTTCCGCAACAGGCACCCCGTAAGTTTGCGGCATTGCGCCACCAAATTGGTTGATCACTTCCAGCCATTCCTGAGGCACGGAGGATGAGCCATGCATCACGAGGTGAGTATTGGGAATACGCGCATGGATTTCTTTGATGCGGCTGATCGCCAGGGTATCGCCTGTGGGTGGCTTGGTAAATTTGTACGCGCCGTGTGATGTGCCGATAGCGATCGCCAAAGCATCCACTTGGGTCAGTTTGACGAATTCGGCTGCTTCGTTCGGATCGGTCAGCAATTGATCGTGGCTCAATACGCCTTCCGCACCGTGACCATCTTCTTTTTCACCCATGCCGGATTCCAGCGAACCCAAACAGCCCAGTTCGCCTTCAACCGAAACGCCTACCGCATGGGACATTTCCACCACGCGGCGGGTGACATCCACGTTGTATTCAAATGATGCGGGTGTCTTGGCATCTTCTTTCAGCGAACCGTCCATCATTACGCTGGAAAAACGCGATTTGATGGCATTGATACATACCGCCGGTGACGCGCCGTGATCTTGGTGCATCACGACTGGAATGTGCGGGTACATCTCGATCGCCGCCTCAATCAGATGACGCAAGAATGGTTCGCCCGCGTATTTGCGCGCACCCGCCGAACCCTGCATGATGACCGGGCTATTGCATTCGTCAGCCGCTTCCATAATGGCTTTTACCTGTTCCAGATTGTTCACGTTGAATGCGGGTAAGCCGTAACCATTTTCCGCTGCGTGGTCGAGTAGTTGACGCATTGATACTAAAGCCATGATGTCCTCCTGATTAACAATAAATTACAAATTGGTGCTACTTGTTTGATGCGAATGGTTCTTTCATTATATTTCGCGTCTACAAATTACATATTTCCAGCTAGCTCATTGCGTGACGTTCACCCGCGCAAATAATTTTCAGCGTGTTGGTATGCCCTGTTCTGCCGACCGCTTCACCTATGGTCATCACAACCATGTCACCTTTTTTGATCAAACCCAAATCCAGCAAACTTTGTTCCGCATTGTTGAGCTCGTCGGTTTGATTGTTTGCGCTTGAATGAAACGCAATGGGGTGAACACCGCTGAACAAAGTTACTTTGGTCAAAGTTTCCTGCACGGGTGTCATTGCAAAAATAGGCACGCCGCAATTCATACGCGACATCCATAACGGAGTTGAACCCGATTGTGTCATCGCAACAATCGCCTTAACCTTAAAATGCGCCGCAGCAAACAGCGCGGCGATGGCGATAGATTGATCCACTCGGGTAAATTTTCCCGAAATGTTGCGGCGGTCGATGGCCTGCTCATCCCCTTCGCGCTCAGCGTTCAAGCAAATACGCGCCATCGCTTCAATGGTCTCAATCGGATAATCCCCTACCGCTGTTTCAGCCGATAACATTACTGCGTCCGTACCATCCAGCACCGCGTTTGCCACGTCAGAAACTTCAGCACGAGTTGGAATCGGATTGGTAATCATCGACTCCATCATTTGTGTTGCGGTAATCACCAGGCGATTTTTTGCCCGCGCCATTTTGATCATTTTCTTTTGCAAACCGGGTACCGCCGCATCGCCCACCTCAACGCTCAAATCACCGCGTGCGACCATGATGGCATCGGAAGCGTCGATGATGTCGGCTAATACCGGTATCGCTTCGGCACGTTCGATTTTTGCCATCAACATGCTTTTACCACCAGCGGCTTCCATGAGTTTACGCGCCAAACGCATATCGTCGCCCGTACGCGGGAAAGATACCGCCAGATAATCCGCCTTAATCAGTGCGGCGGTTTTGATGTCTTCTTTATCTTTGTCGGTAAGCGCGGGAGCAGTCAATCCGCCACCTTTGCGGTTGATACCCTTGTTGTTCGACAACACGCCGCCACGCACCACCACACAGTGAACTTCAGTGCCTTTAACACTGGTGACATGGAACTCCAACATGCCGTCGTTCAACAATAACACCGTGCCAACATCCACATCATTCGGCAGCTCTTTGTAATCCAAACCCACGCGTTGTTGATTACCAAGGCCATCATGTGCGGCATCGAGAATAAACGCGTCACCTTTATTCAATATAATTTTGTCGTTCTCGAATTTGCGCACACGTATCTTGGGCCCTTGCAAATCAGCCAGAATACCCACTGTGCGACCTACCGCCTTGGCGGCGGCACGCACGGTTTCGGCACGCTTCATGTGGTCTTCCGCAGAGCCGTGCGAAAAGTTCATGCGCACCAAATCCACTCCGGCACGGATCATTTGCTCCAGCACTTTTTGACTACTGGAGGCGGGACCCAACGTTGCAACTATTTTTGTTTTGCGCAGCATTTATGTATTTAAGCTTTCCAATTATTTTCCAGCACGTTGCTCAAGAATTTCCACTGCGGGCAAGGTTTTACCTTCCAAGAATTCTAAGAATGCACCGCCAGCCGTCGAAATGTATGACACTTTGTCATAGATGTCATACTTCTGAATCGCCGCAATCGTGTCGCCACCACCCGCCAAGGTAAAGGCTTTGGTGTTGGCAATCGCCATTGCAATCGCTTTGGTTCCTTCACCAAATTGGTCGTATTCAAACACACCAACAGGGCCGTTCCAAACGACTGTCCCCGCATTCATGATTATGTCCACAATCGCTTGAGCAGAGTTGGGGCCAATATCAAAAATCATCTCATCATCAGCAACATCTTTTGCATTTTTCAAAATCGCTGGCGTGTTTTCATTGCCTGGCAAGAACGGCGCAGCTGTGCCTACCACTACGTCGGTAGCAATTGGAATGGTCGCGCCACGTGCCGTCATCTTGGCGATCAATGCCTGTGCAGTCGGAACAAGGTCATTTTCGCAAAGTGATTTGCCAACTGGATGACCAGTTGCTTTGAGGAAGGTGTTGGCGATACCACCACCCACCACCAATTGCTCGCACTTTTCTGACAGGGACTCCAAAACTGTTAACTTGGTCGAAACTTTAGAGCCGCCAACAATTGCCACCATAGGACGAGTTGGGTTAAGCAGGGCCTTAGTCAATGCCTCCAACTCTTCCGTCAGCAAAATTCCCGCTGCCGCAACCGGTGCATATTTCGCCACGCCATGTGTTGACGCTTCGGCACGATGCGCTGTACCAAATGCGTCCATGACGAATACGTCGCATAAAGCCGCGTATTTCTGCGAGGTTTCATCGGTGCTTTTCTTTTCGCCTTTATTGAAACGGCAGTTCTCCAGCAGCACCAATTCACCGTCGGCAACATTGAAGCCACCATTGACCCAATCTTTAATCAAACGAACTGGCTTGCCCAATTTGTTGGCAATGGTATTGGCAACCGGCTTGAGTGAATTTTCTTCCGAGTAAACGCCTTCTTCAGGGCGACCCAAATGAGAAGTCACCATTACTTTTGCACCTGCTTTCAACGCGAAGTTAATCGTCGCCATCGACGCAGTGATACGCGCATCCGAAGTCACCACACCGTCTTTTACCGGCACGTTCAAATCCGAACGAATCAGGACGCGTTTGCCCTTGAGATCCAGATCGGTCATTTTAATAACAGACATGATTTTTTCCTTAAAACTATCGTAAAGAGGAGAGCGTGCTAATAATTCAAATTTCTAAGCCAGGCTAGGCGCAAGCAAAAAATTACGCCGCCGCATATAGACCAAATATGCAAGAAGTAATTCTTTGCGAGCAACAACGCATGGCGACGAAAATTGGATTATTTTGCGATGTGACCAACCATGCGCATCAAGTTGCAGGTATAACCATATTCGTTGTCATACCAAGCCACCACTTTGACAAAAGTAGGATCGAGTGCAATGCCGGCTTTGGAATCAAAAATAGACGGGTTAGTGCAACCACGGAAGTCGGTGGAAACCACGTCATCCGAGGTATAACCCAACACGCCTTTTAACGGACCGCTTTCGGAAGCAGCTTTCATGGCGGAACAGATTTCATCGTAAGTCGCAGCCTTGTTCAACTCAACAGTCAAATCAACGACAGACACATCGGAAGTCGGAACGCGGAAAGCCATACCCGTCAGTTTTTTGTTCAGCTCAGGAATTACCACGCCTACTGCTTTAGCCGCACCCGTGGAAGAAGGGATAATGTTTTCCAAGATGCCGCGACCACCGCGCCAATCTTTGGCAGAGGGGCCATCCACGGTTTTTTGCGTTGCAGTTGCCGCATGAACAGTGGTCATCAAACCACGTTTGATACCGAATGTGTCGTTCAACACTTTGGCCACCGGAGCCAATGCGTTTGTGGTGCAAGACGCTGCTGAAACAATTGCCTCACCTTTATATGTCGCGTGATTCACGCCGTACACAAACATCGGTGTGTCGTCTTTGCTCGGTGCGGATTGAACCACTTTTTTTGCGCCCGCTTTAATGTGTGCTTGGCAAGTATCTTTGGTCAGGAAGAAACCCGTGCATTCGATCACGATATCCGCACCCACTTCATTCCATTTCAGATTAGCAGGGTCGCGTTCCGCAGTCAGGCGAATATTTTTGCCGTTCACCACCAAGTTGTTACCACTTACCGAAACGTCACCATTGAAACGACCGTGTACGGAATCGTATTTGAGCATGTAAGCCAAATAATCGGGCTCCAACAGGTCATTGATAGCCACCACTTCGATTTCAGGAAAGTCTTTTGCAGCAGCACGAAACACCATACGACCGATACGACCAAAGCCATTGATACCTACTTTAATTGCCATTTTATTTCTCCCGATTTAAGTAAAAAAATGTTTGGTGCGTCTTTAAGATCCCGCGCACTTTGCGTTTCAATTATTATCCTGCAATAACTTTCTTCACCGCCGCCACAACCTTCTCGGTCGTAAACCCAAAATGCTTGAACAATTCAGGTGCCGGAGCAGATTCGCCGAAGCTATCCATTCCAATTACCACACCATCCAAGCCAACGTACTTGTACCAACCGCCCGTCACACCTGCTTCGACTGAAACGCGTTTAACGCCGTTTGGCAACACGCTGTCTTTGTAAGCCTGGTCTTGCTTGTCAAACACGTTGGTTGACGGCATGGATACAACGCGCACATTGATGCCTTCCGCAGCCAAGATTGCCTGAGATTTCATTGCCAAATCTACTTCCGATCCGGTTGCAATAATTACCGCTTGCGGCTTGCCGCCCGCTGCTTCAGACAAAATGTATGCGCCCTTACGGATGTTGGCAATTTGCGCCGCATCGCGTTTTTGGAACGCCAGATTCTGACGGCTAAAAATCAGGCTGGATGGACCATCTTTGCGTTCAACGGCAGCTACCCAACTCACAACAGATTCCACAGTATCGCAAGGCCGCCAAACTTCCATATTGGGGATATAACGCAACGTGGCCGTTTGTTCGACCGGTTGATGTGTCGGACCATCTTCGCCCAAGCCAATAGAGTCGTGGGTAAATACGTAGATCACGCGCTGCTTCATTAGTGCCGACATACGCAAAGCATTGCGCGCATACTCGGAGAACATCAGGAATGTTCCACCGAACGGCAACAGTCCGCCATGCAGTGCCATACCGTTCATGATGTGCGACATGCCAAATTCACGCACACCATAGCTGATGTAATTTCCGGGCTTTTTGCCGCTCACATGATGAGCACCTGTCCAGTTGGTCAAGTTGGAACCAGTCAAGTCTGCCGAACCGCCCAAAAATTCTGGCAATACCGGAACCAGCGCATTGATAGCGTTTTGTGAAGCTTTGCGAGTCGCAATAGTTTCGCCTTTTGTATTGATATCAGCAATCGCTTTGGCAGCATGTTCTGCCCAGTTAGCTGGGAGATCGCCCTTGGTACGACGCTCAAATTCAGCAGCTTCTTTCGGGAATGCGGCCTTGTATTCGGCAAACTTATTATTCCACAGCTTTTCCAACCCTTCGCCTTTGGTTCGCGCATCCCATGCTTCATAAACATGTTTGGGGATTTCGAACGGGGGGTAATTCCAGCCAATGTGCACGCGCGTTGCGGCCACTTCTGCATCACCCAACGCAGCACCATGTACATCATGTGTGCCTTCTTTGTTTGGTGATCCTGCACCGATGACCGTTTTGCAGCAAATCAGCGTCGGCTTGTCGGTGACAGCCTTGCCGGCATTGATTGCCGCATCGATTGCTTTGCTGTCGTGACCTTGCACATCCGCGATGACATGCCAGCCATAAGCTTCAAAACGTTTCGGCGTGTCGTCGGTGTACCAACCATCGATGTGACCGTCGATAGAGATATTGTTATCATCCCAGAATACAATCAATTTGCCCAAGCCCCAAGTTCCGGCCAGTGCGCACGCCTCGTGCGAAATGCCTTCCATCATGCAGCCGTCACCCATGAACACATAGGTGTGGTGATCAACGATCTCGTGACCGGGTTTGTTGAATTCGGCGGCCAGAAGTTTTTCAGCCATCGCCATCCCAACTGCATTGGTGATACCCTGACCCAGAGGACCGCCAGTTGTTTCAACACCAGCGGTATAACCATATTCAGGGTGCCCCGGAGTCTTGGAATGCATTTGACGAAAGCGTTTCAATTCTTCGATCGGCAGGTCGTAACCCGACAGATGCAGCAATGCATAAACCAACATGGAGCCGTGGCCGTTAGACATCATAAAACGGTCACGTCCGGGCCATTTTGGATTGGCCGGGTTATGACGCAGATGATGATTCCACAATACGTCGGCGATTTCCGCCATACCCATCGGCGCACCCGGGTGACCGGAATTGGCTTTTTGTACAGCATCCACCGCCAGCATACGAATTGCGCCGGTGATGTCATTATATTTTGGTGGAGTGATATTTCGCGTTGCAGCCATTTCTAGCACCTCTTAAAAGCCCTGTTTACGGACGGTTTAGACGAAGCCGCCTCGGCGAATAATCCTACCGAGGCGCATTGAATTTATTCTCTTGGGTTTACGATTATGCCGCAGCACCCCGATTAGGGCAACCGCACTGTCAGTTTAGCGCGTATCCTCATCACCTTTTTTATTGAATTTAAGGCCTAACTGCTTGAGTTTTCTGTAGAGATGGGTGCGCTCTAATCCGACTTTTTCAGCTATTCGGGTAACATTGCCCGCTTCTTTGTGCAAATGGTAATCAAAGTAAAGCGTATCAAAATGCTCGCGTGCTTCACGCAGTGGCAAATCCAAAGGCAGTGATAGTCCATTCCCAATGGCATATTGGCTCCCCACACCGGATTGCAATGGCTGTGCTTTGGACTCACCCCCCTGAATGGCTTTGCTGATCGTAGCCAGTAACCTTTTCAGGGCGACCGGTTTTTCCAGAAAATCGACCGCGCCGATGCGCGTGGCTTCCACGGCCGTTTCTATTGTGCCGTGACCAGACATCATCACCACGGGCATAGTCAGCAAGTCTTGCTCGACCCATTCTTTAAGGAGCGTCACGCCATCGGTGTCGGGCATCCAGATGTCCAGCAAAACCAGGTCGGGCTCCCGCTCATAGCGAAACGCCCGTGCCTGTTCGGCGTTTTCCGCGAGGTACACCTGATAACCCTCGTCCGATAAAATTTCCGCGAGTAATTCACGAATGCCAATTTCATCATCCACTACCAGAATCTGTTCACCAGCCATCACGCCTCCTCTGCCAACGGCAAAATAATGTTAACCATCGCGCCGCCGCTTGCGCCATTTGCGATGTTGATCTGTCCGCCATGTTCTTCGATTATTTTTTTCACAATCGCCAAACCCAGTCCTGTCCCCTTGGGTTTGGTTGTCATATATGGCTCGAAGGTGCGTGATAACACGCCTTCAGAAAACCCCGCACCATTGTCCTCAACCTTCAAATGCAGGCTGTTATTCCTGATTGATGTGCTGAGTGTGACTTGCGGATTATCCCTGCCATGCAAAGCATCCTGGGCGTTCTGTAACAGATTGTGTATCACCTGCCGCAAGCGTGTGGCATCGCCGTTCACATAACTTTGCGCCGCTGCCAGGTTGAGCCGAATGGCAATGGTATGTGCTTCATACAAACCCAATACTTCAAGAATCAAAGGGTGCAATTCTAGACGGGTTAATTTCAGTGCCGGGCCACGTGCGTAATCGGCAAAATCGTTGACCATGTTTTTCATCGCCGCAACTTGTTGCACTATCGTATCCGTGGTGCGCGATAAAAATTGCATATCTTCCTTTGGCAACTTGTCACTCAGTTTGTATTGCAGACGTTCTGCGGAAAGCTGAATGGGGGTGAGCGGATTCTTGATTTCATGCGCCAAACGGCGCGCCACCTCGCCCCATGCGGCTTGGCGCTCCGCCTGTAACAAGTGGCTGATGTCGTCGAACACCACCACGTAACCCGCTCCTGAACCTTGCGGCAACCGCGTGCCGCGCATCAACAAAATCTGATTGCCATTTTTACTGATGCGCTCTATTTGACGTTGCCAGTCAACATTGTCCGCTTCGGCAAAAGCCGAACTAACCGTAACGCAAAATGAATTGAGTAGCGGATACTGTTCGGCAATTGCTGAAAGTGACATGCGCTGCATCTGATTCAATGGCGCGGACAATATCTGTACCGCGCTGGCGTTCACCGATCGCAATTTGAGCTCGTCATCAAAGCCCAACACGCCTGACGAAAGATGGGTCAGCACACTTTCCAGATAACTTTTGGCGCGCGCAACTTGTCGTTGCTGCGACTCACTCGCGGTTTTGGCATCGGACAACTGCCGTGTCATCTGGTTGAATAATCCCGTCAATGCGCCCAATTCATCGCGGGTTTGCACGGGATATTGTCCTGAAAAATTACCCTGCGCCACGGCTCGAGTACCCTCCGCCAATGCTTCCAGCGACGACCCGATTCGGTTGCTTATGAAAAATGCCGCCGACACGGCGGTCAGCATAACCACCAGCAAGGACAGCGTTAAGGTAATGGCGTAAAGACGTTTCAATCCGACGCGGGACAGCGTGAGTTCCTGATAATCCCGATAAACGGATTGTACGGCTTCGGCATCCTGTTCAATCTGCTTGGGTACAGCTTGTGTGAATTGCAGAATAGCTTGCCCGCCTAGGGTTGTATTGGAATTCACTACCGCCAGCACGCGCAGTGTCAGTCCCTTGTTCGGCAATGTATCAATTACCGAATACCCGCCCTTATCCAGCATGATGCGCAATAATTCACCGTCCGGCATGTCAGGCAGATGTTCAATTTCCGTGGAAGATGATGCGATCAAATCGCCCCCGAAACCGAACAGGCCGGCTTGTTGCGCAATTTTGTCATCGACCAACTGGTTCAACGTGCGCTGATATTGCGCAACATCTTTTTCTGCCAACAAAGTGGCGGCGAGTTGGGTTTTTTGCGCCAACTCCTTCAGGCTGTTGTCCAGGCTATTCCTGCCCAAATTCAGCCCGCCTTCCAGAGCTTTTTCCACGCGCACATCAAACCAGGATTCAATACTTTTGTCGAGAAATTGCACGGATACCGCGTAAATTAAAATACCCGGCAGCACAGCAATCAATGAAAAAAATACTACAAGGCGCAACGTTAACTTCGCGCCAAAAACTTGGCGTTTGAGCTTGGCGCGCAGCAGCCAAAACTGATAAGCCGCCAACCCCATCAAGCCGCAAGCAAGCAAGCCGGTTAGCCACAACAGTGCGGAGTAGTTGAATGAAAAGACTTCAGTGTTTGCCCCGCTGCTCGACAACAGGTAGAGCAACACTGCCCCGAATATGCCCCCCAGAATGATTAGGTTTTTCACTCGGTTTTGCCTGCCTGGGAAAGTTCTTGTGGCGTGACTATCCAGCGATACCAATCCGAGTTGAGCGTCCAATCGCTATCGGTAAGAGCGTTTACTTGCAGCAATTTTGGCAGCTGCGCGGTATCCAGACTGAGTCGGGCCGCCGCAAAATAGTTGGCATCCGACTTAATCCACTCCGCAGGATTGATCCACGCGGGAAGGTAGCTGTCGTCTTGTTTGGGAAGGCCAATGGGCAGCACTGAGGACGTTTGCCTGGACAGCATGGCGAGCGCATCTTCAAAGGATGTGAAATTTTGCAGCAGCGAGCCGCGCGAAATACGATATTGCCGCGTCAGCACATTGTAAGAAAGCTTGATGGTCTGTTCGCTCTGGAACACAGCCTCTTCCATCCAATACCAGCGCGGACGGGTGAGTGTGAATTCACTCACGAAGTGCAACGTGATGCCGCGTGATAACGCCTGCTGCATCACCATCGTTAAGTTGATGTCGTAGTTGGCGGTGAGATGATAGCCATCGTCGCTGCCGCGCACAGCGGCTTTGTTGACCGTGATGCCCGCCGCCTTCACCGTTGCGGCGAATAAGCAGGCGAGCAGCGCGATACACAAAAAGCTAACTGGCTTTTTGTAGCAACGAGTAAAAAA
Organism: uncultured Gallionella sp.; assembly: GCA_964608835.1. GTDB lineage: Bacteria > Pseudomonadota > Gammaproteobacteria > Burkholderiales > Gallionellaceae > Gallionella. The sequence goes on from CAZSPN010000038.1 coordinate 11,637, forward strand.
ATCCATCATGCCGGTCATTGGGCAACAGTTGTCCTGTGCTGTTATCGGGTAAGGCGACGGGCAATCGCCGCGCGTCGGGATATTGCGATAAAAACGCTGCGATAACTTGCTCGTTCTCTTGCTGAAAAACCGAACAAGTCGCGTAGAGCAATTTACCATCTTGCGCCAACACTCGCCACAATGCTTGCAAAATGTTGAGTTGTTGCGCGGCAAAACCGGCCAGATCGGCACGGCGGCGCAACCATTTGATGTCGGGATGGCGGCGTACCACGCCGGACGCGGAACACGGCACGTCTGCCAAAATTCGCTCAAATGGCTCGCCATCCCACCAATCATCAGGCTGAGCCGCATCACCCGCCTTGAGCGATGCCGATAAACCCAGCCGTCGCAAATTCTCCATCACGCGCTGCAAACGTTTATCGTCTTTATCGATCGCCAGCAACTCTACCGTTGTGCGTTCCAAGATATGCGCGGTTTTCCCGCCAGGTGCGGCACAGGCATCCAGCACACGCATTCCATCCTGCACATCCAGCAAGGTTGCCGCGTATTGTGCGCCCGCATCTTGCACGGAAATTAAACCTTCAATAAATCCCGGCAGCTTGTCCACGCCAACGGGTTTTTCCAGTTGAATCGCATCGGGTTCGATAATCGACGCGCCGATTTGTTGTTCCGCCAATTGCTCCAAATAATCGTTGGCTGAACCGCGTCGCTGATTGATGCGTAACGTCATCGGCGGATGTTGATTGCCCGCAGCCAATATGGCCGTGCTGATCGCCCCATATTGATTCTCCAGCTCGTCTATCCACCACTGCGGATGATTATGTTTCGCTTCGGCACGCTGTTCAACTTGCTGCAACAGCTCCGTTTGCTGGCGCAAAAAATTGCGCAATATCGCATTCACCAAGCCGCTCACTTTGACGTGCTGCATCTGCGCGGATTTCACCGCGTGATCGACCACCGCATGTTGCGCCGCCTTGCTGTATTGCAATTGATAAAGCGCGACCAGCAACAAGTAGCGGATGCGGTCATCGGATAACGGCTTGTGCAGTAGCAAACTTAACAGTCCTTGCAGCTGCCCGAAATATCTCAACGTGCCGTAACTGAGGTCTTGCAAAGCAGCGCGCTGAGCCGCCGTCCACACCGATTTTTTGCGCAACGACGCATCCAGAATCTGATTGAGATTGCGTCCGTCCAGCATCACCTGCTGAACGATTTGGCTGGCCGCGATCTGAATGTTGTGCATTGATCCCGGTTCCCTCAACGGCACATCTGTGCGAACGTTTGTGGCGGAATGTTTTTTGTTTCCGCTGTCGATTCCACCAGCAATTCTTTGACGAACAAATGCGCAAAAAAATTGCCGTGAAAGAACATGTCTTTTAATTCGTCCAACGATTGTCGTCCGCGTATATCAAGCCGCTGACCGATAATTTTGCAATCCGGGCAACGGAGACGCTTTGTTCCGGATTGCAGCGATTCCTGCACTGCAAACAAATCGTATCGACCAGCCAAGTCAGCCGCCACAAGGTTTTGATCTTCGCTGTAACCGAAAACTTCCGCTCCCGGCAACAGGAAGCGGTGTCCCTCGTCATGCGCACGGAAATTGCACGGCACCCAAACGACTTTGCCCGCCACGTATCGTTGCGTAACCGCGCTGTATTTACCCACAAAGCCATCAAAAGGTCTTAAGAAGGCTGCAAAAACTAACAACATCAACAGCGTAACTACAGTGGTCGCGGGGCGGGTGAAATCGGGCAGGGCTGTCGCCAGCACAATTAAAATAACGCTCGCCAAACACAGCAACCAAAAACTGATGGAATATAAATCTGTGTTATTCATCTCGCTTTGCAGGCGCACGGCGAGGGTGACCAAGCCAAAGAGTAATGTGCCCGCCAGCAGCAGTGTTGAAATAAATACTTTACGGTTGATGCGTTGCCAATTCAATGCGCACAGCAACGCCATCGCTGGCATGATATCTAACAGGTATCGCCCTGAACGTTGGCTGGGCAAAGCAAAGCTGATGAAAAATGCCGCGACTAATAGCCACAATAATTTTTCGTCCTCGCTGAGGCACTGACGGTTTTTGTACGCAACAACAAACAATGCAATGACGACAAATGTTAATAATCCCGCGTTAGTCAAAAATGCCAATGTATAACTCCAGATACTGGAGCCACCCCACAACAATTTGGTCACATAATTAGATTCATGCGCATCAAACTTGCCCGCATTTTCGCCGAGGACAAACTCTTGCCACACCGCCTGGGGATAGGGGTCGAATAAAAACCATAAGCCAAAAATCGCCACAGCCACGCTAACGGCGATAAACACTTTCAGTGCATCCTGCCTGATGAAACTCATCACCCGATAGTCCCGCTGATGCCCGTACCAGGCCACCAAAGCCAGCGTTACGGGTAAGCCCAGAGCGAAGGATTTATACAAAAATCCGATGCCAATACTGATGCCCAGTAGTGCCGGAATAAACCAACGCGAAGCAAAAAATTTCTGCCAGTACAACAACACAAAAAACGGTAGAGATAGCCAAAACACTTCGGGCGCGTTGGTCAAAAATGGACGGCCAAAGCGATAGGTGGTGAAAAATGCTAGGAAGGTAAGTGCGGCAACAAAGCCTGTCTCAATTTGCCCGGAAAGTTTCCAGCCCAACATGAATAACATCGCTGCCGTGAGCAAAGTGTAAAGCACACTGGGGTAGCGCAGCTTCCACAGCGTCCAGTCTTGTCCCCAATTCGTAGAGGCGATACCTTGCCAAAACAACAGCGGCGGTTTGGTATTACGCATGTTGTCCATGCCCGATTGCAGCGGCAACCAATGACCGCTATTCGCTGTGAGTCGAACGATATGCTCGTAGGGATATTCGTCACCGTTCTTCGGGATGTGCTGACTGTCTAGCCCGTAAAAGTAAGTGAACACCGCCAGTGCACAGACTACCGCATACCAAGCCAACCGAACCCTTGCATCGGATAAATTCATTGTTATTGGTCAGGATCCAGTTTCGGAATGTTCGGCAAAGCGATTTCATCCGCCGCTTTGTGACCGCGAAATGTCCAGAAATTATTCACCAAAAAATTGAACACGCTGGCAAACACGATGGCGGATGCGTTCGCAAGCAGGTAATGAACATGCAATGCCAGCAGTTTGGTCAGAATAAATTGCAACACGATGCCCACCCAACAGGCCAGTGCGTATTGCCCGAAATGCAGAACGAGGTGTTTGTCGGGGGAGTGCTGCCGATCACGCCATGTCCAGGCGCGATTCCAAAAGAAATTATTAATGGTGGCGATAAAAATTGCCAATCCCAGCGAAATAGTCAAGCGCGTATCGGGTGCTTGAATGGCACTAAACAAAAATTCTTGACCGAGATACAACACACTTAAATTGACCACCACGCCCGACGCGCCGACAGTGGCGAATTTCATAAACCGTTTTTTGAATAGCCAGGCGAACAGCGGATGCTCGGTGAAATGGGGCAACCGGTTCATGCGGGCTGCCCTGCCGGCGCATCCAACATTTCACGCGCCTTTGCCAACACTTGTTCGGGCGATATTTGCTTCAGGCATTGGTTGTCACCATCGCACGGCGAAGCGCGATGATTGTAGGCCGTGAGGCAGGGCGAACAGGGCAGGGCGCGGTGAAAGCTATAAGTGTTGTTGCCGAGAGATTTGTATAGCACGGGCGTTTCGGGGCCGAAAAAAATAATCGTGGGCAGCTGCGGGGTCAGTGCGGCGAATTGTCCGGGGCCGCCATCGTTAGTCACCAGTAACGCGGCGCGATGAAATACCGCCAGCAGGTGGCGCACCGATTTGGTATAGCCTGCCAAGTTCACGCAGTGGCTGTTTTGGCAATGATCGACTATTTGCTGTGCGATTGCCCGATCACCTTTCAGGCCGATCACGCCCACCGCATAACCCTCATCCAGCAGAGTTTTACTCAGCTGGAAATAATTTTTCAAAGGCCAGGCGCGTATCGGTAAAATACCGCCACTGGGGTAAATCAACACCAGTTTTTTGCCCTGTATCGTCGGGAAAAAATTGTGCAATTCTTTATGGATGATCTCAAGTTCACCCGCCGCAAACTCCATCACGGGAGTTTTTCCCGTGTAGGGCTGCGGAAAGAGTTTGTTGGGCGGGCTGGTCAGCGACTCCAGTGCCGCCGCTAGGGACAAGAACTGCTGTGTCAAATGCCGATAAGGATTGTAGGTCACGGGGCGATTGATGAACGAACCGCGATACAAGCCTTCCTGGGTATGAGGATGAAAGCCCACACGGAACGCCGCGCCGGACAAGTAAGAAAAAATGCTGCTGATGCGTGCAAACAATTCACAATCTATTACGGCATCGATTTTAAGTTGGCGCATTCTGCGAATCGCCCACAGGCTATCCTTGACCAAACTTTTGAATGAGCTGTCATCCAGCGTCAGCACATTTTCCAGCGGAACCACTTCCAGTAAATCTAGTACTTCGCGGTTTTTGGCAAACATCAACACGTGTATCGATGCCTCCGGATATTGTTGTTTGAGGCGCATAAACATGGGCTGCGCCAGTACCAGGCTACCCATCTCGGAAAGCAAAATCACCAGAATTTTGGTTGGCGGTACACCGTCAGGCCCGTTATAAATAACACGATTCACTCCCGACAGCAGCGCGCAAATCGGTACACCTAGGTATCGGTCGATGGCGCGCTGGGTTTTGATATTCATCTGGGGACACACAACGTAAACAGGCGGGGATTATCGGGGATTTCAATCATCCAGGCAAACAAGCCGCTTTCGGTTATGCAATTGGAACGGCACTCTTGGTCTTTTTGTTTGTCCACATCCCATGCTTATCCTATACTGGGCAAGTTAGCGAGAGGAAATAAACATGAAGTTACGGCATTTATTTGTTTTGATTGGCATTGTGCCCGCGCTGGCGCAAGCCGAAATTTACAAATCGGTAGATGCCGACGGTCATGTGACTTATTCCAGCGCACCCATTAAGGGGAGCAAAAAGATATTTCTGGAGCCGCTCCCGACGATGGCTCCACCGGCAAGCACGCAAGCAAAATCGCGCAATTCTGCTTCCCCCTCAGATTTCCCCAGGGTGAACGGAGATGTGCAAAAGGGACGCGACGAAACCCGTCGAAAAATTTTGCAGGATGAGATGGATCTCGAAATGAAATTGCTTGCCGAAGCACAGACGAATTTGAAAGACGGGCAAGACAACCCCGAAGTTATACGCGGCAAAGATGGGAGTGTGCGCCGAAATGTGGCGAAATATGATGAAAAAGTAAAGTCGCTGACCGAGCAGGTAGAATTACATCAATCTAATATTGAAGCCCTGAATACTGAATTGTCCAAATTAAAATAAGGACACCTTTAATAACTTCATCGTAGCTGGCATGTTCCCTGCTTTCTACAAAGCATTATGCCCAACCACCTTCTGACCCCGGAACATCTTTCTACTGCCGTCGTCGTGCTGAATGATGAATCACGTATTGCGTATCTCAATCCCGCTGCGGAAAACCTGTTTGGTCTGAGCAGCAAGAGTTTGCTGGGTCATCCTTTACAGCAGGTGTTTACCAACACCGCGCAGTTATCCAATGCAATGCGGCAGGCAATACACAACCGCGCCAGTTATATCGAACACGACCTGACGCTGGGTACGCAAACTCATGGCAAGCTGCATCTGCGTTGTACCGCCACCCCGCTGCAACTTTCGGGCGATTGCTTGTTGCTGGAATTCCACCCCATCGACAGGTCATTAAAATTGGCACGTGAAGAGCAAATGCTGGATCAGACGCAAGCCAACCGTTTGTTGTTGCGCAATCTGGCACATGAGATCAAGAACCCGTTGGGGGGCATACGCGGTGCGGCGCAATTGCTGGAGCAGGAACTGGAAAAACCCGCGTTGCACGAATACACCCAAGTGATTGTGCAGGAAGCGGACAGGTTGCGCAGTCTGATGGAAAAGCTGCTTACGCCACACAATGCTTCCAGCCACAGCGTGTTGAATATCCACGAAGTATTGGAGCGGGTGCGCAGTGTAGTCCTGGCAGAATTGCCGGACGGTTTGCAGATCCAGCGGGATTACGACATTAGTTTGCCCGCATTGATTGGTGATAAAGAGCAGCTGATACAAGCCATGCTCAATATCGTGCGCAATGCCACGCAAGCGATGCAGGGTAACGGCACCATCATTTTACGTACACGGGTAGTGAGCCAGGTGACGCTCAACAAACGTCGTCATCGTCTCGCGGTCATGGTGCAAATCATAGACGACGGTCCCGGCATTCCGCCGGAATTGCAGGATAAAATTTTCTATCCGCTGGTGTCGGGGCGCGCGGATGGACATGGCTTGGGGCTGACGCTGGCGCAGGATTTTGTCAGCCAGCACGAAGGGGTGATTGCATTTGAAAGCGAGCCGGGGCGGACCTGTTTTAACATAACGTTACCCCTGCCTTGAAATAAGGAAAAACACATGAAATCGGTTTGGATCATTGATGATGACAAATCTATCCGCTGGGTGCTGGAAAAATCACTCGCGCGTGAGAGCATCGAATTTAGGGGCTTTGCCACGGCGGACGACGCGTTGCGGCATTTGCCGAACGATTTGCCGCAAGTTGTGGTGAGCGATATTCGTATGCCTGGCAGTTCGGGGCTGGATTTTTTACGGGTGCTGCATGAGCGTCATCCGCTCATCCCCATCATCATTATGACGGCCTACTCGGATCTGGATAGTGCGGTCTCCGCGTTCCAAGGCGGTGCGTTTGAGTATTTGCCCAAGCCTTTCGACATCAACCATGCGGTTGAATTGATACGTCGCGCTTTGGAGCAAAGCAAACGCAAATCAGGCAACAAGGAAGAGTTTGCCGTGGATGCGGACATTCTGGGTCAAGCCCCTGCCATGCAGGAAGTCTTCCGGGGCATCGGTCGGTTGTCACACTCACACGCCACAGTGCTTATCAACGGCGAATCAGGCACCGGAAAGGAGCTGGTTGCCCGCGCTTTGCACCGACATAGTGCGCGCGCTGATAAACCCTTCGTGGCAATCAACACCGCCGCAATCCCTAAAGATTTGCTGGAGTCCGAATTGTTCGGGCATGAGCGCGGCGCGTTTACCGGTGCGGCAACCACGCGGCACGGGCGGTTTGAGCAGGCAGAGGGCGGGACATTATTTCTTGATGAGATTGGTGACATGCCGGCCGAATTGCAAACCCGTTTGTTGCGGGTGTTGTCAGATGGCAATTTTTATCGTGTGGGCGGGCATCAACCGATCAAGGCAAATGTGCGCATTATCACCGCCACCCACCAAAATCTGGATGAGCGTGTCAAGCAGGGATTGTTCCGCGAAGATTTGTTCCATCGCCTGAATGTGATCCGTTTGCGCTTGCCACCACTGCGTGAACGCCGTGAAGATATTCCGCTGTTGGCTAAATACTTCTTGCAAAGAAGCGCGAGGGAGCTGTCTGTCGAGCAGAAGCAATTCAGTGAAAAAACCTTGCAGCACCTGACCGCGCAAAATTTCCCGGGCAATGTGAGACAACTGGAAAACCTTTGTCATTGGTTAACCGTGATGACCCCGTCACAAGTAGTTGAGGTGACCGACTTGCCACCGGAGTGGCGCGACGAGGCCTCGGCCAGTGCGGCTAATGCCGGCGATTGGAGCACTTCCTTGGCACAACAAGTCGCCATTGCGTTACAGCGTGGTGATGAGCGCATCATGGATACGCTGACCAATCAATTTGAACGCACCTTGATTTTGCAAGCCTTGCAACATACCAGCGGACGACGCATTGAAGCGGCTATGCTGCTCGGAATAGGGCGCAATACACTGACGCGTAAAATTCAAGAATTGGGATTGGACGCGAATAAGGAGTAAACGGGCTTTACCTTGAGAGTACGTCTCACGGTTTACGCGGGCATTTTTTATTCATGCAATCCGCATAAATATGCAGCGAATGCTCGCGGATGGCAAAGCCCAAGTCTGCGGTGATCTTTTCTTGGCGCGCTTCAATGGCCTTGTCGTAAAACTCCTCAACATGCCCGCATTGCAGGCAAACAATGTGGTCGTGATGGTCGCCTTTGTTCAGCTCGAAGACCGATTTGCCATTTTCAAAATGCTGCCGCACCAACAACCCGGCCTGCTCAAACTGGGTTAGTACGCGATATACCGTTGCCAAACCGACATCCTCGCCGCTATTGAGCAATATCTTGTAAATGTCTTCCGCACTCAAATGACGTTCGGTGCTGGTTTCAAACAAGTTCAGCACTTTCAGTCTGGGCAGGGTGGACTTCAGCCCCGCGCTTTTAAGGTGATCAGGTTGGTTCATGGCAATTTCCTCAACTCGTTGCATCAACATACCAGAAAGTTGTTGCAAATGCAAATAAGAACGATTATCATTTGCATAAATTTACAGGAGAAGGCCTTGATAAAACTTTTGCTACTGGCACTGCTGTTTCCCGTCAGCGCACTTGCCGAAGAATACAAGCTGGTGATCAAAGACCACCAATTCCAGCCCGCCGAAATTACGATTCCGTCGGGAACGAAGGTAAAGTTGCTGGTTGAAAACCAGGACAGCACACCTGAAGAATTTGAGAGCTACTCGCTCAACCGCGAAAAAATTGTGGCGGGGAACAGCAGGGTTACGTTGTTTATCGGGCCATTGTCAGCGGGAAAATATACCTTCTTTGGCGAGTTTAATCCCAAGACAGCCCAAGGCATCATCATCGTCAAATAATTTCATGCCTAAACCGATACTGACTTTGTCGATTTCACCTTGCCGTGCTGCTACAGCACTGTCTGCGGTTCATCTTCGCGTCATTATCAATTTATAAATGAAATTTAAGGAGTCATCATGTTTGCAACCGCCGTGATTGTTTTTCGAGAAGTTCTGGAAGCCGCGCTCATCATCGGCATTTTGGCTGCTGCCACGCGCAACATCCCCCATAGCCGTTATTGGCTGACAGGGGGTGTCATGGTTGGTCTGGTGGGCGCGGGGATCGTTGCCACGTTTGCCGACGTAATGGGTGAGTGGGCAAGCGGGGTCGGTCAAGAGCTGTTCAATGCGGCAGTGCTGGGTGCGGCGGTATGTATGCTGGCATGGCACAACATCTGGATGTCGTCACACGGCAAAGCATTGGCCGCCAATGCGAAATCCGTCGGCAAAAATATCCGCGACGGCGCAAGTGAATGCTCAGTGTTGCTCATCATCGTCGGGCTGGCTGTGTTGCGCGAAGGATCGGAAACCGTGTTGTTTCTTTACGGCATCGCGGCATCCAACACCGAAGGACAATCCTCCATGTTACTCGGCGGGGTAGCGGGAATGCTGGCTGGCATCGCGCTGGGTTACATTGTTTATGCGGGGTTGGCGCGCGTGCCTATGCGCTGGTTCTTTACCGCAACAGGCATATTGGTGTTGCTGCTCGCCGCCGGCATGGCCTCGCAAGCCGCACATTTTTTGATTCAAGCCGATGTGTTGCCCAGCCTTGCCTCACCGTTGTGGGATACCTCAACCTCCTTGCCCGAAACCTCGGCGCTGGGAGTTTTATTGAGCAGCCTGATCGGTTATGACTCACGTCCGGCAGGTATGCAAATCGTGTTTTACCTTACCGCGCTCATCGTTATTTATGCGGGCATGAAATGGGCTGCGCGCCCGCATTTGGGGGCAATGAGCAAATGAACAAGATCACGCTAATTGCAATACTGCTCAGCAGCATAATTCCAAACCAAGCTCTTGCGGGGCCGGCAGACTACATTTTCACCCCTGTCGTTGAGTATGGTGAAAAAGAGCTTGAAATCAAATATGGCTCAGGAGCGTTGCAAAATGGCACCATCAACCAGGTGAGCGTCATCGGCTTGGGAGCAGGAATTAAGGAACACTGGTTCACTGAAGTGTCATTAAAAAATAAGCGCAAGGGCGGCAAAGAAACCAACCTGCTTGAATGGGAAAATAAATTTCAGCTGACCGAAACCGGAGAATACTCGGTGGATGTAGGCGCAATTACCGAACTGGAAGCACCGCTGAGCAGCAATACACCCTGGGAAGCAAAAGTGGGCGGTTTGCTGCAAACAGAGTTTGGCAAATTGCAATTGAATGGCAACCTGATATTCAAACGCGAATTTGCGCTGGCGGGTTCATCATTCGACACCCAACTGCTCTACCAGCTGCAAGCCAAATACCGCCTGCAACCCAGTTTTGAATTTGGTGTGCAAAGTTTCGGCGATATGGGTAAATGGAACGACTGGAGCAGCCAATCCAGGCGTGACCATTTTTTAGGGCCGGCGGTTTTTGGCAAGATCAACTTGGGCGATCGGCGTTTTATCAAGTACAACGCCGCATGGTTGTTTGGCGCAAGCAGTGTTGCCCCGAATCACACTTTTAGAACCCAGATTGAGTATGAGTTTTTTTAGAGGCAAGGTTTTTTGGGTTGATTTTGTGGGGTGGGCAAATTGCCCACTATTTCATTTCTCCGCGTGGCCATTAAACCTGCCCACTCTTGCTCGCTTTGTAAATGGTGCGAAAGGTAACAAGATACCCAACGAATGAAAGGGACTTCCCCGTCCCGAGGCAGCGGAGAAGTTTCCGCAAACGGCAACAAGTGCCAAGATGGAATTTCTGACATTTCATCAACACCGCGAAAGGGGAAGTCCGTGAACATTATCACCGTAGGGATTGATCTCGCCAAGAACGTATTTGCCGTACACGGCGTAGATGATACTGGCCGCGCCGCGCTGGTCAAGCCAAAAGTAGCTCGCGCGGATTTGCTGCCGCTGATCGCGCAACTGTCACCGTGCCTGATCGGCATGGAAGCCTGTTCCGGCGCACACCACTGGGCGCGTCTGTTCCGGCAACACGGCCACACCGTCAAACTGATGGCACCGAAGTTCGTCGCACCCTACCGCATGACCGGCAAGCGCGGCAAAAACGATGCGGCGGATGCTGCCGCGATTTGCGAGGCCGTCACGCGACCCAACATGCTCTTCGTCCCGGTCAAGGAAGAACACCAGCAAATCATCCTGTGCCTGCATCGCACCCGGCAGGGATTCGTCGAGGAGCGCACCGCAGCCTACAATCGGCTGCGCGGCCTGATCGCCGAGTTCGGCATCGTCCTGCCGCAGAAAGTGACCTGCCTGCGCCGTGAGATCGGCGCGCACCTGGAAGACCTGCCAGGCTACGCTAACCTGTGCGTGGGTGACTTGTTGGCACACACCGCAGACCTCGATACGAAGATCGCCGAATATGACCGCACCATCGCCCAGGCCGCACGCGATGACGAGCGCAGCAAACGATTGATGAAACTCCCCGGCATCGGCCCGGTCACCGCCAGTGCGCTACTGGCAAGCGTGGGCGGTGGCCACGATTTCAACAATGGACGACAGGTGGCGGCGTGGATCGGCCTCGTGCCTGGGCAATACAGCAGCGGCGGCAAGGCCAGATTGGGGCGCATCACCAAGGCCGGAGACAACTACCTGCGCAGCCTGCTCGTCATGGGCGCACGGGCCGTGCTCAACAGCATAGGCGACAAGCAGGATAGATTCAGTCGCTGGGCCAGATCGTTGCAGGAGCGACGCGGCTACTGGCGTGCGGTGATCGCTATCGCGGCGAAGAATGCGCGGCTGGCATGGGCGGTGTTGAGGTATGGTGAAGATTTCAAACTGGAGTTGATTAGAGATTGAAAACCAAAACCGTCTGCCAAAGAAATAATTTGAAAGGAATATACGCGCCGCACAGCGGCGACCAAGAATCACCGATGCACTGCCAGCGTTGATGTGAAGCGGGTTGGACCCGCGCCGGGAGAGCCTGACTAATTTACGGGGAAGCAGTTGAGAACCCGACTAACGAATGAGGTCCCGGCGCGCGTCTTTCATCAGGGTCCGAGCCACAGGCTCAACATGACCGGTTGTAGTTTAGCAGTCCTTCACCTTTTTGCATGATGCACGCAGCGCGATTTGAAACGGGATGGAGAATGGAAATGAAATAGAAAATCAAAACCGCTTGTGATTTTGGGGAAGCCCTTGTAG
>CAZSPN010000039.1:0-13497 GCA_964608835.1 uncultured Gallionella sp.
TCCTGGGTCAAAATTCATTCAGCACGATGGGTCAATATTCAATCAGCGATAACATGTAATATCTGCAAAAATATAGATTATTTAGCAAAAAGAATTTTCAGTTTTTTTGCAACGGCATCCCAAGATTATTCAGAATTTCTTCAAACCAACCTAAAGTTGGCTTCTAAATCGGATTCATTTTTGAGCAGTGCAAATTCAGAAATCATTTAATCCATTGCGGATTGAGCGGTTTTCGTTGCGCAATGCTGCTACTGACGAGAAATTAGGTCATTTTTTGGAGTGACAAACCATGCCCATGCCATTTTGATTCATTGAAAACCCAGTCTGGATAGGTGTTTCCGAGGAGGCGTTGCGCGGATTGGCGCAAACAAAACACAAAAACCTATATTTTATGCGGGTTGCGGAGTAGTAAAAGCGCGTGTCTATCCAATTCGGCAGCGGATACCAATGCTGACATTAACAAGAGACAGATTAAAGAGTTTCTTCATTAATTTATCTAATGTAATCGTGCATAAAAATAAAGCCTGTCGCTCGGACAGGCTTTATAGATTGCAACACAAGCTAGACTACTTGCTTAACATCCGCAAGAAGTATGCTGCGCCGCACTGAAAAATGACTTTTGTGTGGCAGTCAAAATGGCAATCTGTGCCGAGCTTAATGCAGCAAATGCGGCGGTATTCAGGTAAGAAATGCCTTTGTTGCCAATTGTTCCCGCAATCACACTGATTTGCGCGGGAGTCAAAACGGCAATTTGCGCGGGTGTGATGGACTGAATCTGAGGAATGCTATGTGTTCCTCCTGTGTTAAATGACAACGAATTTAATGCAAGGTCTGTTAACCAATGGATATTCAGACCCAAGTCGATAATTTTATCGCCGTTAAGCGAGGTAATTTCAGAAGCGGTTAGAGCAGCCACTTGAACGGGATCATTCGCCAGTGCTACCCATGTAGCGGAATTAAGATAATCAATCTTTGAGGTAACGATAGTGCCGAATGGTCCGGCTGCGCCGATCATCCGAACCTGTGCTGGCGTTAAGGTAACAATCTGCTGAGGGGTAATGGACTGAATCTGAGGAATGCTATGTGTTCCTCCTGTGTTAAATGACAGCGCATTTAAAGCGGGATTGGTTAACAAGTGGATGTTCAGACCCAGTGCAATAATTTTATCGCCGTTAAGCGAGGTAATTTCAGCAGCGGTAAGCGCAGTTACTTGGACGGGATCATTCGCCAGTGCTGCCCATGTAGCGGAATTAAGATAATCAATCTTTGAGGTAACGACAGTACCGAATGGCCCTGCCGCACCGATCATCCGAACTTGCGCTGGGGTTAGGGTAACAATTTGTGCAGGGGTAATGGACTGAATTTGAGGAATGGCGTGTATTCCTCCTGTGTTGAATGACAGCGCATTTAATGCGGCATCTGTCAGGTGCTTGATATTCAAATCCAGGGCAATAATTTTGTCGCCGTTAAACGAGGTAATTTCAGCGGCGGTGAGCGCAGCCACTTGAAGAGGATCATTCGCCAGTGCTGCCCATGTGGCAGCATTCAAATACGTTATCTGCGAAGTGATAACTGTGCCATTCGGTCCAGCCGCGCCGATCATCCTAATCTGAGCGGGCGTGAGAGTTACTATCTGTGCCGCAGTGATGGATTGAATTTGACCTACGCCACGGGCAGCACTGGTATAGCGAGTGAGCGCATTTAGTGCTGCATCACTGAGATACTTGAAATTCAGCCCTATTGCATTGAATTGATCTACGGAATAGGTGGCAATTTGTGCTGGCGTGATAGCTGCAACTTCAGCAGGAGTGGGCGGATTATTGGCTGAACTGCCACCTCCACCGCCGCCACATGCGACTAAGGTTAAAGAAACAAGGGTGATTAAGCCCAGGCTGAATTTATTAAGAATGTGTTGCACGCGACCCAGTTGCATAGTGACTCCCAAGATGATTGAACAATAGAAACGGATTGTTGCGAATACAGAAAATTACTTTTTGCATACCGCCGAAGCTCAAACAAACTGGGCAGCTTTAAATTCGGCCAGGGCTGAAAGAATTATTGTTCTTTCAGCCAAGACGTACTCAACATCACACCCGCAAATCCAGCTTTGCTTAAATCAATCAAAGTCAAAGCTGCGCACGTAAATCAGGTGATTTTTATGCTGGTGGGATGAGGGTTAATTATAACCCGTTTTGGGATAACCTGCAATGGGTTATTAGGATGACGGGATGCCTAGCTCCCTACACAGTTCACACTATCAAGCGTTTCGCAATCTTCTGATTGAAGCGCGTGAGCGTGCAGGATTGACGCAAGTTCAAGTGGCAGAGTTGTTAGAAAAGCCGCAGAGTTTTGTGTCTAAATATGAGCGGGGTGAGCGACGGTTGGACTTCACTGAGTTCATAGAAATTTCAGCACACCTAAATATCGATGTGCAGAAATTTATCAAAGCATACAAAACCAAAGTGAGCGTCAGCAAAAATCTGTGAGCCTTGCGGTTAGCAAAACACACCGTCAATTCAAAACGGCAGACCTAATAATTAGCCGACCATAGATCGATATTTTTGTATCACCGTACTAAAAATTTAGCATTCGCTCCAGAAAGCATAAAAATTCTTCCCTGCGTCGAAGTCAATTTTCACATGACACACCATGGTTGTTCATGTGAAACTTTTTCTGGTAAAAATTGGATTGATCTATTTCAACCCTGCCCGCAAGCAAACTTAATTAATGTTAATCAATACATAATGTTATTAGCATTCATCCCAACATAACTTCAGCAATTCACCGTGCCGAATTTATCGCGGGAATTTTCACATGACATACCATGTTGTGTCATGTGAAAATTCACTCGTCATTTTTAAGGGTAATTTCGCCTTCATACTGGGATGCCTTTAATTGACCCTCCACCCGCATCACCTTCACCCAGCGTACCTCCCAGCTCAAGGGGTGCAGGGTTGGATGGTAGGGTCGGTATGATGGGTCTGCGCAATAAAAGCTGTCACCGACAAGGGCAGTCTGCGACTGTCGCCTAGGGGCGCAACCCTTGCCTAGCCTGCTGTACGCACGCTTGCCAGTTTTATTCCGCACTACGCTATCGCTGCGCACTCACTGGTCGTTCGTTTGCGGTCTCCCCTCCGCTTTCAGCGGTCGGTAACCTACTTAAAGGGACTGCGCCTTTTCTCTCTCCGTTCGCCAAGACTTGCCACCGCTGCCGCGTTGGTTGACACTGGACGTGTCATCCTCGATTTCGCTTTGCTTCATCGCTCCCTCGCTAACGCTCGCGACTCTAAGTAGGTTACCGACCGCTGAACGCGTCCGGGGAGACCTGGCTTACAGCCCAAAATCAATAACCGCTGTGGGGTCACAGCTCAACACACTTGGGTGTGTTGTTATTGATTTTTCCTCGTTATGTAGTTGTGCGTGCCGCACAACTTTTAATGGGGCTTCGCCTTGATGTATTTGCTGCGCAAATACTTTGATTCTCACCAGGATAGATTTTCTATAATTGCCATCTCGCAGAAAATCGATACGGTTCTCAATAGGTTGATACATTATCAAGTCGTAGATTTGGAATGTTCAAAGCTGAATTTGGTTAATATCAGGATCGTGCTACCTCTGACTGGACTATAGTAACGGCTGGAACTTCCAAAATGGACGTAACACTGAAGCTAGTGATAGGTGACGGTTAGTAGCGGTGCTAGAGATGGTCTATTTATTCCCGTCGTGTCGTTTATTTCAATCAGCCCCGGACTCGTCCCAAAATCGTTCAATATACGGACTTGGAAGTCTGGGAGTCCCCTAAACTGCGCTTCTGCCATCAATGAAGTGACATCAACAACGATATTGTGACCGACATCGACCTGAGAAACCGGAGGTAGGATCCTTGTATATGCCAAGAGGCTACGGTTAAAGTCTGTTGCGATCAATTTCGGTGGTTGAAAGGATACAAGGTCAATAAGAATGGGAATCGAGGAGAAATTCGTTTGAATGCTTCTTATATTTATTGCTAGGGTTGCGGAATCTATGATTGCATTAGTTGGGACACCTCCTGCGCCTCCCAGTGGAAAATCCAAGAACGCCCTGAATTCATGGGATGTTAAAGGATCAACGCCGGCTAAAACACTCTGAACAGATGGAGACATTCCTTGGATTATGGTGTACGTATTCGGCAGAGTTAGTTCGATATCCCCGTCGAAGGCCGGGTCGCTAAGAATTGAAGCGGAAAATATCTGAGGAGAACTGTTGCTACCACCGCACCCCGTAAGGACCAAGATAGCGAACATTGTTAATATCGCACATAGGGGGGTTTTCATGGCAACATCCCGAAACTGAATGAATGGTCATTATACTCCTTCACCCGTATATCATCAGATGATTGAAGTTCAATATTACGCGCTGAGAGGTTGATTACATGAACTCCCATTTGGTGATTTGATATTAACTTTTGATTCGCTATGGGCGTATTTATATTTGCCACCTCGCAAAAAATCGCATGGTTTCCGATGTGCGTTGAAATACTCTAGCCGGAATCAGGACAACGGTTTTCCGATGAAATAATAGTAGCGTTGCAACAATTTGACGCAATAGGGTTATTTGAGCGACTATTCGCCTCTATGTTGAAAGGCATTCATGGTAAGCGCGACCTCCGTAAAACGAACCACGCAAGTCTGTATGACTGGCTTGGTTGCGTTTTGCCTGCCCGCGTATGGCAGTGATCGTGAGCCTGCCGAAGTTGTCAATTCTTCTCCTGATATATCACACCCACCTGTCGCTCATAATCTATGGCGTAGCCTGACACTCAGTCACGGCATTACCCGCCATGATTACCGCGAGCCTGATCCGCTGGGTCGTGTTGATCCGCTCGATAGTGAAACAGGCAACCTCCCCACCACTCAAGCCACTCTGCGTTGGCACGGCAAACTGACGCAAGCCCTGCCGGAAATGGTTGCGCAAGCCCAAGCCAGTTACGCTCAAGGTCAAACCGACTATAACGGTTATCTACAACAAGGCATCACGCTCATTCCTTTTCAAGCCCACACGGGGAATACCTTTCAGGAATACCATTTGCGCGCGGGTTTGCCGCTCAACGCATTCACCCAATCGTCACCCTCCACTCGCTGGACGCAACACATTGCGCCCTATCTGGAGCAAGGCTGGCATCACTGGCAACGCAATCTCGCGCAATACGGCGAAACTTACACATGGCAATCGACTTCAGTTGGCGTGATGGCTCTATGGTCGTTGGCAGATTTAAGTTTGCCGAAATTTTCACGTTACACCGTGGAGGCAGACATCAGTACAGGTCGCACCCATCACTCACACATCAACGCACCCGCATTGGGTTTTGCCGCAGACCTTGCCAGCACATACGTCCACCGTGCTGCGCTTGCACTGCACTATGCTGCCACGCCCGATTGGTCAATGGGTCTGCGTTATCAAATGCAGCGTATCAATCTGGGTGCATCGCCCATCGTGGCTGGCTTCAAATATCCCGGCAGTAGCAACCATCAGCAAAGTTATGCCATGAGTTTGAGTCGCATCTTCTAAACCGAACACCACACCCCGAAACGGAGACACACCATGAATCCCTTCAACAACAAATTCCTTCGTGCAATACGAACCACTGCGCTTATGTTGCTGGCGAGTTTTGTGTTGGTGTCGTGTGGAGGGGGTGGTGGCGGAGGTGGAAATAATTCAGGCGGCAACAATGCGCCTAGCCAAGTAGCATTAGTAGAAGTTTCTTCAGCAGGCTCGTCCAGCATTGATGTGAGTTGGTTGCCTGCGGTTGACAGCACCACACTGGCAAGTTCAATGAAATATCAAGTTCACGCCTCGACTGAGTTGATTTACACACCAAGCAGCACCACACTCAAGGCTGAAGGAACTGGAATTTTGTCAGTTCGCTTAACTGGTTTGCTAGCCGCAACACGTTACACAATTACTCTGGTTGCAATTAACGCATCAGGTCAAAGCACCGTCAGCACACCTTTAACCGTTACCACATCATCATTAAACAGCGAGACTATTCCCGGCGTAGTGATTGCCACACCAACAGATATTCAAGTTGCAGCGGTAACCGCTAATCAAGTCACGCTGACAGCAGATGCAGCAGTGCCTCAAGTTGGTCAACTTATCGCCAGTACACAAGGCGATGGATTTTTACGTCAAGTTACACAGGTCAGCACAGTTGCAGGGCAAACGGTTGTGCAAACTCAACCTGCTTCGTTGAATCAAGCAGTCAACAACGTGGAAATTTCCTCCGCATTTAACATGACTAGTGTGCCAGCAGAAGCCGCGCCCGTTCAGGCTGGCATCATCGTCAAACCATCAACCTCACAAAAAGGCACAACAGAATGGAAATGGCCACAAACTAATTTCCGCATGTCGAGTGCGCCAGTCAATCGTAATACGCAAGCTGCATTGCAAATGGGTTTGGTAACTGGCACAGGTAATATGGATGTCAGTACACAAACGGTTAGCAGTGTCGGAAGCTGGGCAACTTTCAAAGGGCCTAACACGATTGGTATTTTGACCAATACCAGCGGGGCAGTAGAACTAAATGTCGATGTGATAAAGGATGACACCTCTTGGAATGGTACGCGAATTCCTATTGCTATTTGCAAAGTAGAAGTCATTTCAAGTGATGCGCCTAATCTAGTTACAGTCAGCACTATGACACCAACCGCTACGGAAATGGTTGGAAATTATTCAGCTATAAGGAATGCCACGCAACTAATAGCGGTTGATGCTACCAATGTAGCTCCTCGTGCTTCGCCATACTTGGCTGTATTGCGAGCCTATATCGACGAGGCTGGAAATAACTGCCAAGGATCATATCGTTTCTTTCTTGGCTGGAAAGAAAAACTCGACATACCTATAAATGTCGCGGTGGTATCCACCCCTAATTTTCCGCAAGCCGAATCAAAACCGCTCGATTTTACGGGTGGGTTCAATGTACACAACGATGTAACTTTCACCTTTGATCCGAGGCTTGAAGCTGAAGTAAAACTGCATAACACAGGACGCATCGTTCCTGGAATTGACTACGCTCGATTGGAAGCAAAAAGCCGCGCTGCGTTAAAGCAAAAATTGACAGTGACTGCCACAGGCAAGGCTACGCTGGATAAAACACAAACACTTATTACCCCGCGCACTTTTGTTAAAGTCTATATGGCAGGGACAGTACCCATCGTCATGTCAGGCGAATTTGCCGCAGATTTGCGCATTCAGGGTGATGTCACGGGTGCGCTTGTCGCAACCGAAGAGTTGACATTCAGTCTTGAAGACATGGTCTATGGCGTTATTTATGATGACACGCTGCCCGTTGGGCAAAAGTGGCGAACCACTCAAAATGTTCGCCCTACTTATCAGCTCAAGCTCTCAGGCAATGGTGATGCGCAAGCTCATCTAACATTGTCGCTTGTGCCAAGACTGAGCATCAAATTCTACGAAGCTGCCACAGGTCGTTTGGTTGTTTCCCCATACCTGCAAGCCGATGCTGGCATACACGGTCAAGTGCTTGCAGATATTACGCCTTCAGGAATTATCACCGATGCTGATTACTGGCTCACTCAAGGTCAAATCGCTGGCGGTATTGATGCTTATCTCATGGCTGATCTCACTATTTGGGACAAAACTTTTCTCAAGTGGCCTGATACAGCAAACATCGCCGACTACAAATCCTTCCATCCCGTTACGCTGATACCCAATACAATCATAGTTGGCCTACCCAACTTGACTGCCACTTACGACGCAGTGACTAAACATCCAACCGACAGCCGCGCATACCTCATCAAAGGGCGGGCGGTTGATGTGGCCAATCCTCTTCAAAGCCTTTATGGAGGGCCCGCTTCATTTCTGCCTTTCGCAAGTTGGACGAAACCTAAAGTTATTGCACTGAATAACACGGGTTATAACTTTGTTTCGTCACCCGTTGGCAGCGATCCCGGTGATGTGTGGGTTACATTTACCGCCCCTGGCACTTATACCGTGCGCTTGGGTGGCAACAGCAGCATGGGTGGATGGGCGCGACAAGTGGCTGAAGTTATCGTGGACGTAACCGATAGCAACAGCAACGGCATCATCGACCAGTGGGAAACCAAATACGGCTTAACAGGTTCAGGTGCAGTTATCGCCGCCGCTGATCCCGACGGTGACGGCATGACCAATTTGCAGGAATTCCAGCAAGGTAGCAATCCGCTGGTTGCAGATGCACCGCCACCTGTTGCGCCCAGTCAAACCGTGGTCATAACCCAAGTGTTGGACGACTTTGGTGCTAGCGTCGGCGCACTCGCGCAAGGCGCAACCACTGACGACACTACACCCACGTTGAGCGGAACATTGAGTGCGGCACTCACTGCAACCCAGACACTGCGTGTGTTTAACGGCAACACTGTACTCGGCGCAGCTACTGTCAGTGGAACAACTTGGAGCTTCACACCGACTGCACTTGCTTCTGGTAACTTTAGTTTTACTGCCGCTGTGGTGAGTGTGGATGGCATAGAAGGCGTTCGCTCGCCTGTATGGAATTTGACTATTAGCGGGGCTTGTCCAGTTGGGCAGGTACTGCAAAACGGTGTGTGCGTAACCCCTCCAACCACTGGAACTATTTTTTCACGACCTTACATTGGAGAAAATATCACGCTAGGAGCGGTAACTGATTTTTATCAGTATTATTTTATGGGTTATGCAAACTTGGCTAATCCACCAACTTCGCCCAACTCTTGGGTTGCAACGCATGACTTTAATAAAGTACGTTTGAAAAGAATAGGAGGAACATTAACTTGTTCTGATTTGGGGTTTGAGCCAGGACGTATTTATAACTCGAATGCAGGAGGTTTTGAAAGTGGTGCAATGTTAACTGGAGGTACAGCAGTTGGTGAGTATTGCGATTTTATAATACAACTGACGACTGGTATTTCGGGAACCATTACCAAAGGCACGTCAACCGGGAGACTTTTCTTTCCAGCAACATCTAATGGAAAAACTATAGTTTTGGATGGCTCAAGTGCCAATGCTGGGCGTAGTGTTAATGGATATAACACTGCGGATAGACCAGGTGGTTTTGCATTTCAATTCTGCATGGACACTTGCACCGATCCTTTCGTAACGCCCCCGCCACCCACCGCCAGCACGCTCAACGACACGGGCATCACGGCGATGCAGTGTTATCAGGCGGGGAGTGATGTGCTGGTGGATTGTGCCAGTGCGGGTGCGTTGGCGTTGAACAGTGCGCAGGACGGGATGGTGGGGCGGGATGCGAATCCCGCGACCAACAGCAATGCCGATGGCAAGCTTGGCTTCAGTTTTACCGCTGTTGCAGATGGTGCGAATCCGCTTGGTTGCGTGCAAGACAATGTGACGGGTTTGATGTGGGAAAATAAAACCAACGATGGTGGTTTGCGAGATTGGAATAAGACATACTCCAATTTCGACAGCACCACGTCATTGCAAAAGCCTCTTGGTTTTGGTGTATCCGTTGCACCTACCCAAGCCGAGATTGATGCATCGACCAATAGCGTGGGTTTTAAGAACAGCGTCAATGCGCAAGGCCTGTGCGGCTATAGCGATTGGCGACTGCCCACCGTTGATGAACTGCATAGCATTATGAACTATGGTGTAATTATTCAAGATTCCGCCATGAGTCCCGCTATTGATACAGCTTGGTTTCCCAACACGTTCGGCTTTTTCTGGTCATCCTCGCCCATCTCTTCATCTTCCCTAGGTGCATGGAATGTCGATTTTCAAATTTACAACAGCGTCGCTAGCGACTACGTCAACCGCTACACCTTGGGTAACCATGTGAGGTTAGTGCGTGCCGGGCAGGCACCGGTCCCTCAACGCTACACCGTATCTGCAGGCGGGAAAGATGTCACTGATAATCAAACCAATCTAATTTGGCGGCGTTGTGCTGAGGGTATGAACTGGGATGGCACAACTTGCGTTGGTACCGCCAGCACCTTTTCCCACGAGGCGGCCTTGCAGCAGGCAGCAAGCCAAGCGAGCAGCACCGGCATGGCATGGCGGTTGCCGAACGTAAATGAACTGTTCAGCATTGCCGACAAAGGCAGAGCCAATCCGGCGATTGATCCGGCAGCGTTTCCAGCTACTCCAGCAAGTTTATTTTTGTCGGCTACACCCAGCCACCCAGCCTACTTCAATAGCCCTCCCTTTGCTTGGTGCGTCGAATTTAACTATGGCTGGAAATTGGTTTGTGGCAACAGTAGTTATGCGCGGTTAGTGCGCTCCGCTCCGTAACTTTTAATTCAAAAAAGGTATGCGATGAAAAAATTATTGTATTTCTTTAGTTTGATTATCCTTGCTCTGGGCCTTGTTTCATGTGGAGGGGCTGGGGGATCATCCACACCACCTGTTACTTACAGCATCGCTGGCACAACTACAGCGGGTGCTACAGTTGATCTTACAGGTACTTCAACAGCATCAACACTTGCAGATGTGAATGGTAGTTACAGTTTTAATACCCTTGCGGCAGGTAACTACACTGTTACACCTTCGCTTTCTGGATATACCTTTAGTCCAGCGAGTAAAGCAGTGAGTATAGGAAATGCAGCTGTAACTGGCGTTGATTTTTCCGCAACGCTTACCAACCCTCCGACCTACAGCATATCGGGTAACGTGAGTGGCAGTGTTCAAGCGGGTGTCACTATTACGCTGACACCTGGAAATTCGTCAACGGTTACAGACTCAGGTGGAAATTATTTATTTGCTGGTGTAACAAATGGCGCGTACACAGTTACGCCCTCGGTTGCTGGTAATCCAACCTTTACTCCAGCGAATGCGTCAGTAACCGTTAATGGTGCAAACGTAAATAGTGTTAATTTCACGACTCCGATACCTGTGCTTGCTACAGGCAAGCTTTTGTATCCGTGTCCAATGGCAATTTGTAAGAAGGATCTCTCAACGGGAGTAGAGAGTGTGGTTTGGGGTGCTTACAATGTTTATCCTGACACGATTGTCCCATACCGCACGGGAAGTAATGTTGCGTATGTTGGGGGTAATGTCGGTGGGATTGTTGGTATGTCGCTATCAACACTTTCAAATGTTGGGAGCATCAGCGGCATGGGAATGTTAGCCACAAATTGCACATCTTATCCGCAGGGAATTTTTGATATTAGCCCGCTTGGTGATTTTGTGGCTATAGCAAGTTATTGCACTCCAATTGGGCTGGCGGCGAGATCAGATATTTTTCTTGTGAAAACGGACGGATCGTTATTTTGGTCAAGGGTTACGAGCGATGCCGATATTGATTACGCGCCAGTCATTGGCGGGGTGGATGCTGTGACTGGCAATGTCACGGTGTTATACATCAGTGAAAAATCTGGGGTGCTGGGTATTTGGAAGCAAGTCGTTGATCCTGTGGCCGACATGCTTGTTGGCACACAGGTTCTTTTGGCGAACAACATAATTGATGGTGCAGGGAGCTACACATATCCCTACAACTTAATCCATGGTGATAGAGCTATGTCAGTTAACTCATCCTATACTCAGTTGGCCTTTATGAAAAGGGTGGGTGGCATGTCTCACATAATAGTGATGCCTTTGGCTGGCGGGGCTGAAATTGATCTAGGAATCGGGACAAACCCATATTGGACACTCGATGGCAGTAACAAGATTTTATACACTGCCAACAACGCACTTTGGGTGATAAACCCAGATGGCAGTGGGAAAGCATCTGTTCCAACTCCGAGTAACTTGAGTATCGGATCGTATTATGGATTAGGAAAAGTTGTTTTCGGACCTGCCGGTTTCTAAGGAATAGTTCCATTTTTGCGACATCTCGATTCGGAGGCTTAAATGAATCAATTACTTATCAAAAATATGCATTCCGCAATATTTTTAATAGTACAGGCCTGAGGGTCTGTCTAATAACTGTAGATGCCATCCAATAATGAGCGTATGAATCGCATTGATCACATCTTGAACCTGTCATTCCCGGAGGAGGTAATAGACTCCGTTGGTCTTGCCAGCGCATATTGTTCTTGCCTCACGCCTTCACAAGCCTGCGAGTTCCTTCGCCGTTGCGTGGCAACACGGTCAGATCATCGTGTTGCAGCTCTAAGGAAGGTCTGCGCTGACATCGACGGTTTCTTTGGTGACTGTCATCTTCGACTGCTGGATGACTTGTTATCTTTATTTTCGGTGGTCGACTCAAAAGATCGCCAAAGTCTTGGCTATTGCCTATCCACGATTGCAGTCCGTGCGCCAGATGTTGAGCGCCGAACAATTCAAGAGTTCTTTCTCTCGTCCAAGTATGTTGGCATTCGCAAGCGCGGCTATAAAAGTGTTTCTGCGGATACTGTCATTCCTCATGAGTTGGTGCGAAAAGCATGGGAGCGATTTGAGGATCCTGAATGTGCTTGGGTTATTGTGAAGACCTTCCCTCCTGAGTTTCTCGTACAACACCGATCCGCACTTGTGGCAGCATTCACCGAAGGGTGGCAGTTTGCTCGCCTATATTTACGAATCGCTGAAATCAAACCAAACCTTCTTGCTGAGCTTAGAGAGCTAGACGAAATATCGTATTACTATGTCTTGGCCAAACTCGGCAAAAAAATCGCACTGAAGGATGTAGTTAAGATCATTGATCGCAATTCGGGTGACGAGCGATTTGGCCTTCTGGTCTGGTCTTTAGGCCGGTTGCATATGTGGGAGGCTTTGCGGCACGTCGAATTGCAGCTGCCAGCCATACAGAAACAAAAGCTGGCTGACATTCACGCGAAATATGGCATTTAACCTAACGTTCGAGCGGGACTGCCGCGAAGCAGCATGCGTCAGCCCCTCAACTTAACGTTTTTCATCATTAGGGAGAAAATTATGAGGAACTTTGTTATAGCGTTACTAATTGCATTCAATATCCAAGGCTGCGCCGTCTTCACAAAACCGCTGGAGCAGCCCGTTATCGAAGAAAAATTAAACCCAAGGTGGCTATCAAAAGCGTCTGTTGGCACTTTATCTCTAACACCAGAACGTAGAGTCGTATTAGTTAATTTCAAAAACAATAGGTTTTGTGCAGAGGCCCCAACAGAGATTGGCATTGACCTCGCGAGTGCAATCAGTGCCAATATCAGCGGTGGTCAAACAGACAAGGCTACAATTGAAGCAGCTATCAAATCTGTTCTAAGCAGTCAAAATTCCGTTCTCAACAAGAGGACGCAAGGAATGCAATTATTTTTGGCTAATTCGTACTTTACATGCCAAATGTATATGAATGGAGGAATTGATGAGAGGCAACTTCTGGAAATGCAATTCCAGACTCTAAAAATTATAGAGCCGCTAATTACTTCAGAGATCGAGCTGATGTATAAAAATAATGGAAACACGAATGGAACAGCTAGCGTACCACCCACGAGCAAATCATCTGATGAAATCAAGAAAGAGGTATCCGATACGGTTACAGAGATACTGAAACAGAAAAGTGCAAAACCAGATGAAGCTACTCCATCCAACTGACGATGAAACTCACATTAACATGCGCAA
>CAZSPN010000039.1:13507-23294 GCA_964608835.1 uncultured Gallionella sp.
CCCCTGCGCTTGAGTTCGCCACCTTCGGGGGCTGGGATGCGCCTACGGCGCGCCCTTCAGCTACACGTTAGCCATTTGCAAAAGGAGTCTACTTATGAAGAAACTACTCATCACCTTGAAGACGAACTCGATACTTCTTCATAGCATATTGGCAATCATCGCTGCCGAGTTATTGCTTTTGTTTCTTGTTTTCTTCCCTATAAATCCCCCGTCTCAACAGATTGATCCAAATCAAAAGCAGATGCTTTCTTTGTTGGAATTTGACCCAAAGGTAAGCTTGGCTTTGTTTACAGGCATCCCCCTATTCCTTATCACTATAATTCAGCTAAAACACAGTTCGGTACTTCAGAGATCAGCTTTCATTAAGGATTTTGCTTCAAAATTACACAACGAAAGAGAATTATCAGAGTCGTTTTATTACTTGATTTATACCTACTCTAATAAGCTTTACAAGGAATTCAAAGAGGCAGATGAAACAAAGCGACTCGCCATGCAAGGAAGTAGAAAAGAAGGCATGAGATTATATGACCCTGCCATGTTTCAGTTTTCTGAGGAAGAAAGAAGGCTAGATGCTCTTCTAGGATTTTTTGACATTCTCGGCTATCACCATCATCGTGGTGTTGTGCATATACAAGATATTGCTGGCGTACTTGGCTTTCAATTGGCTGCACTAGCCACTAGAGATGTCATTGAGGACTATAGAAAGGCAATTCCAGGACAATGGAGTAAATCTAGTTTTACTAAGGAATTTCAATCAGTCGCACCTTATAGGTATTTGGAGTATATGCTGGAAAAGTTCAAGGCATTCAGCCTAGAGAACCAGAAAGAGATAGACGCACTAAATTCAGGTCAATTTTAATCAACTGTGAAAGGAGTATTTTAATGATTAATCAAACATACAAATCGCGCGCACTTGGACTTGCAGAGCAACAGGGCGAACTTGCAAATAGTCCTGCGGAAAGTGGCAACGATGGGAAGCCATTATTATGCGCAGCAGCGTGCCTTGCTTATGTTGCCATTGAAGATATAGACGGCAAAGAGTGCGCTGATAAGTTTGCCCATACGCTTGTCAATAAGGGAGATAAAAAGGGGGTTGTAAATATTTTTCGTAGGTTTGGATGGGGAGAAAAATTTTGTGAAATGCTGATGGTCGACAATGATAAAACCCCTAGAAACTCAAGAATAAATGTATTCAAAAGTAATCTTGGAAGTGCCATATAGTTACTTTATGCATTTTCAAATTGGCTAACCCATTCATTCAACCCGCAAAAGCGCGGAGCCTATTAATTCCACGTTGAATGTCCAGATATTGGAAAGTCGCAATGTCTCATATGTGTCGGGGGCAGCATGTCGGAGTTAATAACTGCCTGCCTGAAACCGGATATACTTAAGTCAATGCAACGACTGTTTCCCATTGCCCAGATTTATCGTCTTGGGCGCACCAGTAGTAATAATGGGTTAGGTCAGAAATGACTTAGCCCATTTTTCTTGTAGAGGGACTTTGAAGGGACCAGCCACAAATCACTATACAAGTCGTGGAATCATGCAACTAGTAAGAGTTGGAAGTGGCGGGTCAAAGTGTTGCCTGAGATTTGCGATGAAGCAAGAGTTAGAAGCGCGGAGATATATTTTATCGAAAGTACTAATATTTCTTATAATGATCACTTTGAAAATACAATGTTACCTAATGACGAATCCATCGGCACTGAAACAGATGGTTTGAATAGCGACTTGGGTATGATATTGGCGCTAAATCATAAAAGTAATATGCACCTAAAGTTTACTAAGGGTTCTCTAAACGCTGAAGGATTTCAAGAATTTCTTATAGATATCCTACTTGGTGCAAGCAATCCGATCTTTCTGATAGCTGAATATAGTGAAATTTTCAACTCAATGTTGATAAAGAAATTCTTAAGATCAGAAAGTCACCGACTCAAATTGTTTTATAACTCAACACCGAACTAAACCCCGTCCATGCAATTAACAGATGAGTTTTTGACTAATCGAATCTGAGCTTCAACAAAAAGTTGACCTAAGATTTGGTACTGGTACGGTAAAATTTCTACGCTGCGATTGGTGCAGGCTGTACATGCATCGGTGCCTTCTTAAATTTTTGTTCGGCTTGCCATACGTCATAAGCGCTTTGCTCTGCCAACCATAGCCGCGCCTCTCCACCATGCTCAACGCCCAGCCACGCTTCGATCCGCAAAGCCATTTCCGGCGATATGCCAGCGCGGCCATTCAGCATACGGGACAGCGTTACTCGCGCAACACCAAGTTGCACTGCTGCCTCAGTTATTGACAGACCAAGCGCAGGCAAAACATCGTCGCGCAAAGTCAGGCCGGGGTGTGGTGGGTTGAACATTCGTGCCATTTCTTTTCCTTAGTGATAGTCCTGATAATCTACAAGCACGGCATCTAATCCGTCAAATTTGAAAGTCATGCGCCAGTTGCCATTTACCCATACCGAAAAATATCCCTTAAGTTCTTTTCCCTTCAGCGGGTGCAGGTTCCATCCCGGAAGGTTCATACCTTGGGCGTTGGTGGCTTCATTCAAGCGTCTCAGCATCGCACCTAGTCGAGAGGCATGGGCTGGCTGTATTCCTGCCTTGCTTCCTGTATTGAAGAAGGACTCAAGCCCTTTATGCCTAAATGACTTAATCATATCTAAATGTATCGCGTATCGTATCGAGAGTCAAATGAAGTTTATGTGATTATTTTCAGGGATGAAACGCGCATAAATTGTCTTTGCTTTGGTGCTCTTGTTATTTAGGTAATGGGGCAGAAGAGTAATATTGGTGTGTGCCATAACTATTGTAAATTTGCGCCAAATATAAAGGCGGTGCACAATCTGTTTTATATGGACGAAAAATGGTCCCGATGCCGTTGAGATAGTTGATTACCATTAAGGAAATAAAAATGGACAAATTACAGAACATCCACCCTGGAGAAATACTCCTCGAAGAATTTTTGCAGCCCATGGAAATTAGCCAAACTAAACTTGCTAATTCTATTGGCGTTCCACCTCGCCGTATCAACGAAATCGTGCTGGGCAAACGCGGCATCACTGCGGATACCGCACTGCGGCTTGCCAAAGTATTTGGTACATCCGTGCAATTCTGGATGGGATTGCAGGATGAGTACGAATTGCGTGAAGCACGCAACGCAATTGAAGGGCAGCTCGAAAACATGATGTTGATTGCAGCATAGCTTGCTCGTACCATACATCCGTCAAGCTATCGCAATGACCTGCTCCCAGTGCCCAAATTTATCGTCTTGGGCGCACCAGTAGTAACAATGGGCTAGGTCGAAAATGACTTAGCCCATTTTTTCTTTATGCAATCAAAAACGTACCGGCTTCTAGTATATTTTCAGCCAGGGCCATTGGCTTACAATCTACCCATTGCGCAAGATAGAGAGTGACGCTGTTTTGACATGAATACATTGCCTCCCGCCATTTTTCTAATGGGTCCTACCGCCAGCGGCAAAACCGGGATCGCGGTGGAGTTGGCTCGGCATCTACCAGTGGAGCTCGTCAGCGTAGATTCGGCACTCGTGTTCCGTGACATGAATATCGGCACGGCCAAGCCGGATGCAGAAACTTTGCGTATCGCACCGCATCATCTTATCGACATCATCAACCCGACTGAAAGCTATTCCGCCGCAACTTTCCGCAGTGACGCATTGCGCCTGATGGCGGACATCACCGCACGCGGCAAAATTCCGCTGCTGGTGGGTGGAACAATGTTGTATTTCAAGGCACTGCGCGATGGCCTCAGCGACTTGCCACCTTCAAATCCAACCGTGCGAGCCGATCTGGATGCTCAGATCGAACAGCATGGCATAGCATGGTTACACCATGAACTTTCCAAGGTGGATGCCGAAACTGCCGCACGATTGAACCCAGCCGACACGCAACGCATCCAGCGTGCGATGGAGATATACCTTATCTCCGGCAAGCCAATGTCGGAACTCATCCAAGCTCCCTCTATTTCCTCACCCTGTGAGAATGGAGGAAATAGCTCGCTCCCCTATTACATCACTCCCATCGCACTCATCCCTTCCGATCGTGCCGTGCTGCATCAGCGCATTGCCACTCGTTTTGAGAAAATGCTGCAACAAGGTTTGGTGGAGGAACTGCAAGGTCTGCGTGATAAATACTCGCTAAACTCGGACATGACGGCAATGCGTTGCGTGGGTTACCGCCAAGCATGGCAATTTATCGACGGGGAAATAAATGAAGCGCAACTCATTGAAACAGGCATCGCCGCGACACGGCAGCTCGCCAAACGACAACTAACCTGGCTGCGCTCCACACCTGATGTAATCGAAATTGATTGTTTATCAGCCAATCTGGTGCAACAAGTACGTGCTGCGCTCACCAACAACGCAAGGGTTGGCTAAGCGGTCTGCACCGCCAGCATCCCCACCCTGCCCTCCACCTCGCGCATCTGCACTTCATGGCGAGGGAGTGCGCTGACATCTAGGTCTTGCAGATATTGCCGCATCGACACCAGTTCGTAACCCTGCGCTTGCCAGCCCTGTAACAGTTGCTCAAAAATCGGCATCCACTTTTGACCTTCTAGCTCGGCATGCAAGGTGTAAACATGACCTGTCGCAGAGGGTGTTTCCGTCAGTTTCAAAACATGTTCTGCGATGTTATCCAGCGTGATGCCGTCACGATTCATCAGTTCGTCCAACGTCGGCAATGTGGTGGGCAATTGCGGACACGCGATAATCTCAGCCTGCCAAGTGGGTATATAAGGATGTATGCCGCGCGTGTCGGAGCTGTATGCAAAACCATGCTGTTGCATGAGGCGAAATGCCTGGCGATTCATCTGCCAGCCCGCCGCCGCATGAGCGCGCGGCGCATCGCCAAAAATTTCGGTATAGCGATCCACCGTACGCTGCATCTCCTGTATCGTCCAATCGTTGGCCTGATTCGCCACATGATCTTGCCAGCGGATGTGATCGTAGCAATGGATGCCCACTTCAAAACCCGCATCGCGCACGCCTCGCATAATGTCGGCACATTTTTTTCCGATGTCTGGCGCAGGTAGCAGCGTGCCATACAGCAACGTCTTAATGCCGTAATGTTCCACCACCGAAGTACGCGACACCTTGCTCAAAAAACCCGGACGAAACACACGCTTAATGGCACGACCGGTATGGTCAGGGCCTAACGAGAAAAAAAATGTCGCCTGCGCCTGATAGCGTTGCAACACCTCAACCAGACGTGGCACACCATCACGCGTACCGCGATAGGTGTCCACATCAATTTTTAGAGCGATTTTTTTCATAACGGAAATGTAGCTTTTGTAGGGTGAGTTTGTGCGTACCGTTATTTGATTTTCCGCGTCGGAAGAGGAGGCTTGCCCACCCTACACTTGCTTTTAACCGGACACTACTGATTTTTTATATGTTTGCTTGGCAATCTATCATGTAGCTCTTTGTATTTTCATCGTACTCGGCTACAGAAACACATTCTTTCCCACAAAACTCTTCGAGTTTCTTTAGATTAGAAAATCTAGCAACATGCAAAAAAACCTGCCGCGAGGATTTTACGTGAAGCAAGTTAAGCGAAAAGCCATTAAATACTAAAGTGCGCAGATCACATCGACTTAAATTGTCATGACAATAGTCAAAATCGGGTGTCGTAATTTCCTTAAGCAGGAGGGAAATTTTTCTTGCTTGTGATAACGTTTTAGGAATTTTCTTGCTTAATTTTTCGCAAGCCATTTCTTCATTAGTAAAAGCAGTAGTTTCTACGGCATCGGCAAAATTAGAAAAGTTTATTAATAGCAACAGAATTAAGAGGTGAATTGGCATAGTAATCGTCACAGACGTAATTTCCCCCACGTATCTTCAATCCACCAACCCACGCGCCTCTGCCACCTGTCCACGATACGCATCAAAGATATTGCGCAAGGTATCAGCCATGTTGACGGTCGGTTTCCAACCCAGTTCTTCGCAGGTGTTGGTGATTTTCGGCACACGGTTTTGCACGTCTTGATAACCTTTGCCGTAATACGCCGCAGAGGTGGTTTCAACGATTTTCACTTGTTTAGCTAAGGCTTGGTATTCAGGATATTCATTCGCCAGTTTCAACATCATGTTAGCAAGATCGCAAATCGCATAGTTATTGGTGGGATTGCCAATGTTGTAAATCTGGCCAGTTGCCACACCATTCTTGTTGTCGATGATTTTCATCAGCGCGCTGATACCATCATCAATGTAAGTGAAAGCGCGTTTCTGATGACCGCCATCCACCAGACTGATGTTCTCGCCGCGCACGATGTGGCCGAGGAATTGTGTCACCACACGTGAGCTGCCTTCCTTGGCTGTATGGATGGAATCCAATCCCGCACCGATCCAATTGAACGGACGGAACAAAGTGAAATTCAACCCTTCCATGCCGTAGCCCCAGATCACACGATCCATCAACTGCTTTGAACAGGAATAAATCCAGCGAGGCTTGTTGATCGGACCGCACACCAATTCGGATTCCTCTGGGTCAAATTCTTCGTCATGGCACATGCCATAGACTTCTGAAGTAGAAGGAAACACCAAATGTTTGCCGTATTTCACTGCCGCACGCACGATAGGTAAGTTGGCTTCAAAGTCCAATTCAAACACGCGCAACGGTTGCTTCACATAAGTGGAAGGTGTGGCAATTGCCACCAATGGCAGAATAACATCGCACTTGCGTATGTGATATTCCACCCATTCCTTGTTAATAGTGATGTCGCCCTCAAAGAAATGAAAACGCGGCTTGCCGATCAAATCGGAGATTCGGTCGGTACTCATGTCCATGCCGTACACTTCCCAATCAGTGGTGGCGAGAATGCGGTTGGACAGATGGTGCCCGATAAATCCGTTCACACCGAGGATCAATACTTTTTTCATTTTATTTCCTTAACAATTAAATACCGCATTTTTGTTAGGAGCGGCTTTAGCCGCGATAATAGTTTCAATCGCGGCTAAAGCCGCTCCTACAACTTAAACTCAAATTTTTCCGCACCGTACTTCGCAACAAACTCCGCCGCATTCATCTCCACACCATCCAACTCAAAGCGCACCACACGCAACACGCCACTGCCACAGATCGCATAAGCCTTGCCCTCTTTCACATAGAAGGCTGGAGCTTCCTTGCCAACTGCTATGCATTTACTCACCAGCGTTTGTAAGATACGCATGGGTTTGTCCATCAGCATCGTCGTTGCAGCTGGATACGGTGGTGCAACAGCACGCACCAGATTGTGTATCTGTTGTGCGGATTGCGACCAGTCGATGATACCGTCTTCCGCTTTGCGCCCGCCGAAATACCCGCCTTTGCTCAAGTCCTGCTTAACCGCTTGCGCCTTGCCTGCCAGCAAATCCGGCAAGCAATTATTCAATGCTATTTCCGCTGCGACTGTCACTTTCTGAAACACTTCATGTGCCGTGTCATTCGGCAAAATTGGTACGGTCTGTTGCGCCACAATGTCGCCGTTATCGGGCTTTGCAGTCATATAGTGCAAGGTTGCGCCCGTTTCGCTTTCGCCGCGAATTATCGCCCAATTCACCGGAACCCGCCCGCGATATTTCGGTAACAACGAACCGTGCATGTTGAACGCGCCGTGCTTGGGTATCGCCAACAACGCTGGCTTTAGCATCAGACGATAGTAGAACGAAAAAAAGAAATCGGGTTGCAACGCTTGAATCTGTGCAATCACTTCCGGCGTGTTGGGGTCGTCAGGTGTGATGACGGGTATGCCATGCAGTGCGGCCAAATCGGCGACGCTTTCAAACCAGATAGTTTCATTGGGATTATCTTGATGGGTGACAACGAGTGCCACATCTACGCCATGCACCAGCAACACCGACAAACAGCGATAGCCCACGTTGTGGTAGGCGAAGACGACGACTGAGGTCATTGAGAATGAGCCAAATTCGGCGAAACAGAAACCCCTCCCAGCCTCCCATTGTCAGGGGAGGAGCATATTTCTCCCCCTGACAAGGGGGAGTTAGAGGGGGTTTGCTCTAATACCGCTTCAACCAGATAACGCGGACGGTGACGTACTTGCTGATAGATGCGCCCGATGTACTCGCCGAGCAGTCCAATGCCAAACAACGCGATGCCGATCAGGAAGAACATCAACGCAAACAGCGTAAACAAGCCTTCTGCTTCTGGGCCAATAATCAAACGACGAATCACGAGAAACACGAAGAATAAACCTGAGAACACAGAGATCAACATGCCCAGCATGGAGAACATCTGCAACGGTACGAGCGAAAAACTGGTCATCAAATCGAAATTCAAACGGATCAGGCTGTACATCGAATACTTCGACTCACCCGCCGCGCGCTCTTCATGCCCCACCACCACCTCGGCGGGATTGCGCGCAAAGCTGTACGCCAGCGCGGGAATGAAGGTGCTGACTTCTTTGCAACTATTGATTGCGTTGATGATGTTACGGTCATAAGCGCGAAACATGCAGCCCTGATCGGTCATCTTGATGCGCGTGATTTTTTCGCGCAGCCCGTTCATGGCGCGCGATGCCACATGCCGCCACCAACTGTCGCTACGCTGACGGCGTATCGAACCGACGTAATCATGCCCCTCATCCATCTTTACCAGCAGTAAACCGGTATCCTCAGGCGGATTCTGCAAGTCCGCATCTAGCGTCACCATGCGCTGACCACGGCTATGCTCAAAGCCCGCCATGATCGCCATGTGCTGCCCAAAGTTGCCGTTGAACAAAATCACCCGCGTCACATCGGGACGCTTCTGAAACTGCTCGCGCAAAATTGCAGGCGAACGATCACGGCTGCCATCATTGATGAACAATATCTCGTAAGAAATGTTGAGCTTGTCGAGTGCCGGATACAAACGGTCGAACAAGGACTGCAAGCCTTGTTCTTCGTTATAGACGGGAATGACGACGGAAAGTTGGGGGATATTCATAGGGGCGGCATTTTACTGCATGGAGCGTGGATAACGAAATCGCGAATTGTTTTTCGTAGGTTGGGTTAGGTCGCAAGACCGTAACCCAACAATTTGTCAGGTTACGCTACGCTAACCCGACCTACCTGACTGCCCCTCTCGAATGCAGTTATGCTCTGTAATCTTCGCATTCTGAAACTCCAGAATGCGCCGCCCGCCTGCTCATGAATTGCCAAATACTGTGATCGAAGTAAGCACGGTCAACTGAAAGGATGTCAGCAGCAGCGTTTATGACCGCTTGTGCCTCGATATAACCGCATGGTGTCAAGTCGGCCAACATAAGGAAATTTAGAAGATGCCTATCAATAGCGCTGGTGGATATGCCAACCAATATCTTGAAATAGTCCACGGTCTTCGGCCCGATGCCCTTGATGGATCGGAGCTTCAGTAAATTGGCATTGTCGAGCAACCAAGCTCGGAGGTCTGCTTCGCTCTCAATGTTTTCTGAAGCGAAGAGACTCAGAATACGACGAAAACGTTCGGCCCGATCTTCGCCGCGCCAGGATAAAAACTCTATAGTGCTAATTCCTTCCAGCAAGCGGAGAACGGCGGTTGTCGTTTTAGCCTTCGGGTAGGTCGCCAAGATTCTGTTTACACGCGGCTTTACATTGGTTGCGTAACGATTATTTGCCTGAAGAACTGCATCAGCAACGGTGGCTCCAATGTGGTCGTAGTTACCGTCAATAGTTGTGTAGATGACGAACTCAGGCAAAGAACGAACATAACGGGCAAGCTTTTCTGAATCGGACATGGTCATATTGTACTCCCTGACCTAACGAATGAAAGGGACTTCCCCGTCCC
>CAZSPN010000040.1:0-3838 GCA_964608835.1 uncultured Gallionella sp.
CAAAAAACAGCGGGGTATGCAATGATTGGCTGTACAACAAAAATACTGCCAAAAGTAGTAGGCCGATAGGAAGAAAACTGTGCCACTTCATCACAAAAAACTACGGCGACTGACCCCGCAGCGTAGTCTGGCAATCCCGGTAGCGACTAGATTGTTATCCACACAACTACTCTGCAAACACTTGATCCAAACGGACACAACCCAAGGCTTTCGCCTTCGATTGACTTCATTTCCAAGCAGAATTCATTCAAAAAATTGCGCCAATGTTTGGCATTTACTTGCTTGCTGGCACAGCTTGGCTTGGCTCAATGGGTTGCTCAACATTGTCAGAGCCCGTCTTCGAATCGGTAACAACTTGTTCAGCACCAGACTCTGTATCGTTTTTATTCGGATTAAATTTACCTATCCATCCGCCATCCTCTGGCAATCCAGCGGGTCGGAAAATATCGACTCTCCTAAAAAATTGATCCACCACATAAACTCGCCCATCGTCATCCACCGCAATACCGGATGGAAGCGAATACAATCCAGGTCCATCCGAATTTGATCGTTCACCTATCGCCATCAACAGCTGCCCATCAGGATTAAAAATTTGAAAATTTCCGAATGCCGTATCCACCACATACACGTTACCGGATGGATCCACATCCGCCTCTTTCGGACGAGAGAATTGACCCGACTGACGGCCTAACGCGCCAAATTTACTGATGTACTTGCCCTCCTTATCGAATTTTTGAACACGGAAGTTACCCCCGTCCACGACATAAATTGAGCCGTCCGGGGCGATAGTCACATCACGGGGTAAATTAAATTCCCCCAAGCCAGCACCACGCTTACCGAGAGTGGAGATAAGCTCACCAGTCACGCCATTAAACACGGTTATTTTGTGTTCATCAGAGCTACTCCCTCCAATATCTACCGCATAAACACGGGCTCCATCCGGAGTTACACCCAGTCCCGCAGGCTTATATAACTGAGAGGCATTGCCAAAATTTCGTAAAAAATCACCGTCTGCGTCATATACGTTAATCGTTTTTAATGTAGCATCTAAAACGTAAACATTACCAGCCGCATCAACATCCAACCCCAATGGCTTGGCTAATCTACCTTGTCCGTTATCATCTTCTTCCAGGCCAATTTGAAAAAACCTCTTTCCCGGAATATCGAAGGCCATCACGGTACGCCGCGCCGAATCCCCCACGTAAACGCGCCCATGATGAACCGCAATCGAATAGGGCTTAGCAAAACCAGCCACTTTTCTTTTTTTACCTGCCAAAGCACGCGTAAGAGAATTTTCAGCCCCCTCGTCGTCGACATCCGAACTCTTGGTTATTGAACGCTCAAAATAATACCTTGGCTCTTCCGGCTCAGGGGGATAGGCGATTTGCGTGGATTTTTTTTCTTCAGTAGCTTTCTCGCTCGCACAACCACTCAACGCGGCACCAAGCACCACGGCTAAAGCAAACAACAGGTGATTTCTGGTCATTATCAATCCTTAAATAATTCAATTGTGCCGCTAGGGACTCAATCTCAACATTTGGTCGGGTAGCATACACCAAAGCGAATTTTCGATGCAACCGCCAGTTTATACCAACCAAAGTGTACTTGAGCGTTTTATTCTCGAATCGTTCCCAAAACAGCAGTGTTCCGTACAGCCTTAAAGTTACCGCACCAATCCCGATTCAATTTCCATCCGTTTCGCCACCCCCGCCAATCGCTCTAACAAGGTCAATGCAAAATCCATTGCTGTGCCGGGACCACGTGAGGTGATGAGCTTGCCGTCTTCGACCACGGCTGCTGGTTGTAAATTTACTTTGGGGAAATTGCTCAGCGCAGCGGGAAAACTGGTAGCGCGTTTGCCATCCAGCAAGCCCGCTGTGGCGAGAACGGAGGGCGCGGCGCATATTGCGGTGACGTATTTTTCCTGAGTATGCATTTTCTTTACGAGCTGTAACACGCGCGCATCGGCCTTGAGGTTGTTGGTGCCAGGCTGTCCACCGGGCAATACAATCATGTCAAACTCTTGATTCAGCGCAGCTTCCAGCGTGGTGTCCGGCTGCAATGTGATGCCACGACTGCCGCGCAATAGGCCACCGGTGAGCCCCACCAAGCTCACCGATACGCCGCCCCGACGCAGAATATTGACGATAGTGACGGTTTCCAGCTCTTCGCTACCTTCGGCAAATAAAACGAGTGCGGTTTTCATAGCCCTCTCCCCAATTTGTACGCTTGCACAAGCGCGTTTTTGATGCGCTGGTTTTGAGTCAAATCGGCGATGTTTAGTTCTCGTTGCGCGATTGGCTGCAACAGTTTGACCAGTTGTTGTTCCTGCCAGTGATGGTTAAAACGATCAGTATCGAAAGCTCCATCGTGACAAAAATTCGTCGCGATTCCTTGCGCGTTGCTGAATTCGATTTCCGCTTCCTGCATGACTTCGTAAAGATACGAAATGGTATCGATATTGTGTTCGCGAGCCAGTATTTGATACAGAGCGAGGTTATCCATCTCTACGGGAGGCCTAATGTCAAAATCAATATGCGATGTCAAATCGTAATCTTCACCCTTGAAAGAAAATTCAACACGGACATCTATGCTATTTTTCATCGAAAGTGCGTAGCGAAAATTATTGGAATGACTTGCGCTTTAATCGCGGAAATTTTGATACTGCAACGGAAAATCAGTGATGGTCTTTTTTACGAAAGCGATAGCATCTTGCAGGTCATCGCGGTTCTTGCCCGTGACACGCACCGTATCACCTTGGATGCTGGCCTGGACTTTGAGCTTGCTGTCTTTGATATGTTTGACGATTTTTTTCGCCAGCTCGATTTCCACGCCCGTCTTCACTTCGCAGCTGCGCTTCACCTTATTTCCACTGACTTTTTCGATCTTCTCACTAATCTCCAGACACTTGATGTCAACGCCGCGCTTGGTAAGCTTGCCGTTGAGAATGTCCTGCACTTGGTCGAGCTGGAATTCATTGTCTGCCCATACGGTGAGCTTGAGTTCGGCTTGCTCTACGCGTGCGTCTGACCCTTTGAAGTCAAAACGTGTGGAGACCTCCTTGTTGGTCTGCTCAATGGCATTTTTAACTTCAGTTTTTTCTACTTCTGAAACAATGTCGAAGGATGGCATAGCACACTCCTTAACCGAATGAACAAACGTAATTCACTGCCTCGGCACCCGCATGAATGTCAAAGCTGCCGTTTTCGGCAACCTTGAAGCTCATACCCGCAACATACGTTTTGAAAGCAGATTCGCCTTTGATTTTTACTTGGCACGTGCCGTTGGTGATTTCCATCAGTTCCGGCACGCCGACATCGAAGGTAAGCTGGCTGTTGGGCATGATCACGCCGCAGGTTTTGCGTGTACCATCGGCGAAATACACCGAGTGCGATACACATTTCCCGTCAAAAAATACGTTGGCAGTTTTGCCGACGCTAACGTTTTCAAATTTGTCTGACATTAAATTCTCCTGTTTACTTTTTGTTTTTCAGGTTAGCCGCAATACGCAGGCGCAATGCGTTCAGTTTGATGAAGCCCGCCGCGTCTTTTTGATCGTATGCGCCCTTGTCATCTTCAAACGTGGCGATGGTGGAATCAAACAGCGAATCGGTTTTTGAATCACGTCCCACTACGATTACATTGCCTTTGTAGAGCTTGACGCGCACCCAGCCGTTTACATTGTGCTGTGTGTGATCAATCAACGTTTGCAGCACGTGACGCTCAGGGCTCCACCAGTAGCCGTTGTAGATCATACTGGCGTAACGCGGCATGAGGTCATCCTTCAAATGGGCGACTTCACGATCCAACGTGATGGACTCAATGGCGCGGTGCGCCT
>CAZSPN010000040.1:3848-22026 GCA_964608835.1 uncultured Gallionella sp.
GGCGCGCAGCAGGATCGTGCCGCCCGGGGTTTCGTAACAGCCGCGCGACTTCATGCCAACGTAGCGATTTTCCACCAAGTCCAAACGTCCGATGCCGTGTTTACCGCCAAGCAGGTTGAGTTTGGTCAGCACCTGCGCGGGACTTAACTTCGTGCCGTTAAGTGACACGATGTCACCGTTAACGAATTCCAGGTCGAGATACTCAGCTTCATCAGGTGCCGCTTCAGGTGAGACCGACCAACGCCACATGGCATCTTCAGCCTCGGCAGCAGGATCTTCCAGATGGCGACCTTCGTAAGAAATGTGCAGTAGGTTGGCATCCATCGAATAGGGCGAGCCGCCTTGTTTGTGCTTCATGTCGATGGGGATACCATTTTTCTCAGCATATGCCATAAGCTTCTCGCGCGACAGCAAATCCCATTCGCGCCACGGTGCGATAACTTTGATGTTCGGATTAAGTGCGTAGGCACCCAGCTCGAAACGTACTTGGTCGTTACCCTTGCCGGTTGCACCGTGTGAAATTGCCTGCGCACCTGTCATGCCAGAAATTTCGATCAGTCGCTTGGCAATGAGTGGTCGCGCGATGGATGTACCAAGCAAGTATTCACCCTCGTATATGGTGTTAGCGCGGAACATCGGAAACACAAAATCGCGCACAAATTCCTCACGCAAATCGTCGATGTAAATATTGTTTGCGGCGATGCCCATTTTCAACGCTTTGGAGCGTGCTGGCTCCAGTTCTTCACCTTGTCCGACATCGGCGGTAAACGTTACCACTTCACATTTGTAGGTGTCTTGCAGCCATTTCAAAATGACCGAGGTGTCGAGACCGCCAGAATAGGCAAGAACTACTTTTTTGATGTCACTCATTTATGATTTCCTGTTTACTAAGTTTATTCAGAGGTGAGTTTTCCAACTAGCGCGCGAATACGTCCCGCAAAGAGCAGCACACAAATCAACGCTACAGGCCAAGCAGTGATGAAGGCATATCCCCAACGAGAAAGGTAGCCTTCTGCAAGGCCAGTATTCACCCATGTTACGAAGGCGGTCATAATGAAAGCCATGATAAAAGACATGAATAGCGCGAAGAGTTGAGGTGCGTAACGAGGAGGAATGTGCATTAATCCACCTTGCCTAACAGCAAATACTCCATCAGTGCCTTCTGCACATGCAATCTATTCTCCGCCTCGTCCCACACCACACTTTGCGGACCATCCATCACACCGGCTGACACTTCTTCGCCGCGATGTGCCGGTAGGCAGTGCATGAACAGGGCATCTTTTGCTGCGACACGCATCATGTCTTCATCCACTTGCCAGTCGGCAAAGT
The DNA here is from genome assembly GCA_964608835.1 of uncultured Gallionella sp. Lineage (GTDB taxonomy): Bacteria > Pseudomonadota > Gammaproteobacteria > Burkholderiales > Gallionellaceae > Gallionella. Next base: position 5,178 of record CAZSPN010000040.1, read on the forward strand.
CTTTCATGCGCTCTTCGTTTTCCGCTTCAAAACCCATTGATGTCCACACGTCAGTGGTTACCAAGTCCGCTCCCCGCGCAGCCTCCATAGGATCGGTAAATTCTTCGTAGTGTTCGTGGCCATACAATCCTGCGCGCTCAGGCTCGACTTCATATTCGGGAGGGGTGGAGACATGCACGTTGAAGTCCAGTATTTCCGCCGCTTGCAGCCAAGTGTTGCACATATTGTTTGAATCGCCTATCCAAGCAACGGTCTTGCCTTTGATCGAGCCGCGTTGCTCGATATACGTGTAGATGTCGGCCAAAATTTGGCAGGGGTGATATTCGTTGGTCAGCCCGTTGATTACCGGCACACGTGAATGTGCGGCGAAGCGTTCGATGATGCTTTGCTCGAAAGTGCGAATCATCACGATGTCGCTCATGCGCGAGATGACTTGTCCGGCATCTTCCACCGGCTCTCCGCGACCGAGTTGCGAATCGCGTGTGTTCAGATAAATCGCCGAGCCACCCAGTTGTTGCATGCCCGCTTCAAACGACAGTCGTGTGCGCGTGCTGGCCTTTTCAAAAATCATCACCAGTGTGCGGTCAGAGAGTGGCCAGTATTGCTGATAGGCCTTGAATTTTTGTTTGATGATGCGTGTGCGCTCGAACAGGTATGAAAGTTCGTCACCGGTTAAATCTTTGAATTGCAAAAAATGCTTGATGGGTTTGGCTGCCATGATGCTGTTCCAATTTATTTTAGGACTGCAAAAATTCTTTTATCAACGGACATAAAATATCGACTAACTGCTGCGCTTCTACTTGCGACATTATTAAGGGCGGCAACAAACGAATCACATTGTCGGCGGTTACGTTGATAAGCAGTCCTTTTGCTAGTGCAAGTTTAACCATATCCCCACAAGGTTTAGCGAGTTCGATACCCAACATCAAACCTTGTCCACGTATCTCGACTACACCAGTTACACCTTCGAGTTGTGTACCGAGAGCCTTTTTGATGAAATTACCCAGCATGTCTGCATGAGCCAGCAAACCATCCTGTTCGATTACTTTTAGCGTGGTGATGCCAGCAGTGCAGGCCAAGGGATTGCCGCCGAAAGTCGAGCCATGATTTCCCGGGCCGAACACGTTCACCGCTTTACCTGCCGTGAGGCACGCGCCAATCGGCATACCTGAACCCAGTCCCTTAGCCAGCGTCATCACATCGGGCAAGATGCCAGCATGTTGATGCGCAAACCACTTGCCCGTGCGACCGATGCCGCATTGCACTTCGTCCAGCATCAACAGCCAGTTTTGTTCGTCGCAAAGGGTGCGCAGTTGTTGCAGATATTCGATGTCCAGGGTGCGGATGCCGCCCTCGCCCTGTATTGGTTCCACTAACACCGCCACCACATTGCTGTTGTGTTGCGCGACTTGGCGCACGGCAGCCAAGTCATTGTAAGGCACGCGCACGAAGCCCGTTACTAATGGCTCAAAGCCGACTTGAACTTTGCGATTGCCTGTTGCAGAAAGGGTCGCTAGTGTGCGCCCGTGAAAGGCTTTTTCCATCACGATGATGGCGGGATTTTCGATTTCGCGCTTGTGTCCATAAAAGCGCGCCAACTTGATTGCCGCTTCATTGGCTTCGCAACCTGAGTTGCTGAAGAACACTTCCCGCATGTTGGTCAAGCTGCATAGTTTTTCAGCCAACAACTCTTGACCGGGTACTTGATACACATTGGAGCAGTGAATCAGTTTGCCGATTTGTTCGCTCAACGCCGCTATCAAACGCGGGTGTGCATGACCCAAAGTGTTTACCGCAATGCCTGATAGCCCGTCCAGATAACGCTTGCCTTCGGTATCCCACAGCCAAGCTCCTTCACCGCGCGCAAAGGCAACAGGCAATCTGGCGTAAGTATTCATCACGTGCGACATAGAGCATCCCTAAATTAAAGACGGCGGACACGCCGCCGTCGAATCAATTGCAAGCCCGCATTATCCAGCGAAACAGCCTCACAAAGCAAACAAGCCGACATCACTGTCGGCTTGTTGCGGTACTACAAAACAAACGGGCAGTTATGCCATTGCTTTGATAGCCGCAGACAGACGGCTCTTGTGTCGAGCAGCCTTATTTTTGTGAATAATTTTTTTGTCGGCGATGCTGTCAACCGTGCTGACAGAAGTGTTGTAAACCGCCTGTGCAGCAGCCTTGTCACCCGCCTCAACAGCCTTGACTACCTTCTTGATTGCAGTGCGCAATTCAGAGCGCAAACTGCTGTTATGCGCATTTTGTTTCACTGCCTGACGAGCACGCTTACGAGCTTGTGCGGTATTTGCCATGACTACTCCTAATAAATTCGGTACGACGAAAGGCGCGCATTCTAGTGTTGAACCCGGACTTTTGCAAATCTTTTTACGGGTTATGGTAACAAGGGCACATTTTTCAGCGCGGTGCTTTCCGGCAGCCCGAACATAATGTTCATGTTCTGCACCGCTTGTCCCGCCGCACCTTTCACCAAATTGTCGATCACCGACAATACCACTACCGTATCGCCGCCTTGCGGACGATGTACGGCGATGCGGCAATGGTTCGCGCCACGTACCGAGCGCGTTTCAGGATGACTTCCTGCAGGCAACACATCAACAAATGGCTCATTGGCGTAACGCGCTTCAAACAAGGCTTGCAAATCAACATCCCGGTTCAATTTGCCATACAGCGTGGCATGAATACCGCGTATCAATGGCGTGAGATGCGGCACGAAGGTTAGCCCGACTTCTTTGCCCACCACCCTTGATAGACCCTGTCTAATCTCTGGCAAATGGCGATGACCTGCCACGCCGTAGGCCTTAAAATTATCACCCGCCTCAGCAAATAACGAGCTGATTTCTGCTTTACGCCCCGCACCCGACACGCCAGATTTCGCATCCGCAATTAAGCTAGTCATATCAATCACGCCCGCTTCCAGCAATGGCAGAAAGCCCAGCTGCACTGCTGTCGGGTAGCAGCCGGGGTTCGCCACCAGCCGCGCAGTTTTAATGTCCGCCCTATTCATTTCCGGCAAGCCATACACCGCCTCAGCCACCAAGTCTGGGCAAGCGTGCGTCATGCCATACCATTTTTCCCACACCGAAATGTCCTTGATACGAAAGTCCGCTGCCAGATCAATCACCTTCACGCCCGCAGTCAGCAAAGCGCGAATTTGCTGCATCGCAATACCGTTTGGCGTGGCAAAAAAGACCAAATCGCACTTTTCCAGATGCGCCTCATCAGGGTGGGTGAACGGCAAATCGACAAAGCCACGCAAATTGGGAAACATCTGACTCACCATTGTCCCCGCGTCCGCACGCGACGTAATGGTTTGCAGCCTAGCCTGTGGATGCGCCGCCAATAGGCGCAACAACTCCACGCCCGTGTAACCTGTGCCACCCACGATGCCTACTTTAATCATTGACACCCCTCTCAAAATCGTTGCGCATGATACCCAAATTTAATTCACCCATGTAAAAAGCCGCCCGTAGGCGGCTTTTTACTGTATCTCCAAAAATCTTAACGTTTGGAGAACTGCTTCCTACGGCGCGCTTTACGCAGACCCACTTTTTTACGTTCAACTTCACGCGCATCGCGTGTTACCAAACCAGCTTGCTTCAACACCGTTTTGAGTGTCGCATCATAATCAATCAACGCACGAGTAATGCCGTGACGCACCGCACCCGCCTGACCAGACTCACCTCCACCTGTCACGTTCACCATGATATCGAACTTGCCCAAATTGTCAGTCAACGTCAGTGGCTGGCGTACGACCATACGACCTGTCTCACGCGAGAAAAACACATCAACAGGTTTATCGTTTACCACGATGTCGCCCTTGCCTGCCTTCATAAACACACGTGCCACTGCGCTTTTGCGACGACCCGTTCCGTAGTTATAAGATACGCTCATAGATTAAGCTTTCAACAAATTAACAATTTTAGGCTGCTGTGCTTCATGCGGATGAGCCGCGCCAGCATAGACCTTCATTTTGCGCAACATTGCGTAGCCCAAAGGACCTTTTGGCAACATGCCTTTCACAGCTTTTTCCAACACACGGCTAGGGTGACGCGCTTGCAATTTTGCAAAGTTGGTCGTGTACAAACCACCAGGATAAGTCGTGTGGCGATGGTATAGCTTCGCTTCAGTTTTGTTACCGGTCACGCGCAGCTTGTCCGCGTTAACCACAACCACGAAATCGCCCGTATCCACGTGCGGCGTGTAAATCGCCTTGTGCTTACCACGCAAACGCGAAGCTATCTGTGCTGCCAAGCGACCCAGCACTTGGTCTGCTGCATCAACCAAAAGCCAGTCATGCTGGACTTCGTGCGCTTTAGCGGAAAATGTTTTCATAGCCACAATACCTAAAATTCAGTCAATAAATCTCGAAGGGCGCGCATTCTATTGCAGCCCACCCAGCCCTGTCAAACGCTATTTTCGCTTCGTATATTTCCGACAATGACCTGATTTTTGGCCACAATACACGTTCAATTCGACTGCTCCAGTTGGCAATTCCATTCCGGGTATGCAATGTTATGATTGGCAATGAATGCAAACTTGCCCCGTATTATTGCCGCATGAATCTCCTTAAAGCCCTCGCCACCATCAGCGGTTTAACCCTTATTTCGCGTGTTCTCGCCTTTGTGCGTGATGTATTGATTGCGAGTATTTTTGGCGCGGGTATTGCGAATGACGCGTATGTGCTGGCGACCAGACTGCCAAATCTGTTGCGGCGCATGTTTGCCGAGGGCGCATTTTCACAGGCTTTCGTGCCTATTTTCGGGGAATACAACCAACGGCGCGGGCATGAGGAGACGAAGCTGTTGGTCGATCATGTGACCACGATGCTGGCGTTGATTTTATTTATCGTTACCTTGATCGGTATTTTCGCTGCTCCCGCAATCATTTATCTCACCGCGCCCGGTTTTATTAAAGATCCCGCAAAATTCGATTTAACGGTGCAGATGTTGCGCATCACCTCACCGTACATTTTCTTTATTTCTTTGGTCGCGGTGGCGGCGGCGATACTTAATACTTATAATAAATTTTGGGTGCCAGCATTCGCACCCATTCTATTGAACACCTGCTTGATTGGTGGCGCATTGTGGTTGACTCCGCATTTTGAACAACCCATTATCGGTTTGGCTTGGGCTTGGTTTATCGCGGGTTTTGTGCAACTCGCGTTTCAAATTCCTTTCCTGAAAAAAATTGGCATGATGCCAACCATACGGATGAATTGGCACGACCCCGGTATGTGGCGCGTCATCAAGCAAATGGGCCCGGCACTATTTGGTGTGTCCATTAGCCAAATCAGCCTCATCCTCAACACCATCATCGCCTCGTTTTTTGTGGTGGGCAGCGTGTCATGGTTATATTACGCAGATCGTTTGATGGAATTTCCTTCGGGATTATTGGGCGCGGCACTCGGCACGATTTTATTGCCGTCGCTTTCCAAATGTTTTGCCAGCAATAACATGGTGGAGTATTCCAAACTGCTTGATTGGGGCTTGCGCCTGACCATCATGCTAGCACTGCCCTCCGCCTTGGCACTCGGCATGATCGCTGTGCCGCTGTTATCCACCTTTTTTCAACGCGGTGCATTCACGGGCAGCGATGTGGTGATGACCAGTTACGCCTTAATCGGCTACAGCGTTGGCTTGATAGGCATCCTGCTGGTGAAAATTCTGGCTCCTGCTTTTTACGCCAAACAAGACATCAAAACCCCCGTTAAAATCGGCATCGCCACGCTCATTGCTACCCAAGTATTCAATGGCTTGTTTGTATATGGCTTGCAATGGAATCACGCGGGGCTGGCTTTATCTATTGGCTTGGGGGCATGCCTGAACTCGGCAATCTTGTATTATTTTTTGCGCAAGCGCGACATTTACCAACCCGAACCAGGCTGGATAAAATTCTTCGCCAAGATTGGGTTTGCACTGCTCGTTTTGGCTGTCACTTTATGGTTTGGTATGGGGTCGGAGCAAAGCTGGTTGGATAGCTCGGGTTGGTTGCGCATCGGAAGATTGACGATACTGGTAGCGGAAGGTGTGGTGATTTACTTCGCAGTGCTGGCGTTGCTGGGCTTCAGGCCCAAAGACTTTTCCAAGCGCGCGGTTTTATGAGAACCATCCCTTCTTATCCTTGAACCGTGCAATCTCGCGGCGGTCTTTCTTGGTGGGCCTGCCGCGAAAACGGAAACCTTGATCATTTTCTTTGAGTAGCGCAACGATGGCCTCGCGCTTCTCACGGCTCGCATCGGTTTCGCGATAAAGTTTTTGTGCTTCGGGTGCTGAGCCGCGCCGATTCGAGAGTGCCAACACCTCAACGATGTACTGCCTTTGCCCGATGTTGATGGTGAGCATATCACCCGTTACCAAGGTCTTGGCAGGCTTGACGCGCACTTCATTGATCAGGATTTTGCCGCATTCAACTGCATCGGCAGCCAAAGAGCGTGTCTTAAAAAAACGTGCCGCACACAACCACTTATCGATGCGGAATTTCTCAGCGTCTTCTTCAGTATGTCTAGTCATACCCAGTGCAATGCTTCACATTTATTTCAACAGCGAATGATCTTTCGGCAATTGCCCCACGTACCACATGGTCAATTTGTGGCTCAAATACTTATCCACCACCCGATCCTCAGGTAAGGTCTGCATAATACATGAGCTGAAAAACACCCGTCCGTATGCAATTTTGAATATACCCATTATGAACTCAAACCCGTTATGATTCCCGTTATGTCGCAATCACCCAACCGGCAGCAAACCTTGCTCTCACGCAGCCAATCTGCGGTGTGGCATCCCTGTTCGCAGATGAAACATTACGAGCAATTCCCGCTTGTGCCGATTGCGCGGGGTTCTGGCGTTTGGCTGCATGACACCCAGAACAATCGTTATCTGGACAGCGTAAGTTCATGGTGGGTCAATTTGTTTGGTCATTGTAATCCGCGCATCAATGCCGCCCTGAGCGACCAACTTGAAACGTTGGAACACGTAATGTTGGCTGGTTTCACTCACGAGCCTGTGGTGCAACTTTCCGAGCGGCTGAGCGAGCTTGCGCCTGCCGGCTTGGGGCATTGCTTCTACGGATCAGACGGTGCGTCGGCTATTGAAATCGCCTTAAAAATGAGCGCGCATTACTGGCGCAACACGGGACAGCCGCAAAAAAACCAATTCATCAGCCTGCAAAACAGCTACCACGGTGAAACGCTGGGCGCATTGTCGGTAACCGATGTCCCGCTGTTTCGGGATGCCTACGACGCGCTGATTATTCAACATAGCACCGTACCCAGCCCCGATACGCGCCTGGCTGAAGCGGGTGAGCGCGCGGAAGATTTTGCCATGCGCTGCGCGGAAATACTTGAACAACACTTGCAACAACATCACACACATCTCGCCGCGTTTATTCTCGAACCTTTGGTGCAAGGTGCGGCGGGCATGGCAATGTATCACCCGATTTATTTGCAACGGGCGCGATGCCTGTGTGATGAATACGGCGTGCATCTGATTGCGGATGAAATTGCCGTTGGAATGGGGCGCACGGGAACGATGTTTGCCTGCGAACAAGCTGACATTTCGCCCGACTTTCTATGCCTTTCAAAAGGTATTACGGGCGGTTACTTGCCGCTTTCCGTGGTGATGACACGCGAGAAAATTTATCAGGCGTTTTATGCTGACGAAACCGCGCGCGGATTTTTGCACTCGCATTCTTACACGGGCAACCCGCTTGCCTGCCGCGCCGCACTCGCCACACTGGATATTTTCAAGCAAGACAATGTGCTTGATGCCAATCGTAATAAAGCCGCTTACCTGAATAAGATCGCACAGCCATTACGCGACCACCCCGCCGTCAAAAACTGGCGCAACACGGGCATGATCTGGGCATTTGAAATTACAAGTCCGCATCGGAATTTTGCGCAACGCTGCTTCGCGCTTGGGCTCAAAAACGAATTGCTGTTGCGGCCTATCGGCAATACGGTATATTTTATGCCGCCGTACATCGTTACCCGTGATGATATGGATTTCATCATCCACCGCATGATGAAAGTAATAGACCAACTCATTTGATATGAAAATAATTCTCAGTTTCTTGCTGCTCGTGGTTAGCCAATTTGCGCTGGCTGCCAGCTTGCCAGTCAGCGTTGCAGATGCGCTCAAGCGTGCAAAGATACCGCTCAGCAGCATTGGTATCGTGGTGCAGAAAGTCAACTCAGACAAACCTATTTTGAGCGTTAACGGGACACAGGCCATGAATCCCGCATCCACGATGAAGCTGCTCACCACGCTTTCCGCGCTGGAAATACTCGGACCCGCCTACCGCTGGAAAACCGAAGCCTACCTCGACGGCAAGCTGGGAAATGGTGTATTGCAAGGCAATCTGGTGTTCAAGGGGTATGGAGACCCCAAGCTCACCGTCGATCAATTTTGGATGTGGTTGCGTGAATTGCGCCAGCGCGGCTTGCGCGAAATTCGCGGCAACATCGTGCTGGATCAAAGTTCCTTTGAGGCGATGCAACACAACCCTGCGGAGTTTGATAATGATCCGGGGCGCGCTTATAACGTCGGCCCGAATGCGTTGCTTCTGAACTTTAATGCCATGCACCTGCATTTAATCCCGAATGACAATTCGACTACCGCCCTGCTTGATCCCGAACTGGCGGGCTACACCGTAAAAAATTTCATCACCCCCTCCAACAAGCTGGCGTGTGGCGGCGCGGATGCTTATACCAGCCAACTGGAGGGACGCAACATTGTGCTGAAGGGGAGCATCCCCGCCGACTGCGGCGAGACAGACGATTACTTTTCGCTGCTGCCACACGACGAGTATTTTTTTGCCGTATTTAGCGCATTGTGGCAAGAGCTGGGCGGCACGGTACAAGGCCAGCTAAGTATTGGCACTACACCCGCCAATCAGGCACCGTTTTCCACACGAACCTCCCCGCCGCTTTCCGAAATAATTCGGGACATCAATAAGTTCAGTAACAACACCATGGCACGGCAATTATTTTTAACGCTGGGCATGAGCGACACCTCTCCCGCGAGTATCCCGCGCAGCACCGCCATCACTCAGCAATGGCTCAACAGCATGGGCATGGATTTCCCCGAATTGATTTTGGAAAATGGCGCGGGACTATCGCGCAAAGAACGCATCACTGCCAAGCACTTGGCCGAGCTACTTCAACGTGCGACAGAAAGCCGTTTCGCCGCCGAACTAAAAGCCTCGTTACCAATTTTAGGCATGGACGGCTCGGTTAAAAAACGCTTTAAGGAAAGCGCGCTCGGAGGATACGCCCATCTCAAAACCGGCACGCTGGATGACGTAAAATCCATTGCGGGCTACGTAAAATCACGCAGCGGCAAACAATACATTCTGGTGTTTATCGCCAACCACCCCAACGCCGCGCTCAGCCAGCCAGCCCAAGACGCGCTGATTGAATGGTTACATAACGAGCATTAGCCACACGTTCAACCTTGCATGAGTCCGGTGTATGTTGCTCCAAAGGAATATATGAAAACAAGATTTCTCGGTTTAATACTCTTGCTTGCCTGCACAACAGCAAGTCACGCGGGGCTATTGGACGAGGCGATTGGCAAGGCAATTGCCCATAAAGCCTCCGAAGCGGCAAAAGCGAAGGCCAACAAAAAAATTGCGGCGCGGCTCAATACCAAATTGATTGCGGAGTCCCAAAAAAACCAATGTGGCTTCAAGGGCAACACGTCTGAACTAGCTGCAGGTTGCGACAGGAAATCAAAACGGCTGGCATCGGCTCTCATCAAGGCCAAGAAAGCTTTGCAAAAATCCGGGCAAGCGGAATTTACCTTTACCGTTTACGGTCATACCGACTTGTCGGGTGATGCAAGTGACAACAAAGCACTCTCGAAAAAACGCGCGGAAGCGATACTTAAAGAACTGGTTGCCCACGGGGTGGATGCCGACGACATTCAAGCCATTGGCATGGGTTCGGAAAAACCGCTGATCAAACCGGACAACACTCCGGCCAAAATGGCGAGAAATCGCCGTTATGAGGTGCAAATCACCTTTTGATGAGAACGGGTGCAACTTGAATCGTCACTTGCTGTCCACCACGACATCATCCACTTCATCCACTCGCGTATCCATCACAATACGCCGCGCGATGTCCTTTACGTCAGTGACCGCGTCAAATTTCAATCGCTGCCATTGCTCAGGATTTTTGCGGGAATCCGATTCCGCACCGGTTAAAGATGACGTTTTATTCGCACCATAGTATTCAATCACCTCCTGCCTTTTGGCATCGCTGGCACTAGCTCTAAATTTCACCAAAAAACTGCCGGACTGTTTGGGCAGCTCATCCTTTTTAACCGACTCATCCTTCTTGACTGGCTCATCTGCCGCCACAGCACTCGTTGTAATGCCTGCACACAAACTCAAGGCAATCAGACCAAGTCCAATAGTATTTCGCAGCACAAACAAATTTCTAAAAATTCTCATACAACCTCCGCATTTTTTCTTCAAACTAGGCGTTCACGCCGGGGATGATACCAATCCGTACTCAATAAAACAGAAAATTTTGAACACAAGGACATTCATCTTTCGTCCATCCCGAACGCTCATCTTGGGGGAATTAACGACCAAGTGCAATTTCAATTGATTGGTGCGGATTAACTGTCACGACCACCTTGCCCGTCTCACTCCGGAACAAGCCGAACAAGCCCACATCCCTGATTCGACTCATTTTCAAGGCTGACCGTGCATATCGTTTGGGTTGTACAATCACACTCGCACCACTCACTTTGATTGTAACGGGGAATAAATTGATAAAGATAACGCTGCTCATTTTGGGGGTATTGCTCGGTCCCGGCTACTACATCTACATCACATTTTTTACCGGGCAAGTGCTTCACTCCATTCCGCTTGCACCCGCACAAGATGGCTTCCAACCAGCGTCCTTCAGCGTGGAAACCAAATCCGACCCGATACGCATCGTGTTGCAAGTCTCTACCGAACATGCCCCCATTGTCCAGACCACCCCGCCCAAGCTCAGTTATCGGGTAACGGTTACGCGGCAAAATCATCAACCTCAGTCTTATCCTGTGCAACTCAACGCCCTGTTGGCCACCGACAGAGAACTTAAAGACTTCAACGAATCCATTACCACCTTGCCCGTAAACGAAGCAACCCACTACACGGTGTCGGTACAGCAAACCGAACCTTCGCAAATGCACGCAACCAAGGCAACGCTGATAGTCCGGGAACGTGTCTCATCACCAAACATGGGCGCGGTGTGGGCGGGTGTCGCGCTGCTGGCGGCGGGAATTTTGCTGCTATTGGCTTGATACAACCAATAGCAAATAAGCACCCCGCCTAAATTGGCACAGGCTTGGGTTTTGGTTTTTTGCCCTTTGATTCTTTACGTTTGTCTTTGCTTCCCATGATGAACCCTCCTTGGTTATTGGATGATTATGGCTCACTACAAACGATTCAACTTCGGTAGTTTTTGCTATTTTCATCTACCGCAAAACAGTTAGAGAAACGCTGGTTATCACCACGAACGGAAAATGTAACGAACCATAAATCGGACTTAATCAGCGTCCAGGATATTCCTTTAATTCCTTAACCGGAATAACCCGTTGCTACCGCCGTCGCTGCTGAAATACAGCGCACCATCCGGCCCAATCGCCACGCCCGCTGGGCGCACCCAACGCTCACCGTCGGACAATTGAAAGCCGCTGATCAAATCATCCACACGTTTTGCCTGCCCATCCTGAAATCGCACCACCACGATTTTCGGTTCGCGGCGCGTTTCGTTACGCCCCAGAAACCCGCCATCAGGCTTGGTAGCCCAAGAACCGTGTAGCGCGACTACGGCATCAAATTCCAGCCGCGCATCCATTCCGCCCTTGGGTACAAAGGCCACACCCAGCGGTGCATTGCGCGATGGAAAAGTCGCAACCGGCTTCTCCACTTTGTCGATAGTTTGCGGCGGCGCACTTGAAGCACAATCATCTCGGTGCAGTTGCTTACCGTCAAACTGAAACCACGGCATACCGTGAAAAGAATCGGCGGTGAGCTTGCTGAAATATTCCGGCGGCTGATCATAGCCAAGATGATCCGGCCCGTTATTGCTGGCGTACATTACGCCCGTTTGCGGCTGCCAATCAAACCCCACCGGATTACGCAACCCAGAAGCAAAAGGTTTCCAGCTTGCCTTGCCACCGCCCTCGTCCAATACCATCACCCCGCCGCGCCAGTCATCAAACGAATAACCCGCGCCCAGATACTGGTTACTGCAATTGCGCTGAATACCCAGGCTTACATACACCCGCCCATCCGGCCCAACACCCACCGTGCGACTGTTATGTCCGCCACCGCCGGGCAATGCCGCCAGTAACGTCAGCGCATCCGGTGCGATACGCGCTTGCCCTGGCCGGTATGGCGCGCGATACACCCCATCTGTTTGCGCAATCAAAATCTCTCCCGACCGAAACGCCACACTGTGCGGATACTCGTTCAAATGCAACAGTACTTCTGGTTTGGTGTAGGGCGGCGGCAAGCGATATACCTCGCCGGATTTTGAACCGGCGAACAGGTCACCGTTCGCGGCAAAAACCAACATGCGCGGCGCATCCAGGCGGCTCAACCACTCAAGCCGGTAACCCTTGGGTACACGCACCGTCCTGCGTTTACCGTCCAAGGTCAGCGTCTGCTCCTCGTAAACGAGCGCATCCGTTCCCGCCTGCACGGGTACGCACAAAAAGCACCACACAAACAGCAAAAATAATTTGCCGCAACGCTTCTCGCGAGTGGTTGAGCAATTCGAGATTTCGTGGCTCAATTTGCGGTTTCCATTAGAGCGCCCTCATTTGCGCACCTGCAAATAACCCGCCTAAATTGGTACAGGCTTGGGTTTTGGTTTTTTGCCCTTTGATTCTTTACGCTTATCTTTGCTTCCCATGATGAACCCTCCTTAGTTATTGAAAAATGTAATCCACTGCCAACAATTTTACTTCACTCACTTTGCCACCCTTCAATCTGGAATCTCCGGCTCAACCAAGTTCGCCAGTTGCACGAGCGACCTCAGCCACCAAAGATAGTATATCTCTGGCGGGATCACGAAGTGTGAACCTCCATCAACAAATTTAATCTAAGGAGTCCCAAGTACATTTAGATAAGGAGGCTTATCATGTCACAACTTCATTTACCCCACATGCCCCATTGGGAATGGTGGGATACAGTAACGCGTAGTCATATGTCGGTGCTGATGATGTTTTTTCTCTATGCAGTACCGCTGTCGATGCTTCCGCCAGTGATGCTTTATTATTCCGGCGTTGCTTTTAGCGGGGATCATATATTGCCGATTCTGAACGAGGTGCAACTCAGAACCATCGGCATAGTCTTCTTCGTTACCGAGCTGGTGATGACTTTTCTGATCGCATACATCATCCAACGCTTGGGTGAGCTGGTGGACATCAAACCAGCCTACGAGGATGCGTACAAGCTGGCAGTGGTGGTACCTACACCTTTGTGGCTCTCGTCGCTGTTCCTGTTCATTCCCAGCTTTGTCCTCACACTCACGGCAGGCACAGTGGCACTGATGATATCCGGCGCACTGATCTACTACTGCGTACCGTCGATTCTTAAAGTCGAGGAAAAAGGTCATGCCATGCTGCTGTCGGGTTCCATTCTGGCGGCAGGGCTGGTGGGGTGGGCAGCGATGATGTATCTCACGCTGATCACCTGGAACTGGATCTCATCCGATATGACACTCATACTCTGAACCATCAGAGAAACGCAGCCTATTCAGGCTGAAGCGCGGGGAAGGCGGAAGTCTTCCCCGCTTTTGTTTGCCCGGAATAATCGACACCGCATGGTTGCGGTAGAGCCGAACCTAAACCTTCCTCACACCCTCGCCATATTTCGCCACCATCTTATCCACCGTCACCAGCGTCAGTCCCTCAACGCGAGCTTGCGCCACGAGGATGCGGTCGAACGGATCTTTATGCAAAGGCGGAAGATCATTCACTGCAACCGTATGTTCGCTGGTGACAGACAATTCGCGGTAACCGTTGACCAGCAACATGCGCCACAAGCGACGCGGATCGACGTTGAAATCTGATCGCTCAAGGCCATTCTTGATACTGATCTCCCACAAGCTGGCCGAACTGAATACGAGATGATTGGCCGGGTCGAGCAGCAGGTTACGCGCCTTGGCGGAAAGTTTCTGCGGTTCACTCGCCGCCCACAGCAACAGATGCGTGTCGAGCAACAGATTCAGGACTTGCGCCCCGCAAACAGACTTTCGATTTCACCGCCGCCCATCTGGTCGAAATCGTCCGGCACGGAAAACTCATCGGCCATAAAACCGAGGCGACTACTGGTTCCAACCTCTACCTTGCCTAGTGCGACGACCTTCACCATCGGCTTGCCCGCCTTGGCAATGATGAACGACTCACCCTGTGCGGCTTGATCTACCAGCTTGGAAAGCTGGGTCTTGGCATCGTGGATATTGACGGTGAGCATGGCGGCCTCCAATTAAACTAATGGCAGTTAGTTTACAGCAAACAAACAAAACAGCAAACACCTGAAGACTATTCCGAGCCTAGACCTTTAATAGATCAAAGGACGAAAGTGATTATTTCTTTTTGTCGGTTATGACAGTTGGCTTGACTATCTTGCGCACGACGAAAGTCGTGCCGGTTTGTTCGGCGAGTTGGCGCGCCTTTTCGGAAGCGCGCAACAAGGCCTGCGGGACTTTTTGCAAGTCGGGGTCTTTCAAGCGAGAAACAGGAGCTTTCATTTGTTCTGTCTTTCATCTAACAACACAGTAGGTGCGCTGGAATTATCATACAGTTGCCAGCTATCCACCAGCATTTTGTAACGCTCAAAATTCTTCATACCCTGCGTAAAGCGACGGCGAATGACATCTTCTGGAACGTTGTGACCGCCTTGCTTAACACGAATTGCCACGCGTTCGATTGCCATCTCGACATCGGGCAAGGACAAGAAAATCAACTTCACCACATACCCTAATGAACGCCAAACCGGGATCATCTGCGCGTAGGTTAATCCAGAAAGCGTCGTCTCAAAAGAAAAACTCTCGCCGCGCTTCGCGTAATCCGCAATCGTCTCCAGCATTATCCGCCCAGCCTTGAATGCCGCCACATCGGGCGCGAACGGCGACAACCCGGCAGCGATCAAATCGGCATTCACAAAGTTGGGCAACTCCGCATCAGTCGGTAAGAACTCGCGCGCAAAAGTCGTCTTGCCCGCACCATTCGGCCCGGCGATGATCACGATGCGCTTATTTCTGATCGATGATGTCATGGTCACTCAGAAAACGCTGTCCCCGATTGCTCCTTTAACTGCACTTCAAATGAGCTGCTGACACAATTCCGATTGCGCCGCGGGGGTTTTTCGCCACAATAACCTCAGCAACGAACCTCTCCGGTACCTCAGGTCTGAATTGTTCGGTCAAGTGTGTAAGGATGACAATATCAAGATCATTATTCAGCGCAGCCCATTCTCCAATATCACTTAACACAGGCCTCTTGTTAGGGCGGGATGATGGGTCGCGTTTTAGTCCGCAACTAACAATGATGGAAATATTGTTTGTCCGCGCATATCGGCTAAGGATCGAAAGTAGCTCTGGGCTGTTGCCACCAACAACATGATCAAAGTGTTCGATAACAACGAGCCCACATTCACCCTGCTCGGCTATAAATTTATCAATCTGCAAAATAACTGTGCTGATATCAAGATGCGCCTTATCAACGATCACTATTGCTTTATCATTAATCATTCCAAGTGCGTAGGTGAGGCGAGACCAATCCTCATCTTCAAGTTCACCTCTAAGCAATGAACTAACTGGAATGCTGCTAATCGCAGAACACAGACGCCTAGCAACGTGTTCTTTCGAGTGACGGAGGGTGAAGATCATTCCGGGAACTGATTTATTCACAAGAATGTGACTCACAATTGAATCCAGCACACCAACCCGATCTGAGCCTGGAGCAGCCGCCACAAAAACCAAGTCACCTGGATGCAGACCATCTATCAAAGTATCGAGATCGTGAATCCCCGTAGGAACCCCACCAGTTGAGCTATTACTCATACACCGCTGTTCTAACCGTTCGATCTCTGCTGTAAGTGCCTGTGATATCCCGCAGTACATTGGCGGTATCGGTGCGGTCATTCGTTGATTATTCAACACGTTTATCGCAGCTCGAATTCCCTTTGTTACTTCCAGCCATGCCTGATCTTTATCGCCCCACATAGAAACTGGCTCTGCATCTCTTGGCAAAGCTTGTATCTTTCCAATTGGCGTAGAAAGCCAATCAACCGGGCGTACAACTATTGGAATAACAACTGCATCACCACGACTGTGCCTCTCTAAAGCTGCAGCCACTTCTTTTTCGATGCAGTACTCTGACGCTATAAAGTCAGGACTGATTAGAAATACAATGACATCTGATCGCTGAAGAGCATCATCAATCTCCCCTTCCCAATTCTTCCCAGGAGTAATCTTCCTATCACACCATGTGTCGATAAGTTTTTCCCGCTTAAGCGTTGATAAATGTTTCTCTAGCTCAGAGAGGTAAGTCTCGTCGTTATGACTATAACTTACGAATAACTGAAATGGGGTCATATCAACGCCAGACTCAACGACTAATCGGCTTATACCGAATCCTCTTAGGCTTCGCGCCCTCTTCACCCAAACGCTTCCGCTTATCCGCCTCATACTCCTGATAGTTGCCATCAAAGAACGTCCACTTCGAATCGCCTTCGCAAGCGAGGATGTGTGTGGCGATACGATCCAAGAACCAGCGGTCGTGGGAGATGACGGCGACACAGCCGGCGAATTCGAGCA
>CAZSPN010000041.1:0-21609 GCA_964608835.1 uncultured Gallionella sp.
TGAAGGCACGCATTCCATTTCTCGACATCAATCAGGAGCGCGAATTCGGCTACGAAGGTTATAGCGGCATGATCGAATTGGCGCATCAACTTGCACTGACGTTACAGAGTCCGGTGTGGCAGGCAGTGCGCCGTCCAGCACCGTGGGCGAAATCGGTTGCAACCGGGATTGAGCTGACAGGAGATGAATGACATGGCCGAAATCCTGAAACGTAACAAAGCACTCGCGGTAAGTCCGCTTAAAGCCAGTCAGCCGATAGGCGCGTCGTTGGCTTTCCTCGGTATCAATCGCGCCCTTCCGATCATGCACGGCTCACAGGGCTGCACGGCATTCGGCAAAGTATTTTTTGTGCGTCATTTTCGCGAGCCGATTCCGCTGCAAACCACCGCGATGGATCAAGTGTCCACGGTAATGAATGCCGACGAGAACGTGATTCTGGGACTCAGTGCTGTCGCTGAAAAAAGCAAACCTGCGTTGATTGGTCTGCCTACTACCGGCCTTTCCGAAACGCAAGGCACTGACATCAAGCGGCTGGTTAAACAGTTCTATGCGGAACATCCTGAGTTCGCTCACATACCCGTCGTGCCAGTTAATACGCCAGATTTTACGGGTTGTCTGGAAAGTGGCTACGCGCTGGCAGTCAAGGCCATGCTTGAAGTGTTGATTCCATCAAGCAGTCATCCGGGAAAACGCCACAAACAGGTGAATGTGCTGGCTGGTTCATTCCTCACTCCGGGGGATATAGAACATCTGAAAGAATTAATCGAGTCATTCGGCATGCGCCCCTTGGTGTTGCCAGATATTGCAGATTCATTGGATGGGCATCTAAGCGAAACGGAAACAAGCCCGCTCACGTTGGGTGGTACGCCAGTGTCTGAAATTTACAGCATGGGTGAATCAATTGCCACGCTAGTACTAGGCAACTCTCTGTTCGATGCAGCCGATTTACTGAAGGAACGTACCGGTGTGCCGGACTATCGTTTTAATAGTTTGATGGGTTTGCTGGCAGTGGATAGTTTTGTAGCGGTGCTGGCAGAGATCAGCGGCAAGCCCGTGCCGGAAAAAATAGAACGTCAACGCGCGCAGTTGCAAGACGCGATGGTGGATAGTCATTTTATGTTGGGTTTTGCGCGGGTGGCGATTGCGGCTGATCCAGACATGTTGTTTGGATTCTCACAATTGGTGTCGGAAATGGGTTGTGAAGTTGTAGCCGCCGTATCGCCAGCGCGTGCATCGATATTGCAAGAAGTGGCGGTGCCACAAGTTGCAATCGGAGATTTGGAAGATTTGGAAATCGCGGCGCGTAGCAATGGCGCGCAATTCATCATCAGTAATTCTCATGCAGTGGAAACTGCACGTCGCCTCAAAATTCCACTGCTGCGAGCGGGATTCCCTCAGTACGATTTGATCGGTGGTTACCAGCGTCTTTGGGTTGGCTATCGCGGCACACGGCAAGCTTTATTCGATCTTGCAAATATGCTCGTTGAGCATGGTCATCATGAAGTTGAGCCTTATGTGTCGATTTACAACAACCGTCCGGGAGAAACCAAATATGCGGCATCTTCGGCTGGTCAAACCCATTGAGGAGAATGACATGACTGTGAAAATCGCTTTTGCCAGCAATGATCGTCGTCTGGTCAATCAGCACTTTGGTGCGGCGGAGGCATTCGCTATTTTTGAAATGAATGAAGCGGAATCGCGATTAGTGGAAGTGGCTGAATTCATCGAGACCGCGATGGATGGGCATGAAGGAAAGCTGGCAGCCAAAATTGAATTGTTAAAAGGGTGTGCGGCAGTGTATTGCAATGCAGCAGGAGCTTCGGCCATTCAACAATTATTGGCCAAAGGTATTCAGCCTATGCGTGTGGATGAGGGAAGTGCCATTGATGGTTTGCTGGGTTGCTTGCAGAAAAATATGCAAAGTGATCCTCCGGTTTGGTTGGCAAAACATCTGAAGAGACAAGCAAGCACTGACCGTTTTGCAGAAGATGAGGAGTGGCAAGAATGATTGCGACTTCTGCACGAGTGATTTCGGCCGACAACGGGACAGTTTTGGTAGAGCCGACCGCTCAGTCTGGATGTGGTGGTTGCAAGGTAAGCAGTACGTGTGGAGTCTCAGGCCTGGGGAAATACTTTTCTAAAAACCGTAAAGCGATTGTCGTGCGATGTGATTCAACTGTTCGTGCCGGGGATGAGTTGCATTTTACGATGAACGAAATAGATTTTCTTAAGGCAGGGTTGCTGGCGTACTTGCTTCCTAGTCTGCTCACCATCATCGGCGCAGGTAGTGCGGCCCCTCTTGATTTCGGAGATGTTGGTGCAGTGGCTGGCGCGGCATTTGGTTTGGTTAGTGGCTTGTTGTTAGTTCGATTAATCGCTTGGACCCCGCGCATGACGGTGCATCAAGCAAACGGTTTGTTCAACGAAGGAGAAGCACCATGATTCAAGCAGTAGCAGTAGAGCAGGACGAATTATTGTCAACTGATTTCATCAAGGAAATGGTCAAGCAGATGCGTGCAATTGATAGTTATGGCACTTACGACGGTTGGCCATCCGATCGTATTTTGGCACCTTATGTAGTCACCAAAGAACAACGCCGTGCTATCCCCGTGATTGGTGATCCCGATGACATCATGCTGTCGCGCATCAGGGCTTTTTACAACGCGGTTTCGTCACTAATCGAAAAAGAATGCGGCTTGATGGCAGTTCCAATCATTAATATTTCGCATGAGGGATTTGGTCGTGCAGTGATTACCGTGGGCAAGTTGGTGGTAATGGATCGCACCCTGCGCGACGTGCATCGTTATGGTTATGAAAGTCTGTCCAAGCTGAAGGATGAGGGTGACAAGTTATTGTCTGTGGCACTAGAGATCGTTGGCAAATATCCAGAAGTGGCAGGAATGTAGGGAGTGCATGATGACCGAAGATGAACTGAAAGTACTCGACAAGGATGTGAAGAGGCTCAAGCGCATTTCCAGCGAGTGGGCATCGCAGTTGCACGATCTGGTCGAGGACAAATTGCCTGCCGGATACGAGCAGATTCCCGGCATCGCACAATCTACTTATGAAGCTTGCCGAAATTGGGCGGAAGCAAGCGCGAAACTGGCTGCAGCACAGAAAGAGGCATAGACATGGACGCTATTACTGGAATCACACGAGGAGGCACAACTTACACGCCAACGTTTGTGATTGAATTAAATCAGTCTACCTGTATCGGTTGTGGCCGCTGTTTTAAGGTATGCCCGCGTGAAGTCTTCGAGTTGCTCGAACGTAACGAGGACGATGAGTCATATGATGAGGATGAAGATAACACCATGGTCATGTCTATCGCGAATGCGTTGGATTGTATCGGCTGTGGTTCCTGTGCGCGGGTCTGTCCCAAACAGTGCCATACCCATCAATCCATGCCGGTGGGAGCTTAATTATGCCGAAGCCAGTGCGACATGTTTTCGTCTGTTCACAAGCTCGTCCACCCGGTCATCCGCGCGGCTCTTGCGGGCAAAAAGGTTGCCGCGAAGTAGTCGATGAATTCACCAAACAGTGGCAACAGCGCCAGCTCTTCACTCAGGTAGTTGTGACATCAACAGGCTGCTTGGGTCCGTGCAATCTTGGGCCCAGCGTGTTGGTTTATCCAGAGGGAATTATGTACGGCAATGTCACCAAGGCGGATGTGAGCGAGATATTTGACGAGCATCTGCTGGGTGGGAAACCGGTAGAACGGCTCAGAATGCCTGCTAATGTATGGTGAGTATGCTTGCAAACAGGCAACTTCCCGATGAACTGGATGTGTTGGCGGAACGTATCGTGGCTGCGTTGATAGCAGAGGCGGTGCGCTTTACTGAGAAGGGCAGCTCACCGCAGATTACGCTGGCTGCGGCGAGCTTCACTAAGGTCATTGATCCCGGCAATCAACTGCCCGGCTATGAAGGTGTTTGGCGCAACTCAAGCAACGAGCGTTGTGGTTGTTTGACTTTCAACAGCGACAACAGTTTTTATGCTGAATATGATTTGTTTTGTCCGCATCCGCATGATGCGCGCTGGTTTGTCGAGATGGTCATGGCATGGGGAAGAGAAGACACATTACGTGTCGAGGTTCAGTTGATTCCGAGTTGATAGCGATGCCTGAATTCCCAGCAAATATGCGGCTGATATTGGCGCACAAACAATCCACCAGTGCGCGAGTTCGCTTTTTGTCCTTCGCGCACGGTGTCAGTGCCTTTGAACCATTGCCGCAATTTTCGTCGTTTGATGAAGCAACCCCTGCGCCACAAGTGGTGCATCATCCCAGCGCATATTTGCGAGCAGCGGAAACGCGTTTAGGTTTGCCGGGTGGCAGCCTCAAACACGAGGCTGAATTTGTTGCGACTGTGCAGACACCGGAAGAATTGATAGAGGTTAATCTGGCTATTTTTACCAGCATAGACCCGCCCTTTGCGGCGGTTGAAGCTGTCGGTGCGCGCTTCATCGCCATCACTGAAGCTCGTAATTGTTCAACTGTGGAGTTAAGCTTGTTGCGTCATGCTTATCCCATCCTGGTTTGAGATGAGGGAGTAAACGATGAGTCAATTTGTAATGGGTGACATGGTGTTCGCCGCGCAAGATTTGTTTAACGAGCCGATAGAAGAAACTGGCGAGAGCGGTATTCCGGGGCTGCCTCCCGGAACACTGCTGGCGGTTGCAGGAACGCGTGGCGTGGTGGTAAATGTCGGGCATGCCGAAGCAGCACCTAAACAGGAAATCTATCTGGTGCGGTTTGAGAGTGGCGCGGATGGCACGCTGGCAGACCCGATTGGCTGTTTAAGCGAAGAGCTGAACGGAGCTAAATAGAGATGAGTAATGCCAGTGTTGCTACGGTGCTGGCTTATCACACACGGAGTAAACACGCGCTTGATCATTATGCTGCCGGCCCCGGCACATTGGACTGGAGTGCACAGCCTAATGCGTTTCGTGATTGGACGGACGCACAGAAAATCGCACTTCCACGTGATGTTGCAGTGTCTGGAATTTCCTGGGGCGCGCTTTCTGCTGCACGCACATCGGCTCCATTCAACGCCAGTAATCTGGGTTCATTGCTGCGCCTGTGCGTCGGGCTGACCGCATGGAAAGAATATGAAGGTTCCCGCTGGTCACTGCGCGCGCATCCGTCGTCAGGCAATTTGCATCCCACCGAAACATGGCTGATTGCCACAAAGGTGACAGGTCTGGAAGATGGTTTGTATCACTACCAAAATTTTCATCACGCATTGGAACGACGTGCGTGGGGAAATGAGATTCAAGCAACGGGTGTGTGGTTAGGCTTCAGTTCCATTCATTGGCGTGAAGCATGGAAATACGGCGAACGCGCATTCCGTTATTGCCAACTCGATCTTGGTCACGTACTGGCTGCAGTAAGTTATGCAGCAGCATTGCATGGCTGGCGACCACGCTTGCTGAACATGGATTCAGCAGCCATCGCACGCTGTTTTGGTTTGGATCGGGATATTGATTATCTTGGCGTGGAAGGTGAAGACGCGGAGGTAATTGTCGCATTGGAGACTGCTGAAAATCCCGCAGTGCCACCAACTGATAAAACTACTGGCCATTCCACCAAGTTGTCAAAAGATGACAACCTGGTGGCTGGTTATCACTGGCAACACTGGGCAGGCAAACCAAACCTGCTTGATGCGCGACCGTTGTACCAATGGCCGATGATCGAAGAAGTGGCCATGGCGACTCGTGGCACACCACCCGAATTTGCCTCTTTGGTTGCAAAATTGTCACTTGATCACTGTGGTGATAACGACATCCCTGCTAGTCAGGTCATCTTAAAGCGTCGCAGCGCACAAGCTTTCGACGGACAGTCGGTGATGCCAAATTATGTCTTCAGGCAAATACTCAAGAGCTTGTTGTCTGGCGGTTCACCCGTGTGGAATTTGTGGATGCATTCCGCGCGCGTTCATCCGGTGTTGATGGTTCATCGGGTCGAGAATGTCGCGCCAGGATTGTACGTGATGCCACGATCTGATGTTGCCAAGACATCGCTGCAAACTGCATGTCGAAATACATTTTCCTGGCAACCTGCCGACCTTGAACTGCCATTGTTTCAACTAGTCGCCGCGCGCGCCGGTAAAACCGCGCGCACGCTGTCTTGTCATCAGGATATCGCCGCACAATGCGCCGTAACTTTTATGATGGTGGCGGAATTTTCTGCACCGATTGCCGCTGATCCTGCCGCCTACCGACATCTACATTGGGAGGCGGGCATGCTGGGACATGTCATCACGCTGGAGGCAGAAGCAGCCGGATGGCGTGGCACTGGTATCGGTTGTTTTTTTGACGATGCAGACCACGAAGTACTCGGCCTGAAAGACGATCAATTTCAAGTGATCTACCACTACGCTGTAGGGATGGCGGTGGACGATCTGCGACTCACCACGCTACCCGCGTATGAATAATCACAAGGAAATTAACATGAATGACAACGAACTAAGATGCTGGTTGTTACAGGCCGAATTCAAAGTATCCGATCCTTTGCAAGCCAACATCAATGGCACTATCGCCAACGCGACCACGCCACTAATGCACGCCGCCAGAATGGGAAATATTGAAGTGCTCAATGCACTGTTGGAGCGTGGTGCCGATCCGGCTTTGCTGAATACGGATAGAAATGGAGCATTATGGTTTGCCTGCTTTGCCAATAGTGAAGCTTGTGTTGCCGCGCTCATCAATGCCGATGCGCCGCTCGACAGCCAGAACGTCAACGGTGCCACCGCACTGATTTACTGCGCCTCAGCGGGTAAAACATCTCTGGTTCGGCTATTGTTGGATGCGGGCGCGAATACTGCTTTGATGACGCTGGATGATTTCACCGCACTAGAATTGTCAGCAAATTATGACTGCTTGAAAATGCTTAAGGAAGTCAGGGCTGCATAACATGAATGAGCGGTCAGACTTGCCATTCAAATTGGGCAGAAGGAGGCACCGTTTTTTAGGCGATCAGGTGCAATTGCAACTGACAGATGATTTTGTCTTAAGGCTGACCTTGGCGGAGGCATCCAGTCTCTCATTTGCCTTGGCCGCAGTGCGTAGTAGCCTCAGCGAAGAACGTGAGATTTACTTGAGTCCGATCGCCAGTGATGCAGATTTTGTTGGCACAGTACAAGACTGGGGCGTAAGCATCGCCACTCCTATCGGTGCAATTGAACTGGGCTGGACGAGTGTTGGCTTATTGGCCGAGTCACTGGCATCGACCATAGGTTAGAGTGGCAAGCAAAATTCCGGTGCGATTTGTTTTAGCCACTTGTCCACTCGTTCATCAGTAAGATTTTTCTGGGTTTCCTGATCCAGTACCAATCCAACGAATTGATCATCGACCAGAGCTTTGGAAGATACAAAGCTGTAATCGTCGGCAGGCCATGCACCTATCACTTTCGCACCGCGCGCGACAATAAATTGATAAATTTCGCCCAGCGCATCGACGAATTCATCGGGATATTTTTCCTGATTGCCCAAGCCGAACAGCGCGACCGTCTTGCCACTGAAATTGACATCGTTAAGTTGCGGCAAAAACTCCTCCCATCCCCCGCCCATGCAATCTGTAGAAAGGCCGGGCAACTGCCCTCCTCCCAGTGTGGGTGTGCCGAGAATCAGGAATGAATACCCGGCAACCAAATCGGCACTGGCTTTATTGACGTTGAGTGCATCCGCCATCGTTTCATCGTCGAAACGTTTCTTGATTGACTTTGCGATTCTGCGAGTGTTTCCGGTGCTGCTGGCGAAGAAAATTCCGATGCGCGACATGAATACTCCCAGATTTTGTAGCAGATTGTGATGTTCATGACAGACAGGACAGATGCGTTACAAAACTTAGATTGGCCCGCGTCCCGCGCGTTTCAATTCAACAGTGCGTGTCATCGCTTCATCGAGCGATACCTTGTCGCCCTTGGGTTTGTAACCGGACAACGCTTTGTAAACCGTGACAATCTTCTCCGAAGCAGACTGGCCTTTGAAATCGCCCTTATCCAATGCGGCAATGTCGATCAGTTCGTTCCAAATCAAGCCTTCCTGCATGCCAATGGCCGCGATACTCAACCCACCGGCCTCAATCACCAGTGGCTTGTTAATGTTCACCACGAACAGGATGATGCGCACGTCCGGCGCGAAATCTGCCTGGTAGCAATCCAATACTTTTGGAAATAACGCGAGCTCATCCAAACTGCCAACATAAAGTTTTATCTTGTCGTTTTCCGCCAGCACGATAGTGTTCTTAATGGTCGCAGTGGGCGGCTTACGGTGGCCGAGTGCATCGCCGACTTCACCCAGTCCCAACACCAGATCACCGCGATAGGCAGCGTAGTTGCCATTGGCTTCCTTGAAGTTCATGTTGAACAGCAAACCTTTTTCTTGGTACAGATCGAAAAGCATTTTTTTGCCTTGTAGTAAATGGATGGAGTTGGTGAATCAGCAATACTTATGCCAAATATTTTGTTAGATGCCTCTGGCAATGGGTGGCGTGGCGATTCTGTGGGCATCATTACGCGTGTCATCCCATCTACTTTCCAAGAGTGAGCTTATATTTTATTTGGCACAGTTTTTTCATCCGTATGAACCCGTTCATATTGAATCGCTCGATAGTGCTCGGCTAACCACTAGATATTTATTCAAAATGCTTGTAATAAACCCTACAAGTCCCCGCAGCCGTGCTGTTTCAGACACGCGAGTTGAGTGCGGGTAATCGGTAAATCAAATACTAAACAGCACGTTATATAAAAAGCATTGAGCTGGCATGCAGTTTGCAAACTGTCTGGCATACCCCCGAATTCCCTGATAGGAGACTTACCATGCTTAATTTGACACCTAGTGCAATTTCCGCTGTAGAAAAATTTATCAAAGGATCCGACGCTCCGGTTGCCGGACTGCGAATCGCCATTTCTGGCGGTGGCTGTTCCGGCTTTCAGTACGGCATGTCGCTAGAGCAGAACAAGAACGAGGACGACACTGTGGTGGAGTATGGCGCGGTTACGCTGCTGGTCGATCCCTTGTCCGCACCATTGCTGGAAGGTGTCACGGTGGATTTCGTCGACAGCCTGAATGGCAGCGGTTTCAAATTTGAAAATCCGAACGCCAGCTCAAGCTGCGCGTGCGGTTCTTCTTTTTCGGCTTAAGGAGCGCGTCATGTGGGATTACTCGGACAAAGTTAAAGATCATTTTTTTCAACCTCGCAATGCCGGAGTGTTGGCAGATGCTAATGGTGTCGGGGACGTGGGCTCGATAAGTTGTGGTGATGCGCTACGTCTGATGCTCAAGGTTGAGCCGGAAACAGACATCATTCTGGATGCGCAATTTCAGACCTTTGGTTGTGGTTCAGCGATTGCTTCCTCTTCTGCGTTGACCGAAATGATCAAGGGCAAGACGCTAGATGAAGCGTTGACCGTAAGCAATCAAGACATCGCCGATTATCTGGATGGACTGCCACCGGAGAAAATGCATTGTTCAGTAATGGGGCGCGAGGCACTGCAAGCTGCCGTGGCCAATTATCGCGGCGAGGTGTGGAGTGACGATCACGAAGAGGGCGCACTGGTATGCAAGTGTTTTGCCATCGATGCGGTGCTGATCGAAGACACCATCCGCGCTAACAATTTAACATCGGTGCAGGACGTGACCAATTACACCAAAGCAGGTGGCGGCTGTTCGTCCTGTCACGAAGGCATCGAAGAAATACTGGTCAAGGTGATGATCGAGCGTGGTGAAACATTCAAGCCGGGTGGTGGCGCGAAAGAAGAAATTTCGTCCACCGGCATGACCAACCTGCAACGCATCCGCAAAATCGAAGCCGTGCTGGAATCTGTCCGTCCGCAATTGAAGCGAGATGGCGGTGATATCGAACTGGTGGATGTGGAAGGCAAGACCATTTACGTCAACATGATCGGTGCGTGCGCGGGTTGCCAAATGGAAGCAATGACGCTGCAAGGTATCCAGCAGAAGCTGATGGAAGAGCTGAAGGAGTTCATCAAGATCGTTCCCACCAAGGCAGGTGCGTTGAGCCGTGCCAGCTGTCACCCTTAAGGAGCCGAGAATGGAAGGCATCTATCTCGACAACAACGCGACCACGCGGGTCGATCCGGCAGTGGTAGAAGCCATGTTGCCGTATTTCACCGAGCAGTTCGGCAATCCCTCTTCGATGCACAGCTTCGGCAACAAGGTCGGGTTGGCAATCAAGAAGGCGCGCATGCAAGTTCAAGAACTGCTTGGTGCTGAATTCGATTCAGAGATCATCTTTACTTCCTGTGGTACCGAGTCGGATTCCACCGCGTTGTTGTCTGCGTTGAGGGCACAGCCGGAACGCAAAGAAATTATTACTACCACGGTAGAGCATCCGGCAATTCTCACCTTATGTACTTTTCTGGAGAAAGAAGGCTACAAAGTTCATCTGCTCAAGGTGGACGGAATTGGTCGCCTTGATCTGGATGAATACAAAAAGCTGCTCACCGACCAAGTCGCGGTGGTGTCGGTGATGTGGGCAAACAATGAGACGGGCACTTTCTTCCCCGTGGTCGAAATGGCCGAGCTGGCGCATGCAGCTGGTGCGATGTTCCACACTGACGCAGTGCAAGCCGTTGGCAAAGTACCTCTCAATTTGAAAGACACCAAGATCGATATGCTCTCCGTGTCCGGTCACAAGCTGCACGCACCAAAGGGCATCGGTGTGTTGTACCTGAAGCGCAGTACAAGGTTTCGCCCGCTGTTGCGAGGGGGTCATCAGGAACGTGGTCGTCGTGCGGGGACTGAGAACACCACCTCGATAGTCGGTTTGGGTAAAGCGGCCGAGATGGCGATGGAAGCAATGGAGTTTGAAAATACAGAAGTGGCGCGACTTCGCGACAAGCTGGAAACTGCCATCTTGGCGAAGGTGCCGCGCTCTTTCGTCACTGGGAATCCCGATAATCGTCTGCCTAACACCAGCAACATCGCCTTTGAATTCATCGAAGGTGAAGCGATTTTATTGTTGCTGAATAAATTTGGTATCGCTGCTTCGAGCGGTTCAGCTTGTACTTCCGGATCACTGGAACCCAGCCACGTAATGCGCGCGATGGGCATCCCTTATACCGCCGCACACGGCACAGTACGTTTCTCGTTGTCACGTTACAGCACCGAAGCCGAAGTGGATCGCGTGATTCAAGTGGTGCCGGAAATCATCACGCAGTTGCGCAAGCTGTCACCCTACTGGGACGGTGAGGGGCCGGCGGCCGAGCCTGAAAAAGCCTTTGCTCCCGTGTATGCCTGAGTGTTAGCGTCATGCCATCCCACAATCAAAATCGCACTATCGTTATCGATGACACCACGCTGCGCGATGGTGAGCAATCGGCCGGTGTGGCGTTCACGTTACAGGAAAAGTTGGACATCGCGCGTCAACTTGACGCACTTGGCGTGCCGGAACTGGAAGTTGGTATCCCTGCGATGGGGCATGAAGAACGCGAAAGTATCAACGCCGTCGCCGCGCTTGATCTGAACGCGAAGCTGATCGTGTGGAGCCGCATGTGCAAATCAGACATTGCAGCTTGCGAGCAGCTCGATGTGCAGATGATTGACGTATCCATCCCCGTGTCCAATATTCATCTCGCCAAAAAGCTAAAGCGCGACCATGCCTGGGTGATAGGGACTATCTACGAACTGGTGTCGCATGCTTACGACATGGGTCTGGAAGTCATCGTCGGTTGCGAAGATGCCTCGCGTGCCGATCCGGAATTTTTGTTGCAGGTTGCCGAAGCCGCGCAAGCCGCAGGTGCCCGCCGCATACGCTTTGCCGACACACTTGGCGTGATGGAACCGTTTGGTGTGCACAAGGCTATTTCGGCATTGCGCGCTGCAGTTGACATTGAAATTGAAATGCACGCTCACGATGATCTGGGGTTGGCAACGGCCAACAGTTTAGCTGCGGCATTAGCCGGGGCGACGCACATTAATACAACGGTCAACGGTCTTGGAGAACGTGCCGGTAATGCGCCGTTGGAAGAAGTCGCATTGGGTTTGAAAAAACTTTACGGCATGGAAACCGGCATCGATCTGACACACTTCACCGCTTTGTCCGCATGCGTTGCTGCTGCTTCCGGTCGTCCGGTACCTTGGCAGAAAAGCGTGGTGGGTGAAGGTGTGTTCACGCATGAAGCGGGTATTCATGTTGATGGATTACTCAAAGACCCGGACACATATCAAGGTTTCGATCCCAGCGAAGTGGGTCGCAGTTACAAGTTGGTAGTCGGCAAACATTCCGGCACACATGGTGTGGTGGCAGCGTATGCAAACATGGGTTTGACGCTCAGCCCGGTTGAAGCGCGTGCGTTGTTACCGGAAATACGGGCTTTTGCGGAACGAGCGAAACGTTCTCCAGCAAATCAAGAATTGTTGTTCCTGTATCAACGTTTCATCGGGCGCAGTTTGCCCAACATGATGCACTAAGGAGCCGAAATGGAAGACATTCTGCCGAACACAGATGTAATGAGCAAAGCGGCAACCCCATCTTTTTTCACCCTGCTGCTTGAAGACGTGGAATGCGTATTTCATCGTGATCCTGCTGCGCGGTCGCGTTTTGAGGTGTTGACCACTTATCCGGGTGTGCATGCACTTTTGCTACATAGGATTGCGCATCGTATGTGGGCGTTTGGTTTGCGATATTTGGCACGCGTGATTTCTTATCTTGCCCGGTTATTCACCAATGTCGATATTCATCCTGGCGCACGTATCGGGCGGCGTTTTTTTATTGATCATGGTGCGTGTGTGGTGATCGGAGAAACCTCTGAAATCGGCGATGACGTGACGCTGTACCACGGTGTGACACTGGGCGGGACAACATGGAATAAGGGCAAGCGTCACCCTACGTTGGGCGATGGTGTAGTGGTCGGCGCAGGAGCAAAGATTCTTGGTGCAATCACGCTGGGTAACCAAGTGCGTGTCGGTGCAAATTCCGTGGTGGTGAGTGATGTGCCCGCAGCGCGTACTGTTGTCGGCATACCTGGCAGGATTGTGCTGCGCACGGAGGAAGCCGGAGCCGACAATATTTACGGTATCAATTTGGATCATCACCTGATTCCTGATCCGGTAGGTCGCGCTATTGCCTGTTTGATGGAGCGCATCGAGGTGCTTGAAGGACAGCTGAATAAGCAGGGAGTAGCTGTGGACGGCCAGTGCCATACCTGTGAGGCAGACGATTTATGCGGCACGGAAGTGGCACGCAAACTCAGGAAAGTGTGAAGTTATGGATTTGATGGATTTTGACCAAGCCGAGCTATATTTTGATGACCCGATTTCGCCTGATGTAGAGCAAATGATTGCAGGGGCGGCGGGTAGTTATGGCACTGAAGAGGCTGAAGCAATGTTGTTGTATGCGCATGCCCTGGCACCGCAACAACTTTCGGTTCTGGTGGCTTTGTACCGTTACTATTTTTATCAACATCGGCTGGAGGATGCATTGCTGGTGGCCGAAAACACGCTGGCAGTAGCCGGAAAGAGACTGTCGTTTCCGGATAGCTGGGCTTATTTGCATACCGATAATGTGGGTGCAGGGGTAATGCGTTCAATGGGATTGGTGCGCTTTTACTTGATGGTGCTCAAGGCCACTGGCTATGTGAATATTCGCCTTGGTAGATATGAAACGGGGCAAGCCATGCTGGAAAAACTGGTCGAACTGGATAGCCACGACAGGTTGGGAGGCAAGGCGTTGTTGAATGTGGTCAGGACTGAATCAGACGGCAGCAATGGA
Source organism: uncultured Gallionella sp. (assembly GCA_964608835.1). Taxonomy (GTDB): domain Bacteria; phylum Pseudomonadota; class Gammaproteobacteria; order Burkholderiales; family Gallionellaceae; genus Gallionella. The sequence goes on from CAZSPN010000041.1 coordinate 13,736, forward strand.
CTTATGGAAAGGAGTGCGTGATGGACGAATTAACTTTGGAAGAGGCGATGGATGAACTTTCGGCCGCCGAGGAATTTCTCGATTATTTCGGAGTCGCTTATGAACCTTCAGTTATTCATGTAAACCGTTTGCATATCCTGCAACGGTTTCATGATTACATCGGCAAAGCTGGCAACCTTCCGGAAGATGAGCTGGCTTGCCGTGCGGTTTACGCAAGGTTATTGCAGCAGGCTTATCAGGATTTTTTGCAGTCTGATGCGCTGACCGAAAAAGTGTTCAAGGTGTTCCGTATGCATGAACCGCAGACCCAATTTGTGCCGCTGACTTCGATCACTATCAACACACAAAATGTTTCCTAAATTTGAATTCGGCAATGAGGTGCGCATTATCCGCAATGTGCGTAACGATGGCACCTATCCGGGCATGAATCCGGGTATGTTGTTGGTGCGGCGCGGTAGTACGGGCTTTGTGATGAACGTTGGCACCTTCTTGCAGGATCAACTGATCTACACCGTGAATTTTTTGGAATTAAACAAGATCGTTGGTTGCCGCGAGGAAGAATTGATCAGTATCAACGAACCGTGGATACCCAGTAAATTTGAAAGCCGAGAGAAAGTGCGTAGCCGCATTACGCTGACAGTTGGCGGCGAGACGCGAGTCAAGCCGGGCATGGAAGGCGAGATAATGAAAGTATTGCGCGGTGAAAACGACGGTGTGTTGTACCACGTTATTTTTCACGATCAAGTATTGCAAGTGCCGGAGAATTCTTTGGAGGCGATGCATGTCTATGAAGAAGAAAAATGCGATGCCAGAAGTCATTGAACGCGATGTCTTAGGCAGTGGCGTAGCTTATCTGGCACTTAAAGCAGCGCATAAGTTGTATGGCAAGGCTCCATCCATCCTGAAACCGGCAGAATTAATCCGTGTGCAAAAAATGGCGCAGCAACAACACAAGCTTGAAGCATGTGTGCTGGTGACGACCGAAGCGCGTGATGCGATGGTGCCGCCATCCTCGCTGGATGCAGCGATGCAAGAAATACGCGGGCGATATCAGAGTGAAGAGGAATTTATTGAAGACCTGGGGCGCAATGGCTTGGACGAGGCCAGTTTTGCAACGGCAATGGAGCGTGAACTGAAAGTGGAGGCAATCTTGGAAAAGGTTGCCACACGCGCGGTAAAGGTCAGCGACATGGATGTGGGGCTGTATTACCACTACCATCCAGACCAGTTCCGCCGACCAGAGATGCGTCAGGCGCGCCACATTCTGATTACCATCAACGAGACCATCGTCGAGAACACTCGGAAGGCAGCGCGACAGCGAATTGACTCCATCGCCGCACGGCTGGCGAAAGAACCACAGCGCTTTGAGGAACAAGCACTCAAGCACTCCGAATGTCCTACCGCATTACAAGGTGGTGTGCTGGGTACGCTGCCGCGTGGCAAACTTTTTCCAGAGCTGGATAAAGCACTATTTGAATTGAAATCGGGCAAAGTGAGCGGAGTTCTGGAATCAGAACTTGGCTTTCATGTGCTGCGTTGCGATGTAATCAACGAAGCGGGCGTGCTGAATTTGGATCAAGCCCGACCGCACATTCGCAAGCTGATGGAACAGAAACGCAAACGCGTTTGTCAGCAGGCGTGGGTCAAACAGTTGCTGGAAGTAAAGATTGTGTGAGGCGGTTTGCAAGTGGCGGGAAACGATCCCACTGCCGACCGATAATAGAATTGCGACGGATGCTCACTCCTCGGCCTTATGTGGAGCGCTACATAAGGCCGAATAGCGGGAGGTCGCAACAATCCCCATAATGGTCTGTTGTTGGTACACGAACTTGCTAGTTGTATGTTGGCTAATGCCGGATTCTGATTGATGCGGATGTCTTTTTTATTTGGGTGGCTCGTTTGCCAATTGCATCAGTGCACACGCCTGAGCTTCACATAAGCGACGGATGTCTGTATCCAATGTTTTTACCCATTCTTCGGGTATGACTTGCCGTCCATACACCGCACCCGCCAGCATCCCGGCGATTGCGCCGGTGGTGTCGGCATCACCGCCGCGATTGACCACATCAATCAGGCAGTCGCTAAAACCATCGGTATCGAAAAAACTTTGAAACACCGCATGCAGCGTATCAACCACATAACCGCTGGGATTATTGCTCTGGCTTATGTCACGAAATTTGAATTCAGGATGTTTTGCGACAAGGGGGTGGACGTGCTGGTGCAGTAGATGATTTTTGTCCGCGCCACGCAGCGCATCTTGCACCATGAACACAAGGCATTCGCAGGCGGCATCGGAAAGGACGCTGTTGTGGGTGATGTGTGCTTGCGCGCGGCAAGCGGCGCGCACGGTTTCTTCCGCTTGGCCAATGGTAACAAGTGCTATTGGCAATATACGCATTGCCGCACCATTGCCTGCATCGTGATCGGAGTAGGAGGCTGTAGGGCTGCCGGTCTTGCGAAATTGCATCAAATTTCTTCGCACAGTATTGCCAATATCAACAGGCTTGGCGCGCATCCAGGCATCGAATGCCTGCGCCACAGCGAGTGCATCTACTTTTCCTTGTGCGAGGATGGATCTACCTAGCGCGAGTGACATGGTGGTGTCGTCGGTGACTTTCCCCGGCTTGAGGTGCAACCAGCCGCCGCCGCAAAGGGTGTCGTGTATGCCATATTGCGCGGCGATCTCGCGCGGTGTCATGAATTCTACCGTCGCACCCAAAGCATCACCGATGGCGAGGCCGAGGTAGGCGGCGATGGCACGGTCGGTGGTGGTCATTACAAATAGTCCGTTAGTACATAATTTCGTCATTCCCGCGCAGGTGGGAATTCAGCAAGACAAACATTTTTCGTGGCAGACAAAATCGAGATGTTGTCCCGCCTTCGCGGGAGATATTCAATCAACTGGATTCCCGCCTGCGCGGGAATGACGACCTAATGATTATAGGGCTTGAACTATTCATTCCTCCGGCCCGAAACACTTCAAATAATCCACACAGTATTCGCATGATGGCGCGCGGCAGGCGTTGATCCCTTCGCGTTCGCACAATTGCTTGTAGAGAAATTTCTTCCACTTCATGTCGTGTACATTCTTCGCTGCCAGGGTGGGGAAATTGTTTGTCATCAGTTGACTGAGATAGCCGCGCGACCATATGCCAAGGTCTTGCCACAGATGGTCGTTTGCCATGCACGCGGTGGTGACAATTTCTGCTATCCATTTTTCCGAAATGTCTTTTTCGGCACGATGTTCGAGCAACAGCGCGAGCACGTCTTCGCGTTCCAGTGCACGCGGATCGGCGATGCTTTCTGTATAACGTAAAAACAGATCGACACCGGGAAAGTGCCGCGCTTGCAACGCGTAAAAATCCATCTCGTTCAATCCAAGTCCTGATGGTAGCGCACCTACTCCACTTACTTGGCTGGCGATCATCTGCGCGAGCAGTTCATCGTTTGGCAATCCTATTGTGTGCGCCATCAGATCACCGTACAGGCCACTGTGTGGTGCTGGATGTTTCTGCGAAAACATAACATCGGGCAGCATGATAATTACCTATCTGCTGGGATACTCAATTGCCAGATCTTCGTCACGCAGTACCATCTGGCAAGCCAAGCGCCATGCAGTGTGGACTACGTCATCCACTTTCATCGCATCGATTTCTGCCTGAGTGATCTTACCTTCTTGCTTAAGCACGGTGATTTCGCGGTCAGTTAACGGTCCGCCCATAGGCCCTTTGGCCGAAAGATTGGTGACCTTCACCAGACAGGTTGAGCATTCGCCGTTCTCACAACCAAAGTCGATGGGAATGTGATGCTCTTTGGCGAGTTTCAGTACCGACTTGGTGTGGCTGCCCGCTACGGCATACACGGTTTTGTCTTTGTGCAGCGGGCTGGAAAAGGTAATGTTAGGCATTGCAGTGACTCCTCTAGTAGTGTTGAAAAATATCGTTAAGCTTTTACGGTGATGTCGCCACCCAGCACTTGCGCCTGGCAGGCAAGGCGGTGATTGCGCCCCGCCATGTTTTCTTGCAGCACCCGGTCTTCCAGAACAGAGCGTTCACTCATGTGCTCCATGCCTGAGACGATGCGCATCATGCAAGAGCCACATTCTCCTTCGCGGCAACCGTAGGTGATACTTGCGCCTACCTTTTCGGAGATTTCGATCAGGCGCGTACCGGCAGGGACGGAGATGGTGATGCCAAGTTTTTCAAAAGTGACGTTTGCTTTAGGCATGGGAACGCTCCTGTGCGAGTAGTTCTGACATGGATATGACTCTGTGTTCAATGTTTCCGGTCAGATGTTGGGCGAGCTGTTTGCCCAGATTGCGGCATTGTTCGAGCTCTTCATCGGTGGGAATCAACCTGGCGCGCACGCCTTTGATCGGCACGCGCAGCTTCAGCCCGCGCAAGCGGTCTTCAATCATGTTGATGGCTTCGCCGCTCCAGCCGTAGGAGCCGAATGCCGCACCAAGTTTGTCGCTAACCTTGATGACAGCCAGCGAGGACAGTAGATCCCACACTGGTTTGACCGCATCGGCGTTGATAGTAGGCGAGCCGAAAGCGAGCCCGTCGGCTTCTTCGATCAGATCCACGAAGGGCAAGTCACCACCCGCTTGCAAGTCATACATCGATACACGCACCCCTGGGATAGTCTCGGCTCCATCAGCTACGGCTTGAGCCATGCGTGCCGTATTGCCGTACGAGGAGATGTAGAACACCAGCAGAGATTTGTTGTCGACACCCACCTCGTTGTGCAAAAAAGGAGAGGCCAGTTGCCGGTAACGCTGTACGTAACTGCGCGGTGCTTCACGCAGGATAGGACCGTGTGCCGGTGCAATCAGATTCAGCTGAAGGGGTTCGATCAATTCCAGTGCATCCAGCACGTGCTCACGGAATGGACGCATGATGTGCGCATAGTAGTACTCGAATGAGAATCGGAAATCGCCCACCTTGTCGTTGAATAAGCGCGCATCGCAGAAGTGACAACCGAATACATCGCCGCTGAAAAGAATGCCTTGTTGTTCCAGCCAAGTGCATTGTGTATCCGGCCAATGTAGAAATGGCGTGTTGAGGAAGTGCAGAGTGCGGTTACCCAGGTCAACTGAATCGCCAGTGTTGACGATGGTATAGGTCAAGTCGTCGTGTTTGACTAATGCTTTCAACATCAATTGTGCTTTGCCGGAAATATATAACTTGGCTTGCGGCGCGCGGCGCATTAGTTCAGGCAAGGCACCTGTGTGATCAGGTTCGAGGTGATTGAGCACTATGGTCGTGATTTCGTCGTAACGAGCTACTTGCTCTAAACGAGTGAAGAATTCGTCGGCGTGTGATTCCTTTACCGTATCAATTATCGCCACACCGGAACTACCGCGAACGCAGTAGGAATTGTAAGTTGTGCCGTTGGCAGTCCTGAGGATGATGTCAAACTCGCGCAAGCCAGGATCGAGTGCGCCTATCCAGTGGGTATCCGGAGCGATTTCAATGGCACCGAGTTTGCTCATTACAGAGTTGCTTCCGGTGATGGACAAGGCCGAGCAGCTTGTCCTTTGGAACAAGTTTCCAGATTACCTTTCGGTTTCGCATCATTCAGACCGATCCATGCATGCACTTTATCGGCATCAAACCCGACATGGAACACACCTTCAACTTCCATCAATGGACGGCGGATCAGTAACGGCTCGGCGAGCATGAGTGCGAGTGCTGCCTGCTCATCCAAAGCGGCAGGAATAACCTCGCCGGATTTGATAAGTGGCGCACTTAAATTGAACCACTGTATTACCGGCAATCCATCAAAATATTTTCGCAGCTTCTCCTTGTCCCACTTCTCTTTGAGTAGGTTTTTTGCCAATACGGTATGTCCTGATGCAGCGAGCCATACCTTCTGTTTAGTATTGTTGCTGCAACCCGGCTTTTCAAAAAATATCACGGTAGCCATGATGGCGTTAGGCAGCGCATTGTGCGGCCAGCAACTCGGCAAATTTTTCCGGTGGGATGCCAGTGAGTGAACCGGGTGGATTCAATGGCTCTCCCAATTCATTCAAAATCGCACCTTCGATTGGGCAGATACTGACACACTGGGATTCTTCGAAATCGCCAGAGCACTCATTGCACTTGTCCGGGTTGATCAGGAAGTGTGGCTTGGCTTCGTAAATCGCTTTATTTGGGCAGAGCGGTTCGCATGCCCAACAGTTGACGCAGGATTCAATGATTTCAAATGCCATGACCCCTCCCCTTTATGCCACCTTTAGTTGCTCGGCGAATTTTGGAACCAGCTTGCCAGCAGCGCGCATTTCTTCGTACACCGCCAGTATCGCGTCTTCAATCGGTTCCATCGCATGTTCGCCGTTGGGTTGGATGCCGGCGGCTTCCAGCGGACCCCAAGGTTCGTAGCCGACTTTGCTGCACAGCACCACTTCACATCCTGCAAGTATTTTTAGGCTCTTGTCCAACGCGCTTTCGCCATCACCGCAAGTATCACCACCTTCACAATAAGCGACCGTTTTGCGGTGACCGATGAAGCGCACGCCGGATGAAGAAGCCTCGTAAATCAGGAACTCGCTGGCATGACCAAAGTGTTCGTTGATAACGCCGCCGCCCTTGGTGGCAACCGCCATCAATACCGGACGTGTCTCCGGCTTAGGCTTAATTCCTTCAATGCTCACCAACTGAACCTTGGCTTCTTTGGCGATACGTTTGCTTTCCAATTCTTCGTTGATGGCAGCATGAACTTCGGCGCGCATCTTCATCGCTTCTGGATAGTTGATGTCCATCGCTTCGATTTTGTCCATAGTGAACTCTTCACCGCGATCTTCGCCCAGCAAACCCACCGCATCGGCTCGACACTGGCGACAGTGGCGCATCATGTTCATGTCGCCGGAGCATTCGTCCTGCAGCTTCTGCAATTCATCGTGAGTCGGGCCGCGCTGGCCTGTCATGCCGTAGAACGTGCCATGCTCAGCCTCGGAAATCAGCGGCATCACGTTGTGCAGGAACGCGCCTTTGGCTTTAACGATTTTGGAAACTTCAGCCAGGTGTTTGTCATTTACGCCCGGAATCATGACCGAATTCACTTTAACCAAGATGCCTCGTGCGACCAGCATTTCCAGTCCTTTTTGTTGCTGTTCGATAAGGATGGCAGCACCTTCACGACCCTTGATGCGCTTGTTCTTCCAGAAGATCCACGGGTAGATTTTCGCGCCCACATCCGGATCGACACAGTTGATGGTGATGGTGACGTGATCGATGTTGTGCTTGGCTAATTCATCAATGTGATCGGGCAATGACAGACCGTTGGTTGATACGCACAGTTTGATGTCCGGTGCCTGCTCGGCAAGCATGCGGAAGGTTTCAAAAGTACGCTCCGGGTTAGCCAATGGATCACCGGGGCCGGCGATGCCCAGCACCGTCATCTGCGGAATGGTGGCGGCGACGGCCAGCACTTTCTTTACTGCCTGAATGGGGTGGTGCAGCTCGGACACTACTCCGGGGCGCGACTCATTGGCGCAGTCATATTTACGGTTGCAGTAATGACATTGAATATTGCAGGCCGGAGCAACTGCGACATGCATACGTGCGAAGTAGTGGTGTGCCTCTTCGGAATAACACGGATGGTTGAACACCTTCTCGCGGATATGATCGGGCAGATGCCCCATCTGGTCGTCCGTTGATCCGCAGGAACCGGCTGAGCAGCCGCCTTGACTTGCATCAGGTGCAATGTTGTTAAGGACAGGTAATTCCACGTTAGATTCTCCTAAATGGGTTGGTTACCTAGCAGCAAACTGCGTGCCTGAGCGGGATGTTTATTCAATACACTGTTTTATTGGGAAACGCGAGTTCAAGTTTGAAGTGCAACGCCTGACTTGAAGAATACCTGATTGGGTG
>CAZSPN010000042.1:0-21234 GCA_964608835.1 uncultured Gallionella sp.
AAACCCTGCTGCAAAAAAAGTAGTCGCTAAAAAGCCTGCCGCTAAAAAAGTTGCTGCCAAGCCAGCAGCCAAAAAAGTAGTGGCGAAGAAGCCAGCCGCCAAGAAAGTTGCAGCTAAACCTGCCACAAAAAAAGCAGCCACTAAGAAACCAGCGGCTAAAAAAGCAGCTGCCAAGCCAGCAGGCAAAGGCATCTTGGGCGCGTAACACTACGCGCGCCATACAAAAAAGGGCGGATTAACCGCCCTTTTTTACGCTTGCACCTCCTACTCGGAGATTCCTTAGCTTGAGTCGCGCGTTTCAGACCAAGAATATCGTTGCCAATCCCAAGAAAATAAAAAATCCGCCGCTGTCGGTTATGGCGGTAATCATTACGCTGGATCCGATGGCAGGGTCACGCCCCGATCTTTGCATCAGCAGCGGAATAATCATACCTACTGCCGCACCCACCAGCAGGTTGAGTAACATGGCACTGGTCATCACTACGCCCAGCGCGATGTTGTGATACAAAAAGTACGCGAACAATCCTGCCACCCCACCCCATACCAAGCCATTTAATCCGCTGATGGCAAATTCTTTCAGTAACAATCTGCGCGCGTTGCCTTGCGTTACTTGCCCAAGTGCCATGGAGCGAATAATGATAGTAGTGGTTTGATTGGCGGAATTACCTGCAATACCTGCCACGATGGGCATGAGCGTGGCGAGCGCGACAAATTTTTCGATGGTATTCTCAAACCCACCGATGACACGCGAGGCGAAAAACGCGGTGCATAGATTGAGTGCCAGCCATAGCCAGCGGTTCTTCGCACTCTTCCACACCGATGCAAAGATATCTTCCTCTTCACGCAAACCCGCTTGATTTAGTAAATCATTTTCGGATTCAGTGCGAATGAAATCCAACACCACGTTAACGGTAACTCGTCCAATCAACTTGCCTTCTTCATCGATTACAGGTGCTGACACCAAGTCATAGCGTTCAAACGCTTGTGCGGCCTGCTCGGCTTTTTCTTCCGGGTGAAGCTGAATGGTATCCGTGAGCATCAGGCTGCTCACACTGAGCTCAGGCTCATTGACCACAATCAGATTGATGGGTAAAACGCCGATGAACTTATCATCCCTGTCCACCACAAACACTTGGTCGGTGTGATCGGGCAGCTCATCAAAGCGGCGCAGGTAGCGCGACACCACTTCCAGCGTCACATCATCGCGCACGTGAATCATGTTGAAATCCATGAGCGCGCCAACCGAATTTTCCGGGTACGACATCGCTTCGCGCAACTGTTCGCGCTCTTCGATGGAGAGCGATTTGAACACGTCGCGCATGACGTTCTGCGGCAGATCGGGGGCAAGGTCAGCCAGCTCATCCGCATCCAGTTGGCCCGCCGCTGCACTCAACTCCTCGCGGTTCATCGTGGCGATCAACGAATCGCGCACCGCGTCAGAAACCTCGATCAGGATTTCACCATCGCGCTCCGACTTGACCAGATTCCACACCAGCAAACGTTGGTCTATAGGCAGGGCTTCGAGGATGTAGGCGATGTCGGCGGGGTGCAGGGTGTCGAGCTTGCGATGCAGCTCGGCAAGATGCTGCTTGTGCAGCAACGAATCGACCACCGCATGGCGGTCTTCACGTGGCATCATTTGACGGTGCGCGACCTCTTCCAGCAGGGCGTGCTTGTGCAGAAGCGACTCCACTTGCTTGAAGTGATCCTGCACATTCTCGGTATGATGATTGTCGTGGCTATTTTGCATCGCGCTTGCCTTATAAGTTGCGCGCTATTGTAAAGAAAACCTCACGCGGTCGCTCAGGGAATTTCCGAATCATTCATGCGCCCCAGAATGATGCCGGTCTTACGCATCAGCCCCCCAGCGGCTCGGTGCTTGTCGTAAAAACGCGGATTGGGCACCATTGCCGCCAGCTTGGCGGCTTGCGGCGCGGAGAGCTGTGCCGCACTGACATTGTAGTAATGGCGCGCCGCAGCTTCCGCGCCAAACACGCCATTACCCCACTCAATCACATTCAGATAAATTTCAAATATACGTTTCTTATCCATCACATTTTCCAACATCATGGTGATGATAGCCTCTTCGCCCTTGCGCCACGGCGTGCGCTTAGTGGAAAGGAACAGGTTTTTCGCCAATTGCTGGCTGATGGTAGAGCCGCCCGCGACAACCTTGCCTTTTCGCAGGTTTTTTTCGTAAGCCTTTTGTATGCCTTCCCAGTCGAAGCCCTCGTGATCAACAAAATTTGCATCCTCGGCGGCGATCAGCGCGCGCTTCAGATGCGGCGATATTTTTTCATAATCCACCCAATGATGCCGTAGCTGCGCCTCACTGTTGGTATCCTGCATCATCTCCAGGCGGGATTCCATAAATGCACTACTGGAAGGATTAAATTTTATCCACCAACAGATATGAGCGAACAGCCATAGCTGGTACAGCAGGATCAGCGCGATACCCAGCACTATGCCGCGCCACAACCAGCCCCACAATCGTTTAATCATGCGCTATTCCGCAATGCGGCAATAACAGCTGCGGTGTCTGGACGTACACCGCGCCATAAATAAAATGCCTCGGCAGCTTGTTCAACCAACATGCCCAAACCATCGGCGACTTGTGCACCCTGATCACGGGCAAATTTCATGAACGGCGTTTCACGTCCGTACATCATGTCGTAGGCAAGCGCGTTGGGAGCGAATATGGTGGGTGGTAATGGTGGCATTTCATCCGACAGGCCACTTGATGTGGCATTAATGATGAGGTCAAACTTATGACCCAATAGACTCTGGTAGCCGATAACCTGCGGCTCTTTCTTTGCGTTATCGGTGTATTTTGATTTCTTTAAATATGATTTAGGTATGTCAGGAAAAAGAACGAAATTATCCGTTTTGATCTTGGCATTTTCTACACTACGATTGACCACGATTATTGATGCGTTGCTTTTTATTAAAGGTAAAAAAGCACCTAGAGCAGCCCCTCCAGCCCCCATTAGTAGGACGCGTTTCCCTTTGAGTTTGAAAGCCCAATTTTTTCGGATGTCACGAATCAGCCCATCGCCGTCAGTGTTGTTTATTTTTAAAGACTTATTGACATCGAATATCAGCGTGTTTGCCGATTGAGCAAAACGAGCTGGAAAAGATTTGTTTTTTTTGGGTGTTGCAAGTTTGTATGCTTCAAACTTAAATGGAACCGTTACGCTGCATCCTTTGTAGCCTTCTTCGCGCAATCGGTCGATTGTTGCAACAAAACCGTTCAGGGGTGCAAGGATTGCTTCATAGCTAATGTCCTGTTCTGTCTGCTCCGCAAACATTTGATGAATCTGCGGTGATTTGCTGTGTGAGATGGGGTTGCCGATGACGGCGTATTTGTCTGTCATATTGGAAGCACGGAAACTTGATTACGCGCATTGTAAAGGAAGGCACGCGGCGAATCAGCCCCTTAAATGGGGTACAGGCCAGCTCTTTTAACACGAGCCTTTCTTAATCCCGAACTTCGCAAGGATGTCACTCAGCAGACACCATTTTGTGATGCCGCTTTGAAATAAATTTGCCCCGACAAAAGCAGTAAACCACAAGAAATTTTTACTCACGAAAAATGGGCTGGCTTCCACGCCCAACGTTAACGTTAACAAGATAAAAGTACCTGCAATGGTACGGACAATGCGTTCCGCGTTCATGACTATGCTCCTTACGATGGTTGAATTTTACTGGATCTTTTTGTAAAGGGTGGCGTAATACAATACAGGTATGACAACCAAAGTGAGTATGGTAGAAACCAAAATGCCGAATATCAGCGACAGTGCCAATCCGTTGAAAATTGGGTCGTCCAAAATAAACAACGCGCCCAGCATGGCAGCCAGCCCCGTCAGCAAAATCGGCTTAGCGCGCGCACTGGCAGCGTTAATCACCGCACTTTGCAAATCCACCCCATCGCGTATTTGCAAATTCACGAAATCAACCAGCAAGATGGAGTTGCGCACGATAATCCCCGCTAGGGCGATCATGCCAATCATCGAGGTGGCGGTGAATTGCGAACCGAACAGCGCGTGACCCGGCATTACACCGATGATGGTGAGCGGAATGGGAGCCATAATAATGAGCGGCACAAGATATGATTTGAACTGTGCGACCACCAGCAAATAAATCAGGATGAGTCCCACACCATAGGCGATTCCCATATCGCGGAAGGTTTCAAACGTCACCTGCCATTCGCCATCCCACTTCAACGCGTAACTGGCGTAAGGGTCGCTGGGCTGGTTGAAATAATAACTTTCCAAGTTTCCGCCTTGTTCCAGTGATGCGTCACTCACTTTGCTGTTGATGTCGAACATGCCGTATAGCGGGCTATCCAGCTCGCCCGCCATATCGCCGACCACATACACCACGGGCAACAAATCCTTGTGGTAAATCGGATAATCGCGTTGCGCTGGTATTGCTTGCACCACTTCAGAAATCGGTATCAACACACCGTCTCTGGCGCGGACTTTCAGCTTCAGAATTTCATCAATGCGGCTGCGCCTTTCGGCGGAGAGGCCTATGCGTAATGGCGGCGCATACTTGGCGTTTTCGTCGTGCAAAGACGTGGCATCTTGCCCGCTCAACGCCACCCCAATGACATCCACGATGTCATGCGGGGCAACTCCCAGCAACGATGCCTTGCTCTGTAATACCTGTAACACCAGCTTGGGGGCAGCTTCCGTCACGCTGTCATCGATGCCGACGATGCCTTCGGTTTTGCCGAACTGCTCGCGTACTTTACCCGCCACTTTGCGCGCACCCTCATAATCCGGACCGTAGATTTCCGCCACGATGGGCGACATGACGGGTGGGCCGGGCGGTACTTCAACGATTTTTACCTTGGCATTCCATTGCCTTGCAATTGCCTGCATGGGTTCCAATACTGCCGTTGCAATCTCGTGACTGCTGCGGTCACGAAGATGCTTGTCACGCAAGTTCACCTGTATATCGCCCTGCTCTGCAGCACTGCGCAAATAGTATTGGCGCACCAGACCATTGAAGTTGATCGGCGATGCCGATCCCGCGTAAGCCTCGTAATCCGTGACTTCCGGCACGGTCGCCAGATAAGCCCCAATGTCGTGCAGCACCGCGTTAGTTTGTTCCAGGGCCGTGCCGCTGGGCATATCGACCACGATCTGAAATTCAGATTTATTGTCAAACGGCAACATCTTCAAAATGACCAGTTTCACCACCCCCAGCGACACTGCCAATAACAATCCACCCAGTATCGCCAGCCATAATTTGCGTCGTGCTGCTTTTCCCTGCTCTCCGTTCAAGAACGGTGTCAGGCGCGTACGGAAAAATTTGCCCAATGGCGTTTCGTGTTCGTCGTGTGCTTCCGTGCCGGATGTACTGGCAAATCTCAATACCAGCCAGGGCGTGATGATGAATGCCACTGCCAGAGAAATGAGCATCCCCATACTGGCGTTGATCGGGATTGGACTCATGTAAGGACCCATCAGGCCGCTCACAAAAGCCATCGGCAATAAAGCAGCAATGACGGTGAAGGTCGCCAAAATAGTTGGGCTGCCCACCTCATCGACGGCCTGTGGAATAATTTCAGAGAGGGGTTGATTCGTCGCCAAAGCGCGCCTGCGATGGATGTTTTCCACGACAACAATCGCATCATCGACCAATATCCCGATTGAAAATATCAGTGCAAATAATGACACCCGGTTGATGGTAAACCCCCATGCCCAAGACGCAAACAGAGTGGCCGCCAAAGTAAGCAATACCGCAATACCAACCACCAAAGCTTCGCGCCTGCCCATCGTAATCCACACCAGCAACACCACCGCTGCCGTCGCAAACAAAAGTTTTTTGATGAGCTTCATTGCCTTGTCGTTGGCGGTTTCGCCATAGTTGCGCGTGACGCTCACCTGCACGTCATCAGGAATCACACTGCCCTTGAGTTCATTCACGCGCCCCAGCAGTTTGTTCGCGACCTCCACCGCGTTCGCGCCGGGTTTCTTGCTGATCGCCACCGTGACCGCCGTGAATTCCCCTTTGGCCTGAATACCCTTATCCGCAGCGGCTGCGCCGGCACCCATCCAGACATAACTGGCGGGCTGATCCGCGCCATCCAGCACCTCGGCAATGTCGCGCACAAAAATAGGCTTGCCCTCAAACACACCCACAACCAGATGTTTCACTTCATCGGCATTGCTTAAAAAGCTGCCTGTTTGCACCAGCACTTCACGGTTGTTTTGCGTCAGGCTGCCGGAAGTTTCCGAAACGTTGGCAGATTGCAGTGCGGCACGCACATCTTGAATAGAAAGCTGATACGCATTCAAATTTTCCGGGTTGAGCAACACGCGCACCGTACGCTGCGTTGCCCCGATGGTTGACACCTCGCGTGTTCCCGCCACGCGCTTCAATTCATTCTCCAGAGTATGTGCGACGTGTGTCAACTCCAGTCCACCGCCTGCAGATTGTTCGCGCCACAGGGTTAATCCCACAATCGGCACATCGTCGATACCCTTGGCTTTGATGATGGGCCGCACCACCCCCAGTGTTGGCGGCAACCAATCGGAGTTCGAATTCACCACGTCGTACAATTTCACCAAAGAGGGGACATGCTCCTCACCCACCTTGAATTGCACGGTAATCACTGCCATGCCTGGCTGCGACACCGAATAAACATGATCCACTCCCGCGATCTGCGACAACACCTGTTCGGCAGGTGTGGCAACGGTTTGAGCCACATCCTTTGCCGACGCGCCCGGATAGGCAATCATCACATTTGCCATCGTGACATTGATTTGCGGCTCCTCCTCGCGCGGTGTAACCAATACCGCAAAGACCCCCAGCAGGACAGCAACCAATGCCAGCAGGGGTGTCATCTGCGAGTGCAGAAAATAGTTGGCGATACGTCCTGAAATACCCATGTTTTTTACCCAGATAAATAACAAAGCCGCCACAAGCCTCACCAATAGTGACTTGCGACGGCTTGCAATGTCTTGTTACGCGTGTTTTGCGATAACCGTCATATGTTACGAATTTACTTTCGCATCCCAGCCTTGATCGGATCCAACGCAACCCGCTCGCCCGCATTCAACCCGGCCAACACTTCCACCACACCTTCCGCTTCCGCGCTACCTACTCTAATTTGGCGCAATTTCACGCTGCCTTTTTCATCCAACACGTACACTGCTACCACTTCGCTGCGACGCAGCACGGCACTATTTGGGATTATCAATTTCTTTACTTTACCCACCACAAAATGCGCACGAACAAACATGCCCGGATAAATACCCGTTTGATTTGTCGGCAGCGTGATGCGCACTTGGGTACTGTGAGTACGCGCATCTGCCAGTGGCTGCACGGTAGTCGAGGCAGCTTTAATCCAACGATTCAGGGAAGGAACTTCGATGCTGGCCTGGGGATGCCGGCCTATCTCTGCCAGTTTTTCCTGTGGCACATTGACCACCACGCGTAATGCCGAAGGATCAAAACCTGTCATTAATGGCGTGCCCGGCATGACCATTTCACCGACTTCAACCAGGCGTGCTGCCACCAAACCACCAAATGGCGCAACCACAGTGGTATAGCCCTGCGCAACATCCGCCTGTCCCGCGCCGGCCTTACTCGCGGCAGCTTGTGCCAGTGCAACCTGATATTCCGCCTGCGCTTTATCAACTGCCGCTTGGCTGACAAATTTTTGCGCCAGCAATTGCTTGTTGCGCTCCAGAGTGGCTTGCGCGTTTTGCAAATTGGCCTGCGCTTGCAACATCTGGGCTTGGCTGCCCGCCACTGCTTGCGCAGCCTCGCGCTGATCTATGCGCAGAATCACCTGCCCTTTATTGACGCGATCCCCCACATCAAACAATACCGTTTTAACCCGACCCGCAATTTGTGCGGAAACAGTCGATTGGCGCGTGGCTTCTACCACCCCCTCCACGTTGTAGGTTTGTGCAACGTCACGATATTCCACTTGCACAGACGCAAGCTGCTCTGCCGCTTGCAATGCTGCGACATTCGCCCATATCAACACTGCCAGACAATATTTTCTCACCACGTTAACCTGCCCGATGTTTTGTTATATTAGAATATACTGATATATTAAACGGGAGTCAAGCCCGCCATGACGTATGTCAGAAAGCGCAAAGACTAGGTACAGCTTATAAGGGACGTTTTACGGTGACCGCACCACGAATTTGTCCCACGCTGTAACCCGTTGCTTTGTCATGCGGATATTCAGTATTCAAGCGTGCTTTAACTTCGGCAGAAAGTAATTCTGCCTGGCCATGACAAGCTACGCAGCCAGGCTGCAAAACAATGGCTTTCATAAAACGGAATGACTTGCCTGCCGGTTCTTCGACTATTTCAGATGATTCGATCTCCCCTGGATTTTCACCTTTTGCTGCACGCGACTCAAAGTCTTGCAAAGTCTTTTGTTCCCACGCATCAGGCGTGCCGAGCAAAGGGTTGCGAACTTTCAGGCTCACGCGAGCCACCTTCCAACCCGTTTGACGGGATATTTCACCGGTCATTGCGGGAGCAATGTCCTTGCACACCTGAATGGCAGATTCCGCCCCGCCTGTACTCATGGCTTTTTGATTTTCCGCAGCGAGCTTTTTCAAAAAAGGCATCACAGCTGCACGACTTTCTTCTTGATACTTGCTGATGTCTTCAGCATATACGCCACCGCTCAACACGGTTAACGTGACCAAGGCCATAGATATTTTCATTTTTAATTCTCCTGTAAAAATTGTTCGGCAGGTCATGCTTGGGAAAAGTTGCCACTCTGAAAATTGATGACCCTGACACCGCCACCCCGGTTAACGCCCTTTTAACCGGTACAAAAAACTTCGCGCATCATGCCAATCAGTTTGAGTGTGCGGGGGTCACCGATACGGTAATACACCCAATTGGCCTCTTTGCGCGTTGCCAGCACCCCTTGGTCACGCATCTTTGCCAGATGCTGAGAGATGTTGCTTTGGGTTGTTCCAACCTGCTCGACAATATCTTGCACACTGAGTTCCTGATGACCCACCACACACAAAATTTTCAGCCGCAACGGATGCGCAATCGCCTTGACTGCCAGAGCTGCCTGCTGAATATCTTCTTCTTTATCGATCAATTTACCCGTCACCGTCCGCTCCTTTGTTCCCACATCACCCAAACCTAATCAAAGCTAATTCAGCTAGAATAACGGATTGTTACAACACTTTCGCATTTTACCTCAATGAACGTCACCCCCGTACTACTCATTATTCTGGACGGTTTCGGCTACCGTGAAGAATCCGACCACAACGCCATTCAAGCTGCTCACAAACCGAACTGGGATAGATTATGGCGTGATTATCCCCACACTTTGATTAACGCTTCGGAAAAATTTGTCGGTTTACCTTCCTCACAAATGGGCAATTCGGAAGTCGGGCATCTCAATATCGGCGCGGGTCGCGTTGTGTATCAAGAGCTCAGCAAAGTTGACCTCGCCCTCGAAGACGGGAGTTTTTATACCAACGCTGCGCTATGCAACGCCGTCGCGCTCGCCAAACAAAACAACAGCGCGCTGCACATTATGGGGCTGCTTTCTCCGGGCGGCGTGCATAGCCACGAGAATCATATTATTGCCATGCTGGATATGGCGGCTCGCAATGGTTTGAAAAAAGTTTATCTGCACGCATTTCTGGATGGGCGAGACACGCCGCCCAGAAGTGCCGCATCATCGCTACAACTACTGCAAGAAAAATGTACCTCTTTGGGTGTGGGACACATCGCCAGCATCGTCGGGCGTTTCTACGCAATGGACAGGGATCAGCGTTGGGATCGCGTGCAATCCGCTTACGATTTGTTGACGCAAGGCCATGCAGAATTTTCAGCACCTGATGCGCTGAATGGATTGGAGTTGGCCTACGCTCGCGGCGAATCGGATGAGTTTGTCAAAGCGACCTCCATCGTGCCGAACGGCGATGCCGCAATCAAGATGCAGGACAACGATGTTGTCGTATTTATGAATTTTCGCGCCGATCGAGCCCGCGAGATTTCCCGCGCATTGACCGATGATTGCTTTACCGGCTTTGCCCGCACTTATCGCCCCAAACTGGCGAGTTTTGTCACTTTGAGCCGATTTGGGGAAGAATTTAACTACCCGTGTGCCTACACACAAGATGCCATTCACAATGATTTTGGCGAATATATTGCCAATCTTGGATTGAAACAATTACGCATTGCCGAGACGGAAAAATACGCGCACGTCACTTATTTCTTCAACGGCGGCAAAGAACAACCTTACCCAAATGAGGAGCGCGTTCTTGTCCCCTCGCCCAAAGTTGCGACTTATGACCTGAGGCCTGAAATGAGCGCGTTTGAAGTCACGGATAAGCTGGAAGCTGCCATCCTTAGTCGTCAATACGATGCCATCATCTGCAACTACGCGAATGGCGATATGGTCGGACACAGCGGCAACATGGCGGCCGCTACCCAAGCCATCGAGGCACTGGATGCGTGTATCGGTCGCGTGGTTAAAACCATGCAATCCATCGGTGGCGAAGTCATCATCACTGCCGATCACGGCAACGCGGAACAAATGATCGACCACCACACTCACCAAGCACATACCGCACACACCCTTAATCCCGTGCCATTCCTCTATATCGGACGCAAATTCAAACTCGCCGAACAAGGCGCGCTGCGCGACATCGCGCCAAGTTTGCTGGCGATTATGGGCTTGCCGCAACCAGCGGAAATGACCGGACAGAGTTTGATTGAGGTTTAGCAATCGTTCGCCGAGCCTTACTGCTTTTCTTTCTTTGCCTGGTTGCAGTTAACTCGGCGGCCGCACCCGCCCAGCAGCAGCAACTCAACACGTTGCGCAATCGCATTACCAAAATGCAGCGTGAAGTAAAACAAATCCAAACATCCAAATCAAAGGCGGCGGACGCGCTGCGGATGTCCGAGCGCGCGATCAGCGACAGCAATCGCAAAATTGCCGAACTGGCAAAACAGCGTCGCACCGCCAACCAAAAACTTGCCGGTCTGGAAGCACAACAAGCCCGCTTATCCGGTGACATCCAAGTTCAACAAAGCCTGTTGAGCAAGCAACTCTACCGGCAATATACAAACGGCAACCTCGGCTATATCGAACAGTTTTTTGATCGTCCAAAAATCAATCAGCTAACGCGCAACCTACAGTATTACCAATACATCGCCCGTGAACGCGCAATTGGGTTAAACGCATTACGCGACAACCTTGGCATGCTCAAAACCACCCAAGTTGCCATACAAGATCAAAGTGCCGAACTCTTCACGCTGAAAACGGAGGAGCTGGCGCAACGCAGCAATTTGCAAAAAGAACAGCAGATCAAGCAGCAAACGCTTGATAAATTTTCCCTGCAATTGCGCCAGCAACGCCTTGAGGTAACCCGCTTGCGGCGCGACGAAAATCAACTCGCACAACTGGTGAATAAATTATCCAAAATGCTCGCCCAACGAAAACCCGACTCCAAGCCTGGCAACACCCGCTTGAGAGAACACGCTTTCGAACGGCTTAAGGGCAAGCTAGCCTTGCCCGTCAGAGGCACGATACGCAACCTTTTCGGAACACCTCGGCCGGACGGCACGGTGTTGTGGAAGGGATTATTCGTAAAATCAAAAGCGGGGCAACCCATCAAGGCCGTTGCCACGGGTCGCGTCGTGTTTGCTGACTGGTTGCGCGGATTTGGCAACTTGCTTATCGTCGATCACGGTATGGGGTATATGAGCTTGTATGGCAACAACGAAACGCTTTTTAAACAGGTCGGCGATTTGATCAAGGGCGGCGAAACCATCGCATCGGTAGGCAATAGCGGCGGTAACGAGGAATCGGGTTTATACTTTGAACTGCGCCATGAAAGCAAGCCGATTGACCCCGCATCATGGTTAGCAAGCAAATAATATCGAGGTAAATATGCGTCTGGTGAAAAAATTCGGCTGGGTGATTGCAGGCATTTTGATGAGCACAGCGTTTACAGCACGAGCGGATAACGATGCGCCGCTGCCTGTTGAAGAGTTACGCGCCTTTACCGAGGTATTTGGGCGGATCAAAAGCGACTACGTCGACCCGGTTGCCGACAAAAAACTGCTGACCGAGGCCATCAACGGCATGTTGAACGGACTTGACCCCCATTCTGCTTATCTCGATGCCGATGCCTTCAAAGAGCTAAGCGACACGACGCACGGCGAATTCGGCGGACTCGGTATGGAAGTCGGCATGGAAGACGGGCTGGTGAAAGTCATTGCTCCCATCGAAGACACGCCCGCATTTCAGGCGGGCATCAAGAGCGGCGATCTTATTATCAAAATGGAAGACACACTGGTAAAAGGCTTGTCGCTCAGCGAGGCTGTGAGCAAGATGCGCGGCAAGGCGGGTAGCAAAATCACTTTGACGATTACGCGCAAAAATGAAGCCAAGCCGCTGACCTTTACCCTCACCCGCGCAATCATCAAAGTCCAGAGCGTTAAATCCAAGCAGGTCGAACCGGGCTACGGGTATGTGCGCATCACCCAGTTTCAGGAGCAGACCGGCGAACATCTCGCCGCCGCACTCGAAGCACTGTACAAACAAAATCAGGGTTCATTGAAGGGCTTGGTGTTGGATTTGCGCAATGATCCGGGCGGACTTCTCACCTCAGCCGTAGGGGTATCGGCAGCATTTCTGGACAAAGATGCGCTGGTTGTTTATACCGAAGGACGCACTGACGATGCAAAAATGCGCCTGACCGCCAATTCGCAAAACTACGCTCGCGGCAGCCAGGATTATTTGTCACAATTACCCGATGAGGTGAAGCGCGTCCCGCTGATAGTGCTGGTTAACGGCGGCTCGGCTTCCGCTTCCGAGATTGTTGCCGGTGCATTGCAAGATCACAAACGCGCCGTCATCATGGGTACGCAAACATTCGGCAAAGGCTCGGTGCAAACCATATTGCCGCTGGGCAACAATACGGGCATCAAACTCACCACGGCACGCTATTACACGCCGAATGGGCGATCTATTCAGGCCAAAGGAATCGAACCCGATATCATTGTGGAAGACCCTCTCACCGCGTCTCACGACGACTCATTCAGCCTGCGCGAAGCAAATTTGGGACGGCACTTGATTAACAATAAAAGCCCCGAAGAGGTTCCAAACAGCCCGACAAAGAAACTCTCAACACCGTCTAATGATGTTAAAAACGAAGCGGAAAAATTTGTTCCGACTGAACTCGGCAGCAAAGACGACTACCAACTCAATCAGGCTATGAATCTGCTCAAAGGTATGCAAATACTCAGGAGCAAGTAAAACCTACCCCGCGTTCTTCATCCGAATAATCCTCACCACCTCAGGTATCTTGCGCAGATTGCGCATAATGTTGGCGAGGTGCAGGCGGTTGTTTACTTCGAGCATAAAGTGGAGTCCCGTGTATTCGCCTTCGTGGGTAAAATTAATGTTTTCAATGTTGGCTTCCGCTTCGGCAATGGCAGCGGATATTTTCGCCAGCACACCGCGCTGATTGGCGACCAACAGCTTGATACTGACATCGAAAGATCGTTGGATATTTTTGTCCCACGCCACATCCAGCCATTGTTCTCCGCTTCGCCCCCGATGCAGTGTCGGGCAATCGTGGGTATGCACGATCAAGCCCTGCCCGCTTTTGATGACCCCGATGATCGGGTCGCCGGGTATCGGGCGACAGCACGGCGCAAACTGAACCGCCATGCCTTCCGTACCCTGAATGGTGATAACGGAAGAATGCATTGCATCGGTGGCGGCTGACTCGTTGATATTGGCGAGTTGTCGTGCCACCACCATATTAAGGCGGCGACCAAGGCCAATTTCGGCCAACATATCCAGTCGAGATTTCACGCCCGTGTCGCGCAGCAATTTTTGCCAGCGCGTTTCATTCATGTCTTGCGACCTGACTCCCAATGTATGCAAAGCCTGATTAAGCAGACGCTCGCCGAGCTTGGCTGCCTCACCGGACTGCATGGTTTTCAGGAAGTGGCGTATTTGGCTGCGCGCACGGCTGGTAGTCACATAACTCAGCCAGTTTGGATTGGGGCTGGCGTGTGAGGCGGTAATGACTTCCACTCGATCACCATTTTTCAGCACCGTGCGCAGCGGCATTAACTCATGGTTGATTTTCACAGCGATGCAGCGATTACCAATGTCGGTATGGACGCTGTAAGCAAAATCCACCGCCGTCGCATCACGCGGCAGCGAGAGAATTTTTCCCTTGGGCGTGAACACATAAACCTCATCGGGGAACAAATCCACCTTAAGGTGTTCCAGAAATTCCGCCGAGTCGCTGCTTTGGCTGAGGCTCTCCAGCAAGTCTTGCAACCACTGGTGTGTTTTGAGGTGCAAATCGTTAATCGAGCTATGGCCACTCTTGTACAACCAGTGCGAGGCGACACCCGCATCGGCAATTTTGTGCATCCGCTGGGTGCGAATCTGGATTTCAATCGGCGTACCAAAAGGCCCGAACAACGTGGTGTGTAGGGATTGATAGCCGTTCACTTTGGGAATGGCGATGTAATCTTTGAATTTACCCGGAATTGGCTTGTACAGGCCATGTAGGGTGCCCAACGCGACATAACATGAGGCAAAATCTTTTACCAACACGCGGAACGCATAAATGTCCAACACCTCGGCAAATGCCAGCGATTTGCTCTGCATTTTTTTGTAAATGCTGTAGATGTCTTTCTCGCGCCCTGTGACTTCGGCCTCGACGTGATGTTCGGCAAGCTTGCTGCGAATCGCGTCAAGGATTTTACTGACCACCTCGCGGCGATTGCCGCGTGCCACTTTCAATGCCTTGCTCAACACCGCATAACGGTTGGGGTGCAGGTATTTGAAACTTAAATCCTGTAGCTCCTGATAAATGCCGTTGAGGCCGAGCCGATTGGCGATGGGTGCGTATATGTCCATGGTCTCGCGGGCAATGCGCTCTCGCTTGTCTTGCGCCATGGAGTCCAGCGTGCGCATGTTGTGCAACCTGTCTGCCAGCTTGATGAGGATGACGCGCACATCACGCACCATCGCCAGCAACATTTTGCGAAAATTTTCCGCCTGCGCATCTTCGCGTGTTTCAAATTGAATGCGATCCAGTTTGCTCAAGCCCTCGACTAACTCGGTGACAGGCTGGCCAAAATTTTCAGTGAGTTGTTCGGAAGTTACTTCCGTGTCTTCGATCACATCATGTAACAGCGCGGCAATGATAGCCTGCAAATCGATATGCAACGGCGCAAGAATACGCGCAACGTTAATAGGGTGAGTGACGTAGGGATCACCGGACTGGCGTATCTGCCCCTGATGCGCGGCGCGGCTAAATTCTATTGCAACGCGGACGTGTTCAATGTCCTTCGGTTTGAGGTAGGTGGAGAGTTCCTCGATTAACAGGTCTGCATCAGCCACGATATTAAACGGTTGCGGAGGGGCGCAACGAACGGGTGCATAGCAAGGCGCACGAGAATGAAAAAGCGCAGTTTACACGGGGGTAAATGGGCATTTTGAATGATTAAACATCACAGCTATGTGAGGCGAAGTCGCTTATCCGGCCACGCCACGATTGAGCAATTCCCTGCCCACTTTCCCTTCACTGATCTCGCGCAGTGCAACAACGGTCGGTTTGTCCTTATTGCCTGAGTTGGCTGAGCCACTCGACAATTGGCGTGCGCGATAAGCCGCAACTAGTGTGAGTTCAAAGCGGTTAGGAATTTGTGAAAGACATTCTTCGACGGTGATACGAGCCATGATTTACTCCGGTTTTTGTAATTGATTGATTAAAGTTTGATGTCGAGTGAGCTGCTTGGCGCAATGTAATTTACTGGCAAGCACCACTGCGTTGAGTTCACGCAGCGCCTCGTTCAAGTTGTCGTTGATAATAACATAATCGAACTCGCTAATATGCGCGACATCCTCGCGCACCGCCGCCATACGCTTGGCGATGACAGCCGCGCTGTCCTTACCCCGCGAGGTCAAGCGTTGTGCCAAAATTTCCAGAGACGGTGGCAGGATAAAGATGCTGATCGAATCGGAAAACAGTCGGCGAACTTGCGCCGCGCCTTGCCAATCAATCTCCAGCAGCACATCCCGCCCTTTGGCATTTTCAAGATTGATCCAGGTTTGCGACGTGCCATAAAGGTTGCCGTACACCTCCGCACTTTCCAAAAACTCCCCACGCGCCGCCATCGCCAAAAATACCTCTCGGCTGACAAAATGATAATCCCTGCCATCGTGTTCACCCGCTCGCGGCTCGCGTGTGGTGTATGAAACCGATAAATCAATTTGCGGATTGATGTTAAGTAACGCGCTCACCAGACTGGTTTTTCCCGCTCCCGACGGCGCACTGATGATGAATAAATTACCCGACATGATTTGCTCCAGATTTGGTGTATTGCGCTTTGAAATGTGACGATGCGCCTATTCGCCCGATTAGCGCAATTCATTGAAAAAGTTTTTGATCGCCAACACGCGCTGGTTTAAGTCGCCGTATTTTAACTCAATCCGCAGCTTGTCCTGCCCCGCCATTTTGATGTGTCGCTTACTTTGAATAAGTGTGATGATCTTCATCGGATCGATGGGAGGGTTAGGTACGAACTGGATGACGATGGCTTCCGACGACGCATCCACCTTGCTGATGCCCAGCGGTTTGGCGAGGATGCGCAGTTGATGGCTATCAAGCAGGGTTTGCGCGGGATCGGGCAGCAGGCCGAAGCGGTCGATGAGCTCTTGGTGCATTTCATCCAAATCGTCTTGCGTGCTGCAACTTGCCATGCGCTTGTAGATGACCAGTCTCTGATGGATATCACCGCAGTAGTCATCAGGTAGTAGTGCAGGGGAGTGCAAATTGATTTCGGTGGTCACACCCAGCGGGTGCGCCATATCCGGCTCTTTGCCTTGTTTGAGCGAAGCAATAGCGGCAGCGAGCATGTCGTTGTAGAGACTGAAGCCGATCTCTTGCATCTCGCCACTCTGCGACTCGCCCAGCACTTCGCCCGCGCCGCGTATCTCCAGATCGTGCATGGCGAGGAAAAAACCGCTGCCGAGTTGTTCCATCGCCTGGATTGCTTCCAGACGTTTCTTCGCCTGTGCGGCAAGGCCTTCCATGTTGTCCACCAACAAGTAAGCATAAGCTTGGTGGTGCGAACGACCAACGCGGCCGCGCAACTGGTGCAATTGCGCAAGGCCAAAGCGGTCGGCGCGGTTCATGATGATGGTGTTGGCCGTTGGCACGTCGATGCCGGTTTCGATGATGGTGGAACAGAGAAGCACGTTGAAGCGTTGGTGGGTAAAGTCGCGCATCACCGCTTCCAGATCGCGCTCGCCCATCTGTCCGTGCGCGGTACGGATGCGGGCTTCGGGCAACAGTGCCTCCAATTTCTCCAACATATTGGCGATGGTATCGACTTCGTTGTGCAGAAAGTAAACCTGCCCGCCGCGCTTGAGTTCACGCAGCACGGCTTCGCGGATAATGCCCTGACTGAAGCTACTGACGAAAGTCTTGATGGAAAGACGACGCTGCGGTGCGGTGGCGATTACCGAGAAATCACGCAGGCCTTCCAGTGACATCGCCAGTGTGCGCGGGATGGGTGTGGCGGTAAGCGTGAGCACATCTACTTCGGCACGCAAGGCTTTCAATTTCTCTTTTTGTTGCACACCAAAGCGATGCTCTTCATCGAGAATCACCAAACCGAGATTGTGAAATTTCACATCTTTTTGAATCAATTTATGCGTGCCGATAACAATGTCCAGTTTTCCATCCGCCAAATCTTTTAGCGATTGCGCAACCTCTTTGGCGGTTCTGAAGCGCGATAACTCGGCAATCTTGATCGGCCAATCGGCGAAGCGTGTAGAAAAATTCTGGAAGTGTTGCTCGGCAAGCAGCGTGGTCGGAACCAGTACCGCGACTTGTTTGCCATCCATCACCGCGACGAATGCGGCACGTAACGCAACTTCGGTTTTGCCGAAACCCACATCTCCGCAAATCAGCCTGTCCATAGGTTTGCCGGATTGCAGATCGAGCAACACCGCTTCAATCGCCGCAGATTGATCGGGTGTTTCTTCAAAACCAAAGCCCGCAGAAAATGCCTCGTAATCGTGGTAAGTAAGTTTGAATGAATGACCTTTGCGCAGCGCACGCTGTGCGTAAATGTTCAGCAACTCAGCAGCGGTATCGCGCACTTGCAACATGGCGCGGCGTTTAGCTTTGTCCCATGTGCCGGTGCCTAGCTTGTGCAACGGTGCGGCTTCCGCTGCACCACCGCTGTAACGACTGATGACGTGCAATTGCGAAACGGGTACATACAGCTTGTCATCACCCGCATATTCCAACAGCAGAAATTCATTTTCACCTTCGCCGAGGTCGAGGTTCACCAAACCCTGATAGCGTGCAATACCGTGCTGCTCGTGTACCACGGGGTCGCCGACTTTAAGTTCAGACAAGTCGCGCAACATGCCCTCAACGTTGCTCTTCTTCGCGGCACGCACTGCGCGGCTTCTGGGCTGTGCGGCATATAACTCGCTCTCGGTGACAATGGCGAGCCGGTCATCAGACAAAATAAAACCGCTCTGTACCAGAGCAGTGCCGAGCATGAATTTTTCATCGCTGGCGAGAAAGGCTGCGTAGTCTTCACATATAACGGGCGACAGTCCGTATTCTTTTAAGTAGCCAGAGATAATCTCGCGGCGACCTAGGCTGTCGGCGAGGAGTAGTACGCGACCTGCGTACGTTTGCAGAAAATTTTGAAAGGCGTGTATGGGGATGTCGGCGCGACGATCAACGGCGATGGGTGGGATCGTGGCAGTGTGGCAAGCGGTGAGCGTCGTCCCCGATTCGTTCGTGACAATATCCACACGCGCAAATTCTTTAATCCGAATAGAAAACTGCTCCGCATCCAAAAACAATTCTTTCGTTTCCAGCAAAGGCCTTTGCGGATCACCGCGCAGCAAGTTGTAGCGTGAAGCAGCATCTTGAGTGAATTGATGAATTGCGCCATCCACATTGTGATGCAAACACAACGTCGAATTTTTTGGCAAGTAGTCGAACAGCGTTGCAGTTTTTTCAAAGAACAGCGGCAAGTAATACTCGATGCCGCTTGGGGCGATGCCCTTGCTTACATCCTTGTAGATGCGCGATTTTGAAGGGTCGCCCTCGAAGCGGTCGCGGAAGTTTTGGCGGAAAGTTGCTTGACCCTTTTCATCCATCGGGAATTCACGAGCAGGCAACATGCGTATCTCTGGCACGGGGTACAAAGTGCGCTGCGTATCCGCATCGAACGTAGCGATGGTTTCAATTTCATCATCAAACAAATCGATGCGATACGGCAGCACACTGCCCATCGCAAACAAATCAATAATGCCGCCACGCACGCAGTATTCGCCGGGGGTCAACACTTGCATTACGTGACTGTATCCGGCAAAGGCAAGCTGTTCACGCAGTTGATTAACATTCAGCTTTTCGCCGCGCTTGATAAAGAACGTGTAAGCCGCGAGATGCTCAACAGGCGGTAGCGGGTAGAGCGCGGTCGTGAGCGGCACGATGACAACATCGCAAGCATTGCTGCGTATATGGTGCAGCGTGGCAAGACGCTCGGAAACCAAATCTTGGTGTGGTGAAAAATGGTCGTAAGGCAACGTCTCCCAGTCGGGCAGCAGATGCACACGTAACTTTGGTGAGAAGAATGGAATCTCCTCCATCAGACGCTGTGCTTCCAAAGCGTTCGCAGCGATGACAACAAGCGGGGGCTTTGTTTCAGCAAGTTGCGCCAATGCCAAAGCATCAGAAGAGCCGACTAAATGGGTATAACGCGGGCGGGAATGTTGGGATGAAAAAAGCACAGCGGACAACCAAAAACAAAGGCGCGCATTATAAGCCAACCCAACCGCTTTCAATTACAATCCCGCCATGACCGAATTCCACGCACTCGTTCCCGCTGCTGGCTTTGGCGCACGCATGGGCAGCGAGCTACCCAAACAATATCTGCCGTTGGCGGGCAAGCCGATGATTTTCCACGCGCTGAATACACTGTGTGCCTGCGCTGAAATTAGCACGGTGTTTGTAGTGTTATCGCCGGAGGACACCCTGTTTAACAACTACGACTGGTCGTCTTTTGGTGACAAACTGCAGCCGCTCTATTGCGGTGGCGCAGTGCGTTCGGATACGGTGCTGAATGGCTTGCTGGCAAGTGAAATTGAGCCGGATGACTGGGTGCTGGTGCATGATGCGGCGCGACCTTGTTTGACGCAGGCGCACCTTGCCAAACTGATTGCCGAATTGCGCGACGATGCGGTGGGTGGGCTGCTGGCAGTTCCAGTGGCAGATACCTTGAAGCGCGCGGATGGCGAGGGGCGGATTCAATGTACCGAAAGCCGTGAGAGTTTATGGCAAGCGCAGACTCCGCAGATGTTTCGTACGGGGTTGCTGGCGCAAGCGTTACAGCAATGCAAAGTGGTGACGGATGATGCCTCCGCAGTTGAAGCGTTGGGCTTCAAGCCTCAACTGGTGTTGAGTGATGCGACGAATTTTAAGGTGACGTATCCGCAGGATATAAAGCTGGCGGAACTGTTGTTACAAGGAAGAATATAGCCGACATTCCCGCCCGCGCGGGAATGTCGGCAGAAAGAGCGGAAAAAATGCGTATCGGACAAGGTTTTGACGTTCACCAACTCGTCGAAGGGCGCAAGCTCATCATCGGCGGCGTGGATATTCCTTATCACAAAGGGCTGCTCGGTCATTCCGATGCCGATGTGTTGCTGCACGCGATATGCGACGCGCTGCTCGGCGCGGCGGCGTTGGGCGATATAGGCAAGCACTTCGCCGATACCGATGTAAAATTCAAAAATATCGACAGCCGTATCTTGTTGTGCGAAGTGGCGCGATTGATTGCCGGGCAAGGCTTTCGCGTGGGCAATGTCGATGCCACCATTATCGCGCAAGCCCCGAAAATGTCGCAGCACATCGCGCAGATGGTGCAGAACATCGCGGCGGATTTGGGCGTGGCGAGCAATGTGGTTAACGTCAAAGCCACTACTACCGAACAACTGGGCTACACAGGGCGCGGCGAGGGTATTGCTGCGCAGGCGGTTGTGATGTTATTGGTTAGCTGATTATGCGTACCCTCGCTTTAGAAACAGCCCCTCTCGACTGCCAGGCTATAGCTTAGCCAATCACACCAGGAACTTTTAGTCACGAACCGCCGCTTCGATTTCGGCAATGTCGATCTTCTTTTGCTTCATCATCGCCGCGATCGCCT
>CAZSPN010000043.1:0-12497 GCA_964608835.1 uncultured Gallionella sp.
GAAGCCGAACATCGAGTAGTAGATGTAGAACGGCAACATCGCTTTGCCGTGGTTGGCATACGCAGTCGCAGCTGCAATCCATGACGACATCGCGCCTGCTTCGTTAATTCCTTCCTGCAAAACTTGTCCTGTTGCAGATTCTTTGTAGAACATCAATTGATCGGCATCTTGCGGAGTGTAAAGTTGACCAACCTGCGAGAAAATACCCAGCTGACGGAACATACCTTCCATACCAAAGGTGCGCGATTCATCAGGCACAATCGGCACGATTTGTTTGCCGATATTTTTGTCTTTAACCAGAATGCCAAGCAAACGCACGAACGCCATGGTGGTCGATATTTCGCGGTCTTCGCTGCTTTTTAGCAGCGCATCGAACGCTGATAATTCAGGAATCTGCAACGGCTCTTTGACGGGTTTGCGCTCAGGAATCACACCCATCACACCGGTGCGCTCTTTGAGGTATTTCATCTCCAAGCTATCTTCAGCCGGACGATAAAAATTCAGGCTGGCAACTTGCGCATCGCTCAGAGGAATGTTGAAACGGTCACGAAATTTGAGCAGTACCTCCCCCGCCATTTTCTTTTGTTGATGGGTGATGTTCTGACCTTCACCCGCTTCGCCCATGCCATAACCTTTGACGGTTTTGGCCAGAATGACGGTAGGCTGTCCAACGTGTTGCGTGGCTGCGGCGTAGGCAGCAAAAACTTTATGCGGATCGTGTCCACCGCGATTCAAATGCCAGATTTCATCGTCCGACATGTCGGCAACCATCTCCAGCAACTCTGGATATTTGCCGAAAAAATGCTCGCGCACATACGCGCCATTTTTCGATTTATAGGTTTGGTATTCGCCATCCACCACTTCCTGCATACGCTTTTGCAACAAGCCTTTTTTGTCTTTCGCGAACAGGCGATCCCACTGACCGCCCCACACCACTTTGATGACGTTCCAACCCGCGCCACGAAACACGCCTTCCAATTCCTGAATAATTTTGCCGTTGCCGCGCACCGGGCCATCCAGACGTTGCAAATTGCAGTTGACCACAAAAATCAGGTTGTCGAGTTTTTCACGACCCGCCATCGACACCGCACCCAGCGATTCCGGTTCGTCAGTTTCGCCGTCACCCAAATATGCCCACACTTTGCGACCCGCTGTGGAAGCCATGCCGCGCAGTTCCATGTAACGCATGAAGCGCGCCTGGTAAATAGCCATCAACGGGCCGAGACCCATCGATACGGTAGGGAACTGCCAAAAGTCCGGCATCAGCCAAGGGTGCGGGTAAGAGGACAGTCCATCGCCATCCGCTTCTTGGCGGAACTTGTACATTTGCGCTTCGCTAATACGCCCTTCGAGGAAGGCGCGGGCATACACGCCGGGCGACGAGTGACCTTGAAAATACACCAAATCACCGCCATGCGTATCCGTCTTGCCGTGGAAAAAATGATTGAATGCCACATCGTAAAGTGTCGCGGCAGAGGCGAAACTGGCGATGTGCCCGCCCAACTCTGAAGAATCTTTGTTGGCATTCAACACCAACGCCATCGCATTCCAACGCATTAATGCACGGATGCGATGCTCCAAATCATGGTTGCCGCTGGAGCGTTGCTCATCACCGACGGGGATGGTGTTGCGGTATGGCGTGGTTGCACTGAAAGGCACGCCAGCACCGGAGCTACGGGCTTTATCTATGAGCTGTTCCAGCAAAAAGTGTGCGCGTTCCGCACCTTCGTTTTCTAACACCGACTCAAGCGCGTCCAGCCACTCTTGCGTTTCTTGCGGATCGTTATCAGGTAATAATGACATCTATCAACACTTTCTATTAGCTTAGGGTTATATTCAATGCACGTACCGAACAATCAATCATCTCCTGCTCGGTTACTATCCACTCAACCTTCATATCGGTGACCTCTTGCGGAATTGACTCAACCACTTGCAGTCCAAACGCTGCCGCCACTAAATATGGACGGGATGCCATGCGGGCAAGCAACTTATCGTAGAAACCACCCCCATAGCCCAGTCGCGCACCACTTCGGGTAAATGCCACACCCGGTAAAAGCGTGAATTCTACCTTATTTAACTCATCAAACCGCTCACAGCGTTCTATGATCGGCTCAGGAATGCCCCACAAACCCGCCGTTAACTGGCTTGCCAAGTCATCCACCCGATACAACTCCAGCTGCCTGGCTTGCTGATTTACCTTGGGCAAAACTAACCGCTTGCCGTCTGCCAACACCTGCTTTACCCAGGCAGAACTATCAAACTCCGCACCAAAACTCATATAACCCAACACCACACTGGCTTGCCGATACTCTGGGAGCTGCAATAAACGCGTGGTGATAGCGGCACTGTGCGAGGCTCGAACATCAGGCGATATCTGCTCGCGCAGGAGGAGAATGCGTTTACGCAATACCTGTTTAATGGGAAAATTGGCACTCATGTTGAGATTTTATTTTTGCCTGTTTGAACAGAATCATTTGAGACTGATGCGTTCAACCCAGTAGTCTGGCTGCCGATGTTGGTGTGCAACCGCAATAACGAGGATGAGATTATTTTCCACGATGTAAAGCATTTTGTATGGAAATCGATCAAGCAGAAATCGTCGAAACGGAGAATGTTCAAATTGCCATGCCAAGGGGTTTGCAAGGATACGCTTGGCGGCAATCTCTACCTCGTATTGAAACTGAGCGCCCAACCCTGATTGCTGCTGGTTGTAATAGCGTTTTGCTTCGACTAATTCGTGTCGCGCCAGCTCGGAAAACGACAACTGCATCACAAATCCCTAAATACTTCTTCCATTGGAATTGCCGCTAATCGTCCTTCACGATGCGCTTGCAACCTGCGTCCTGCCTCTTCCAGCCAAATGCGATCAATTTCGGGGTCGGATTTATCCAAACTTTCTTGTAATACTTGGATCAGCGCAAAACGCTCGGATGTTTTGAGCTTGAGTGCTTGTTCAATCACGTCAGCGGTACTCATGTTCGCTCCTTTTAACTTAACAACTTATTGCCCAGCTTGAATCAAGCCATTCGCCAAGAGCGGCAAAATGGCTATGGTATTTTAGCCCAAGAACAAGCGGTACGCGGGATTGTCGCTCTCGTCCCAATAGCGATAGCCGAGGGTGTCGAGAAATTCGCGCAAGGCTTTTTTGTCGTGATGCGGCACCTGCATCCCAACCAGCACACGACCGTAATCCGCACCATGATTGCGGTAGTGAAACAGCGAGATATTCCAGCTGTGGTTCATGCTATTGAGAAAATTCATCAGCGCGCCGGGACGTTCGGGGAACTCAAAGCGGAACATGATTTCATCTTTGGCAGTCGGCGCATGCCCACCCACCAGATGACGCACGTGCAGTTTGGCCATTTCGTTATCGGATAAATCCAGCGTGGGCAATTTGTTTTGTTGCAACTTGCCCACCAAATCAGCCGTCTCGGATTGGTCGCGCACTTGTATGCCGACAAACACTTGCGCTGCCTTGGGGTCGGCATAGCGATAGTTGAATTCGGTAATGTTGCGTTTGCCGAGCAGCGCGCAAAATTTGCGGAAGCTGCCTGCGGTTTCGGGGATGGTCACCGCCAGAATGGCTTCGCGCTTCTCGCCAATTTCGGCACGCTCGGCAACGAAACGCAAACGATCAAAATTCATGTTCGCGCCGCAGGCGATTGCCACCAGCGTTTCGCCTTTAAGGTTTTCTCGCGCGGCATACAACTTCGCACCCGCAATCGCTAACGCGCCCGCTGGCTCTAAAATAGAGCGGGTGTCTTCAAACACATCTTTGAGCGCGGCGCAGGTTTCATCGGTACTCACCAAAACGATTTCATCCACCAGCTTGCGGCACAAGCGAAAAGTTTCTGTGCCGACTTGCTTTACTGCCACGCCGTCGGCAAACAGCCCGACATGGTCGAGTATGACACGCCGCTTGGCTTTTACCGAACGTGACATGGCATCGGAATCGACAGGCTGCACGCCGATAATTTTAATGTCTGGGCGCAAACTTTTCACATAAGCCGCCACGCCCGCGATCAATCCACCGCCACCGATAGCGACAAAAATCGCATGGATGGGCTGCGGGTGTTGACGCAAAATTTCCATGCCGATGGTGCCTTGTCCCGCGATGACATCAGGGTCGTCGTAAGGATGCACGAAGGTCATTTTATTTTCTTGCTCCAACTCCAAAGCGTGGGCGTAAGCATCGGAGTAAGAATCGCCAAACAACACCACTTTCGCACCGCGATTTTTTACCGCATCGATTTTGATTTGCGGCGTGGTGGAAGGCATCACAATGGTGGCTTTGCAACCAAGCTTTTGCGCGGACAACGCCACGCCCTGCGCATGATTGCCTGCCGAGGCAGCAATCACCCCGCGTTTGAGTTGCTCTGCTGTGAGCTGCGCCATTTTGTTGTACGCGCCGCGCAGCTTGAATGAGAACACAGGCTGCATGTCTTCGCGCTTGAGTAAAACGGTATTGCCGATGCGCGCGGATAAATTGGGCGCGACTTCAAGATTTGTTTCGATTGCCACGTCATAAACGCGGGCGTTAAGTATTTTTTTCAAGTAACCGTTCATTCAGAACCTCTATAGATTCGTTTGCTGTGCGAATCGCTCACACCCACAAAAAGACGCGCGAAGATTAGCACAAAATGATGAGAAGCCCTTGCGAGATAAGGGAAAATCGGTTCAAATGCCGCGCATGGAAAAAAATGATCCTCACGGCATCAATATACAAACACAGGTGAATTATCTGCCGGAACAATCCAACGAGGCGGACAACCGTTTTGTGTTCTCCTATACCATCACCATTTCCAATATAGGTGTTGCACCCGCCAAGTTAATTAGCCGACATTGGATTATCACCGATGCCAACAACAACACCCAAGAGGTACGCGGACAGGGCGTAGTGGGCGAGCAGCCGCTGATTAACCCCAGTCAAAGTTTTGAATACACCAGCGGTACGGTATTGGCAACACAGGTTGGTACGATGCGCGGCAGCTACAAAATGCAGGCTGATGACGGGGGGCAGTTCGATGTGGAAATTCCCCAGTTTGTGCTGAGTGTCCCCCGTGTACTGCATTGACCAACTTAGAGTTTCCTAAAATTGTTTTCGCGCAATCATGTTGGTTTGGCGGTACTGTTATTACTGGCCGCGTGTACTACACATAAAAAACCACCTCTCGAAGTCAGCCCCCCCATTATTACGCCCACTGTGGTTACACCCATGCCTGCTCAACCTTTTGCGGTGAGCAAATGGGAGATGCTGCCCGATTGGCAAACGCTCGATTTGCAGCCAACTTGGCAGGCATTTGGCAAGAGTTGCAGCGCATTAAAAAACAAAGCCAACTGGCAAGCAGTGTGTGCCAATTCCAATGAATTAGGGCAACCTGACAATGCCGTGTTGCGTGCTTTTTTCGAGGAAAATTTTACGCCTTACCAAGTATTCAACCCCGATGGGACATCGCAGGGTCTGATTACGGGTTATTACGAACCCAAGCTGTTTGGCAGTCGTGAGAAAACGGAAAAATTTCGTTTTCCGCTGTATGGTGTACCGGATGATTTGTTGACCATAGAGTTGAGCGAGGTTTATCCGGAACTGAAAAACATGCGCTTGCGCGGTCGGCTGCAAGGCAAGAAAGTTATGCCTTATTACAACCGTACGGATATTGATAACGACAAAGCCGCATTGCAAGGACGCGAATTGTTTTGGGTGGATAACGCGGTCGAATTATTCTTTCTGCAAATACAAGGTTCGGGGCGTATCGAGTTACCGGATGGCAGCCTGGTAAAAGTGGGTTATGCCGATCAAAACGGACATCCTTACGTTTCTATAGGAAAAAAACTGGTTGAAATGGGCGGATTGAAACTTGAAGAAGCCTCCATGCAAGGCATCAAAAAATGGGCGGAGAAAAATCCCGACAAGTTAAACGACCTGCTGGAAAAAAATCCCAGCTATGTATTTTTTCGTGAATTACCAAATCAACTTATCGCGCCGTTAGGCGCGCTGGGCGTGCCATTGACTGAGGAATACAGCATCGCTGTCGATTCGCGAACTATTCCACTTGGCTCACCCGTCTTCCTCTCGACCACTTTCCCCAACACCGCGCAGCCGTTGAATCGCTTGATGTTGGCGCAAGACGTGGGTGGCGCAATCAGGGGTGCGGTACGCGCGGATTTTTTCTGGGGCTTTGGCGAACAAGCGGGAATGCAGGCGGGGAAAATGAAGCAGAAGGGAGAGATGTGGGTGTTATTCCCCAGGGGTGCAGAGCCTCAAACCACACCTTAAAAAACGCCTCGAAAGAATAACCTCCGAGGCGTTTTTGTAACCACGTCAGATTAGCTTTACATCTTGGCTGCTTCGTCCAGACGTTTTTCCAATGCCGCTGCGGGCATGTAGCCAGGCACTTGCTGTCCATCGGTAAAAACCAGGTTTGGCGTGCCGTTTACACGCAGCTTCCGACCCAATTCTTTAAGTTTTTCGAAAGGCACGTCGCAGTTTGCCACGGCAGGTTTTCTTCCGTCCACCATCCAGTTCGTCCAAGATTTGACGGGGTCTTTCGCGCAGCGAACATTGCGAATAATT
Source organism: uncultured Gallionella sp. (assembly GCA_964608835.1). Lineage (GTDB taxonomy): Bacteria > Pseudomonadota > Gammaproteobacteria > Burkholderiales > Gallionellaceae > Gallionella. The sequence goes on from CAZSPN010000043.1 coordinate 6,575, forward strand.
TCTTCCGATCCTTCGAACAACGGATAAGTGAAGATGTACAGCGTCACGTCGTTTACATCGTTGAGTTCGTGTTCCAACTTTTTGCAGTAGCTGCAATTTGGGTCGGAGAAATAAGCCATTTTGCGCTTGCCATTGCCCTTGACCCGCTTAACCGCTAACTCCAGCGGCAAGGTTTTGAAATCTATCGCGAACAAAACTCTGCTGCGTTCTTCGCTTAAATTACGGCGCGTTTTGGTTTCAACTACGCTCCCGTTAAACAAGTAATCACCCTGTGCGTCGGAATACATCAGCTGGTTATCAATGACAACCTCATACAATCCGGAATAGGGAGTGGGCGTAATTTTTCCCAGCGGAATATCCGGGAATTTGCTTTGCAGCGACTGGCGTATTTCCTTTTCTCCCGCATAGGCGGAAGAGAGGGTGGCAAGTAGCAAGAAGGCGAATAATTTTTTCATTGGTGTTCTCTCAGTTAAGGGCGTGTTGCATCAGTAATTTTTTCAAAGGCGCAATTCGATTGGTGAGTGCCAATCCCGAATTGCGTAATATGCCTAACAACGGGTCGGTGTTATTGAACAAATGCTTCAACCCATAAGTAACCGCCTGCATGGTGTAGATATCCTCTTTGCGCTTTCGTTCATAACCGCGCAGTAGCTGTGCCGCGCCACAATCGGTTTGCGCACCCCGCTCAAACAGTGTTTGCGCCAGTTGGCGCGCATCCCGAAAGCCAGTATTGACACCCTGTCCCGCCAAAGGATGCATGTTGTGCGCTGCATCACCAATCAGCGCGATGCGGGGTGAGATGATGCGCTCCAGGGTAAGCATTCGCAACGGAAAGCCGACGGGCGGTGTCACAAGATGCAATTCGCCCAACGTATTTTTTGCAGCAGCGGTCACTTGTGTACACAGGTCATCGGGAGAAAGCGCGAGTAACGTATTTGCGCGATCCGCTGTCACCGACCACACCATTGACACGTGGTTATCGGGCAGGGGTAACAACGCGAGAATACCGTCTGACTGAAACCATTGATGGGCGATGTTGCGATGCGGAACCGCGCAAGTGAAATTCGCCACTACGCCGTGCTGCTCGTATTCAACAGGTGTGCCGACGATACCCGCCTGCTGGCGTATCCAGGAATCACGACCATCCGCACCAATAATAAGTTTGGCATTTACGCATCGACCATCTTGCAGCGTGAGTTCAGCGAAATTGTCATTCACCGCCAGTGCCTGGCAACGAGCCGGATGCAGCAGGGTGGGGTTGTCTTGTGTTTGCAACACTTTCCACAAAGCCTGTTGCAGCGCACCACCCTCCAGAATACAAGCCAACTCCGGCACACCCATCTGATACGCGCTGAAATCTAGCTCTGCCCCGGTGTCACCGAATACCCTCATCTCTTCCACGGGCGCAATGCGATTGGCATCCAGCATCACCCATGCGCCACATTGCTCCAGAAATTTGCGGCTGCCGGGACTGATGGCATAGACCCGGCTATCCCAGTCCGGATTGGGTTCGGGCGCAGGCTGGCTTTCAACCAACCCCAGTGTAAGCCCGCTGTGCTTGAGCGCGGCAGCCAGGCTGGCTCCCACCAGCCCGCCGCCAACGATAATGACATCAAAATTCATGGTTGAATCACGTTGCACTTTATTTGTGTTCGTCGTTAATTGTTTCGTTGGGGTGTTTTTCCAATACTTCAATTTTCAGGCTGAGATTTTTAGAGTAGCCCTATTGCCTATAGCACGCCGCGTTCTATCTCTTGCAGATAAATAAAATCAGGGGCTTTTACGCCAGCTTTCTTTCTGATTGCCACTAACTCAGGGGACTCGAAAAATTTGCGCGCATTGTCAAGTGAAGACCATTCCGAAAAATGGACGATGGCGTTTGCATTATCGTCATAACGCAGCAACTGATAGCTGATCTCCCCAGCACGCTTCCTAATATCTGCGGCTTGGTCAAAAATCGCTTTCCACGCCGAGTAAGCCTCGACTTCATGGATGATTAAAACGTGCTGCATAAAAACTTTCGTATCTTTTACTGGGCAGCATGATAACGAGATTTCCCCGCGCTGTCCGCTTGCTTTATAATGCGCGCCCTCCCCGAAAGTATCCCATGCAAATCGGCCCTTACAAACTGAAGAACAATCTTATTGTTGCCCCTATGGCCGGGGTGACGGATCGCCCGTTCCGCATGTTATGCAAACGCATGGGTGCGTGTATGGCGGTGAGTGAGATGGTGGCATCGAATTCGTTGTTGTATGGCTCGGAAAAGACCAAGCGGCGCGCCAACCATGAAGGTGAAGTTGATCCGATTTCGGTGCAAATTGTCGGAGCTGACCCCAAGATGTTGGCATTGGCGGCAAAACATAATGTCGATCACGGCGCGCAAATCATCGACATTAATATGGGATGCCCCGCCAAAAAAATCTGCAATGTCATGGCCGGTTCTGCGTTGTTGCAAAACGAGCCGCTAGTGCAAACTTTGTTGGAGGCGGTGGTCGGCGCGGTGAACGTACCCGTCACACTCAAGATACGCACGGGGTGGGACAAACAAAATCGCAACGCTATTCGCATTGCCAAGATTGCCGAGAGCAGCGGAATTCAAGCCCTCGCCATTCATGGCCGCACCCGCGCGTGCGCTTACACGGGCGATGCGGAATACGACACCATTGCAGCGGTGAAAGCCAGCGTTGGCATACCCATCATTGCCAATGGCGACATCACCACGCCGGAAAAAGCCAGACATGTGCTGAACTACTCAGGAGCGGATGCAGTGATGGTTGGACGCGCGGCGCAAGGCCGTCCGTGGCTGTTCCGCGAGATAGAACATTTTCTGAAAATAGGCGAACATTTACCGCAACCTGAAGTAGGCGAAATTCATCGCGTGCTGGTTGGGCATGTATTGGACTTGTACGATTTTTACGGTGAATTGAGTGGATTGCGCATCGCGCGCAAACACATCTCTTGGTACACCAAAGGACTGGTGGGATCGGCAGCGTTTCGCCATCGAATGAATCAACTGGAAACGCCGCACGAGCAAATGGCAGCGGTGGATGAATTTTTTACCGAGCAAGCGCAGCGTAGCCATCGCCTGCTCTACACCGAGGAGATTGCATGACTATCGAATGTATTCCGATGAATGAAAACGAAATGGCGAGCTATGTGCGCAAAGCTCTAAAGGCTTATTTCAAAGATCTGGACGGGGAAGAGCCGTGCAGTGGGATGTACGACATGGTAATTCAATGTGCGGAAAAGCCGTTGATTGAAATGGTGCTGGAATATGCGGGCGGCAACCAGACACGCACGGCTGAGTTACTCGGAATCAATCGCAATACCTTGCGCAAGAAAATGCAGCTGCATGGGATTGATTAAAAAATCCTAGTTTCATCTCTATGCTGCGTCACCCACAAAAAATTTACTTCTAATTGGAAAGCATCGGCAACATGGCAATCAAACAAGCACTCATCAGCGTGTCGGATAAATCCGGCATTTTGGAATTCGCACAAGGATTAAATCAGCTTGGTGTAAAAATCCTTTCCACGGGCGGCACGGCAAAGCTGCTTTCTGATAACGGTATTCCCTGCACCGAAGTGGCCGATTACACGGGCTTTCCGGAGATGCTGGATGGTCGCGTGAAAACACTGCAACCTAAAGTTCATGCGGGCATTCTGGCGCGCCGTGATTTGCCCGAGCATGTTGCCACGCTTGCACAACACAACATCCCGACAATTGATCTGGTGGTGGTAAATCTTTATCCCTTCGCCGCGACCATTGCCAAACCGAATTGCAGCTTGGAAGATGCCATCGAGAATATCGACATCGGCGGGCCGACCATGGTGCGCGCCGCCGCGAAAAATCACGGGCATGTTGCCATCGTTACCGATCCGGTTGATTACGCCGATATGCTGGCGGAAATGCAGACCAATAGCTGCACGGTGTCCGACGTAACCCGTTTTGATCTGGCCAAAAAAGCGTTTTCGCACACCGCCGCCTACGATTCCGCCATCAGCAACTATCTCACCACGGTGAACGGCGACGGCACACGCAACGAATTTCCCGCGCAAATTAATTTCAATTTTGCCAAAGTGCAAGATATGCGCTACGGCGAAAATCCGCATCAAAATGCTGCGTTTTACCGCGACCTCAATCCCTTGTCAGGCAGCATTGCTAACTACTCACAAGTGCAAGGCAAAGAGCTTTCTTACAACAACATCGGCGATGCGGATGCAGCATGGGAATGTGTAAAAACGTTTGAACAGGCCGCGTGCGTGATTGTGAAACACGCCAATCCGTGCGGCGTGGCAATTGCCGACACCCCGCTGAACGCCTACAAATTGGCCTATGCAACCGACACCACCTCCGCGTTCGGAGGCATCATCGCTTTCAATCGCGAACTGGATGCCGAGACCGCAACGCAGATTACCGCCAATCAATTTGTCGAAGTCATCATCGCGCCGAGCGCGACCGAAGCGGCACTCAGGGTAACAGCGGCAAAGCAAAATGTGCGCGTACTTACCGTGCCACTCTCCAACGCGCACAACCAATACGATATGAAGCGCGTCGGCGGTGGATTGCTGGTGCAAACACCCGACGCGCTGAACGTGCAAACCTCGCAAATCAAAGTTGTCACCAAGGCACAACCTTCCGCAGAGCAACTGCAAGACCTGCTGTTTGCCTGGCGCGTGGCGAAGTATGTGAAATCCAATGCCATTGTATTCTGCAAAGGCGGTCAGACGCTGGGCGTGGGGGCGGGGCAAATGAGCCGTGTCGATAGCACCAAAATTGCCAGCATAAAAGCACAGCATGCGGGCTTGAGCTTGGCGGGTTCAGTTGTATCATCCGATGCATTCTTCCCGTTCCGCGACGGCATCGACGTACTGGCACAAGCAGGCGCAAAAGCAGTCATCCAGCCGGGTGGTTCGATGCGCGATGACGAAGTCATCGCCGCTGCCGATGAACATGGCTTGGCGATGGTGTTTACGGGTTTCAGGCATTTCCGCCATTAAGCCTGTTGCGCTTGGTATAACGGCGTTGCGCTAAATGCAGTAGGGTGGGCAAGTTTTTGTTGCCCAAGCCGTTGTAAGAATGGTGGGCAATCTGCCCACCCTACCTTGGGGTTGTAATGAAAATTTTAGTAATCGGTTCGGGTGGTCGTGAGCATGCACTGGCATGGCGGTTGACGCAAAATGCCAAGGTGCAAAAAGTCTATGTCGCGCCGGGCAATGCCGGAACAGCATTGGAAGACGGCCTGGAAAATGTCGCGCTGCATAGCGTGGACGAGCTGTTGGAATTTGCGAAACGCGAGGAAATTTACCTCACGGTGGTTGGCCCGGAAGCTCCGCTGGCAGCGGGGGTGGTGGATACGTTCCGTGCGGCCGGCCTGAAAATTTTCGGTCCGACCAAGGCGGCAGCGCAATTGGAATCTTCCAAAGATTTCGCCAAACGGTTTATGACGCGCAACAACATTCCCACCGCGTTTTTTGAAACCTTCAGCGACATTGCTGCGGCAAAAGCCTATGTGGAAAAACACGGCGCACCTATCGTGGTTAAAGCGGATGGCTTGGCAGCGGGCAAAGGTGTGGTGGTGGCCATGAGCAAGGACGAGGCCTTCGCCGCCATTGACATGATGTTGTCCGATAACAAGCTCGGCGACGCAGGCGCACGCGTGGTGATCGAAGAATTCTTGACGGGTGAAGAGGCCAGCTTTATCGTCATGGTAGATGGAAAACATGTATTGCCTTTGGCAACCAGCCAAGATCACAAACGCTTGCTGGACGGTGACAATGGGCCGAACACGGGCGGCATGGGTGCGTATTCCCCCGCGCCAGTTGTCACACCTGAAATACATGCGCGCGCGCTGCGCGAACGGTTGCGTGCGCTGCCCGACGCGTCGGCCTGGCCGGCGAGGGTGGTGACGACGCCGGCGCTG
>CAZSPN010000043.1:12507-21200 GCA_964608835.1 uncultured Gallionella sp.
CTGCGCGAAGTCATCATGCCCACCGTGCATGGCATGGAAAATGAAGGCATCACCTACACCGGATTTCTCTACGCGGGGCTGATGATTTCACCCGATGGCGGCATCAAGGTGCTGGAATTTAACTGCCGCATGGGCGACCCGGAAACCCAGCCGATTATGATGCGCCTCAAAACCAACTTCCTGTTTATCGTCGAACATGCTGTGAACGGCACACTGGATACAATCGAGGTGGAATGGGACAGACGCACCGCATTGGGTATCGTCATGGCGGCGGCGAATTATCCCGATACCCCGCGCAAGGGCGATGTCATCACTGGCCTGCCCAATCGCACCTCAGAGGACGCGCATGTATTCCATGCCGGAACAACCTTGCACGATAATCAGGTCGTCACCAACGGTGGCCGTGTGCTGTGCGTAACCGCATTGGGCGACATGGTCAAAATGGCGCAGAAGCGAGCCTACGAAGTGGCCGATGCAATTCATTTCGACGGCAGCCAGATGCGCCGCGACATCGGCTATCGCGCCATCGGACGAAAAAAATAGCCAACAATATCTGTGGATTGTGAACGGAACGGGGAAGCGGCGACGCTCCCCGTTTTTGTTTTGCGATAGCTTGACCCATAACTTGACTTATACTTGACCGTTAAGTAATCTTTGGTCATGGCTTACGTTCCCCAATTCACTATCGCTCCCAGCATGCTTGTCGAAGTCGAGCAAATCGCGGCTCTGCGCGAGCGGATACAAAATGCCGTGGTGGATCTGGCTTGGATACCCGCGTTACAGAAAGACACGCGCACCCGCAACGTGCATGCCTCAACCGCTATCGAGGGCAATCCGTTAACGCTGGAACAAGTGCGCGCGCTTGAAGAGGGCCGCGAACTATCATCATCCAGTGCGCGGTCGAAACGCGAAGTCATCAATTACTTTGCCGGTCTGCGATATGTGGAAAAGAACGCAGCCAAGAAGAAGATCGGCCACACGGAGATTCTGGAACTGCACCGCATACTGGCTGGCGAAGTCATGGATCAGGGAGAAGCGGGAAAGTACCGGATGAAGGCGGTTCGAGTTGGCTCTTACTTGCCACCGCCGCCCGATGCGGTTTCGGGGCTGATGTTTGAATTGTTGGAATGGTGGAACAATGAGGCGAAAAAACTTTCGCCCGTGCTGAGCGCGGCTATCCTGCATTACCGCTTCGAAGCGATCCATCCGTTTGCCGATGGCAACGGCCGCACTGGACGCGCGCTCGCCCTGTGGGGGCTCTACCGGCGCGGCTTCGATACGCACCATATCTTTTCCGTTGACGAGTATTACTGGGAAGACCGTCCAAGGTACTATGCAGAACTACAAAAGGTGCGCGACACCGGCGATGATCTGAGCGCATGGCTGGAATACTGTGCAGAGGGATTGCATAAAACATTGGAACAAGCCTGGCTGCGCATCCAAACCCTGCAAGTCAGAACAAATGAGAAGCTTATACTGCGCCCACGGCAGGAACAACTGCTGCACCTGTTGCGAGACCACGGCAGCATGACACCCGCCGAAATCTGGGCTGCACTGGACATCTCCAAGCAGGGCGCGATGGACTTGCTGCGCCCGTTGTTGGATGCCGGCGTGGTGGAAAAAGTGGGCGGCAACAAGACCGGACGATACGTTTTGAAAAGCTCGTGATAGAAAGGCAGATGCAGAGGGTCTGCAGGTATTGGTAACAATAGAGAAACCAAAGCATCAATAACGAAGTAATCACGAAAAAAATAGATTATCGATTGCGTGTTGAGAAACACACATCTATGACAAAGCAAGAATAGTCGAGAAGGAAAAACAAATGGGTGATGAGAAGCTTGATCAGATAAAAGAGAAATTGCGTAGATTTGCAACTGACCGGGATTGGGATCAATTCCATTCCCCAAAGAACTTATCCATGGCACTAATTGCTGAGGTCGCAGAGCTTGTCGAACATTTTCAGTGGATGACTGAAGAGCAAAGCAAAAATCTTCCCCCAGAGAAACTCGCTGAGATCGAATTGGAACTCGCTGATATTCAAATCTATCTGGTGAGATTGGCGGATAAGATGCAATTAGATTTGATGGCGGCAGTCGACAAGAAATTGGTGCTGAACGAAAAAAAATATCCAGCAGATAAAGTTCGAGGTAGTGCTAAGAAGTACACGGAATACAAATAACTAATCATAGGGAGCTCAAGTGCTGGTTTATACGTCTACCAAAGCAGAGTTTCTTGATGATGTCCGCTCTAACATCATCGACAATAAAATCCTCTCATCATTTCAACGCCATCTTGGGCGAACCACAAATAAAAACGAAATCACATCTTGGCGCAACTCCATGCTCTATATGAGCCAAGTGCTCGCGGATGATGAAATTCCGGGAAACTCTGGTGTGGCAATCGAATATACGCTCCCACAAACTACCAAGCGCATAGATTTCATCCTTACTGGTAAGGGGGCGGATCAACAATCCACAGCCATTATTATTGAGCTTAAGCAGTGGGAGAGCGTTCTGGCGACTTCCATGGATGGTGTTGTTAGAACATTTGTTGGCGGCGCAGAACGAGAAGTTAGTCACCCCTCGTATCAAGCATGGACTTATGCGGCACTCTTGGAAGACTTTAATGAAACAGTGCAGCAAGAGAATATCGGTCTGCAGCCCTGTGCCTATTTGCACAATTGCATATCAGACGAAGTAATCAATGCCCCCTTCTATGCAGACCATACTCGTAAAGCGCCTGCATTCCTTCGCAAGGATGCCCAAAAACTAGCTGAGTTCATCAAGTGCCACGTTAAGTACGGTGACTCCTGCGAAGTAATGTATCGTATCGATAAAGGCAGAATCCGGCCATCCAAGAGTCTTGCTGACAAACTGGCATCGCTATTGAAAGGAAATCAGGAATTCTTGATGATAGACGACCAGAAGATCGTCTATGAAACAGCTCTGTCATTGGCGAAGAGGGCGACTGTCAAAGACAAACATGTGCTTATTGTTGAGGGTGGTCCCGGTACTGGAAAATCGGTGGTCGCTGTAAATCTGCTCGTAGCACTAGTAGTAAATGATCAACTGCTTGCACAGTATGTCACTAAAAACGCTGCGCCACGGACAGTCTATACCTCGCTTCTGACAGGCTCGTTTCGAAAAAGTCACATCGAGAATCTATTCAAGGGTTCGGGTGTTTATTCAGACACAGGCGCGAATGTGTTTGATGCTTTGATCGTTGATGAAGCGCACCGACTCAATGAAAGGTCAGGTATGTTTCAAAACTTGGGTGAGAACCAGGTCAAGGAAATCATCAATGCAGCAAAGTTCAGTGTTTTCTTCATTGATGAAGACCAGAAAGTCACCTTCAAGGATATTGGTGAGACTGGCGTGATCAGAGAATGGGCGGAGCGTCTCGGTGCTTCTGTTCATCAACTGGAATTGCAATCCCAATTTCGTTGTAACGGTTCAGATGGTTATCTAGCTTGGATAGATAACACGTTGGAAGTACGGGAAACCGCCAATCGAACTCTTGAAAACATCAACTATGACTTTAGAGTGTTCGACTCGCCAACCGATCTTCGCGACGCAATCATCGAGAAGAATCGCATTAACAACAAGGCTCGAATAGTTGCAGGCTATTGCTGGGATTGGGTTAGCAAGAATGATACGAACTTGAAAGACATATCCATTGACGAGCATGGTTTCGCCATGAAATGGAATCTCACCAGTGATGGAAATCTGTGGATACTTAAACCTGACTCGGTTAATGAAGTTGGTTGCATTCACACTTGCCAGGGACTTGAAACTGATTACATCGGTGTCATCATTGGTTCTGATTTTGTTATTCGTGATGGCGTGGTGGTAACTGATGCAAGCAAGCGTGCAAAAACGGATGCATCGATGAAAGGATACAAGTCCCTTCTCAAGGAAAACCCAAGAGCGGCTAAACAAAAGGCCGATGCGATTATTAAAAATACTTACCGTACCCTCATGACTCGAGGCATGAAAGGTTGCTACATTTATTGCACAGATCACGAAACAAATGCATGGTTTGAGCATGCAATGGGTAGGGCTGCACAGGAGTATCAAGCGTCAGTTGCTACTGAAGGTCGATTGATGGAAGGAGTGCAAGCGAGCAATGATAAGCAGTATGGAGGATTGACACTTAGGTTGCTCAAGAGTGGCGAAGTTAAGCCTTATCAGAATGCGGTGCCTATTTATGATCTAGCGATTGCTGCCGGTTTGTTTAGTGAGATGCAAATGGTCAATGAAGTGCCGCTGGTTGGCGATGCTAATTTTGATCAATATCAGTGGGTGGAATTGCCGAGTAGCTTCCGAATTCATTCAGGACAGTTTGTCGCGAGGGTGGTCGGTGAGTCAATGAATAAGCGCATTCCAAATGGCGCTTGGTGTCTTTTCAGTTTAAATCCCGTCGGATCAAGACAAGGAAAGGTCGTCTTAGTGCAGCACCGAAGTATTGACGATCCTGATATGGGCGGGCACTACACCATCAAGATTTACCAGAGCGAGAAGGTTTCTGAAGGCGATGGTGAGTGGCGACACAGTCGCATTGTTCTAAATCCGGCATCAACGAATCCAAGTTACAAACCAATTGAGCTTGAACCTGAAAGCGGCGAAGAACTTGCGGTCATCGCAGAGTTGGTTGCAGTATTGGGATAACAGAGTGGTGTGGCAATGTTGTTACCGTTCATTGTCAGATAGCAGTCTGTAAATAGATGACTGAATAAAAGCGAGATGTTGTTGGTGGAGATGTGCAAAGGAAAAGCGTGGAACCCAGAGCTACTTTGACAGGCCGCACCCTCGCCGCCCACCTCAAGCGCGGCGGACTCATCGCTTACCCCACCGAGTCGTGTTACGGCTTGGGCTGCGATCCGCGCAATCGCAAGGCTGTACAGCGTATCCTCAAGCTCAAACAGCGTCCGCAGCGCAAAGGGCTCATCCTTATCGCGTCGCAGTTTGCGCAAGTCGCGCGTTACATTCAGCCTCTCACATCCAACGAGCAGGCCAAGTTGCAGCAGGATGGCGCGCAGGCGGTAACTTATTTGATGCCTGCCAAATCTTCGTGTCCGCGCTGGTTGCGCGGCGATCACGACACGCTGGCGGTGCGTCTCACCGCTCACCCTTTTGCCAAACAACTTTGTCGTAATGCGGGCAGTGCCTTGGTTTCGACCAGTGCGAACCGCAGCGGAATGCGTCCGGTGAAGATGTTCGCCGAGTGCCAGCGATTATTCGGCAACATAGTCTGGGTGCTGCGCGGCAAGGTGGGTGCGCGCAAAAAGCCGTCCGCTATTCGCGCATGGGCAGATGGTAGAATCCTGCGCAATTAAGTCGAATAAGAAAGCCGTTGCGTCCTGATGAAATTTATCGTGTATTTTTTGCTGTTCATCAGCACGTCTGTTTATGCCAATGAAGATGCGGATTTCCTCGCGGCGCGCGATGCGTTTCGGGCTGGCAACGCCAAGAAATTGGCGCAATTTGCACAGCGCCTGAAAAAGTCTCCGCTGGAAGTTTACGTCAGCTATTACCAATTGAAGTTGAATCTGGAAAGAGCCGACGTATCAACCATCAGAAAGTTTCTGGCGCGCCCTGAAGATACGCCCGTGGTTAATCGTCTGCGCAGCGACTGGCTCAAGTTGCTGGGCAAAAAACAGCAATGGACTTTATTCAATGCCGAGTACCCGCGCGTGTTGAACGAGGATGTCGAGCTGGCCTGTTACATGTTGCAATCCAAGCTGCTCGGCTCTGCCGATAGCCCAAACATCGCCATGCGTGATGCGCGCGGATTGTGGTTTACGGGCAAGGCGCAACCGGAAAGTTGCGGTGTGCCTTTTGAAGCAGCCATTGCGGCGGGCATTATCACGCCGCAAGATATAGATGAGCGGTTGCACTTGGCATTGGAGGCAGGGAATGTGTCCATCGCCAGGCAAATGGCGGCAAAGTTGACGGGCGACTATGCTGTGGAAATTTCGGCATTGGATAGTGCGGCACGTAACGCGAACCGTTATTTGGATAAGTTGGCGTTGGATGTCGCTCGATTAAACCCTGCTCAATCTGCTGCCAATCTTGTGGCGTTGAGTGGCGTTCCCGCATCGCTTGCCCATACACCGGGCAACGGTGTTGAACCCGCGCTATCCCATCCAAAATTGGCAATACACGGGCAGCGTGTCGTTGCGTTATTTGCCTTGCAGCGAATCGCCAAACAATCGCCTGATTCCGCCTCGGCACGCTGGGCAAAACTCGCCGCCTTTTTCCCCCTCAACGAACAGCAATATTTTTACAGCTGGCTGGCATTCGAGGCGGCGCGTAAGCTGGATAACCGCGCTTTGCAGTGGTACAAGCTGGCGGGAGACACGCCGCTAACCGATCAGCAATACGCCTGGCGAGTACGCATTGCTTTGCGCGCGCAAGACTGGGCAGACGTGTTGTCCACTATCAACGCGATGACGGCCAAACAACAAAGTGAGGGGGCGTGGCGGTACTGGAAAGCCCGCGCTCTGCAAACGCTGGGCAATCCGCTCGAAGCGCGCAAACTATTCGCGGCACTTAGCACCGAATACAATTTTTACGGGCAATTGGCAGGCGATGAATTGGTCAGTTCGCCCGTGATGAGTAGTTTGACTCCTGCCTACAAGCCGAGCAAAGAAGCCGTTGCCGAGATGAGTGAGTTGATTGGTGTGCGGCGAGCAGTGGCGTTGTATCGCATGTCATTGGGGACGGATGCGCTGGAAGAATGGAAGTGGGTGCTGCGCAATTTTAATGACCGCGAATTGCTCACTGCCGCCGAGGTGGCGCGCAGAAACGAGATGTATGATCGCGCTATCGGTGCGGCGGAGAAGACGGTGAACCAGCATGATTTTAGTATGCGCTATCTCGCGCCCTATCGTGATGCACTGCAAGAACACATTCGTGAAAATAATCTGGATGAAGCTTGGGTGTTTGGGCTGATGCGCCAGGAAAGCCGCTTTGTCACCGGCGCGAGATCGAATGTGGGCGCGGCGGGACTGATGCAAATCATGCCTGCCACCGCACGCTGGGTAGCCAGAAAACTGGGATTAAAAAGCTACCGCAAGGAGTTGATACACCAGCTCGATACCAATTTGCGCCTGGGTACGTATTACATGAAAACCGTGTTGGCACAATTTGACGATAGCCCTGTGTTGGCATCTGCCGCTTACAATGCGGGGCCTGGACGCGCGCGGCAATGGCGCGGCAGCCAACCCTTGGAAGGCGCGATTTACGCCGAAAGCATCCCCTTTGATGAAACCCGCGATTATGTGAAAAAGGTTATGAGCAACACCCTGTATTACGCGAGCCAGTTTGGTTCCGCACCACGCTCGTTGAAGCAGCGCATGGGTGTTATCGCTGGCAAAACCGTCGAAAATCAGCAGCCTGTTCCAGATGAAAAATGAGGCAAAAACATATTGTGTCGGCGGTGCGGTGCGCGACCGTTTGCTTGGCTTGCCGGTGCAGGATCACGATTGGGTCGTGGTCGGCAGCACGCCTGAAGAAATGGTGGCGCAAGGCTTTCAGCCGGTAGGCAAGGATTTCCCCGTATTTTTACACCCAAAAACACATGAGGAATACGCGCTGGCGCGCACCGAACGCAAGACTGCGCGTGGCTATCAGGGATTCGCCGTGTATGCCGCACCCGATGTCACGCTGGAGCAGGATTTGTTGCGGCGCGATTTCACTATCAATGCCATTGCGCAGGATGATGCGGGCAATCTGATTGATCCGCACAACGGCGTGGCAGATTTGCGCGCGGGTATTTTGCGCCACGTCAGCGCGGCGTTTAGCGAAGACCCGGTGCGCATTTTGCGCGCGGCGCGGTTTGCGGCACGCTTTGGTTTTGTCATCGCACCGAAGACATTGGGGTTGATGCGCGATATGGTGAACAACGGCGAAGTCGATGCCTTGGTGGCCGAGCGCGTATGGCAAGAATTAGCGCGGGGATTGATGGAAAAAAAGCCCTCTCGTTTTTTTGAAACACTGCGCAATTGCGGCGCGCTGGCAAAAATAATTCCGGAAGTTGACGCGCTGTTTGGCGTACCACAGCCGGAAAAATATCACCCGGAAATCGACTGCGGCATCCACACCATGATGGTGGTTGATGTTGCCGCGCAACACGACTACACGCTGGAAACACGCTTCGCCGCACTGACCCATGATCTGGGCAAAGCCACCACACCGGAAGATATTTTGCCGCGCCACATCGGACACGAGTTGCGCAGCGTGGAGCTGGTCAAAAAGCTTGTACAGCGTTTGCGCGTACCCGGCGAATGCCGTGACCTGGCCTTGCTTGTCGCGCGTTATCATGGCGACATCCATCGCGCCAAAGAATTGCGTGCCGAAACCATCATCAAATTATTTCAATCCACCGATGTGTGGCGCAGACCGGAACGCTTCACGCAACTGCTGCAAGCCTGTGCTTCGGATGCGCGCGGACGCACCGGGCATGAACAAGATGAATATCCTCAGGCGGATTATTTATTAGAATTGTTAACCGTGGCAAAAACTGTGGATGCGGGAGAAATAGCCGAACAGTGTAATGACAGCTCAGCCATTGCCAACGCAATCCAGCAAGCGCGAATTAAAGCGATAGAAAATATAGTGCGAGAAAATCGTTCAATATGAAGCCCAACCGCAACGACCCCTGCCCGTGCGGCAGCGGCAAGAAATACAAGC
>CAZSPN010000044.1:0-234 GCA_964608835.1 uncultured Gallionella sp.
CGCCGGTCTTGCTCACCGACTCGACCAGAAAGCAGCGCAGCTCGGCGGCGAGTTGCGGCAACTGCGCTCGCTCCAGCTTGCGCAAATCGTCCGGGAGGTTGATCGAAGCCAGCAATGGGTGCATCAGAACTTTCTCAATACGATGAAATCGGCGAGTTCACGCAGGCGTTGTGCGGAGTCGCCAAATCCGGCCAGGGTTTCCTCGATTGATCGGAGTATCCACATAGCCTGGGT
>CAZSPN010000044.1:244-13728 GCA_964608835.1 uncultured Gallionella sp.
GTTTCCAGCGCCTCGCGGTGCAGCCGCTGCGCCATATCGCGTGCGCCCTGGAGGCCGAGCAGGCTGACATAGGTCGGCTTGTCGTTATCCGCGTCCTTGCCCGCGGTCTTGCCCAGCGTCGCGGTATCCGCTTCGCAGTCGAGCACGTCGTCCACCACCTGGAACGCGAGGCCGATCAGCTTGCCGAAATGATCCAGCCTGTCCAGTTGTTCCGCAGAAACCGACCCGCATTGGGCGCCGAGCAACACGGCGGCACGGATCAGCGCGCCGGTCTTGTGAATATGCATGAATTCCAGTTCGGGGAGCGTGAGCGATTTGCCCACGCTGTCCAGGTCGATCGCCTGCCCGCCCGCCATGCCGCGCGAGCCGGACGCCAGCGCGAGCAGCTTGACCATTTCCAGCTGGCGCGCCGCATCATCGTTCAGGCGGTGCTCGGCGAGCAGTTGAAACGCCAGTGTTTGCAGGCTGTCGCCGACCAGCAGCGCGGTCGCCTCGTCGTATTGCACATGGCAGGTCGGCTTGCCCCGGCGCAGCACGTCGTCGTCCATGCACGGCATATCGTCATGCACCAATGAATACGCGTGAATCATTTCCACCGCCGCCGCCGCGATATTCAGGCGCGATGGATCAGCACCCACCAACTCGCCCGCAGCAAATACCAGCAAAGGGCGCACGCGCTTTCCGCCATCCAATACGGCATAGCGCATCGCGTGATGCAAATGTTGTGGGGTGACCTCTGCTGAGGGCAATAGTTTATGCAAAACATCTTCAAAACGTGCTTGATGCGCGACCGACCAACTGGAAAAATCAGCAACCAAAATTAGTTCACCCTGCATCGCCGTTGGCAGAAAAATTTTTCAACACACCCTCATCCAACACGCGCACTTGCTGTTGGGCATCCTCAAGCTGGGTGCGGCATTGCGCCAACAACGCCGCGCCGCGCTTATAGGCCGCCAGCGAATTCTCCAGCGACAACTTGCCCGATTCCATGTCCGCGATGATTTGCTCAAGCTCCGCCATCGCCGACTCGAAACTCGGTGCTTTTTGTGAGCCTGTTTTTTTAATCTGACCTGCCATCTCAACCTCTAATGACGAAAGACGCGCATTTTACCTAACCCGCCACCACTCGGCTAATTTATTGTTGCCCTCATTCTTCATATCGGCGAAAATCCCGCTCCCTGCAACCCTACCGTATTCAGCGATTTAACTGGGTATGTCCAACTTCGAGAAACCTCAACATTTAACGGCCTTGCCGTCTGCGCCGCCAATGGGCTGGTATTTTGATCCGCTCGTTCTGGCTGTCGAGCAGCGCGTGTTATTTGCGCAAGGTCCAAATTATGTGGGGCATGAACTGATGGTTCCCAGTCTGGGGGATTATCATGTGTTGCGCGATGAAGCGCAGTTGCTGGTGCGTAACCCTAATGGCGTGGAGCTACTCAGCAACATCTGTCGCCACCGCCAAGCCACCATGCTGCAAGGTCGCGGCAACGCGCAGCACATCGTTTGTCCGATTCATCGCTGGACGTATCAGACCAATGGTGAGTTGTTGGGCGCGCCGCATTTTCCCAATAACCCTTGTTTGCATCTGGATAAATCCCCGTTGCAAAATTGGAATGGCCTATTATTTTCCGGTGAACGCGACATCGCAAAAGATTTGGCGAACGTAGGCGTAATGAACGATCTGGATTTTTCCGGCTATATGCTGGATCGCGTGCAGGTGGATGAATACGCTTTCAACTGGAAGACATTTATCGAAGTGTATCTGGAGGACTATCACGTCGTGCCGTTCCATCCCGGTCTTGGCAATTTTGTTAACTGCGATGATCTCAAATGGGAATTTGGCGAGCAATACAGTGTGCAAACGGTGGGTATTAAAAACGCACTACGCAAAGTCGGTAGCGATGTTTACGGTAAATGGCAAGAACAGGTGCTGCGTTACTACGGCAACCAATTGCCCCAATACGGCGCGATCTGGCTCACCTATTATCCTAACATCATGGTCGAATGGTATCCCGGTACGTTGGTCATCAGCACCCTCATCCCGCGCGGCACGGGAGCCTGTACCAATGTTGTCGAATTTTATTATCTCGAAGACATCGCGCTGTTTGAACGCGATTATGTTGAAGCCGAGCAAAAGGCTTACAACGAAACGGCGGTGGAGGATGACATCATTTGCCTGAAGATGCACCAAGGTCGCCAATCGCTTTATCAGCGAGGTATTGAACAGCAGGGTCCTTATCAATCACCCACCGAAGACGGCATGTTGCACTTCCACGAGTATCTGCGGCGCAACCTGATCCCTCACCTTAATGGCGCGTGATGACACCACTAGAAACCGTTACGAACAACCAAAGTGCAAGAAGCCGCGCATAACCGGCGACTTGCCCGCTTGCGGGCTTAGTCGAATGGCTAGGAGTTTTATCAGTGAATGACAAGACATACCTCGCAGGTAGGCGAGGATTGAATGAGCACGCGACGCAGAAATTTGGTTGTGCAGTAGGATTATAGCGGTGTCCAACAGAAGTTCGTTATGGATGCTTGTTGCCGGAATTTTATTCGGCTGCATGGGCGTATTCGTCAAACTCGGCGCACCGTATTTTTCGCACATCGAATTAGTGTTCTACCGCTCATTTGTCGGTTTGCTGATGGTCTATCTCATCATGCGCCAACAGTGCGTCAGTGTCGCAACCCGTCATTGGCAATCCCATTTGTGGCGGGGTATTTCTGGCACAGTAGCACTCGTGCTGTTCTTCTATTGCATCACTGTTTTGCCTCTCGCCACTGCCGTCACTCTTAACTACACAGCACCGCTGTTCCTCACTGTGTTCACCATGGTTGTTTATAAGGATAAATTTCATCTGCCCATGACCACCGTCATCGCGCTGGGTTTCTGCGGTGTGGTGCTTTTGCTGCACCCAACACTGGAACACGATCAGCTCCTACCCGGCCTGCTGGGACTCATCTCCGGTTTTCTCGCGGGCATCGCCTACCTCAACGTCAAGCAACTCGGCATCCTGAAAGAACCCGCCCCGCGCACCGTGTTCTACTTCAGCCTCACTGCCTCAATTGGCAGTGGCGTGTGGATGCTATTCGATACCATTCATCCCATCACGCCTCACGGCTTGCTCATCCTGCTGGGATTGGGCAGTACCGCCACGCTCGCACAAATCGCCATGACCCATGCGCATCGTGTCGGCAACACACTGGTCGTGAGCAGTTTGGCATACAGCACCATTGTATTTGCCAGTCTGTTTGGTATGGGGATATGGGATGAAGTGCTGCCGCTCTCCGGATGGCTGGGCATGGCACTCATCATCGCCAGCGGCGTGTTAAGCTTACGCCTGAGCCCTAAGCACTAATAAAAACAGAGGAGAGCAATATGATTACCATCGAGCAAAGCGAAGACCTCGTCAACGTCGCAGTCATGGGCGAATTCACCCTCGCGGATTTCAAGTCCTTTGAAGAACAATCGCTGTACAAGCTCAAAACACCCGGTGCGGTGAACCTGCTATTCGACCTGCGCGCGATGGTCAGTTACACCATCGACGTGGCATGGCAGGAAATCAAATTTTTCAGCCGCGAGCACAAACACGACTTCAGTAAAATTGCCGTCGTTACGGACGACCAGTGGATCACTTGGCAAGCATGGTTATCGCGTATATTCGTTGATGCGGACATACGGGTGTTTGCGGATTACAGTGAGGCTCAGGCTTGGGTTCAAGGGTTTTGAAAAAAATATGCAATGGTGGGAAAATTCAACCCTAAATTAGATCGCCGCTTATTCAGGGCATGGGCTTGCGGTTATATGGCCAAAAACCAACACGATAGTTGGACAGGGAGCAGAGATGTTATCAAATTTATTTGGCAAAAAATCCGATCATCCGCTGGCGGATTTGGAGTCAGCGAAAAAGCTATTAGAAAATTTGCCTAAGAATGATGCGTACGCATTGTTGGCGGAAGTCACCGAGTGGATTGAGTTACTACCAAAACTTGCTGAACTTAAAGTAAATCAACAGTTCGCCATATTACGGTTACTTGATGATGCTGCACAGCCTCACGCAAAAAAACTAACGCGTGAGTTTTTTACTCCACATGAAATCAGCGAATTTCAAGAAAATAGGCTGTGGATGACATTGAATAACTTGTCTTGTGCCACGGCTTCCGCCTACTTTTCCATCTTCAAGCGTTATAGCAACAACGACAGGGGAAGCAACACTATTAGAATACATGTGCCATTATTGTTGGCACACACGATCAATGCCTATGTTGCTCAGTTAAAATTTACTTGTGCGCGCTACGGGATAATCGATAACGTCATCTGGGAAAATTTGGCGCACTTATATCGATCCGCCGAGCTACAAAAATTTCTTAATACACCGGTAAGCCTCACTCTAGGTATGGCTGCCAATACCACTATCAAATCCCAATTTGCAAGGTTATTTTGTTGGTATGGTTGCGGCGTTAGTTCATTGAACCCTCTATTTATTCACCTTTCTGAACGAATCGTTACACGGTATTGCACAGAAATTGCTTTGCACGAAACATACAGCCAAGATGATTTTTTATGTTTTAGTCCGGATCAACCCGAAGCACCGAAACGTATCAGCGATTATGAAGAAACCGTTCCGGCGATGTGCTTCATTAACCTAAAGGGTATGGAGCCGAAATTAGAGGCATTGATTAAAAGTTTAGATAAGAACATGCTGCCGGAAGATTTAAATTTGGGCGGTACTTATGAAATAAAGATAGTCTGCGAAGTTGCTAAAAAACTACTGGATTTTCTCAAAACACCGCCCACACGGCAAAGCCCCAGACGTAAATTCAAAATCAATTTGACTGCAGTAAGCGGCCTTGAAAATATCATGGAGAAAATTATGGGGGGGCTCAATTTAAGTAGCATGAAATACCTAAATTGGGAATTGGAGGATATCAGTGCCAATGGTTTCTTGACTGTATTACCACCGCAAGGATTTGAAAAATTGCGTATCGGCAATTTGCTTGGCGTGCAGCCAGCTGGAATATCACATTGGGGTGCTGCAATCGTGCGGCGTATGTCGCGCGATAGGGAGGGAAAGTTCCATGTGGGTGCTGAAGTACTGGCCAACCAAGTTGCTTGTGTGGCATTAATGCAAAGCGGTAATGCGGCGGGCGGGTATTTTGAAGACGGGCAACTTGCGCTGTGGTTATACCCAAAACAAGTTGGTATTTCGGGAGAAGTACAATTGCTCATGCACACTGATGTGTATTCCGATATTCGTAGCCTGAAAACCGAGATCGACGAAAAGAGTTATCTGCTAATCCCGAATGGCTTGGTGGGGAAGGGTGCGGACTACGACTTGGCGAAGTTTCGTCTGGTTGAACAAGAAGGTAGTCATCACGACGAATCTTATTGAATCTTAAACTTCAACCAAGCCGCAATATCGCCGATCTCCTGCTCACAAACCGAGTGCTGCATTTTGTACTCATGCCACTCCACATTACAGTCCAGCGCAAGTAACGCGTCTCTCGACTTTTCGCCCACCGCGAAAGGAATCACGCTGTCGCCGAGTCCATGTGCCAGAAAGATAGGCGTGGCTTTTGCTTCAGCACACATTTCGGTTTGAGCTTGTTCACCCAGCGGCAAATAAGTGGAAAGTGCCAACACGCCACCCAAAGGCAGAATTTGGCGCAATGCGGTGTGCAGTACCACCGCGCCACCTTGAGAAAATCCAGCCAGAAAAATGTTGTGCTGCGGAATACCGCGCGCGACTTCCTGCGCGATCAGTGCTTCAACTTTGCTTTGCGAGGCACGAATTCCTTCTGTATCCTGTCGCCCGCTGATATTGGGTTCGACGATGTCATACCAAGCGCGCATGACAAATCCACCGTTGATGGTGACGGGGCGCATCGGTGCATGGGGGAAAATATAGCGTACTGCAACGGGTAGTCTGATCTGCTGCGCGATCGGCGCAAAGTCCTCACCGTCCGCGCCCAAGCCGTGTAGCCAGATAATGCTGTGCTGGGGATTTTTGCCTGTATCGAAACTAATATGTGGAAGTAGTGTGGCCATAAGTTTATGAGTATTTCAAAAATCCAATTTCCGTCGCTATGCTGTGTTGCTCCCAAAAAATCGCTCCCAACATATCAAAAAATACCCCCGAATGTCCTTTGTGGATTCGAGGACAAGTGTGTCGTCGTAATTTTTTGCTTGCGTCTTGCCTGGCTCGAAACTTGAATTTTCGTGGGAAGCTTTATGTTGGCTCAGGAATAATTTCGCGCAATACCTGAAAAATCTCGCGGAAATTCTTCGGCGGTTTGCTGGCTTCTATTTCCTTTTGCGCGTTGCGTATCAGCGTGCGCAGGCGTTGCGCATCGGCTTCCGGGTGCGCGGCGAGCAGCTCGGTTAATGCACTATCGTTTTCCAGTAGTCGATCACGCCAGCGTTCCAGTTGGTGCATATAGGCGATGTGGTGCTGCGATTTTCCCTTCCACGCATCCAGCTTGGCAATGATGGGCGCGGTCTCCACGTTGCGCATTAGCTTGCCGATGTATTGCAACTGGCGTCGTATCGCGCCGAACTTGTTGAGGTTCTTAAACTCGCGTATTGCATCGTGCAGATTTTCCGGAATGTCGAGTTGCGCGAGTTGATCCTTGCCCAGCTCGGTTAGCTCTTTGCCGAGATCACGCAACTCGTGCATCTGCTTCTTGATTTTGGTCTTGCTCGGCGGCAGCTCTTCTTCGTCTTCGGCGACAACAGCCTGATTGCGCAAGCCGCGCCCACGCGTGCTTTGGATGGGTGCTTTTGGTGCGTTGGGTCGGATGACTTCTACTTCGCCATCGTCGAATTCTTCTTGGTATTCATCTGGTTCGTCGTCACCGAGATGGATAACGAGCGGCTCATTGGGATGTTTGTTGTGTGTATTCATACTGGGTTATCTATCTGTTGATTGATGGAGGCGGATATTCCATCGCTATCCTTGCCTCACTGTGAATTGGTCGGAGTGAGAGGATTCGAACCTCCGACTCCTGAGTCCCGAACGCAGTACTCTACCAGGCTGAGCTACACTCCGAGAGAGGCATTATAAGTGTTGCTCCCGAAAATTATTCAGTCTTGAACTCACGGCATTCCGGCCACATGCTTTTCTTCATTTAATTTTGCCAGTTTGGCTTTTAGCTCCGGCAAAATTTTTGCAACGGCTTTTTCTCCTTCCAGCACGGCTTTATTGCGACCGCTCACATCAACTGAAGGAAGGCCGTAGGTGACGGGCCTTGCAACAATGTCGGCATTGGCCTGTTCATGGCGATTGATGGTCTGCCCAAAAATCGAGAAGGTTTGCCACATGATGTCGGTGATGCCTGCGGTACTTCTGTCTTGCGGGCGATCCGAAATGTCCACGGCGATAACAAAATCCGCGCCCAGAGTGCGCGCCACGCTGGCGGGAACGGGGGCAACCAGCCCGCCATCGACATAATCTTGACCGTTAATCGTGACAGGCTCGAAAAATACGGGGACAGATGAAGAAGCGCGAACTGCCATACCCGTGTTGCCCGATCTGAATACCATCATTTCACCATTACTCAGATGGGTGGCGACTGCGGCAAAGGTTTTGTTGAGCCTTTCTATGGGGCGGTTTTTGACGTTATTATTGACAAAGTCTTGCAAGGCCTGCCCTTTGATGCAGCCGCGTTTATCCGAAATGATTGTTTTGGCAATACAGCCAACCATGCCTGAGCCATCAAGGAATTGGTCTTCCTGCATGGTCATGGATAGTTCCTGTATCTGAAAACCATTCAACCCGGACGCATAGAGCGCACCGACAACAGAACCCGCGCTTGTACCAACAATAATGTCCGGTGAGATGCCCTGCGCTTCCAGTGCTTTGATGACCCCAATGTGTGCAAAGCCGCGCGCCGCGCCGCCACCCAAGGCGAGGGCGATTTTTGCGGGGGGTCGCACGACTGCTGACATCACTTCTGGAATGATGGTTGGAACGGGAACGGGTAGTTCGCTGAGCGGTGTGACTTTAGACGTGGAGCAAGCGGTGATACCAAGCATCAAAAGAAGGATGGTGAGAATGCTTTTTGAGGATGCGTATTGCATGTTTGGCTTCAATGAAGAAGTTATAAAGAGTCTTTGAAAGTTCATCCTCGTTGGTATTGTGTTTTCCTTGTGACATTGTATATTCCCAGCCGCCCAATAATCCAGTAAAGTGTCTATCCGTTCCTAACCAATAAGAGCAATAACATGAGTGAAAAAGGACAGCATTTGCAAGACCCCTTTCTGAATACCTTGCGCCGAGAGCATGTGCAGGTGGCGATCTATTTGGTGAACGGGATTAAACTGCAGGGTCAAATTGAATCCTTCGACCAATATGTGGTGCTGCTTAAAAACACGGTGACTCAGATGGTCTATAAGCACGCCATCTCGACCATTGTGCCGGCGCGTGCTATTACGATGCCGGGCGATTCTGCGGAGTAATGCAGTCGTCTGCGGATGAAAATGCCGCAATTTTAGTCAGTGTCGATTTCGGCAAGAGCGATCATCAGGAAAGTTTGCAGGAGTTGCGCTTGCTTGCGGAAACAGCGGGTGTGCGCACTCTCGCCATCATCGAAACTAGGCGGCAGCGTCCCGATGCGGCATTGTTCGCGGGCAGCGGCAAGATTCAGGAAATCGCCGCGATTGTCGAGCAGCTTGAAGCACCTCTGGTGATTTTTAATCACGATTTATCACCCGCGCAAATGCGCAATCTCACAGCGAAACTGGGTACGAGAGTCATTGATCGCACCATGCTGATCTTGGATATTTTTGCGCAGCGTGCGCAAAGCCACGAGGGTAAGGTTCAAGTCGAACTGGCGCAGCTTAAGTACTTGGCGACACGTCTGGTGGGACAGGGCGCGGACATGGGGCAACAAAAATACGCGGTCGGTGCGCGCGGTCCCGGTGAAACCCAGCTTGAGCTGGACAGGCGCAAGCTGGACAGGCGTGTACATCTGCTCAAAGAACGGTTGGAGAAACTCAAACATCAGCGCAAGGTGATGCGTCGTGCGCGCAATCGTTCCGATGTGTTGTCGGTGTCTATCGTGGGATATACCAATGCGGGGAAGTCCACGCTGTTCAATAAACTCACCAAGGCCAATGTGTATGTCGCGGATCAGTTATTTGCCACGCTGGACACCACCTCGCGCCGCGTATTCAGCGAGGGGGCGGGCGACATTGTGGTGTCCGATACGGTGGGCTTTATCCGTCATTTGCCGCATGGTCTGGTGGCGGCTTTCCGCAGTACTTTGGAGGAAACCTTGCAGGCGGATTTGCTGCTGCACGTGGTTGATGCCAGCAATCCAATTCGTGACGATCAAATTATCGAGGTCAATAAAGTGCTGGCGGAAATCGGAGCGGCAGAAATTCCGCAAATATTGGTCTTCAACAAAATTGATTTGCAAGACGTGCCGCCCAGTGTGCAACGTGATGACTATGGTAAAATCCGCCGCGTTTTCCTGAGTGCCAAAAGTGGTGCGGGATTAGAAGGTTTGCAGTTGGCTTTGGCGGAAGCGAAGTCTGCGCGTCAGGCACACATTGAACAGTTACTAAGTGAGGAATAGAAAATGGCATTGAACGACCCGCAATGGGGTAAAGGCAACAATGGTGGCCCGCCCGATCTGGAGGAGTTGTTGCGCAAGATCAATCAAAAAGTGGAAGCACTTTTTGGTAAAAAAGGGGGCGGCGGTAACACCTCAGGGGGTGGCACACCCATGAAAAATCTGGGGAGCGGACTGGGTTTAATTGCGGGTATCGCTGCGTTGATCTGGATTGGCAGCGGTTTTTACATCGTGGATGCCAGCCAGCGCGGCGTGGTGTTGCGCTTTGGCAAACAGGTGGAGACCACCGAGGCGGGGCCGCGCTGGCACTTGCCATTTCCAATCGAGTCGGTTGAGATTGTCAATTTGAGCCAGGTTCGCACGGTCGAAGTGGGTTATCGGGACAACGTTAAAAACAAAGTCATTAAAGAAGCCCTGATGTTGACCGACGATGAAAACATCATTGATATTCAGTTCGCGGTGCAATACTTTTTGAGTGATCCGGGTGAGTATTTATTCAACAATCGTATGCCCGATGAAAACGTCCGTCAGGCGGCGGAAACGGCGATTCGTGAAGTGGTAGGTAAAAACAAAATGGATTATGTGTTGTACGAAGGTCGTGAGCAGGTGGCGGCGGCGGCAACCAAATTGATACAAGATATTTTGAATCGATACAAATCAGGCATTTTGATTAGCAAATTGACTATGCAAAACGCGCAACCGCCCGAACAGGTGCAAGCGGCATTTGATGACGCGGTGAAGGCTGGGCAGGATCGTGAGCGGCAAAAGAATGAAGGTCAGTCTTACGCCAATGATGTGATTCCGCGTGCCAGCGGTGCTGCGGCGCGCCTGATACAAGAATCGCAAGGATATAAACAGAGTGTGATTGCCAACGCCGAAGGTGACGTGAGCCGTTTCAAGCAAGTGTTGGTGGAATATGACAAAGCCCCCGCAGTCACGCGTGAACGGATGTATCTGGATATGATGCAACAAGTGATGGGTAACGTCAGCAAGGTGATGGTTGATCAGAAAAATGGCAACAGCTTGTTGTATTTGCCACTGGATAAATTGGTTGAAAGCACGCGCTCTGCCGCGCCGGGAATGGGCGCAGTGGCTGCGGATGCAACCCAGACCAGCGACAACGCTGCAACTCAGGGTGCGCGCGATTCGTTGCTCGGCCGCGACAGGGAGGTACGACCATGAGCAAAAATAATTCGAATATCCTGATCGGTGTTGTCGCCGTTTTGATTTTGTTGAGTATGAGCATGTTCGTGGTCGACCAACGCCAGAATGCTATTGTGTTCGAGTTCGGTAAAGTGGTGAGTGTCAAAACCGAGCCGGGCTTGAATTTCAAGATACCCTTGGTGCAAAACGTGCGCTTCTTCGATTCACGCATCCTCACTCTGGACACAGGCGAGCCTGAGCGTTTCATTACGGCGGAAAAGAAAAACGTGATGGTGGATTCTTTCGTAAAGTGGAAGATCATCGATGTAAAGCAATACTATGTGAGCGTGGGTGGCGATGAAGCACGCGCGAAAACACGTTTGATGCAAACCGTGAATTCCAGTATGCGCGAGGAATTCGGTAAACGCACTATTCACGAAGTGGTGTCAGGCGAGCGCGAAAAAATCATGGAGGTGCTGCGCGAGAAAACCGATGCCGATGCGCGCAAGATAGGTGTGCAGGTACTGGATGTGCGATTGAAGCGTGTTGATTTTCCAATTGAGATCAGCGAATCGGTATATCGCCGTATGGATGCCGAGCGCAAGCGAGTCGCCAACGAGCTGCGTGCTTCGGGCGCGGCTGAAGGCGAAAAAATCAAGGCGGATGCGGACAAGCAACGCGAAGTAATTCTGGCGGAAGCGTATCGTGATGCGCAGAAAACCAAAGGTGAAGGCGATGCCAAAGCGTCGGCTTTGTATGCAGCCGCATTTGGTAAAAACGCCGAGTTCTACTCGTTTTACCGTAGCATCGAGGCCTATAAACAGAGCTTCAAGAACAAAAGTGACGTGATGGTGTTAGATCCCAGCTCGGCTTTCTTTAAGTATCTCAAGTCGCCAAATAAATCGGGCAAATAAATGCTGCAATACTGGCTGCTGGGCTTGGCGATGATGCTGGTGATAGAAGGGTTGCTTCCGTTTGTTTTTCCCGAATTGTGGCGTGAATCGTTCCGCAAGCTGGTGACGTTGACTGACGGGCAACTCCGCTTCGTTGGTATTACTGCGATACTGGCTGGGCTGTTGATTTTGTATTGGGTCAAATAAGGATGCCCATAATGAATAACTGGTTACTTCCCGAATACATTCAAGACATGCTGCCCGAAGAGGCGTGGCGTGTTGAAGCGATGCGCTCGCGGATACTTGATTTGCTGCGCAAATCCGGTTACCAACTTGTTGCACCTCCGTTGCTGGAATATGCCGAGTCGTTGCTACTGGATGGCAGTGATGATATGGATTTGCGCACCTTCAAGCTGGTCGATCAGTTGAGCGGACGTACATTGGCACTGCGCGCCGACATCACGCCGCAAGTGGCGCGCATTGATGCACATTTGCTTAATCGTCAAGGTGTGGCGCGCCTGTGTTATGCGGGCAGTGTGTTGCATACCCAACCCGTTGGACTGACGCGTACGCGTGAATTGTTGCAGATTGGAGCGGAGTTGTACGGTTACAGCGGCTTGGAAAGCGATGTGGAAATTCAGCAACTGATGCTGCAATCGCTGGCTCTGCTGGGCGTGCAAAACGTGCATCTGGATCTGGGCCATGTGGCCATTTTTCGCGCGCTGGTCAATCACGCAAACATTGATAAAAATCTTGAGAGCGAATTGTTTAACGCATTGCAAAGTAAGGACAGTGCTGCATTGCAGTCGCTCAGTGTGTCGCTGGATGCAGACACACGCAACGCATTGTGTGCCATGACTGGCCTGTATGGTGATTGCGCCGAAGTGCTGGCACGCGCACGTAAAGTACTGCCGGACTTTGCGGAAATACGTACCGCCCTGAATGATTTGCAAGCGGCAACTCAACAAATGAAAACGTTGGTTGCTAGCGTGAGTATAGACCTCGCTGATTTGCGCGGTTATCACTACCACACGGGGATGGTTTTCGCCGCATACCACGCGGGCAGCCATGATGCGATTGCCTTGGGCGGCCGATATGATGACCTCGGCAAAAGCTTTGGACGAGCGCGTGCTGCAACTGGATTTAGCATGGATTTACGCCAGCTGTATCAATTGCTGCCGACTCAGGCGATACGGAGGGGCGTGCTAGCGCCGCATCGTGACGATGCCGCGTTGCGTGATGAGATAGCGAAATTGCGTGCAACGGGTGAAACGGTTGTTGTGGATTTGTTGGGCAATGCAGTACATCGCGCCGAGTTGCAATGTGATCGTGAGTTAGTGTTGCGCGATGGTACCTGGGTTGTGGCAGCACTGAAAAATTGACGGGGTAGTGTGGGCAACTATTGCCCACGCGGGAAATTGGTGGGCAACAGTTGCCCACCCTATGTTAGGAACGAGTAATGTCAAAAAATGTAGTGGTAATCGGCACACAGTGGGGCGACGAAGGCAAGGGTAAAATTGTCGATTGGCTGACCGATCATGCGCAAGGCGTGGTGCGTTTTCAGGGTGGCCACAATGCGGGTCACACCTTGGTGATTAACGGAAAAAAAACCGTGTTACATTTGATTCCGTCCGGTATTTTGCGCGAAGGAGTGACGTGTTACATCGGCAACGGCGTGGTGTTGTCGCCTGCTGCCTTGCTTAAAGAAATGGATGAGCTGCAACAAGCAGGCATCGATATTTATAACCGCTTGAAAATCTCCGAAGCTTGCCCTTTGATTTTGCCGTATCACGAGGCGATTGATAAAGCCCGCGAGCTGGCGAAAGGCGATGCCAAAATCGGCACGACTGGACGCGGCATCGGCCCGGCTTA
>CAZSPN010000044.1:13738-14088 GCA_964608835.1 uncultured Gallionella sp.
TACCGCGAACGTTTTGCGGCCAAGTTGGGCGAGGTGCTGGATTATCACAACTTCGTGCTGAAAAATTACTTCAACACCGCGACGGTTGATTTCCAGAAAACTTTGGATGACACACTGGTGCTGGCTGAACGCATCAAACCGCTGGTGATGGATGTGCCGCGAGCCTTGTATGAAGCTAATCAAGCGGGTAAAGGCTTGCTGTTCGAGGGTGCGCAAGGCGCGTTACTGGATATTGATCACGGCACATATCCGTTTGTGACTTCCAGCAATTGCATTGCGGGCGCGGCCAGTGCGGGCGCGGGTGTCGGACCGCAGATGCTCAACTATGTTCTCGGTATTACCAAGGCTTA
>CAZSPN010000044.1:14098-16344 GCA_964608835.1 uncultured Gallionella sp.
ACCCGCGTTGGCTCAGGGCCATTCCCCACGGAGTTATATGATGCAGTAGATAAGCGAGATCCAATCGGTGAAGGCTTGGCCAAGCGCGGTCACGAGTTTGGTTCAACCACGGGACGCGCGCGCCGCTGCGGCTGGTTTGATGCGGCAGCACTCAAACGCTCCATCCAAATCAACGGCGTGTCGGGTTTGTGTGTCACCAAGCTGGATGTGATGGATGGCATGGAAATCGTGCGTATCGGCGTGGGTTATCGCATTAATGGCGGCGTGAGCGACATCCTGCCTGTAGGCGCAGATGCATTGTCGGACTGCCAAGTGGTGTACGAAGAAATGCCAGGTTGGAGCGAAAGCACGCTGGGCGTTCAACAGTACGACAAACTACCCTTGGCAGCACGCAATTATTTAGAGCGCATCGCTAAAGTTTGTGGCGTGCCTGTCGATATGATTTCAACCGGGCCGGATCGCGATGAAACGATAGTGCTGAGGCATCCTTTCGAGTAAATAAATTCCGAGTACACATGCGTAACAAGTTAATTTTTTTGGTCACGATTAAACTTGTTACCGCACCCGTTTGGGCGCAGAGCGAAAATCCGCCTTCCATCGTTGGCACGCTCAATTCAATTCAAATATCTCAGGCACTTCAATCGGGTCTCAATGCCTACCAAAAAGGCGATTATCCTGCCGCGTTGAAGCATCTGATTTCGTTGGCGAACAGTGGCAACGCAGCCGCACAACTGCAACTGGGTACGATGAACGAACTGGGTCAAGGTGTGCCGCCCAATGCGCAACGCGCTGTGGCACAATATCGTCAGGCAGCGGAGCTAGGCAATGCCGAAGCTCAGTATCGCTTGGGTGAAAAATACGAGTTGGGTGAAGGGGTTGCACAGGATAAGAAGGCAGCCGCCAGATGGTATGAAAAATCAGCCGCGCAAGGCAACAGCAAAGCAAAAGCCAAGCTGAATGCGGAAGCTCAATCGGCAAAACTGGCGGTTGCGGCAGAGTTGGCGTATTGGAACAATGTCAAGGCCAAGCAAGCTGCAGAAGCCAAAGCCAAAGAAGAGGCGGAAGCACTTGCCACAAAACGGGCAATTGCCGCAGAGCTCGCCTATTGGAACAAAATAAAAGAGACGCAGCAATCCGCAACGGCAACTCAAACTGCCAAACTGCCAGCAAAAAATGAATTTCAACTGGGGCTGGAAGCTTACCAAAAAGGCGATTACCCCGCCGCGTTGGAACGGCTGATTCCGCTGGCAAACAAAGGTGATGCCGCCGCGCAACTTCAACTGGGCATAATGAATGAACAAGGGCAGGGCGTTCCCAAAAATGCGCAACGCGCCGTGTTGCGTTATCGCCAAGCTGCGGAGCTGGGCAATGCTGAAGCGCAGTTTCTATTGGGTGAAAAATATCACCTCGGACTAGGCATAGCACAGGACAAAAAAACTGCAATGCTCTGGCTGAAAAAATCGGCAGGGCAAGGTTATGAAAAAGCCCGTGATTTTATTGATGAGGAAACCAATAAGGCGGAACACATCAGGCTGGCGGCAGAGGCAAATGAAAGAGCCGCAAAAGCGGCAGTGGCTGATGAGCAAGCAAAGCAGGCCGCAGCTTTGAAACATCGGGCAGAAGCGGAACAAGCAAGGCTCACCGCTGAAGCCAAGGCAGTTGCAAAAGCCGAGGCCGAGGCACAAGCTGCCAAACAAGCAAAGCTTGATGCCGAATTGAAAGCCAAAGCCGTAGCGCAAGCCCAGGCAGAGCAACAAGCCAGGTTAAAAGCTGGGGTGCAAGCCAAGGTGGCGGCAGAGGCACGCGCGGCACGAGAAGCCAAATTGGCCGCAGAGACCAAAGTCGCTGCCCTTGCCAAAGCCGAGCAAGAAGCCAAGCTCAAAGCTGATGAAAAAGCCAAGGTTGATGCAGAAGCGGCTGTACTTGCCGCCAAAATTGCTAAATTGGAAGCTGAGATAAAACTCAGGACGGAGGCGCAAGCCAAGAGAGTTGAACAAGCCAGACTGGCGGCAGAAGCTAAAGCCACCGCCCTAGCCAAAGCTGAGCAAGAAGCCAAGCTCAAGGCTGAAGCGAAAGCCAAGGCAGAAGCCAAGGCAGAAGTAGAAGCACGCGCGGCAAGAGAAGCCAAACTCGCGGCAGAAGCCAAAGTCAAAGCCGATGCCGAAGCCAAAAAAGTTGAACAAGCCAGACTGGCAACTGAAGCGAAGCCAGCGAAACCCGCCCAAGCTGCTCCTGCACCGACAAGT
>CAZSPN010000044.1:16354-20588 GCA_964608835.1 uncultured Gallionella sp.
TATATTAAGCAGGCAGGTTGAACGTAGTGTGATGGACTGGGTAACGGCATGGTCAGGCAAGAACGTTGCAGCCTACTTGGCAGCCTATGTGCCTGATTTTAAGCAGGGCGACAAAAACCACGCAGTGTGGAAACAGCAGCGGACTGAACGTATCAGCAAGCCTAAAACAATCGAAGTGGCATTGAACAATATCAAAGTCAACATGCTGGATGACCGCCATGCGACTGTTACATTTACACAAGCCTATCGCTCGGATGATTATCGTGATCAAGTCGAGAAAACACTCAAGCTGGAAAAACAGCATGAGCGTTGGCTGATTGTTGAAGAGCGTGTGCTTCAGTAAGCTGCTTGGAAAAACAAGCGTAACGGCTTATTGGAAGTCAGAATTTGGAGGGATTTCGATTGATTCAGGTTTGTTATTGTTCTGCGAGCGCACGACATAATGATTGTGATGCGATCAGAAAGGTCTGGAGTGTGGCCTCAAACAAGCTCCGCCCACAAATCATGCTCATCCGAATCAATGATTTTCACCGTCACAATATCGCCCACCGTTAAGTGTCCGGCATTTTCAATAAACACTGAGCCGTCAATGTCCGGTGCATCGGCGGCACTGCGCGCCACCGCGCCATCCTCGTCCACTTCGTCCACCAGCACTTGCATCGATTTGCCGATTTTGCGTTGCAGGCGTTGTTCGCTGATTTCGGCTTGCAACATCATCAAGCGCGCCAACCGTTGTTCCTGAATTTCAGGTGCGATATGGTCGGGCAGTTCATTCGCCAGTGCACCTTCCACGGGTGAATATTTGAACGCGCCAACGCGATCCAATTGCGCTTCTTTGAGGAAGTCGAGCAGCTCTTCAAACTCGGCTTCGGTCTCGCCGGGGAAGCCGACGATGAAGGTGCTGCGCAGCGTGAGGTCGGGGCAGATTTCGCGCCATTGCTTGATGCGCGCCAACACGTTATCGCTGTTGCCGGGACGCTTCATCAGCTTGAGGATACGCTGATTTGCATGCTGAAACGGGATGTCCAGATACTGTAAGATTTTGCCCTGCGCCATGAGTGGAATCACCTCATCCACATGCGGATACGGGTACACGTAATGCAGGCGCACCCACACGCCCAGCTCGCCGAGCGCAACCACCAACTCGGTCATACGCGTTTTGAGCGGACGACCATTCCAGAAGCCGGTGCGATATTTGATGTCCACGCCATACGCGCTGGTGTCTTGTGAGATCACCAGCAATTCTTTTACGCCTGCCTTGACCAGATTTTGCGCTTCTTGCATCACATCGCCCACCGGGCGGCTGACCAGATCGCCACGCATCGATGGGATGATACAAAAGGTACAGCGATGATTGCAGCCTTCGGAAATTTTCAGGTACGCAAAATGTTTGGGAGTGAGGCGGATGCCTTGCGGCGGCACCAAATCCACATACGGGTCGTGCGGCTTGGGCAGATGCTGATGCACCGCCGCCATCACTTCATCGGTGGCATGCGGGCCGGTCACCGCCAGCACACTGGGATGTGCGGTTTGCACCACACCATCTTTTGCACCCAAACAACCCGTGACAATGACCTTACCATTTTCCGCCAAGGCTTCGCCGATGGCCTCAAGCGATTCCGCCACCGCGCTGTCGATAAATCCGCAGGTGTTCACCACTACGATGTCGGAATCCTGATAGCTGTTGGAAATGAGGTAACCCTCGGCGCGTAAGCGCGTGAGGATGTGTTCCGAATCCACTGTTGCCTTGGGGCAACCGAGCGAAACAAAACCGACTTTGGGGATTTTTTGCGGTGCGTTCATGCGCTGTCTTTTATGCGTTTCCAACCAAGAAATTCACTATTAATATCGAGGCAATGCCTAGTACGATCAATACCACCTGCTCAACGGTGTCGCGAAGGGTCGTGCGCTTGTGCAAACCAGGAATTAAATCTGCAACAGCAACGTAGATCATGCTGGCTGCCGCCAATGCCAATAAAGTGGGTACAAAATTTTGCATGTTTTGCAGGGTGTAATAGGCCAACACACCACCAATCAGGGTCGCCAGACTGGACGCTAGATTGAGCATCAAGGCATGCGCCTTGCTGTAACCGGAATGCAGCAGAATCATAAAGTCGCCGACTTCCTGAGGAATTTCGTGTGCGATAATTGCCAGCGATGTGACGATGCCCAGATGAATATCCGTTAAAAAAGCGGCAGCGATAATCACCCCATCCACAAAATTATGGAACGTATCGCCCACCATAATCATTAATCCACTGCGCCCATGGGTATCCTGTTTGGGAGTTTTGACTGCATGGTATTCGTGAGCCTCGTGATCATGTACTTCGCAATGATCGTGGTGGCAATGCCGCCAAATAAGCAACTTTTCCAAGGTAAAAAACAACAGAATGCCACCCAATATCGTGCCACTTAACATGGTGATATTGCTGCTCAATTCGATCGCCTCAGGCAATATGTCCAAAAATACAGCCCCCAGCAACGCGCCAATGGCGTAACTGACCAGCGCGTTAACCCAATGCGCGCGCGCATTCAGCGCGAACAATGCAGCACACATTACGCTCAGGACACCGCCGATCAGGCTGGCTGACACAATCCACAGCAGAACGCTCATGGGTATTACTCAGATAGACAAAGGGCGCGGATTATAGCAAAGACAGGCATCAGAATTATTTTGGCACGGCAAGCCGCGCTTTAAGAGGATAGAGCCACGCAGCTTTAACGTGGATAATGTTCCAACACGATTGAGTGCAAACAAGGCTTTGGCCGATGAAGCTATCGCCCACGAGATTTTTGCTCAACAACCATTAACTGCTCTGTCAGAAAATCCCAAGTCTTGGCTTTTGCGACCAGGCTATCGAGAATAGATTTGTCGAGCACCGGTTCGCGTGACAATATCCACAGTCCGTCGCGGTCATCGCAGGTGACAATTGCATATCGGTATGCGGGGTCGATAAATAGCACGTTGTAGTCATCTCTGGCAGACGAACCACCAAATGATAGTTTCAAACCGGCAATGTCTTTGCTCCCGATAAATGTCGCTTGGTATTTTGCCGAATACCAGCGATTTTCCCTTACACCAAAACCGTGACTGGTCATTTCAATTGTTCCGTCGGGCATCTGGCGATAATCCGCGTAAACATTGGTTAAGCCACCCTCATAGGGATGATTTAACCGTTTGATTTCATACCAGCGCCCCATGTATCGTTCTGCTTGAAAGTTTCTTACCGGTTCCAGCCCCGTCGGAATGCTGCCGCAGCCATACAACAAAAAACAGCCTAATATCCACAGATGTTTCATCATCCTTGCCTTCTGACGAATAAAGCCGCAACTTGTGGTTTGCGTTTAATTACTGGGGTATCGGGTTGAACAATGGTTGCCACACTTGCGCTGGGTTGGTAGGGTTTATCAAACCAGGCATCCTGTGCGGCCTTGGGTGCCGGAACATAATGGCGCGCTGCATGTTCATTGCGATGTGATGATCCTGATTTCTCAGCATAACGAGGGATCACAGCTGCTTCCTTGGGGATCTCACGCTTAATCAATTTTTCGATTTCCACCAGATACTTCTCTTCTTCAGGTGAAACGAGCGAAATTGCCGTACCCAAAGCACCCGCCCGACCCGTGCGACCAATCCGATGCACGTAATCTTCCGGTGCGCTGGGTATTTCATAGTTGATGACCATAGGCAGTTGGTCTATATCCAATCCGCGTGCAGCCACATCTGTCGCAATCAGCACCGATACCGCGCCGCTCTTGAAGGCATCCAAAGCCTGGATGCGTTCTAACTGGCTTTTGTCACCATGAATAGCATCCGCAGCAACACCCTCGCGCTGCAATTTTTTGGCGATAGAGCTTGCAGTCAGTTTGGTTTTGGTAAATACAATCACTTGTTTTGCATCATCACTACCCAACAATTGTTTAAGCAAAGCAGGCTTGTCATGTTGCGCGACCCGATAAACTTTTTGCGTGATGTTTTCATTGGACGCATTGCTGCGTGCGACCTCGATTAACTTGGGGTTAACCAAAAATTCCGCAGATAACTTTTTGATCTCAGTGGAAAAGGTGGCCGAGAACATCAGGTTTTGCCGTTGCTTGGGCAACAACGCCAAGATGCGCTTCAGATCCGGCATGAAGCCCATGTCCAACATGCGGTCCGCTTCATCCAGCACCAGCATCTGTACTTGCCCGAACTGTAACGATTTAATTTCAATATGCTCAAGTAGCCGTCCGG
>CAZSPN010000045.1:0-333 GCA_964608835.1 uncultured Gallionella sp.
TGCCGATGCGGACGGCCATATTCATGAGGCGGACGGCATCCACATCACGCAAATGCCGGAACACGCGGGATATTTGAGCCCTATTCTGCATACGATCCCTTTGCAACTGCTGGCATATTACGTAGCACTGCAAAAGGGCACCGATGTGGACAAGCCGAGAAATCTCGCCAAATCCGTCACGGTTGAGTGATTTGCAAATTGGAGGGCGAGGTTTCTCGGCTTGCGGTGGAGACTAACTTGCTCAGCAAGTTAAGCCCGCGAGGGCGGTCGAAGCCACAAACCGAGAAATCTCGCGAAGTCAGTCACTGTGGAATAACAGCCCGTAGGATGGGT
>CAZSPN010000045.1:343-20304 GCA_964608835.1 uncultured Gallionella sp.
CGTATTCAATCAAAAAGGCGGCGTGGGTAAAACGACCACTTGCCTGAATGTCACGGCTGCGCTACACCTCGCGCAGCGTTCTCCTATTGCCATAGATCTGGATCCGCAGGGGCATCTGACGCTGGCCAGCGGTGCGACGGTAAAGGTTGCGGCAGATGTCGGCATGGCCGCTTTTTTCAAACACAAGACACCGCTTGCAGGCTTGTTGCATAGCACGCCTGGCGGCTGGCAGATCATCCCTTCCTCGCTGGAGCTCGCCAAGGTCGATGCGCTGTTTGGCAGTGACCCAAAATCGGCGACACTATTGAGGCATGGTTTGCGCGAAGATCTGGCGCTGACCGGCGCACCTATCCTGATTGACTGCTGCCCGATGCTGGGGGTGCTGACGCTGAATGCCTTGCTGGCTACCGACCGCGTGCTGGTTCCTGTTTCGGCGGATTTTCTTTCCCTGCAAGGCGTGAACCGTTTGGATAGCGCACTCAATGCGCTGGAAATCAAACTCAACCGCAAGTTTGAACGGCGCATCGTCGTGACACGTTTTGATTCGCGCCGCAAAATGGCCTATGACATCTACGAAAAGCTCCGGGAACGCTATGGCGAGCTGCTGTGCAAGACACGCATCGGTGAGACCGTCGGACTCGCTTCCAGCCCGATGTATGGCAAGGATGTGTTCGCATTCGCGCCGAACAGCCCGGGTGCGGCGGATTATCTGGCGTTGACCCAGGAGTTGTGGAAAAGCGGTTTTCTATCCTGATCTACGCTTACAACGCCACAGTCCAGTAAATTTCCCACGCGAACATGCCCAGCAATAGCAGGCCGATCAGCATCAGCCAGGTGTTGCGGCGCTTTTGCTGCTCCAGAAGATTGCGCAAAATTTCGTCATTGCGGCTGGCAGCATCGTTCGACAGGTAGCGGTGCATCAGGCGCGGCAATTGCGGCAACAGGGTCGTGTAGTTCGGGGTCTCGGCCTGCAAGGATTTGAGCAAGCCGCGCCAGCCCACCTGACTGCTCATCCAGCGTTCCAGCCAGGGTTTGGCGGTTTTCCATAAATCCAGTTCAGGGTCGAGTTGCAACCCCAGGCCTTCGATATTGAGCAAGGTTTTTTGTAGCAAAACCAGTTGCGGCTGAATTTCGATACCAAAACGACGGGACGTTTGGAATAAACGCAGCAGTACGCGACCAAACGATACCTCGCGCAAAGGCTTGTCAAATATAGGCTCGCATACAGCGCGGATCGCCGCCTCCAACTCATCCACTCGCGTTTCTTTGGGTGCCCAGCCCGATTCGATATGCACTTCGGCAACGCGTTTGTAGTCACGGCGAAAAAACGCAATAAAGTTTTGCGCGAGGTAATGTTTATCGCTATCGGTAAGCGTACCCATGATGCCGAAATCCAGCGCGATGTAGCGGCCATCCGCCGCGACTTGCACATTGCCGGGGTGCATGTCGGCATGGAAAAAGCCATCGCGAAAAACTTGCGTATAAAAAATTTCCACGCCATTTGCCGCCAGTTTCGGAATATCAACGCCTGCGGCACGCAGCGTGTCCACTTGGCTGATGGGCATAGCGTACATACGTTCCATCACCATAACTTCGGCAGTGCAAAAATCCCAATACATTTCGGGAACGAGCAGCAGTTTTGAGGTGGCGAAATTACGCTTAAGTTGGCTGGCGTTGGCGGCTTCACGCGTGAGGTCCAGCTCGTCCGCCAAGTATTTTTCGAACTCGCCCACCACCTCGCGCGGCTTTAGACGGCGGCCGTCTGCCCAAAGTTTTTCGACTAACTCTGCTGCCACTTTCAATAAGGCGATGTCATGCGCAATGATTTTGGAAATACCTGGGCGCAAAATTTTAACTGCTGCCTGGCGACCATCCGGCAATACAGCGAAATGCACTTGAGCGACCGATGCGCTGGCAACGGGAACTTCCTCAAAGTTTTGGAATACCTCGCGCAAAGGCTTTTTATATGCGGTTTCCAGCAGGGCGACAGCTTGCGCGGAAGGGAACGGAGGCACTTGGTCTTGCAGCCTGGCAAGTTCATCGGCGATGTCGGTCGGGATCAAATCGCGCCGCGTCGAAAGCATCTGCCCAAACTTGACGAAAATCGGCCCCAGGTTTTCCAACGCCAAACGCAGGCGCATCGCACGGGGCTGTTTGATGCTGCGGAAGAACAGCAGGATATTGAGTGGTACGCGCAGCCAGCGCGTACTGTCATGCGCCAACAAAAATTCATCCAGACCAAATTTCAGGACAACAAAAATGATTTTGATTAAACGGAAGATGCGCATTTATTGATTCGTCGAAATAAGCCGCTTGATGCGCTGCTCCAGCCGTGCGAGGTCGTCACGCAAGGTATCAACCTGTTGCGCAAATGCCGATATTTGCTGCGGTTTAGCAATTAACGGACGCTCTTCCATCCAGTATTCGGCTGCTGCTAGCGAAAAGTTTTCCGCGCCATCAAGCAATTGTTGCCGTGCATTTTTTGCGGTTTGCACAATGCGTTCAGCCACAATATCGCCCGTGAGCCTGCTTAAATCTTCCACCTTATCCCAACGTAAATTTTGCGACAAATAAAAAATTTCGGTGAGTAATGCGGCATCGCCCTCACTATGAATTTCATTGCGCGCGGTTTCGTCCTGGGCTGCAAGGCGAGGCAGCAAGGACGGCGCAATTACACACAGTGCATCCGCACTGCTGGCCTCATCTGCGCTACTTAGCAAGCCATCTCCAAGAATCGTACAGGCAAAAGAAAACGGCGCGATGTTGAAGCGCGCCGTTTTGCCTGCAAATTTTTGAAGTCGTGGCAATGCCCAATTGTTCTGCGCCAGCAAGTGATTCAATGCTGCAACAGTTGGTTGGGCGAACACCATGACTTAATGCAAAGTTGTTTGTTGTATTCCGGAAAGTAGCCAAACCGCTTTGTCATCGCGCAGATTTTTTTGCACGTGCCAAATCTCATCCACGCTTTCGGGTGTGCCATTGTTTTCGCTCAACTGGCCTGTGAAGTGGGTGCTGGCAATTGCCCAATCACCTTCATTCGCCACCTCCAACAACTGCGCATTGATGGCGATTACATCAGTTTTTTGTGGCGAGTTGTCGCGCTCTTGTAGCTGCATAGAGATTTCAGCAAACATTTCCGGCGTGGTGTATTCGCGGATGTCATTCAAATCTTTACGGTCATTGGCAGCTTGCAGGCGGATGAATGATGTTTTTGCGCTGCGTAAAAATGAATCAACCGGGAAGTCAGCTGGAATGTTGCCGCTTTGCGTAGCTGTTGCGCCACCCAAATAACCGCTGGATTGGGGTGCTTGTTGTGGTTCGTTATACGGTGCGCCTGCTCCAGCATATTGTGCGGATTGCTGTTGAGATTGTTTTTTGCGGAACATCGAAATTAAAAACATCACCGCAGCACCAGCCAAAAGCATCATCAGGATGTTGCCCATTGCACCACCCAGCCCACTGCCTGCAAACAACGCACCCAAGCCCGCGCCTATGGCCAAGCCAGCCAAGGGCCCCATCCACTTATTGCCTGCTGGCGGGGCTGCGTTGGGGGTATTCGGCGCGGCTGTGGGCGCACGTTGCGCTTGCTGGGGAGCAACAGAACGTTGTTTACCAAAACTACCACCACCGCCAAAGCGTTTTGCTTCGGCAGTTGCGGTAAACAAACTCAGTGCAGTTAATGCAATCGTCAATAACATTAGAAATTTTTTCATGTGTTCCTCTTTAGGGTTTAGTAAAACAGTTGCTTAAAGTATAACGCCAACAACTTGAGCTTCGACATTGGGGCGGGATTGTAACAATTCAAGCGGGTGAATTAAGGTTGAATTGCTTTGATGTCAGTCACAAAATACTCGGTTTCGCCGAAACATGAACTGGGTACAGCTTTGTGTTGGGCATAAGTTAGTGACACACGCTGGCCAATCAATTGATTGATGTGCGTTGCAACTGCCTCGTCACGTACCGTGAAAATGAATTTTTCGGGGGCTGCACCCGGCAGTGCGACTAAGGACAGCTCGCCTTCCCAAGTTTTGCACACCCATCCTTTATTGGAAAACTTCTGCATAAACCCCGCACGTTCGCCAGTTGAATAGCTCCAGTGCAAAGTAATCCAAGCCCAGATGAAAAAAAAGGCAGTCAGTACGGCGATAAAACCTGCTCCGTAAAGAGCGGCGCGTTGCGGGGTGGGCATGATAAGCTCCGAATAGATTTACAGTGTACCGATTATAGCGGAGGAGCATAACAACAGCGCGTTTGTTAAAAGGGCGGCTCGCAAATAAATTGCAATGGCTCATTGTTATGCGGATGAACAAAATTCAACAAACGAGCGTGTAACAATAACCGTTTGGCTGCGTTGGCGACCCCGCCTCCATACAAAGTATCGCCCAGAATAGGATGCCCAATTTCGGATAAATGCACTCGTAGCTGGTGAGTGCGCCCCGTTACGGGTTCAAGCTCCAGCAGGCTGGCATTGTTGACAACATCATGGCTGAGTAAAGAATAGCGCGTGAGTGAAGGCTTACCTGTTTCATAATTCACATGCTGTTTGGGGCGATTTGGCCAATCGACAATAATCGGTAAATTGATTTCGCCCAATGTTTCTAACGGCTTGCCTGCTACCCGTGCCACGTAGCGTTTATCCACCTCGCGCGCTGCAAACGCCATTGATAAGCGACGGTGCATTTCCGTGCCGCGAGCCAAGACCATCAAGCCAGAGGTATCCCTATCCAAACGATGCACAATCAGAGCATCGGGGAATTGCCGTTGCACGCGCGTTACTAAGCTGTCTGCTTTGTCTGTTCCGCGTCCGGGTACGGAAAGTAATCCGACGGGCTTGTTTACCACGACCAAAAATTCGTCTTGGTAAAGTAGCTCAAGGGCGGTGCAAGGGGGGGTGTAGCTTGCCTGGGAAGATTTCAAGTTTGAAGAGATTCCTTAGCTCGACAAAATATCAAAATCGGTACTGCCTAGGTTGGACTTGCGTATCTTTTCTTTTAGCCATACATCGTAAAAGTCAACCGGGTTGTAATCGTCCGTCAGCACCATTGCGGAAGGGTGCTGCGTAAAGTGGATGGGTTGCTGCAAATTGTCCATGACGGTACTTTCAACCAAGGGATGAATGTTCATGTTGGGAACACGACTCAGATCCATGGTACGCGGCGTGCCGTCATAAGCAACGATGGCGAGGTTGCTGACTCCCTCACTTAATGTAGTATCCGTTGCCGAATAAACGGTAACGTTGTCAAAAACACTTTGCAGCGTCTTGATGATTGAAGAGGTCATCAGCGTGTCGTGTTCGACACTGCCGATGATGTTCGCCGCAAAGACACCGTTGGCGGTGAGGCGTTGTTTGGCCAAGTGCATCGCTTCGACGCTGATTAAATGTCCGGGTGTGGTGTCGCCATTGAATACGTCCAGAATCACGTAATCATATTGCTGCGGAGTATTCATCAAAAAGTAGCGCGCATCCTCGATGTGAACGGGAATGTCGGGATTGAAGTTGAAATACTGTTTGGCAAACTTAACTACCGCAGGATCGATGTCCACCACCTCGGTTTTCACCCCTTGCGCCTGATACCAGACTGGGACAAGCCCCGCACCCAGTCCTATCATCAGGCAGCTTTTGCCGTCGGGATGGATTGCGTACGGCAAAAACTGCAACAGGTAAGGGTATTCATATAGTGACAGCCCATTGCTTACGTCCATTCCGCTTTGTGTTTGCCCGTCAATCAGCATGTCCCGGTGGTGTTTTTCGCCGTAAGAATAATCTACCACCTTCAGATTGCCATAGTGGCTGTCGTGATTGGCAATGCGCTCAATGCGTGTGCCATCCGCCATGAGTTTGCTGACGGTTGTGTCATGTGGTATCAATACGAACGGAATGATTGCCACAAGTGCCGCTGCCCACAAGCGGCGAAAAAACAGGTAGTAAATAACACTCAGGGCGATGAGCAATGATCCCGTCACCCAAAAAATCTGATTTACACCTAGGTAGGCAATCAGCACAAAACCGGTGAGCAATGTGCCCACCACACTGCCGACGGTGGAGATGGCGTAAAAGCTGCCAACGGTGCGACCGATATTTTGCATTTCGCACGCCGCGATCTTGACGACATAAGGAGACACGCAACCCAGTAGCAACAGTGCGGGGCCAAACAATACAAACGCGCTGGTTAACGAACCCCAGCGCAAACCCATCGGCAACGCCGCCTGAATGACGGGGCCTTTAAGTAGCGGAATCAACACGGTCAAGAGTCCGGAGGCGAGTATCAAGCCATATAGCCAGTCGGGCGAACTTTTGCGATCCGATAAATGCCCGCCGATCACATAACCCGCCGCCAGAGCGACCATGGTTACCGTGATGAGCGAAGTCCAGACAAACAGGCTGACCCCAAAAAACGGCCCAATGACCCGCGAGCCCAGCACCTCAATCACCATTACCAGCGCACCGCACAACGTGGCCGTGGCGATCAGATAAGCAATAAAACCTTTTGAATGTTGCATAAAATTCCCGTGTAGTAATTTACTCAATGTGTGAAGCTGAAACCGAGAATTCGATAAGTTCGTCGGAATTATCATCA
Organism: uncultured Gallionella sp.; assembly: GCA_964608835.1. Taxonomy (GTDB): domain Bacteria; phylum Pseudomonadota; class Gammaproteobacteria; order Burkholderiales; family Gallionellaceae; genus Gallionella. Next base: position 6,922 of record CAZSPN010000045.1, read on the forward strand.
AACGACCGCCCCAGGCTAATCGTACCATTCCCCGCTAGGAGAATTTCCTGGCGGGTGATGTGTACCACGTTGCCACCGCCGGAACGGATATATGTTCCATTGGTACTTTGGTCGGTAATAAAAATTTTTCCGAGGCGCAATTCGATTTGTGTATGCAAGCGAGAGGCGAGAGAGTTTTTTACCGCGATGTCGCAGAATTCTTCCCTTCCCAGCGTAATGCTCCGACGCTCATTGGTCACACGGGCGGTATGGGTGCGATAGCGCAAAACCAGCTCGGTGTGAACTTCGGGGGGCTTGCGATAAGCGGGTATGCCGCAGCGCGTCGCCCCCAAGTCTTCCTGGTCGTCGATGATCTGATATACCTCTTGATGGTCGCGCTTGCCTTTGAATTCGGCGCGCATAATTAGGCGCATTCTGCTTTGCAGGTCGGCGGGCAAAACATTCAACACTTCTCGCGTGGACATGATTTGCCCGGCGCGGGTGATGGCGGCAACGCGCGCGGCAGTGTTTACCGTATTGCCAAACACATCGTTGGATTCTTTAATCACCTCACCATAATTAAAGCCCACGCGAATCGGTAGTGGCGCACCGCCCGCTGACCGATTATTTTTCACTGCAGTTTGCATGGCGCAGGCAGCAAGAAAGGCATCTTCCGCATTGGGAAATACCGCCATGATTTCATCGCCCAGTGTTTTGGTGATTTTGCCATGGTGGACGAGAACCTTGTCGGCAAGGGTTTGCAGACAGTCAGCTATCATTTTGCGCGCCACATCATCGCCCAGTTTCTCATATAGCGCGGTGCTGCCGCACACATCGGCAAACAGAACAGCCAGTTTTTCTACGTGCATGGGCATCGTGAGAATCGGTGGGGAGTAAACAGGTAGGGCTAATCATAACGTGAGAGCGGGCAAACGTGTAGCACCCAATGCGACACTGATTAAGTCTGCTCGGAGGGCTCACCACGAACGGTAGAGCTTATTCAATACTTCCCTAAGCCTTCTTCACAAACTCGGTTTTCAACTGCATCGCACCAATGCCGTCAATTTTGCAGTCTATATCGTGGTCGCCATCCACTAAACGGATGTTCTTCACCTTGGTGCCGACCTTCACCACAGAGGACGAACCCTTGACCTTCAAATCTTTGATCACCGTCACCGAATCACCATCCACCAGTATATTGCCGAACGCATCTTTGTAAACACGCTGCTGCTCACTGCTGGCAACAGGCGCGTCTTTCGACCACTCGTGCGCGCACTCTGGGCAAACATAATTGCCGTTGTCTTCGTAGGTAAATTCGGAACTGCATTTGGGGCATCTGGGCAAAGCGGTCATTTGGACTCCGGCACTTGATTAAAAAATTGGGTCGGGAAGTGGAAGAAGTGGAATATCTCTACCGCACGCAGATACAGGTTGGTAGCATGACAATAAATAAAGAGGAACTCTAGCGAATGCTGGCCTGAGCCGCTCGACGTGCTTGTTGAGCTGTGAAGCTGCCATTCTTGGCCAAGGGCAAATAGCCCGCCAGTTCGTTCAAGGCGCGCGTGTAAACTTCGCGCTTGAATTCAATCACGGCATCAATGTCCACCCAGTAATTATTCCAGCGCCAGGCATCAAATTCAGGATGGGGGCTGGCACGCAGACACACGTCGCAGTCGCGCCCCACAAGATGGAGTAAAAACCAGATTTGTTTTTGTCCGCGATACGCGCTCTTTTCATCACGACGATTCGGGTTTTTGGGAACTTCGTAGCGCATCCAGTCACGGGTGCGCCCAAGAATCCTTACATGGCTCGGCAGTAGCCCCACTTCCTCATGCAATTCACGATACATCGCCTGTTCCGGTGATTCCCCGTACTGTATCCCGCCCTGCGGAAATTGCCACGCATGCTGTCTTACTCGTTTGCCCCAAAACACCTGATTCGCACCATTGGTGATGATGATGCCGACATTCGGGCGGTAGCCGTCTCGGTCTATCATTATTTCACCCTGTTCGTTAATTTTTAATGCCTGCGATTCTTTCACATTTCCAATTTGATGAAAAGATTATTTCAATCATGACCATTGAAATAAGTTGAACCTTTTAATCGGACAAGCCCTCTCAGATGGGCAGCGTCGCTGTTTTGTTGTTTGGCAAGTTAAATGTGGGCAATTACTCCACGCTTTAGAAAGGGGTACACGATGAGGCGAGTTTATTCGAAAGTGTATAGGGCAGTTACAGGCTTTATTCGGTGGGCTATAGCGGGCGTTATCTCGCTTGTTATGGCGGTTCCAGCTATCGTTACTTTTACTGAATTGGTTTAGTTTCGCAAGTCCGCGTCGGACTTTTCTCCGCTTTCGCTTTCGTCCGATGTGGCAACCTAAAAGCCATCAGCTGAAAAGCTGATGGCTTTTAGGTTTTTTTTGGGACTCGTTGCGTGACCGCGCACGTGAGTTCATAACTGATTGTGCCAGCGGCTCGTGCCACTTCTTCGACAGGCAGACCCGTTCCCCACAACACGACTTCGCTACCCACTTGGCCGTCTGGTAGATTGCTCAGATCAACACACAGCATATCCATCGAAATACGCCCGGTGAGTTGGGTACGTTGCCCATTCACCAGTGTCGGCGTGCCATTCGGTGCATGACGCGGATAACCATCGGCGTAACCGCAAGCGACAACACCGATGCGCATGGAACGGTCGGCGCGGAACGATGCGCTATAGCCCACTTCATCCCCCGCATTTAATTCTTGCGTGGCAATAATGCGGCTGCTCAGGGTCATCGCGGGTTTAAGTCCAAGCTGTTGCGCAGTGGTATCGGTGAACGGTGATGCGCCATATAGCATGATGCCGGGACGTACCCAGTCACCGTGTGATTCTGGATAACGCAACAATGCGGCGGAATTCGCCAGTGACCGTGCCACGCGATGCGGTGCAGCCAGCGCGTTAAAGATTTCAAGTTGCTCGTCTATGCCACGCGTCTCATCGGCATGGGCAAAATGGGTCATTAGCGTGATGTCGCGCACGGCGGAATGGCGGCGGAGCTGCTCCATGGCTTGCGTCACCTGCTGCGACACAAAGCCAAGGCGATTCATGCCGCTGCTGACCTTGAGCCACACGTCCAGTGAGCCACGTTTTGGGTAGGCATCCAGCAATTTGATTTGCCAAGTGCTATGGATTACGGAAGTCAAATCATATTCGGCAATAAGCGGCAGATCGTCCTCTGAAAAAAAGCCTTCCAGCAGCAGGATAGTTTGACGATAGCCCGCTTCGCGCAGAGCGATCGCATCCTGTATATCCAGCAGCGCAAAGCCATCGGCAGCGGATAACGCCTGTGCAACGCACATCAGGCCATGCCCGTAACCGTCTGCTTTAATCACTGCCATGATGCGCGACGACGTGGCGCGGCGCGCAACATGCAGATTATTTTCCAGCGCGTTCGGGTCTATGTGTGCTTGTATGGGGCGCGGCATGGCAACCAAGTGTGCGGACAAGTGTTCAAATTGGCGCGAATCATAGCAGGGGGTAATGCTTTCATGTTATAAACGCGCTTGCTCAAAATACGTTTTGGTTAATGAATTTCGGTTTCTACATCATCCTCGCGGCGCAATTTTTATCCGCGCTCGCAGACAATGCCTTGCTGTTTGCCGCCATCGCGCTACTCAAAGAACTCAGCGCGCCGGCTTGGCACACGCCCGTTTTGCAGCAATCATTCATAGTTTCGTACATCATTCTCGCGCCTTTTGTCGGTGCGTTTGCCGACTCCTTACCCAAGGGTCGGGTGATGTTCCTCAGTAACAACATTAAAATATTGGGCTGCCTTGCCATGTTGTTCGGCGTGCATCCGTTGCTGGCCTACGGCTTGGTCGGTTTGGGTGCGGCAACATACTCACCCGCAAAATACGGCATCCTCACCGAGTATTTGCCGGTTGATAAACTAGTGCTGGCCAATAGCTGGATGGAAGGGTTAACGGTTGCGGCCATTGTGTTGGGTGCCGCAATTGGCGGCATGCTGATTAGCCCAAACATCGCAGAGCCTTTGCTCAACCTGTGGGATGTACCTCTCATCAATACGGGCATCAACACCATTCCTCAGCTTGCAATCGCGATAATTGTGTTTATTTATGCGTTGGCTGCGCTATTCAACCTAGGCATCCCCCGCTTGGCGATCGAGCACAAACCCTTCAGCAACAGGCCGCTCGCACTGTTCGAAGATTTCTGGCATTGTTTCAAACTGTTATGGAAAGACCCGCTGGGACAGGTTTCCCTCGCGGTTACCACTCTGTTCTGGGGTGCGGGTGCAGTGCTGCGCTTGCTTCTGCTGGGATGGTCGGCCGTCGCCTTGCATTACAACATCAGCCAAGCTGCACAACTCACCGCTTGGTTCGCGGTCGGCATCGCTATAGGTGCAGTGCTGGCGGCAAAATGGGTCAAGCTGGAACATTCGGTAAAAGTGTTGCCAGTCGGTATTGCAATGGGGCTGACCGTGCTGCTGATGATTCCCATCACCAGCAGCACCTTGGCAGTTGTGCTGCTAATTGTGTTGGGGGCGATGGGTGGTTATTTTGTTGTGCCAATGAACGCGCTGCTGCAACATCGCGGACACTTGTTGATGGGTGCGGGTCGTTCCATCTCAGTGCAAAACTTCAACGAAAATTTGAGCATTTTTGCCATGCTGGGGTTGTATGCTGTCATGGAAAAAATGGAACTCAGCATCTATATCATCATTGCCGTGTTCGGTTTACTGCTGGCGGGCATCATGGCCGCGTTATACAAAAAACACGGACACGATCAGGATAGCGACGGCAGGTTTTAGTTTTGTCTGCCTCGCCACAAAGCACACTATAAGGGCGCATTGCAGCGTTAAAATCTGGCTCAAAACGTTCATCTGCAGCTGTAAACTCCGCCTTTTCGCTGGATTTTTCCTTGCACTGTATTCCTTGATTGCCTTGTGACACAGCAAGACTATTTCTGCTTTTGCACCAACTCCACCGCCATACATAAATCCTGCCAGACCTTGGCTTTCTCCGACGGACTGCGCAGCAAATAAGCCGGATGGTAAGTCGCAATCAACGGAATGTTATGATAATGGTGCAATGTGCCGCGCAGTGACCCCAGTGTGGATTGATTACCCAGCAGCGCATTCGCCGCCGTTTTGCCCAGTGCCACGATTACCTTGGGCTGGATCAACGCAATCTGCTGTTGCAGATAAGGCAGACATGTCGCCACTTCATTCGACTCAGGCACACGATTATTCGGGGGACGACATTTCACCACGTTGGCGATGTACACCTTTTTGCCGCGCTTGAGCTTGATTGCCATTAGCATATTATCCAGCAGCTTGCCGGCTTGCCCCACGAACGGCTCACCTTGCTCATCCTCATCCGCCCCAGGGCCTTCACCGACAAACAACCAATCGGCTTTTTCATCGCCCACACCGAACACGGTTTGCGTGCAGTCAGCACGCAACTTGCAGGCTTGGCAGGAATGCACGGTGTTTTTTAGTTCTGGCCAGTTGATGTTGGCTGGATTCAACTCTGGAATAGTTGCGGCAAGATTGTTTGTTTCCGTTCGGGCTGAGTTTGCACCAAAGGTAGGCAATCCACTGCCCAGCTCGCTGGGCGTGGAATTGATACCAGGAGTTTGAATGGAAACAGCAAGCATGCGTTCTTGTTCTTCGACCCCAGCCTTTAGTCCTGAGCTTGTCGAAGGATCAGGGCGAGCGGCATTTACTTGGTTAACTTCTTCAGCCACAAAATCGCGCCGCACCCACAGCGGATACAGATTCAATTCGCGCAAGATTGCTACGTGCCTATCCATTGTTACCGCACGTTAAATCAAGAGCCATCACCACCGCATCCTCGCTGCCCTGTTTATTTTGGTAATAGCCGCGACGCAAGCCAACTTCGCTAAATCCCACTTTGCGGTACAGCGCAATCGCCGCCACATTGGAAGCGCGCACTTCGAGAAATACACGCTGCATTTTTTTATCCTGCGTCTTCGCCAACACCCCGTTTAACATATTGTGCCCCAAGCCGCGCCTTTGTTGGTTTGAGGCCACACCTATCGTGAGCAATTCCGCCTCCTCCACGCCCATCATCAACACCGCATAACTGCAAATCTCATTATCCAGCTCATCCACGCAACACATATAGCTGCTGTTCAGCGCATCGGTAAAATTTCTCAGAGACCAAGGATACGCTTGCACGGATTGCTCGATCGCAAGTACGGCATCCAAATCGGCAGGCAACATGTCACGCAACATTATCCTCCGTTCGCACCGGGAGAGTCGAAGTGGAACGGGCAAGTGCCTCACGCTCATGCGTCTTGAGAGCCACTTTGTCGCGCAAATAAAAAGGCTGCGCCAATGCCGCATCCACACCCAGATTTTTGGCAAACTGAGCTGCACCCAATGCCGCAATTGCCGCCGCATGCGGCACAGCCTCGCTATCTACCCCGCTCAACTGCCCTACATAACGCAACGCTAGCAATTCCCCTCTCCCGTCGGGGGGTGCGGCGGAATTCAATGCGAATCCACTTCCTACCCCATACCAATCCGCACCCAAAACACGAGGTGCGTCTTGTGCTTTGCACAAACAAGGCTCGCTTACAGTCGTCCACTCATCGTTAATTTTTTCATACACTGCGTGATAGATTTCCCCCATGCGCGCATCCAATGCAGCGATGACGCGGGGCTTGTCCGATGTTTCCGCTAACGCCTGTAAAGTGCATATGCCCGCCACAGGTAAATTCGCACCGAAAGCCAAGCCCTGCGTCGCGCCACACGCGATGCGCACCCCCGTAAAAGAGCCGGGGCCTGCGCCAAAAGCAATGCCATCCAGCTCGCCCAACTTCATCCCCGCATCGCGCAATACAGCGTCTAGCATCTCCATCAACAATTCGGAGTGCTTTTGCCCAACAAGCTGAAAATTTTCCCGAACCTCATCGTCATGCCACAACGCGACAGAGCAGTATTCGGTGGAGGTCTCTAGGGCGAGGATGTGCATCTAACGATAGGTGGATATTCAATGTTGATGGGGCGAAAACAATCCCCGTTTAACTATTTCAATCTACGGGGACACAATAACCAGCGGTACGGGATAGAAATAATTTACAACTGAACTTCGCGTTCGATTTCGTCCGCTGTGATATGCCGAACGTCCCGTCCTTTGACCATGTAGATGACATACTCGGAAATGTTCTTGGCGTGATCGCCGATTCGTTCGATGGCTTTTGCCACGAACAAAATTTCCAGCGAGGTTGAAATGGTGCGCGCATCTTCCATCATAAAGGTGATGAGGTAACGCATGATGGCGCGGAACTCTTCGTCCACCTGGTCATCCTGGCGAACCACCTGGGCGGCCATCACGATATCCAGGCGGGCAAACGCGTCCAGTGATTTGCGCAACATGTCGAGTGCGATGTCCGAAGCGTGTTTGATTTCTTGGTAGCGCGGCAAAACCAGCCCGGATTTTTGCGACAACAATTTTGCCATGCGCGCAATTTTTTCCGCTTCATCGCCGATGCGCTCCAGATCGGTAATGGTTTTAATCACCGCCATTACCAGCCGCAGGTCGCCCGCCGCAGGTTGGCGGCGCGCAATCAGCTGGCTGCAAGCCTCGTCTATCTTAACTTCCAGTGTGTTAACACGGTGATCATTTTCAATCACTTGTGCCATCAATACGGTGTCACCGCTGAGCAGCGATTCAACAGCACTCTTGATCTGGCTTTCCACCAGGCCGCCCATTTGCAGCACACTGGCGCGTATGGTTTCAAGGTCGGCATCAAACTGCCGGGAAATATGATCACTATTGGGCATGAGGTACTTCCTTCAAAAAAACAGCATATTCAATAATTGTTGCAAATAGATGAAGCCCTTTAAAGTTTCACCGTTCTCACGCCTTCGGGTGTACCCAGCAGCAGCACATCCGCAGCGCGGCGCGCAAACAGCCCGTTGGTGACGATACCGGCAATGTGATCCAGCGTCGATTCCAATTCCACCGGATTGCTAATCTGCAAACCATGCACGTCCAAGATGACATTGCCGTTATCCGTGGTAACTCCCTCGCGCAAGGTGGGTTGACCGCCCAGTTTGACCAGTTGGCGTGCCACGGAGCTGCGCGCCATCGGGATGACTTCGATGGGCAATGGGAATTTGCCCAGCACTTCGACCAGTTTGCTGGCATCACAGACGCAGATGAATTTTTTGCTGGCTGCCGCGACGATCTTCTCGCGTGTTAATGCGCCACCGCCACCCTTCACCATATGCAAATGACGCGTGATCTCGTCCGCGCCATCCACATACACGGGCAAATCACCTGCTTCATTGAGCGACATCACCTTGATGCCATGACTTTCCAAACGCTTTGCCGAAGCTTCTGAGCTGGCCACCGCGCCGCGAATTTTACTTTTGATTTTTGCCAACTCATCAATAAAAAAATTGGCGGTTGAACCCGTCCCTACACCAACGATGCAATCGAAAGGCACGTACTCAATCGCCGCTTTTGCCACGGCTTGTTTTAACTCATCCTGACTCATCATGTAACTTGCTCGCTTTCGGAATTATTCTTGCGCCCGTGATTATTGCAGGAATTGCACGATTTGTGGGGGCAAAGCAGGGTGAGTTTACGGATTTTTGAGTGGTAAAATAAACTGCGGCAACCAACGAGGGAAGAAGCTATGAACACCAAGACCGTCACGACCACACCTTTCTCCGATCAAAAGCCAGGCACGTCAGGCTTGCGAAAACGTGTCCCGATATTCCAGCAGCTGCACTACCTGGAAAATTTTGTCCAGTCTATCTTTGACACGATCAAAGCTCCTTCCGGATCAACTCTGGTTTTAGGAGGTGATGGCCGCTATTACAACCGTCAGGCCATCCAGATCATCTTGAAAATGGCGGCAGCCAACGGTTTTGGGCGCGTGCTGGTGGGAAGAGGCGGCATCCTTTCCACGCCTGCGGCTTCCTGCGTAATTCGCAAGTATCACACGCATGGAGGCATCATTTTGTCAGCCAGCCATAATCCCGGCGGGCCGGAGGGCGACTTCGGTATCAAGTACAACGGCAGCAACGGCGGCCCGGCAACGGAAACCGTCACAGAAGACATTTTCGCCAGAAGCAAAATTATCAAGCAATACAACGTGCTCGAAGCCGCTGATGTTGCGTTGGATACCTTAGGTGACAGCACACTCGGCAACATGGTCGTATCGGTGATTGATCCGGTTTCGGACTATGCCGAACTGATGGAGTCACTGTTTGATTTTGCCGCGATACAGGCATTGCTGGCGGGCGGCTTCAAAATAAAATTTGATGCGATGCACGCCGTGACTGGACCTTACGCGCGTGACATTCTGGTCAATCGCCTCGGTGCGCCAGCCGATAGTGTGATGAATGCGACACCGCTGGAAGGTTTCGGCAACGGTCATCCGGATCCCAACCTCACTTACGCGCACGAACTGGTGGAAATCGTCTACGGTAATCACGCACCCGATTTCGGCGCGGCCTCGGATGGTGACGGTGATCGCAACATGATTCTGGGCAAAGGTTTTTTCGTTACGCCCTCCGATAGCCTTGCTGTGTTAGCCGCCAACGCCCGGTTAGTGCCAGCCTACAAACAAGGGTTGGCAGGCATTGCGCGCTCCATGCCCACCAGCGAGGCGGCAGACCGTGTGGCAAAAGTTCTGGGCATACCCTGCTATGAAACGCCCACCGGCTGGAAATTTTTCGGTAACCTGATGGATGAAGGCAAGGTGACTTTGTGCGGGGAAGAAAGCTTCGGCACAGGTTCGAACCATGTGCGCGAAAAAGACGGTTTGTGGGCAGTGTTGTTTTGGCTGAACATTCTCGCGGTGCGCAAGCAATCGGTGGAAAGCATCGTGCGTGAGCATTGGGCAAAATTTGGCCGTAATTTTTATTCTCGGCACGACTACGAAGGTATTCCCACCGAGGCGGCAAATGGCATAATGAAATTATTGCGGGATAGTTTTGTCCAGTTGAAAGGAGCGCAATTCGGGCATTTGCAAGTAAAGTTGTGCGATGATTTCAGTTATACCGATCCCGTGGATGGCAGTGTCAGCGCTGCACAAGGCGTGCGTATCCTGTTTGTGGACGGTTCGCGTATCGTGTTCCGTTTGTCGGGTACGGGTACGGAAGGCGCGACACTGCGCATCTATCTGGAAAGTTTTGAACCCGATGTTTCACAACATCACCTCGATGCGCAGGAAGCACTGTCCACCTTGATTAGCATTGCATTACAAATTTCCGAACTGCACAAACGTACCGGACGCGAACAGCCGACGGTGATTACCTGAGCAACTATACTTCGGCGTTGGTTTATTCCACGCACTAACGACAAGAGGAAAATATGCCAAGAAAAACGATTATCCAAACCCCCGATGCACCTGCCGCAATCGGCACCTATTCGCAAGCAGTGAGGGTCGGTGACACAGTCTATCTATCCGGGCAAATCGGGCTGGATCCGTTCACTATGCAAATGGCAGAAGGAATTGATGCGCAAGTGCATCAAGTGTTTAAGAATCTGCGTGCGGTGGCCAGTGCCACCGATAGCAGCTTTGACGATCTGGTGAAGTTGAACATCTACCTGACGGACTTGGGGCATTTTGCCAAGGTTAACGAAATCATGGCAACTTATTTCCGTCAGCCTTATCCGGCACGGGCTGCGGTGGGGGTGGCATCTTTACCGCGCGGCGCATTGATCGAGGCGGATGGCGTGCTGGTGGTGCGGGATTAACGTTTTGTAGGCTGTGCAACCGACCAAAATTTCCCCTGTCACGCTGGCAAAACTCGCCAAACTGGGCATTTACCACCGTGCCGATTTGCTGCTGCATCTGCCGTTGCGTTATGAAGATGAAACACATCTCAGTCCAATTGCCGCTGTGCAGGTTGGTGAGACGGTGCAGGTGCAGGGCACGATTACATATAGCGAAATCATGTTTCGTCCGCGCCGCACTTTGGTGTGCCGCTTGCAGAATGGCGGCGAAGAGCTGTGTTTGCGATTTCTAAATTTCTATCCCAGCCAACAAAAGCAACTCGCGGAAGGCAAGCAAATACGCGCTATCGGCGAGGTGCGTATGGGCTATTACGGACTGGAGATGGTACACCCCAAGTGTCGCGCGGTGGATGACGATACGCCGTTGCAGCAAAGCCTCACGCCGATTTATCCGACCACGGCAGGGCTGTCGCAAGTCACCTTGCGCAAGCTCATCGGCAACGCGCTCGATGTGATGCCGCTCACTGAAACATTGCCGGAATTGCTGCTGAAAAGATTGCGGCTGGCAAACTTCGGCGATAGCCTTAAATTGCTGCACGATCCACCGCCCGATATTTCGGTGACTACACTGGATGCGCGTAATCATGAGGCATGGAGGCGCATAAAATTCGATGAATTGCTGGCACAGCAACTCTCAATGCGGATACATCATCGTGAGCGCAACAAGCGTATTGCATCTGCACTTGCCGCAAAAAATAAGACGACCAAAAAACTCATTAAAGCCCTGCCGTTTTTGCTGACCAAAGCCCAGCAAAAAGTGTTTGCCGAAATCAGCCACGACCTCGCGCAAGCACATCCCATGCAACGGCTGTTGCTGGGTGATGTGGGCAGCGGCAAGACCATTGTTGCTGCCTTGGCGGCGTTGCAAGCCATCGAAAACGGCTACCAGGTCGCGTTCATGGCACCCACCGAAATCCTTGCTGAGCAACATTTCATCAAGCTGAATGAATGGTTGCAGCCGCTCGGTTTAGAGCCGGTGTGGTTATCGGGCAGCTTGAGGAAAAAAGATAAAGCCGCAGCGATAGAACGCATTGCACACGGTACAACGCAAATCGCCATCGGCACACACGCGTTATTTCAAAGCTCGGTTGAGTTTAATATGCTGGGTTTGGTAATTGTCGATGAGCAACATAAATTCGGAGTGCAGCAACGGCTTGCATTAAAAAATAAAGGGGCGGAGCCGCATCAACTGATGATGAGTGCAACGCCCATTCCGCGCACTTTAGCGATGAGTTACTACGCCGATTTGGATGTGTCAGTGATAGACGAACTGCCGCCAGGCCGCACCCCTATTGTGACCAAGCTGGTGAGCGATGCACGCCGCGATGAAGTGTGCGAGCGCATCCGCACAGCCTGTGTACAAGGCCAGCAAGCCTATTGGGTATGTCCCTTGATTGATGAATCGGAGACTTTGCAATTGCAGACCGCGCAGGAAACGTTTCAGTTGTTGACAGAAACTTTCCCTGAATTTCACGTCGGGTTGGTACATGGAAAATTGAGCAGTGCTGAAAAGGCTCAGGTCATGTCATTATTCAAAGCGAACGAATTGCAGCTTCTGGTGGCGACTACGGTCATCGAAGTCGGCGTGGATGTGCCCAACGCTAGTCTCATGGTGATCGAGCACGCTGAGCGCATGGGGCTGGCGCAATTGCACCAGTTGCGTGGCCGGGTCGGTCGCGGTACGACGCAAAGCACCTGCATTTTATTATTTCAACAGCCTCTGTCGGAGCTGGCGCGCGCGCGCTTAAAAGTGATTTTTGAAAATACTGATGGCTTTGAAATCGCTCAACAAGACTTACAATTACGCGGTCCGGGTGAATTGCTGGGCGCGAGGCAAAGCGGCGTGGCGATGTTGCGTTTCGCCGACCTCGCCACAGATGAAAAAATTTTAGAACAAGCACGCGGGGCGGCGGATGAGTTGCTGCGCGATTTCCCTGATGCAGCACAATCGCATTTGCGTAGATGGCTGGCCAATAAGCACGACTACTTGCATGTCTGAAAATACTGTTCGAGATAAGTTCTGGCACGTTGCAACAATCGGCTGCGAGTTACCCTTGTCACGCTGGCTACATGATCACGGCTCACTGACACGACGTATCCAGCAGCATTGCGGTCATTTTGCTGTGCAAAATGTGCGGAGCGGATTGGCGCGTATCGCACGGGATGAGTCAGCACTGCTTGGCTTGACACCACAGCAACTCGCCTATTCGCGAGAAGTGTTTTTATATGCGGACGGCCGTCCCGTAGTCTTTGCGCACAGTGCCTGCGCACCTGAATACTTGCGTGGTGCATGGACTGCTGTTGCAGGTTTGGGTAATCAACCGCTGGGCGCATTGCTGTTCGCTCATCCCTTGGTGCAACGTTGCCCCCTGCATTTCAAGTTGTTGCGTAGCAACCACTTGCTTTACCAGCGAGCCGTGCAGGTGTTGGGATATCCGCCGTCTAAATTATGGGCGCGCCGTTCGCTGTTTTATTTGCATGGCGCACCGTTGTTGGTAACAGAGGTGTTTATGCCGGAAATTTTACAATTGCAAAAATGAATCTCACCGAACGCGTATCTCTCTATATCCAGCTCACGCGCCTCAACCGCCCCATCGGCATTTTGCTGTTGTTGTGG
>CAZSPN010000046.1:0-13845 GCA_964608835.1 uncultured Gallionella sp.
GGCACAGTGGAGAAGTCGGCATCTGCGGTACTTGTATGGAGGCACGCGGCATGGGTGAAAGTGATATTTGCGAAGGCACACACCGTAGCACCTTGATGGAATTGGCTGAGTGGACTGGGTGGGCGGACAAAGTCCTAGTGTTTTAACTTCAGATATCTTTGGCGGACAAGAGGTTAACCACCGATTTGAAATCAATACTTGTTAGCTCATCGTCAGTAGAAAAATATTTTCTTGTATTCGGCTCAATCCGCGTTCTTGAAAGCGCGGGTTTTGTGCCAGCACATCCAATTCCGCCAACAACCTCACTTCGGCATGTTTGCTATAAAGTGCTGTTACTTCTTCAGCAGATACCGCAAACGGCGGGCCGGACATTTCTGTTTGTATGTAGTCAAATGTAATTAGCAGTATTTTCGCTGCGTGAGGGAGAATGCTCACCAGATGATTAACATACCGTTCACGCATGTCTGGTGGCAACGCCACCAGCGACGCACGGTCATAAACCGCAGACACTTTCGCAAGATCATTCTTGCTCAAGTCAAAAAAGTCACCGCACAAAATGCGGATGTAATCCGCTTCGCAGCAACTGAAATTTGTCTTTGTTTCCTGATGCGGGACATAGCCATTCTCGGCAAAATATTCCCGTACCGCAATGTCGCTCAACTCCACACCAAGCACCGCATGACCTTGTTTGCGTAGCCATGACATATCGGTACTTTTGCCGCATAACGGGACAAATACTTCACCACCCGGATTAAGATGCAGCTCTTGCCAGTATTGACGCAGGTACGGATTGATTTCGTTCTGGTGAAAACCGATTTCCCTGCGATCCCAGCGTTCCAGCCAAAAATCCTTTTTCATTCTTTCTCGCCGTTCTATTCGTTCTAATTTTAAAACCTGATTAGAGCATGTTTCTGCCTATCAAGCAGAACCTCTCTCGACAGCAGCCCCCCATACATTGCGTGGCTGCGTGATTTTTATCACAGACGGCACGTTGACCTTTCATTAGCATGGCATCCAGTAAGTCACCCATCAAGTTTTCAAACCATTCAACAGGAGAACAGCATGAAATTCATCAAGACCAACTTCACATGGATAGTAGTCGCCGTTATCGGCATCATTTTTGGTGCGCAACAATTACAAGCTGCCGATGGCATAGATGTAACACAAGCACAAAGCATGAACAAACAAGGTGCGCTGTTGCTGGATGTGCGTGAAACTGGGGAGTATGCCGAAGTTCACGCCCCCAATGCCACGCTGATTCCGCTAGGAGAACTGGGTGCGCGCCTCAATGAAATAGCAGCGTACAAAGACAAGCCTATCGCCGTGGTATGCCGTTCTGGACGACGTTCCGCAAAGGCGGTCGGGATTTTACAAGAAGCGGGATTCAGCCAAGTCAGCAATGTGAGTGGCGGAATGACGGCTTGGGAGAGTGCCGGTCTGGAGGTGGTTCGAAAGCAATAATGCATTAAGGAAACGCTGATTAAGTCCGTTCGTGGTGAGTGTTTTCTGTTCGCTCCTTCGATACACCGCGCTGGGCGCGGCACTCAGGACGAACGGAAGATGTATCGAACCATAAAACAGCTGGCTACAGTTCAGCCCCATTCAACTTTTCAGGAAATACATAAAATGCGACGCTCTATCATCAACACCCTGCTAGGCATCAGCCTTGTGACCACTTCTGCCGCCACGTTTGCCGATGACTGGAAATTCCTGCCCGTACGCGATGCGAATTACAAATCCGATGTCACGCTGTCGATTGCCGTCGGTCAATTCAATAGCACACCTGTCGGCAGCGGCAACTATACCGGTGCGGAAGTGGCATTTAACTGCCTGATACTGCAACCGCCTTCAGGTATGATTCGCAGCAAAATTTCTTATGGTCAATTCGATCACAACGGCTTGAAGTTGAACACTTTTGAAATAAACCCGCGCTGGACGACGAGCATCGCCCAAGATTTGACTATTGGTATTGGTCCTGGTGTGGGTTATGTCAAAGCTGAAGTGGCAGGCAAATCAACCAGCATGGCTGCGTTGCAAATTGGCGCGGACTTGGATTACCACATTGGTGCTGTGAACTTAGGATTGGGCGCACGATGGCAAGACACTCGCAACAAGGATGTTGCGGCAGGAATTCAAGGTGCAAACAATACTCTGGTGCAAGCTAAAGTCGGTTTCAATTTCTAAGCCCTCCCCCTTTACGCCCGATAGCTACTATCGGGCGTTTTTTGTCTTAACATTGTCGGTAGAACTTTCCGCAACATAATCCCCTTGAACCAGCCGTCTGCCATTAGCGGCACATCCCCAATACTTCCATCAGCAAAGCGTAGCGTGGTCAAAATATCCTCGCGCAGCGACAGATTATCGAGTTTTTTCGGCACACTCCGAGTCGAACGATAGCAGCGGAACGAACAACAATTCAAAGAGCAAGGTAAAGCATTTCATCAGCGATATTTCCGGAAAATTTATCTTGCCAAATGGAAGTGTGGCCTTTGGAATTACACATGGGTCGTTTACTCAACCTTGCCAGCCAATTGCCATGGCGATGTTCATCGCCGCCATGATCCGTGTACCGCCACTAAATATTCGGCTAAAAAACGCGCATAATTGGCAACGTATTTTCCCCATTACCCACCAAGGATGAAAATGCAGAAAGCGATTCTCTTCACCGATCTGGACGGAACCTTGCTCGATGCGACGAGCTATTCCTTCAAGGATGCCGTGCCTGCGCTGAACCTGATCAAAGAGCACGGCATTCCGCTGATTCTCTGTTCCAGCAAGACGCGCGCCGAGATTGAGGTATACCGCGATCGGCTGGGCAACGCGCACCCTTTCATCTCCGAAAACGGCGGCGGCATATTTATTCCGCGCGGATATTTCTCTGCTGCAATTGAGGCGGAAGAAACCAACGGTTATCGGCTGATCCGGCTGGGCGCACCATATGCGGAAATCAGAGACCGGTTTGTGCGCCTGCGCGATCAATTGCACGCCAAGGTACGCGGATTTGGGGATATGAAGGTTGCCGAAATCGTGGCATTGACCGGTCTTTCCGCAAATGAAGCGGCATTGGCTCGGCAGCGCGATTTCGAGGAGCCCTTCGTTTTCGACGGCGAACCGGATGAAAACTTCCTGCGTTCCATCGAAACTGCCGGTTTGAGCTGGACGCAGGGACGCATATTCCACATCATGGGCAATCACGACAAAGGACATGCCGTGAACATCCTGATGTCACACTATCGTCGACAACTTGGTGCTATAAAAAGCATCGCGCTGGGTGACGGCCTGAACGATCTGCCGATGCTGGCAGCGGTGGATCAGCCGGTATTGTTCAGGCATAGTGACAGTAGCCACGATCAGCGTATCGCCATGAACAATCTGATCAGAACGCAA
This sequence comes from uncultured Gallionella sp., assembly GCA_964608835.1. GTDB lineage: Bacteria > Pseudomonadota > Gammaproteobacteria > Burkholderiales > Gallionellaceae > Gallionella. Next base: position 3,388 of record CAZSPN010000046.1, read on the forward strand.
TTACCTGGCCCTGCGGGCTGGAACGAGGCAGTGTTGCAACTACTGGCGCAGCAACAAGCACTCCAGACCGCCCTCCAGAATCGACAGAGCCTGCTGGATATTTTCAATTCCGCACTGGCGGCAGTTGATCCATACCATGCGGTGCTGAACGCCCTGCGACTTGAACACAGCCGCTTGCAGATTGGCGACAGGAGCTACGGCCTCGCGTCGTATCAGCGCATCATCGTGGTCGGCGCAGGCAAGGCCACGGCGCGCATGGCACTGGCGGTGGAAAAGCTGCTCGGCGACAAAATTTCCGCAGGTTTGATCGTGGTCAAGCAGGGGCACACGGTGCCATTGTCCATCATTGGTCAGGTGGAAGCTTCTCATCCCGTACCGGATCAAGCCGGGATCACGGGCGCGCAAAGTATTCTGGACATGGCGCACGCTGCCGATGAAACCACGCTGGTCATCTGCCTGCTGTCGGGCGGCGCATCCGCGTTGCTGGTTGCTCCCGTCGATGGGCTGACCTTGCAGGACAAGCAAGAGACGACTGGGCTGCTGCTGAACGCAGGAGCTTCGATCAACGAGTTGAATGCAGTACGCAAACATCTATCTAGGGTGAAAGGCGGCGGGTTGGCGCGAGCGATGTATCCGGCACAGGTGCTGACATTGATCCTGTCCGATGTAATCGGTGATCCGCTCGACGTAATCGCCTCCGGGCCAACGGTGCCGGACTACTCCACTTTCGCTGAGGCTTGGGCGGTGATCGAAAAATATCATTTGCGGCAGAATATGCCGCCGCGTGTGCATGAGCATTTGCAGCGCGGCACCAAAGGGCTGGCGACGGAAACCGTCAAAGCGGGCGATCCCTGCATCGAGAAGACGCACAACGTGATTGTCGCCGGCATCCGGCAGGCACTGCTAGCCGCACACGCAAAGGCCGGGCAGCTCGGCTACGAGACAAAAATCATCGCCGGCGCGCTGCAAGGCGAAGCGCGCGAGGCCGCGCACGTTCTGGCGAAAGCCGCGCTCGACAAACAGGCGGAAATGAAACCCGGCGAAAAGCATTGCCTGCTGAGCGGCGGTGAAACCACGGTCTCCGTGCGCGGCACAGGCATGGGCGGCAGAAATCAGGAACTCGCCCTGGCGTTCGCCTTGGAAATTGAGAATTCCCAGGGTGTATCATTGCTCAGCGCGGGCACGGACGGCACCGACGGCCCAAACGATGCCGCAGGCGCATGGGTCAACGGCAGCACAGCCGCGCTGGCGCGGCAACTGAAAATAGACCCGCGCAGTTATCTCGACAACAACGACTCCTACAATTTCTTTCAGGATTTTGACAAAGTGTCCGTTGAGCAGAGTCATCTCAAGACCGGGCCGACCGGCACTAACGTGATGGATATGCAGATTATGTTACTGAACAAAAGAGAGCAACAAAACACGTAATTATGGTAGAGTAAATTTGAGAGGTAAGCGCAAATGAGGACTACCAGCTTCAGGGCTGAAGTGCATGAGCAACTCCAACAAATCGGGCGTGCCGACATCGTCGTCGGCATCCCCAGCTTCAACAATGCGCACACCATCGGCCATGTGGTGCGCGCGGTGCAGGGTGGACTGGCCAAGTATTTTCCCGAACACAAGGCGGTGATCGTCAACTCGGATGGCGGCTCCAGCGACGATACCAGCGAAGTGGTACGAAACACCTCGATAGACGATTTCAGCGCGATATTGCTGCATCACCGCATTGAGCCGGTTTCAAAAATCGTCTTCCCCTATTCGGGCATACCCGGCAAGGGCAGTGCCTTTCGCACCGTGTTCGAGATCGCCGCGACGCTGAACGCCAAAGCCTGTTGTGTCGTCGATTCCGATCTGCGCAGCATCACGCCGGAATGGGTCGAGTTACTGGTCACGCCGATACTGAAAGGCGGTTGCGATTACGTGTCGCCCCTGTACCACCGCCACAAGTTCGACGGCACTATCACTAACAGCATCGTCTACCCGCTCACCCGCGCGCTGTACGGCAGGCGCGTGCGCCAGCCCATCGGCGGAGACTTCGGATTTTCCGGCAGCATCGCGAAATTCTACCTGACCAAGGATGTATGGGAATCCGATGTCGCGCGCTTCGGCATTGATATCTGGATGACCACGACAGCGATCGCGAACAACTTCAAAGTCACCCAATCCTTTCTCGGCGCAAAAATTCACGATGCCAAAGACCCTGGCTCCGATTTGAGCAGCATGTTGTATCAGGTGGTCAGAGCGACTTTCGAATTGATGGAAACCTACCGCGACGTGTGGATGCCAATAAAAGGCTCCGAGCCGGTGCCTGCCTTCGGTTTTGAATACACCGTTGGTCTCGAACCGGTCAATGTCAACACCGCGCAGATGCTGAATGCGTTCCGCGAAGGAGTCAGGAACTTGGGAGAAATCTGGCGCGATATCCTGGGCGCGGGCGACTACGTCGAAGTGGCAAGACTGGGCGCGCTGGGCGACGAGGAATTTCACTTTCCGTCCGGCCTGTGGACGCGGGTGGTTTACGACTATGCGCTCGCTTTTCACAACCGCAAATTGCCGGTCGAGCACCTGATCAAATCCATGACCCCGCTGTATATCGGCAAGACTGCCTCGTTCATCATGCAGGCCAAAGACATGGGGCAAGCAGAGGCGGATGCCGAAATCGAAAAACTGTGCATGGAGTTTGAAAGCCGCAAAGACTATCTGGTAACCAGCTGGAAATAACCACATGGAGGTGTGACATGGAAGACTTTATCAACCTGATTTTTGAACCGATTGATGCCCTGTTCCTTAAGTTCAAGGTGTTTGTTCCCAATCTTCTGGCGATGATGGTGATACTGCTGGCCGGAATCGTCCTGGCGCATATCTTCAAGATCGTGCTCGTGAAATCCCTGAACGCGCTCAATTTTGACAGTTGGTCGGATCGCATGGGCTTTACCAAACTGATGCGCAAAGGCGACTTGTGGGCCAAACCGACAATGATTGCCGGCCAGATTGTATTCTGGTCGATGATCATCGTGACACTGATGAGTGCTCTGAGCGCATTGCAAATACCAACCATAGACCTGTTGGTCAATCAGTTCTTCGGTTACATCCCTCGCCTTTTTTCCGCCGCCATCATCCTGATCGTCGGCTACGTGCTGTCGGGATTCGTCTGCCGCACGGTATTGATCGGCGCGGCGAACAGCGGTTTTCATTACGCAAAACTATTAGCGCAAGCGATCCACACCCTGCTGCTTGTGCTGATTCTGGCGATGGTGATGGAGCAACTGCAAATCGCCCCCAGCATCGTGCTCGCCGCCTTCTCCATCATCTTCGGCGGCATCGTGATTGCGCTGGCCATCGCCTTCGGCGTGGGCGGTATCGACACGGCCAGACGCATCATCGAAAAGGAGGCAGCTCCCGAACGTGATGGTGAAGCGAAGGACAAGATCGAACACATTTAGAGGGGATCACACCATGACCGACTTCTACCAGACCGGCATCATCACCACCCTGCACCAGCTCGGCAAACCCTCGCTAGACCGGCTCGAATCGGAGTTGCACGGATTCGCCAAAGTCAGGCCGATTGCCTTGGTATTGCCCGCGCTTTATTCCGAATTTGAAGGCCCGGCCATGTCCGGCATCGTGCAGGAACTCGCCAAGGTCAAGTACCTCAATGAAATCGTGCTCGCCCTCGACAAGGCCTCCAAAGAAGAATTTCAGAAGGTGCGCAAGTTCATGGCGCCGATCACCACCGAAGTCAAAATCATCCACAACAATGGCAAGCGGATCAACGAAATCTACGAGACCTTTGCGCGCAACGGCTTCAATGTGGGTGAACGCGGCAAGGGGCGTTCGGTCTGGCTCGCCAACGGCTACGTACTCGCGCGTGACCGCTCCGACGTGATCGCGCTGCACGATTGCGACATCGTCACCTACAACCGCGAACTGCTTGCCAGGCTGTGCTACCCGGTGGCAAACCCGAATCTGGACTACGTGTTCTGCAAGGGCTATTACAGCCGGGTCACCAACAAGATGAACGGTAGGGTCACGCGATTACTGATGACCCCGCTGATACGCTCGCTGCAGCAGTTGGTTGGCCCCCATGCTTTTTTGGCGTTTCTCGACAGCTTCCGTTACCCGCTTGCCGGCGAGTTTTGCATGACTACAGACTTGGCCCGCATTAACAGAATCCCGTGGGATTGGGGGCTGGAAGTCGGCTCGCTCGCCGAAGTGCACCGCAACTATTCGCCGCGCCGGGTTTGCCAGGTGGACATCGCCGCCACCTACGAACACAAGCACCAGATATTGTCACCAGATGATGCCAGTCAGGGCCTGATGAAAATGGCCATCGATATCTGCAAATCACTTTTCCGCACCCTCGCCTCCGAAGGCGTGGTGTTTTCAGACGGGCTGTTCAAATCTCTGCTGGTGACCTATCTGCGTCAGGCGGAAGACAGCATGCTGAAATACGAGGCAGATGCGAGGATCAACGGCCTGAATTTCGACCGACATGAGGAAGCCAAAGCGGTAGAAACGTTTACTCAGGCCATTGCACTGGCGGCGCAAGCCTTCACGGAAAGTCCGATGGGTACCCCGCTGATCCCCAACTGGAACCGGGTCACCTCGGCCATTCCGGATATTTTCGAGATGCTCAAAATAGCAGTGGAAGAAGACAACAGGTAAAGACTTAGGTAGCGCGCTCTTTGCCGTAAAACCATTTGAGCAGGAACGGCGGTGCAATTGTTGTCAATGCAATGACTATCAGTAAGGCTGCGTACAGCTCACCATTGAGGATGCCCTGGCTGAATCCGAGCTGCGCAAAAATCAGCCCCACCTCGCCGCGCGGGATCATCGACAGGCCAATCGCAATCTGGTTGTGACGGGGTTCACGGATGAAAAAACCGGCGGCGAATTTCCCGACCAGTGCAACCAACAGCAGCACTGTAGCCAGCTCCCAGATGAAGGCCGATCCCCAGTCTATCGCCTTAAGGTTGAGCGACACGCCCACCATCACGAAGAACATCGGCGAGAAAGTGTGGATTAACGGGCGCATCTGTTCTTCCAGCCGATGCGCCAGCTTGGGACTGGGTTTGAACTCGATCACGGATGCTTTGCCCGTCCACAGCTTGAAACCGAAGTGCTGGCTGAATGCCAGACCCGCAGCAAACCCGCCCATGATTTCCGGCGCGCCCACCGCATGCGCCAGCCAAGAGAACAACAGGATTAGTGACAGTGCCATCGTCAGTAACAGCCCTGGCACGGCGGCGCGCTGATCAAAATGGTCGATGATCATTGAGGCCAGCTTGGCAATCAACGGGGTGAGCAGCATAAATAACAGAATATACAGACCCACTTCACCCAATGCATGGAGCGAGACCTGCTTCTCGACCGCAAACTGGTAAAGGAACGCCAACACCATGACACCGAGAATGTCGTCGAGTACCGCCGCGCCGATGATAATCTGTGCCTCGTCAGCCTGCCGCTTGCCGAGATCGTTCAGCACGCGCACCGTGATACCAATACTAGTGGCCGTCAGCGTGCCGCCGATGAACAAAGCTGTAAGGCTGGACAAACCAAACAACCAAGCACTGACTCCATATCCCAACGCGAACGGCAGGAAAAATCCTATTAGTGCCACGATATAAGGTTTGATTCCAGAGCGTGCGAGGCGGCTGAGATCGGTATCCATGCCGACCTCAAACAGCAGCAAGATGATGCCAATCTCGGCCAGCAGCTTCATCGTTGTATCCGGCGACACCCATCCCAGCAGCGATGGGCCAATCAGCAGGCCAGCCAACAATTCGCCAATCACCGATGGAATACCGAAACGGGCAACCGTTTCGGACAACAGCCGTGCGGCGATCAGAATGATGGCGAGGAAGAGGAAGAATTGGTGAAGTTCCACGCGGCTATCCTTGAGCGTCGGGCGGGAGAGCGGACACCATCATGGAGTCTCCCGGCAATTTTTCCAGTGCGTGCGAATAAAAGCTGCGCACCCTGGGAACCGGGTACGCCATCACCAGCAAGGCAGTCAGCGTGATGCTAACCAGCACCACCATATAGGTTACATCACGAATTATCTCGCCACCAGCCACACCGTATTGCAAAGGCAAAGCTGCCAACACAGCCGCAGCCAAGCCCTTAGGAGCCATCATTGAGGTGATGGCGGTGTCTCGCAAACTGTAGCTTGGATCAAATAATACCCGGCGGGCAAGGGCTAATCGCATCAAATAAACCAATAGCACCATGGCGAATGCTGCAACAGCTAGAAACACATTACCAAAATGAATTGAGATACCGAGGTAAACAAAGAAGTAGGTCTTCAACAAAAATACGGCTTCGCGGTAGAACGTCAAATCCGTTTCGTTCAGTGGCACAAGATTCCGATCAATGTTTGAGATGCGATACAACCCGAATTTTTCAAAATTAGTTAGGGTGATGCCCAGAGCCAATGCCGCAATCGCTCCGGAGAAACCCAACATCTCGGTCAAGCCATAGACGATGAACACATAGGCGAGAGTAGAAGAAATGGTGTTGGGAAAATCGCGCATTTTACCCAGTACCAGCAGCCAGCCAATTCCACCCAGCACGCCAATCACCACCGCAAAAATCAACGCAGCCAACACACTTCCAACCAGCTTGCCTGCCTCGATGCCACCTTGCGTATGTATTTGCAACATCGCAAATACACCGACAATGCATAATACGTCGGTTAGTGCTGATTCGAGTACTAGCACGGTAGCGGGTTTATCCGGCAGGCCCAGTGCATTCACCATCGGTATGACCACTGCTGAAGAGGTGCCGCCCAAAATTATACCGAGCAAAATAGCGGGGAACAGCTTTAACTCAAAGGCAAGCATACCAATTAACGCAACGATGATTACGGTCAGCAGAAAGCATGCAATAGCCAACATGCCCGTTGTGCCTAATGATTTACCGAGCACATTTATATTCAGCGAAGTGCCCCCTTCGAACAGTATGACCACCAGCGCAATGGTAGCAATCAGCGAACCGATCTTGCCGAAATCTTCCGGCATGACAATGCCCAACACTGGCCCGATCACAATACCTACCAGCATCAACACCAAAACATCGGGGATATTGGTCTTGCGAAATTGCAAGGACAGGAAATGGGCGAAAAACACCATCAGCCCTATGACGAGAATCGTTGTGGACATCAAACTTCTCCTCTAAGAACAACAGCGCGGAATTATACATGGCATATTTTTCTGGCTCTCCGTATTCTGAACAACATTTTCGCAGTGGTACAATCGGACGCTCCCGAGTGGCGTTTACGCGGCTATGGTCAATGCAACCAAGGAGAAATTCATGCAACAAAAAATCCGCGTCGGCCTCGTTGGCTATGGCAAAGCAGGCAATGCCGTAGCCAATGTATTAGATCAAGATACCCGCTTTCAATTGTGCTGGATTGCACGGCGTGCGTCCGGCGAACCGCACATCCATCCCGGTACAGATGTCCCTGTCGCCGGTCTCGACAACATCTCGTTCGCCGGCCTGCTGGAGCAACACCCGGTAGATGCGCTGGTCGATTTCTCGGTACCGGAAAATCTGCATGTTTACGGAGAGGAGGTGCGCAAGCGCGGCATCATGCTGGTGAGCGCGATCTCGGCGTACACGGAAAATGACTTGGCTTACGCGCGCAGTCTGGGATCGGACACGCGCGTGTTGTGTTCGCCCAACATCACGCTGGGCATCAACTTTCTGATCGTTGCAGCCAGGTTGCTGCGCAAAATCGCGCCGTTCGCCGATGTCGAGATACTCGAGCAGCACTTCAGGGAGAAGCCGGAGATTTCCGGCACCGCGCGCAAGATCGCCGAAACGCTCGAGGTAGATGGAGGGCGCATCACATCGTTGCGCCTGGGTGGCATTGTCGGCCATCACGAGGTGATCTTCGGCTTCCCGCATCAGACTGTGCGTCTGACACACGATTCGATCCGGCGCGAAGCATTCGGTACCGGTGCCGCTTTCGCGTTGACCCAACTGGCCGAATGCGGCAACGGCTTCTATACCTTCGACGACCTGCTGCTGCGGCTGATGCGCACCGAATTACTGGCCGAGTGATCCGGGCTGATCGGCATCCAGCGCGCGCAATGCGTCCTGCATCGGCAGGCTGTGCCAGTGCTGTTCGGATTTCGCCGGGGGATCAGAGATATTGTTCATTTACTCTGCCCATGCCCGTGTTACTTGCGCAACACGATGGCGCGAAACCAGCCGCCCGCCATTAACGGCACATCGCTCACCACTTCTAAATCTGGCACGGCACTTAACACCTCCTCAAACACCACGTCCATGCGCGTGGCGATACGTCGCGAGATCGGTGTAAGCGCGCGGCGCAACCAAGCTGTCTGCTGCGGCTGCAAAAATTTATCGAACAAGATAATGGTTCCGCCAACTTTCAAAACCCGCTCCGCTTCTCGCAAACACAACTCAGGTTTCGGCACGACCGCAGTGATGAGATGCAGCACAACATGATCAAATTGTGCATCGGAAAACGGCAACGCCATGCTGTCGCCCAGCACAAACTCCACATTCAAATTTTCGCCGCGAGGCTTGGCTCGCGCCAGCATCGCCGCGTTAAAGTCCAGCGCGGTATAGCGATGTATCGTCGGCAGCAAGGGCAAATCCAACCCTGTTCCCACGCCGCTCACTAAAACGCGCTTGCTTTCATTGGCAGACAAGGCTTGCAACGATTGCTTGCGCGCCTCACGCATGGGCCGTTCGATTACTGCATCGTAAAGAGGTGCGATCAGGCTATAGCTGAATCGCAATAAAGGATTTTGGCGGTAAGGTTGGTCGTTCATCGCTATTCAATATGCTGGATGCCAACCAGCTTAACCCGTTCAACTGCTTGCACCAAGGCCTCCACTGCCTGTTTGCGAGAGAAGCTTCCGCGCCATACCAGCGCGATGCGCCGTGAAGGAGATGGCTTGGTAAAAGGAATTACTTTCAGCAATCGGTTGCGGTAGCGTGAGTTGTTGGCAGAGGCTGGCATCACTGTAATGCCCAGACCAGAGGCAACCATGTTGCGGATGGTTTCCAAGGATGTGCCTTGTTGAATGTCCGCACCTGTGCGGTATAGCTCTGGGCATGCTTCGGCGACTTGGTTGCTAAAACAGTGTCCCGAATCCAGCAGCAAAACTTTCTCCTCCGACAATTCTTGCGCTTTGATATTGCGCCGATTCGCCCAGCGATGTTCGTTATTCACTACCACCTCAAAAGGTTCGTCATACAGGGATTGCTTGAAAATACCCGCTGCGCCAATCTCCTCAAGGCGGCGTTGTTTTGTTTCGCCAAACGGCAACGCGATGAAAATGGCATCCAGCTTGCCGTTACGCAGCATGGCTTCCAAATTCGCGGTGATATTTTCTTCCACTTCCAACGGCATGGCAGGAGCAACTTTTTTCAGCGCGGGAATCAAGTCGGGTAACAAATAAGGGCCGACGCTATGAATGAAGCCTACACGCAACGGTGTGGCGAGTTGGTTGCTGCCGTCTGCCGCAATTTCGCGGATACGCTCGGCTTCTCCCAGAACACGCTGCGCCTGCTCCACGACAGCCGATCCGACGGAGGTAAGCATGACTTCCTTCTTGCCGCGTTCGAATATCTTCAGACCCAGCTCTTCTTCGAGCTTTTGTATCGCCAACGATAAAGCGGGCTGGCTGATAAAAGACTTTTCCGCCGCACGGCGGAAGTTTCGCTCTTGCGCTACAGCGACGATGAATCGAAGTTCGTTAAGTGTCATCGCAACCTCCTTATGTGATTTGTATAATAAATCAAATCGCTTTGAACAATCAATTAGATTTATCAAACAATCAGGCCTACAGTGCAGCCGTGGAATGAACCACATCAAGCTTAAAGGAGAACAGCCATGTCCAGCGAATCGAAATGCCCCTTCCATCACGCCGCCACATCAGCGAAATCAAATCGCGACTGGTGGCCGAATCAACTCGATATAAAAATGCTGCGCCAACACTCGTCACTGTCCGATCCCATGGATACTGACTTTGACTATGCAAAAGAATTCCAGAGTCTCGATCTTGCCACTGTTAAAAAAGACCTCAAGGCCTTAATGACCGATACACAAGACTGGTGGCCGGCGGACTTCGGTCACTACGGCCCGCTGTTTGTGCGTATGGCATGGCACAGTGCGGGCACATACCGCATCAACGATGGTCGTGGCGGGGCGGGTATGGGGCAACAGCGTTTTGCGCCGCTCAACAGTTGGCCGGACAACGTCAACCTCGACAAAGCACGCCGCCTGTTATGGCCGATCAAACAGAAATATGGCCGCAAAATTTCCTGGGCAGACTTGATGATTCTGGCGGGCAACGTCGCGCTGGAATCTATGGGCTTCAAAACCTTTGGCTTTGCTGGCGGACGTGCCGATGTATGGGAAGCCGACGAGTCGGTTTATTGGGGCGGCGAAAGTCAGTGGCTGGAAGACAAACGTTACAG
>CAZSPN010000046.1:13855-18607 GCA_964608835.1 uncultured Gallionella sp.
GAAAATCCGCTCGCGGCGGTGCAGATGGGACTGATTTATGTCAATCCGGAAGGGCCGAATGGCAACCCCGATCCCGTACTTGCCGCGCACGATATTCGCGAAACTTTCCGGCGCATGGCAATGAACGACGAGGAAACAGTCGCACTCATTGCCGGTGGCCACACTTTCGGCAAGAGCCATGGGGCTGCCTCGGCGAGCCACGTGGGTGCAGTACCCGAAGCCGCACCGATTGAGGCACAGGGCATGGGTTGGAAGAACAGTTTTGGCAGCGGCAAGGGCGTCGACACCATCAGCGGCGGCCCGGAAGTAACCTGGACGCAAACGCCTACACAGTGGAGTAACCACTTCTTCGAAAATCTGTTCGGCCACGAATGGGAACTGACCAAGAGTCCTGCGGGTGCGTATCAATGGGTCGCAAAAGATGCGGGTAAGAGTATTCCCGATGCGCACGATCCATCCAAGCAACATCTTCCGATGATGCTGACCACCGACCTTTCGTTGCGCTTCGATCCTGCTTACGAAAAAATATCGCGCCGCTTCCATGAGCATCCGAATGAATTTGCCGATGCCTTCGCGCGGGCGTGGTTTAAGCTCACCCACCGCGACATGGGACCGCGCGCCCGTTATCTCGGCTCGGAAGTGCCTGCCGAAGTGCTGGTCTGGCAAGACCCCATTCCAGCGGTGAATCATCCGCTGGTGGATGCACAGGATATTGCTGCGCTTAAAGCAAGCGTGCTGGCATCCGGGTTGAGCATCGCGCAACTGGTATCCACCGCTTGGGCATCGGCCTCAACTTTCCGTGGCTCGGACAAGCGCGGCGGCGCGAACGGCGCGCGCATCCGCCTCGCACCGCAGAAGGATTGGGAAGTTAACCAACCCGTGCAGTTGGCGCAGGTGTTGCAAACGCTGGAAAGCATCCGGCACGAGTTCAACAGCGCGCAATCGGGTGGCAAAAAAATATCGCTGGCTGATTTGATCGTGTTGGCCGGTTGTGCTGCGGTTGAGGCGGCTGCGAAAAAAGCGGCTACCGATGTAAAAGTGCCGTTCACCCCCGGACGCATGGATGCCACGCAAGCGCAAACCGATGTGGAATCGTTCACGGCTCTTGAACCTTACGCTGATGGTTTTCGCAATTATCACAAGGGGTCGTCTGCCAAGGCTGCCGAACACTCATTAGTGGACAAGGCGCAACTGCTCACGCTCACAGCACCTGAGATGACAGTGTTGGTGGGCGGCTTGCGAGTATTGAATGCCAATGTAGGCGGAGTGCGGCACGGAGTGTTCACTCAACGCCAGGAAACATTGAGCAACGACTTCTTCGTCAATCTTCTTGATATGGGTACGGAGTGGAAAGCACAATCAGAAGCCAAGGATATCTATGAGGGGCGAGACCGCAAATCGGGCGTAATCCGCTGGACTGCCACGCGTGCGGATTTGGTATTGGGTTCGCACGCCGAGTTGCGCGCGCTGGCCGAGGTCTATGCCAGCGCGGATGCGCAGCGGAAGTTTGTGCATGACTTCGTTGCGGTCTGGGACAAGGTGATGAACCTCGACCGTTTTGATCTTGCGTGATCCCGGTGGAGAGGCCTTGAAAATTATCTATCAAGCCTCTCCGCTTTGAACCGCACAAGCAATGGAACAACTTTTATGAAGGAGAATTAACATGAACACGTTCATTCATTTGTCGCACCACAGCATTTTCCTATTGCAGGAATTGATGGCAGCATTAGCAATGCTGGGATTGGGATTAGAAGGTCTCTCAACCGATCAAGAATTCCCGAATTCATTTAACGAAAATGTTTCTAGGTGAGCACCATGAAACCGGAAATTCCTCCTATGGAAGCACCGATTAACATCGGTCTTTCTTCTGACCGGCATCGTCAGCAGTTATTCTGGGCTTTGCATGCGCCGGACGAAACACCTTGCACTGCCCTGCCTCGCACTCCAGATACGCGCCTTCGATGAGATCAATGCAATAGGGAATCGCGGGAAACACCGCATTCAAACAATCATCAATCGCGGAGGGTTTGCCCGGCAAATTTACTATTAAAGTCTTGCCGCGTATGCCCGCTGTCTGGCGCGACAAAATCGCGGTGGGGACAAATTTCAACGATGCGGTACGCATCAGCTCACCAAACCCCGGCATCATTTTGCTGCACACCGCTTCGGTGGCTTCCGGTGTGACATCACGCAACGCCGGGCCTGTACCACCGGTCGTTACAATCAGGCAGCAGTTTTCCACATCGGATAATTCGATCAATGCGGATTCGATCTGTGGCTGCTCATCGGGAATCACACGCGCTACCGCTTGCCATGGCGAAGTAAGTACACGTGACAACCACGCATGAATGGCAGGCCCACCTTTGTCTTCATACTAGCCGACAGTGGCGCGATCTGAAAAGGTCAAAATACCGATACGTGCAATGCTCATTATTGAAATCCAATCTCGCTCTGAAATGTCGTGCCATCCAGCAATTGCACAGTAACTTGCTGACCCTCCGCAAGGTCAGTGCTATTCAAAGGAACAACCAGCAAGCCATCCGCCTTCGCCATGGACAGCAACACGCCGCTGCTTTGCGTGCCAGTGGAGCTGACAACATAATTCGCAGCATCTTGCGTTAATTGCACGCGAATAAACTCGGTGCGACCCTGACGAAATTTTATCGCATGTGCCAAACGTGCCATCACGGTGCGGCGATGCAAGCGCGTGTTCCCCATCATGCGACGCAATGCAGGGACAACGAATTCTTCAACACATACCATGCTGGACACCGGATTACCTGGTAGCCCAAACACTGCTGTTTTATTGGTTGTGCCAAAAGCCAGTGGATGCCCAGGCTTCATCGCCACGCGCCAGAATTTCATCTGCACGCCAAGCTTCTCGATAGTCGGGCGCACGTAGTCATGCACGCCCACTGACGTGCCACCGGAAACCAGCAACACATCGTATTCCAGCCCGCGTCGCAAATACTGCTCCAGCTCAATCGGGTCATCCCGCGCAATGCCAAGCAACGTTGGCTCAATGCCGAGTGCCTGAATTTGCGCCATCAGCGCGTAAGTGTTGGAGTCGGGAATCTTGTTGGGATCGACCGGATCATCCATGCCTTCCAGTTCATTACCCGTGGAAAGAATCGCCACGCGCGGACGGCGATACACCGCAAATTGCGCCGCTTTGACGGTTGCCAATATGCCAATCACACCGGGTGTAATTTCGGTGCCCGCCTGCAACACCACCTCACCCGTTTTCATGCCCTCCCCTTGCAGGCGAATGTCATTGCCGTGTTTCACAGTCTTGTTAATTTGCACAATGTTCGAGTTGAACTCGCGTAGCGATACGTTTGTCCCCTCCCCTTCCGGGGGAGGGTTAGGGTGGGGGAAGTGAGTATGCCCATCCTCTGAAACCCTTTGAGTATCTTCCACTCGTATCACCGCATCCGCACCTTGTGGCAGCGGTGCACCCGTCATAATGCGCGAGCATTGTCCTGCTTGCACAATCCTGGTCGGCATGTCGCCCGCCTTGATGTCCTCAATGATTTCCAATGTCACTGGCGCATTCACCACATCCGCGCTGCGCACTGCAAAACCATCCATCGCCGACACGTCGTAAGGTGGCAGGTCACGGTTGGCACAAATGTTTTCCGCCAACACGCGCCCCAGCGATTGTTCCAGCTTGACCGATTCAACACCCAGCGTCGCAACCGATTCGAGAACGATGCGTTGCGCCACACTCACTTGCAAATATTCCATTATTTACTTTCCAATTTAGGGAAACGCTGATTAGGTCCGTTCGTGGCGCACCCGCAAGGGGTAGGCCGTGGCTGTACGGGGCTGAAGCCCCAACAGCACACGCTCAGTGTTTTCCGTTCGTCCTGAGTGCCGCGCCCAGCGCGGTGTATCGAAGGAGCGAACGGAAAATGTATCGAACCATAATTTGGACTCAATCGGTGCTTCCTTAGATGTGCCCTTTATTCTTTGCAGTTGCCACATCGTGTGGTGTATCCAAATCAAAAAAACTCGCCAAGGTCGGATCTGCCTTCAGCAGTTCAGCTTCATTCACGTAGCAAACTTGCAAACGTTCCAGCAACTCTCGCAGACTGTGTTTACCGCTACCATTGAGACAATCCCGCGCCACAGGTAAACAGCTTGCCGCATAAAAAGCTGCCAACGGTTGCGGATAGCCGCTCACCATCGGCACCACAGCCTGACAATCAGCACGTTGTTGCGCCAGATATTCAATCACGGCAGACGTGATAAAAGGCATGTCGCACGCCAGTGCAAAAATCCACGGTGTATTAGCCCGCTCCAATCCGGCAACCAAACCAGCCAGTGGCCCAATGTGCAACGGGTCATCACACACTTGCGGCAAATCAATCTCATCTCGCGGCTGCCGCACACTGACAATCACTTCGGCAAACAAGGGTTGCAGCGTGGCAACCGCGCTCTGCAACAAGGTATGTTCACCCAACAATAAATTCGCTTTATCCTGCCCCATCCGGCGAGAGTTGCCGCCTGCCAAAATAAGTGCTGTGCAATCGGAGATCATTTACGGTCAATGATAAATTGGGCAATCGCGGTAACATCTTCCAGCCCAAAATGCGGCAACTGCGGATAAACCTCATCCATATCGGTGACGATGGCGATCAATCCATCTTCGATAGCACAACGTGCTGGCTTAATACACTCACGGCGCAGCACTTCAATTTTGGCACCGGGCGCATGGGAAAAACCTTCCGCCAGCACCAAGTCCGCCTC
>CAZSPN010000047.1:0-18444 GCA_964608835.1 uncultured Gallionella sp.
TGGCGGGCGAGGACGGTGATCGATTGTTGCAACACGCCGAGCTGGTGGCGAAAGACTTGCGCACGATTCCGGGTATAGGCAATGTCACATCCACTTCCAGTCTGGTGCGTCCCGAATTGGTGGTGCGCCCTGATTTTGCCAAGGCGGCGGACTTGGGCGTGACCTCTGCCGCCATTGCTGAAACCTTGCGCATCGCCACTTCTGGTGATTATGAGCAGTCGCTGGCCAAGCTCAATTTGAGTGATCGCCAGATCCCTATCGTAGTGAAGTTGCGTGCCGATGCGCGTCAAGATATGTCGCTACTGTCGCATTTGGTGGTGCAAGGCAATCGCGGTCCCGTGATGCTGGGCAGCATTGCCAGTTTCAGTATGGAAAGCGGCCCGGCGCAAATTGACCGCTATGACCGCGCGCGTAACATTAACTTTGAAGTCGAGTTGAATGAGCAGCCGATGGGCAAGGTGGAAGAATTGACCAACACATTGCCCAGCCTGAAAAATCTGCCACCCGGCATAACGCGCGCCACAGTGGGCGATGCGGAGGCAATGGCCGAATTGTTCGCCAGTTTCAGTTTGGCGATGTTGACCGGTATTTTGTGTATTTATTTCGTGCTGGTGTTGCTGTTCAAGGATTTTGTGCAGCCTGTGACGATTCTCGCCGCGCTGGTGCTGTCGATCCCCGGCGCGTTTCTGGCGTTGTTTATTACCCATACCGCGCTTTCTATGCCCGCGATGATAGGCTTGATTATGTTGATGGGTGTGGCAACCAAAAACTCTATTCTTTTGGTGGAATACGCCGTGGTGTCGCGCCGCGATCGCGGTATGGATCGCGCTGAGGCGTTGCTGGATGCGTGCAAAAAACGCGCACGCCCGATTGTGATGACCACGCTGGCAATGGGGGCGGGGATGCTGCCCGTGGCATTGGGAATCGGCACCGATCCGAGCTTCCGCGCACCGATGGCGATCGTGGTCATCGGCGGATTGATTACCTCAACGTTTTTGAGCTTACTGGTGATTCCAGTGGTATTTACTTATGTGGACGATGCGATTCAGTTTGTGGTCAAGCGGTTGAAACGGCAGCCCCATACGGCGAATGCTTGAGCAGTCGGATATTGTTATACTTGGCGCGTAATTAACGGGAGTGACGGAGATGAAAAACATGGAACAAGCACGCTTCAATATGATCGAGCAACAAATTCGTCCGTGCGAGGTGCTGGAAGGGCGAATCTTGGAATTGTTGCAGCAGGTACGCCGCGAGGATTTTGTTCCCGCCGACAAAAAAAGTCTGGCGTTCGCCGACATGGAAATTCCATTGGGGTACGGTGCGAGCATGTGGCAACCCAAGCTGGAAGCACGGGTCGTTCAGGAACTACACCTTTCGCGTCACGACAAGGTGTTGGAAGTGGGAACAGGCAGCGGCTATTTGACAGCATTGATGGCCACATTGGCAAAGCATGTCACCTCGGTGGAAATCGCACCTGAGTTGAGCGCGTCGGCAAAGCAAAATCTGCAACACTACAAACGTGAAAACATTGCGCTGGAAGTTGGCGATGCAGCACAGGGCTGGGGCAATGGCGCGAGCTACGATGTGATTGTGCTGTCAGGTTCCACGCCCGTGTTACCGCAAGCCTTTCAAAACAGCCTCAACATCGGCGGACGTTTGTTTGCCATTGTGGGTGATGCGCCTGTGATGGAAGCCAGGCTGATTACGCGTGTGGCACAAGACGTGTTTACCACCGTGAATATCATGGAAGCGAATGTCGCGTCATTGCAAAATGCCCGGCAGCCCAAGCGGTTTGAGTTCTAAAGGACATCTCTAAAAATCCCAATTTTCGTCGCTATGCTGTGTTGCTCACAAAAAATTACTCCTAACCTATTAACTATAGGTGTCGTCGTAATTTTCTATTCGCGCCTAGCCTAGCTTAGAAAATTGAGTTTTTAGAAACGCCATAAGTTTGGTTTGCGTAATTGCACCCCAAATTGTAGTATTAGAAATATCTAATATATTAACCTTGCAAAATTATGAAACTCAAGCCACTTAAGTTGTTTCTACTCACCATACTTGCCGCAAGTTGTTCGGCTCAAGCCGCAGATTTGCTGGAGACTTATCGTGCTGCGCAGGCTAACGATCCCGTGTTCGCCGCCGCGCGTGCTGCCAATCAGGCCGGGCAGGAAAAGTTGTCGCAAGGGCGCGCACTGTTGATGCCGTCGATTAACTTGAACGCGAACACAATATTCAACGATCAAACAACAAACTATCAGGCAAGCTCTCCGTTTAGTGCGGCTAACGGAAACAGCCGCTTCAATACGAACGGATATGGTGTCAATTTGGTGCAGCCGTTATTTCGCGCGCAAAACTGGCTCGCCTACACCGAAGCGCAATTGCAAGTGGCGCAGGCTGACGCGCAGTTCAAGCTGGCGGAGCAAGATTTGATATTGCGCGTGGCGCAAAATTATTTTGACGTGTTGATCGCCCAAGATAGCGTGCAGTTGGTCGATGCGCAAAAAACTGCGATTACGGAACAAATGGCACAAGCCAAGCGCAACTTTGAAGTGGGCACGACAACCATTACCGACACGCTGGAAGCGCAATCGCGCTACGATTTAACTCTCGCTCAGGAAGTGGCGGCGAAAAATACGCTGGAGGTAAAACGTAGCGGGTTGCAACAGTTGACCGGCGAAATCCCCGCTGTACTCAAACCGTTAAATTCGGCACTCAAGCTGGAATCGCCCAATCCGGCGGATATGGAGCAATGGGTAGCCGATGCGCAAAACAATAATCCGCAAATAGTCCTTGCTCAAGCCGGTGCGACACTCGCGGAAAAGGAAGTGGCACGCAATCAGTCAGCGCATTTGCCCACGCTGGATCTCGTGGCAAGTTACGCGAAAAACAGCGCGTCGGGTGGCAGCTTTGGAGCGAGTGACAGCAGCAACAGGAATATCGGTGTGCAGTTGAATGTGCCCCTGTTTCAGGGTGGCGCAACCAGTTCACGGTCGCGTGAAGCGGAAGCTAATCATGAGCGTGGCAAGCAAGACTTGGAAAATGCGCGCCGTACCGTGACCACCCAAACGCGCCAAGCCTATCTCGGTGTGGTGAGCGGCATGGCGCAAGTGCAGGCGTTTCAACAAGCACTGGCCTCCAGCCAAAGTTTGCTGGAGGCGAGCAAGCTGGGACAGGAAGTCGGCATTCGCACCAATCTTGATGTGTTAAATGCACAACAACAACTCTACTCAACGAGGCGTGATCTTTATCAGGCGCAATACAATTACCTGATCAGCCAACTTCGCCTCAAGGCGGCAGCGGGCAGTTTGGGTGAAGATGCGTTGAGCCAAGTAAATTTGGCATTGCACTAAAAGACGCGATGGGCAACCTTCATTGCTCGGGTTCAATTGCCATGCCGGATTGAGCTTGGTTTTTCCGGAGAGCAATTCCAAACATGCAACTGACAAATGAAATCGTCGCGATAGCAAAGCGGACAGGCAACGCCATTCTGGAAATCTACGCTGCCCCTGTCACAACTGTTCACGCAAAAGCAGACCTATCCCCTTTGACGGAAGCCGACCTCGCGTCGCACCGTATCATTTGCGATTCACTTGCCAGGCTGACTCCGGATTGGCCAGTTTTGTCCGAAGAGTCTGCGGATATGCCCGTTGCTCAACGCATAGCATGGAAAAAATACTGGTTGGTTGATCCGTTGGATGGCACCAAAGAATTCATCAAACGCAACGGTGAATTTACGGTCAACATTGCGCTGATTGAGAATGGCGTGCCGATTCTGGGTGTGGTTTACGCACCCGTGTTGGATGTGTGTTACTACGCCCAACATGACGCAGGGGCTTTTGTGCAACGTGGTACAAACGCTCCCCAGGCTATCAGGGTAAAAACACATATCGCAGGTGAGGTAGTCAAGGTGGTTGCCAGCCGCTCACATGCGGACGCGCGCACCGAAGCACTGCTCAAGCAACTGGAAAATTGTGAAACTGTCAGCATGGGCAGTTCGCTCAAGCTATGCCTTGTTGCTGAAGGCGCGGCGCATTTTTATCCCCGCTTGGGGCCGACAATGGAATGGGACACCGCTGCGGCACACGCCGTGGTTAATGAAGCGGGTGGGACGGTGTGTAACAGGGAATTTCAGGAATTGGCTTACAATAAAGCGGATTTGCATAACCCGGAATTTTTTGTGTTTGCAAGGTTTGATGAGACTTATATGCGAGCAGTGAAAGCACTTAATGACAAAGAATGAATTAACTTCAACTAACGTCGTCTGGCACAACGCCACCGTTACCCGTGCGCGGCGTGAAGCGCAGAACGGGCATCGCGGTGCAATTATCTGGTTTACGGGATTATCTGGATCAGGCAAATCCACCTTGGCGCATGCGGTAGAAGAGGCCTTGCATCAGCGTGGCTGCCGCACTTTTGTGTTGGACGGCGACAACGTGCGTCACGGGTTGTGTGGGGACTTGGGGTTTTCTGCCGAAGATCGTGTTGAAAACATTCGCCGAGTCGGCGAGATGGCAAAGCTTTTTATGGAAGCGGGCGTAATCGTTCTTACCGCGTTCATATCGCCTTATCGGGCTGATCGGGAAAAGGTGCGCGGGTTAGTCGAACACGGTGATTTTCTAGAAATACACTGTGATTCTGCGATAGAAATTTGTGAAACACGCGACGTTAAAGGACTCTACAAAAAAGCACGGGCGGGTCAAATTGTGGAATTCACGGGCATCTCCTCGCCCTACGAAATTCCCGAGAAGCCAGAGCTGGTGGTGAATACGGGTACGGAAAAAATCGACGCGTGTGTGCAGCAAGTTATTGATGAAATAGCCAGACGTGTGCGCTGCTGAAATGTCGCTAACTATATTTTGGGGTAAATAGCATGGGGGTAGTTCAGCCGGTGATCGTGCTGGGAATGCATCGGTCAGGCACGGGCCTGATGACTCAGATGCTTGAGCGCAGTGGTGTTTTTATGGGCGAGGAGCAGGAGGTCAACCATGAGGCTATATTCTTTCTCAAGCTCAACGAATGGATGTTTTGGCATTTGAATACAACGTGGGATGAGCCAAGGAACGCGGGATTTTTGGACGAAGTGGTTGCGGAAAATCTTGCCCAGGCTCTAGAAATCAAACTGGGTGGTGATGAGCGCATTAAGTATCTTGGGCAATCAAAAACACCCCTCTATAAAAATCTGATCAGCCTGGATTTTCCTTGGGGTTGGAAAGATCCCAGAAACGTTTGGACTGCCAGTATTTGGCTCAGATTGTTTCCGGAAGCGAAGGTAATAAATATCCATAGACATCCTGTGGATGTTGCAGCAAGCCTTCGCTATCGAGAAATAAAGTACGCCGAGGAAGTCAAAGAAGCGATTGCGAAGATAGGGCTTCCAGAGTTTTTGAAGAGGGGCTACCGATTTCAAGTGTCGGGCAGAGTAAAGTTATTGCAGGAGGGATTTAACCTCTGGGAACAATACGTATCACAAGCACTATCTTTAGAGCAGGCATTCCCAAATAACTTCTTAACGGTCAGTTATGAGGCACTGCTTGATTACCCGGAAGAAACCATGTCAAAAATCGATGCTCATCTCGGCATTCAGGGGGCGGTGCAACGCAAAGCAAGTGACACCGGCTTGATCAAAACAAAGAGGCGGTTTGCATTTCTGGATAACCCTGAGTTAAGTGAATTTCACCAAACAATTTTAATGAATCCGCTAATCAAAAAATTGGGCTATACATAAATGACGAGCGGAGATGTAGTTAACTCACCGCAACCTTGAAAATCACTTTGCGTATTGCGCCGCTACTCACCAGCGGCGCATGCGCATCTTCGGGAAAGAAAATACAAAATGCGCCCGCAGGAACGGTAATCCAGCTATCCGGTGCATCGTCAAAAAACTGGATGTCACGCTCACTGTTGTAATCCGCGATTGACTGGTGGCAGTCGGACAAAGGCTTCCAGCCCATCTCATCTATTCCTGACAACACTAATTGAATGTCGATGTACTTACGGTGACATTCCAGTTTTGCCTCCGTACGGGTACGACCATTCGCTTCTTCCACAATCAAAAACAATTGCTTGTCGATGATGTCATGGACACCGGGATTTAGGACAAGTAAATTGGTGTTGCGGATGTAGTCGAATGCTCGCGTGAACAGTGGGTGCAGTGCGGCGTAGCGGGAGGATTGGGAGAGGGCGGAGAAGATCATTTAGTTATTTGCTGATAAATAAAAGAAGCGATGATATTCAGGACAAGCGCATAAACACTAGAAATCAATAGTGCCCATACAGGATGTATTTTCACAAAGTCTAGTGTGCGGTAGTAAAACTCTTTCCTAATGCCGAGGGTTTCCCTTAGTTGAATTGTGCTACTCGTTCCCCGTTCGTCCTGAGCTTGTCGAAGGATGGGCGAGCGCACCATCCCTGTCAGCACCTTTCGCTAATCGTGATACTTCTGCCCAATCTCCTCGCATCATGGCTTCCTTTTTCTTGCGACTCCAACCCTTGATTTGTTGTTCGGCTGCCAACGCTTCTTCGCGGGTAGTGCATGCTTGGCTGAAGACCAATTCAACCGGTAATCGCCCAACTGTATAGCCAGCGCATAAACCATCCTGGTGTTCACTAATGCGCTTTTCGAGATTGTCGGTATGCCCGGTGTAATACGAATTGTCAGCACAACGCGAGATGTAAACCCAGAAGCTCATATTTTTTGCGCTCCGTTGTCGTTCGCCCTTCGACTGGCTCAGGGCGAACGGATTTGCGATATGTTTCTTTTCATGGTTCGACAAGTTCACCACGAACGGAGGCTTAAATTTATATAAACCGCGCCACCATGCCTTTAGCCAACTCGCCCTGCAATGGTATCTGCACACGATGCCCGCTGCCCGGTGCGGTGGTGAGTGTTTCACCTTGCAGGTTACGCATTTCGTTCAGCACAACAATTTGATTGCCGGAAGGATGGATGATTTCAAGCTTGTCGCCGACCTGGAATTTGTTCTTCACGTCGATCTCGGCCATGCCATTTGCGCATGCCACGATGTCGCCGACGTATTGTTGGCGGAAGCTTTCTGAGTGGCCGCGCATGTAGTTTTGCTGTTCGTGGGTGTGGTGGCGTTCGTAGAAGCCGTCGGTGTAGCCGCGATTCGCCAGTGCATCCAACGCGCCGAGTAAGCTCAAGTTGAATGGACGGCCCGCTACGGCATCATCAATCGCCTGACGATATACCTGTGCGGTGCGTGCCACGTAGTAGATGGATTTGGTGCGCCCTTCGACTTTGAGTGAATCAATTCCAATCTTCGCCAATCGTTCGACGTGTTCCACTGCGCGCAGGTCTTTGGAATTCATGATGTAGGTGCCGTGCTCATCTTCCATCACGGGCATCAATTCATTGGGATGATCCTGGCGCGAGATGACATATACGCGATCTGCCATCGGATGACGGGCTTGTCCGCCACAATCGGACAGCGCGCTTTGACTCAACGCCTTGTCAAAATCGAAATCTATTTTTTGAATATCGCCCGCGCCATTTTCTTCGGCATTTTCTACCTTGTAATCCCAGCGACAGGAGTTGGTACAGGTGCCTTGGTTGGCATCGCGGTGGTTGAAGTAACCGGAGAGCAGGCAGCGACCGGAATAGGCGATGCACAATGCGCCATGCACGAACACTTCCAGTTCCATGTCCGGGCATTGCTGGCGAATTTCTTCGATTTCATCCAGCGATAATTCGCGCGACAAAATCACGCGAGTGAGTCCCAGTGATTTCCAGAATTTTACCGCCGCGTAATTAACAGTGTTGGCTTGTACCGAAAGATGAATATCCACTTCCGGCCAACGCTCGCGCACCATGGCAATCAGGCCGGGGTCGGCCATGATGAGCGCGTCCGGCTGCATGGCAATGACCGGCTCCATATCCGCCATGTAGGTTTTGACTTTGGCGTTATGCGGCATCAGGTTGCTGGCGACGAACAGTTTCTTGCCCAGCGTATGTGCTTCCTGGATGCCGGTTTGCAGCTCTTCTAATTGGAATTCGTTGTTGCGCGCACGCAAGGAATAGCGCGGTTGTCCGGCATACACTGCGTCTGCGCCAAAAGCATACGCGGCGCGCATTTTGTCGAGTGTGCCGGCAGGTAATAGAAGTTCAGGCGCGCGTAACTTGCTCATTGATAACCCAACCGTTTCAAAATTTCCAATGAAGCACCCGCTTGGTTCAATGTGTAGAAATGTAGTGCAGGTGCGCCACCCGCGAGGAGTTTTTCGCACAGTTGGGTGACGACATCAAGACCAAATGCCTGCACTGACTCAGTATCATCGCCATAGCCTTCCATGGTCTTGCGCATCCAGCGCGGAATCTCGGCACCACAGGCATCGGAGAATCGCGCCAGTTGCGAGAAGCGGGCTATGGGCATGATGCCCGGCACGATAGGCGCAGTGACAGCGAGTTTGCGACAATCATCGACAAAGCGGAAGTAAGCATCAGCATTGTAAAAATATTGGGTGATGGCGGAGTTTGCGCCCGCACTCATTTTGCGTTTGAAATTGAGCAGATCGTCATGCGCTGTTCTGGCTTGAGGGTGGAACTCAGGATAGGCCGCCACTTCAATGTGAAAATGATCGCCGGTCTGCGCACGGATATAAGACACCAGTTCATTGGCATATTGAAATTCACCGATGCTGTGCATGCCGGAAGGCAAATCACCCCGCAACGCAACGATGCGATTGATGCCCAAGTCTTTGTAGGCGAACAACAATGCACGAATGTTGTCGCGCGTGGAGCCCACGCACGAAAGATGTGGCGCAGCGTGGTGACCTTCGGCATGGATCAATCGGATGGTTTCCATGGTGCGATCTTGGGTGGAGCCCCCCGCGCCAAACGTTACGGAGAAAAACTCCGGGTTGATTGCCGCCAATTGCTTGCGCGCAGTCGTTAGCTTTGCCACACCTTCGGGTGTTTGCGGGGGAAAAAATTCAAAACTGATAAGCGGTTTGTTCATTATGATCTTTCAATTACTTTCTCATTACCTGTGCGGCGGCAGAGGATAATGCCCAGGAAAAAATACTGTACAACACCGCGCCCAACACCCCATGCCAAAAGCTATCGACCACAAAGCCTTTTAACACCGAGCCCACAAACCAGAATAAAAATCCGTTGAGGGCAAAAATAAACAGCCCAAGTGTGACGAGCGTGATGGGCAAGGTGAGTATCAGCAACACGGGCCGTATCAGCGTGTTGACGAAACCCAACACCAAAGCCGCGATCAGCGCGGCGGCGTAGCCGTCAACATGAACGCCGGGGACGAAATTCGCCACGGCGAACAGTGCCAATGCGTTTAATGCCCAGATGATAAGTAGCTTCATTTTTCAGGACACCTCGCAAAATTCAAATTTCGTTGCAATGCTGTGTTGCTCACAAAAAATCACTCCTTACATATTACCAATATGCCGCGTCGCGATTTTTTGCTCGCGCCTTGCCTTACTTAGAACTTTGAATTTTTCTAAGCATCCTTTGCCTTTCTGTCGCGTGGTTTATCCTTGGTCGAGTGAGCGCGTAATGCTGCCGCAAAGCCTGACTGACACCAATCGCTCATCTCTACAGGCGACTCAAGGCAGGCGGGTGGAGCAGACCAATACGACACCTCCACGATACGAGTTTTGCTCTGGTATGTAAAAGGGTGGCTATCTTCGCTTTTGAATTGCGCCACATTGAGCGCATCCGCTTTGAAAAATAACTCATCCTCAACAATCAACGCGAACATCATGCCGTCAAGGTATATGCCATGCCCGCCGAACATTTTGCGTACTGACACCGTCGCCCACTCTGACATAAGCTCCACCACATAAGCAGCAAACTCATTACGGGAGACCATGTTGTTATTCCTATTCTATTTCGAAGGTCAAACAAGGCGACAACAAGCGAACGACGCTGTCAGTGCAATTAGCACGACTAGGAGTGAGCGAGGAAGCCAACGCAGTTTCACCGATGAAATAGGATTGGAGTCTAATAGCGGTAGTGGTTAGCTTTATACGGACCTTCCTTCGGCACGCTGATGTAAGCAGCTTGTTGGTCGGTCAGTGTGCTCAACTGTGCATTCAGCGTGGTCAGTTGCAAACGTGCGACCTTCTCATCCAAGTGCTTCGGCAAGGTGTACACGCCGATCGGGTAGTCCTTGGTGCGGGTGAACAGTTCGATCTGCGCGATAGTCTGGTTGGCGAACGAAGACGACATCACGTAAGACGGATGACCTGTACCACAACCCAAATTTACCAAACGCCCTTCTGCCAACAGCAGGATTTTTTTGCCGTCGGGGAAAATAACGTGATCAACTTGCGGCTTGATGTTGTCCCACGTGTATTGTTTGAGTGAGGCGACATCGATCTCATTGTCGAAGTGACCAATGTTGCACACGATGGCTTGGTTCTTCATCTTCTTCATGTGATCGTGGGTGATGACATGGTAGTTGCCCGTCGCTGTCACGAAGATGTCGCCGTGTTCGCAAGCGTAGTCCATAGTCACCACACGATAGCCTTCCATTGCGGCTTGCAATGCGCAGATCGGATCAATCTCTGTCACCCAGACTTGTGCAGACAGTGCACGCAAGGCTTGGGCAGAACCTTTACCCACATCGCCATAGCCCGCAACAACCGCAATCTTGCCAGCCACCATCACGTCGGTTGCGCGCTTGATCGCATCGACCAGCGATTCGCGACAACCATACAGGTTATCGAACTTGGATTTGGTCACAGAATCGTTCACGTTGATAGCTGGGAACTTCAATTCGCCGCGTTCAAACATCTGATACAAACGATGCACACCCGTCGTAGTTTCTTCGGTCACACCCTTCACCGCAGCGAGACGCACAGAGTACCAAGTCTTATCCACCGCCAACTTGGCCTTGATGGAATTGAACAAGCAAATCTCTTCTTCTGAACCAGGGTTGTTTAACAGTGACGCATCTTTTTCAGCGCGTGCGCCCAGATGTAACAACAGCGTGGCATCACCACCATCGTCCAAAATCATGTTGGAATAACCACCGTCCGCCCATTCAAAAATACGATGGGTGTAATCCCAATAATCAACCAACGACTCGCCCTTAACCGCGAACACCGGTGTGCCTGTCGCGGCAATGGCAGCAGCAGCGTGGTCTTGTGTGGAGTAGATGTTGCAGGAAGCCCAGCGCACTTCCGCGCCCAATGCTTTCAAAGTTTCAATCAACACACCCGTTTGGATGGTCATGTGCAAGGAGCCTGTGA
Source organism: uncultured Gallionella sp. (assembly GCA_964608835.1). Classification (GTDB taxonomy): domain Bacteria; phylum Pseudomonadota; class Gammaproteobacteria; order Burkholderiales; family Gallionellaceae; genus Gallionella. The sequence continues at coordinate 11,233 of CAZSPN010000047.1, forward strand.
TGCGTGCGCCTCGCAGCGGTTGAGTCGCGGCGTATTCGTTGCGAATCGCCATCAGTCCGGGCATTTCGATTTCGGCAATGGCTAATTCTTTGCGTCCCCAATCGGCGAGGGACATGTCGGCGACGATGTAGTCGGTGAAACCTTTTGTGATTGCGTTCATAACAGCTCCATTCATAAAAGTTAAATGAATGGGTGCCGTTGAAACAAATTACCCTTGCCGAGCCTGGCCAAATCCATCTGGTCGCAGCACCCCTCGGAAGAGGGCGGATTATAGCGGCTAATGGCCATTAGCCAAAATGTTGCACGCCACCCCAAAAATGTCGTAGAATCCGCGCCCTTTCGCTAGGCTAATTACTAAAGATAGGTTTTATATATGGTCATCATTCGTCTTTCTCGTGGCGGTTCCAAGAATCGTCCGTATTTTAATGTGGTCGTCGCAGACTCACGCAATCGTCGTGATGGTCGCTTTATCGAGCGCGTTGGTTTCTACAACCCATTGGCTACCGAGGGTCAAGAAGGCTTGCGTTTGGAGCTGGCTCGCGTTAGCCATTGGCAAAGCAAGGGCGCGCAGTTGAGCGATGCTGTTGCCAAGCTGGTTAAGCGTGGTGGTGCAGCCGCTGTCGCAGCTTAAGGAAATAACCAGCCCCATGGTTGTTATGGGGCGCGTGGCATCGGCGCATGGCATAAAAGGTTGGGTCAAAATTCAGCCTTACACCGAGTATCTCGATAGTCTGCTGGATTATAAAACTTGGTGGATAGGCTCAGAGCAAGGTCCGTGGCAGGAAGTTAAAGTTTTAGAGTGTGAAGCGCACAATAAAACCTTGGCGGCTTTATTGCCTAATTGTCCAGACCGCAATGCGTCAGAAAAGCTTAAAGGCTTGTTGATAGCCGTACCACGCGACAGTTTGCCTAAGCAGCCAGATGATGAATACTACTGGACGGACTTAATAGGGTTGTCCGTGGTGAACGAAGCAGGCGAGCTGTTAGGTGTTGTTGCAAACTTGCTGGAAACGGGCGCAAATGAAGTGTTGAGTGTGACCAACGGAAGTGGTGAGATTTTGATTCCGTTTGTGGCAACGGCCATCAAGCAAGTGGATGTAAAGAACAAGATCATTCGAGTAGATTGGTCGGCAGATTATCTAAAGTGATATTCGACGTAATAACGCTGTTCCCCGAAATGTTTGATGCCCTGACTCAATACGGCATCACACGACGGGCAGCTGAGCAAGGCAAGTATGTGTTGAAGACGTGGAATCCGCGCGATTTCACCACGGATAACTACCGCACCATTGATGACCGTCCTTACGGTGGCGGGCCGGGAATGGTGATGCTGGGTGAGCCGTTGGCAGGCGCGATTAACGCAGCCAGACAGCGACAAGCAGCGAGCGGAGTTGAAAAAAGTCGGGTGGTATATTTGTCGCCACAAGGCAGGTCGCTCAGTCAAGGTGTTGTAAAAGAATTAGTGGCGCAAGCAGATGAAGGTTTAATTCTGTTGGCGGGACGGTATGAAGGTGTGGATGAACGCCTGATTCGTCAAATGGTAGATGAGGAAATTTCCATCGGTGATTATGTTTTATCCGGTGGTGAATTGGCGGCGATGGTGTTGGTGGATAGTTTGGTACGGCAGCTGCCCGGTGTGTTGGGTGATGCCGAATCAGCCGAGCAAGATTCCTTTGTGAGCGGTTTGCTGGATTGTCCGCACTACACTCGCCCCGAAGTGTTTAATGGTGAAGCCGTGCCCCCGGTGTTGTTGTCTGGCAATCATGCGGACATACAGCGTTGGCGGCTTCAGCAGTCGTTGGGCAGGACGTGGTTGCGCAGGCCGGATTTAATGGCTAAGCGTGATTTGACAAAAGAGGAGTCTCGGCTTCTGGCGGCATTTCAGGATGCTTACCAAAAGGAACAAGACCCGAATAACTAAGGAGCAGTAAAGTGAATTTGATTGCACAATTGGAACAAGAAGAAATCGCGCGTCTGGGTAAAACCATACCTGCATTCGCACCCGGCGACACCGTCGTCGTCAGCGTAAACGTAGTTGAAGGTGAGCGCAAACGCGTTCAGGCTTTTGAAGGGGTCGTTATTGCCAAGCGCAATCGTGGTCTGAATTCCAGCTTCATCGTGCGTAAAATTTCCTCAGGTGAAGGGGTAGAACGTACCTTCCAAACCTACTCGCCGATCATCTCAAGTATTGAATTGAAACGTCGCGGCTCAGTACGTCGCGCCAAGCTGTACTACTTGCGTGAGCGTTCAGGCAAATCAGCACGCATTAAAGAAAAACTTGCCGTCAGGTAAGTTTTCAGTGAAGGCTCATGCCTGCGAATGCGGGTGTTACGCCGAAACTAAAAACTGGTAATCCGCGCTTAAGCGCATAACCAGCGACTTGGTTTCGGTTTCTTGGCAGTCTAGTTGAATGGCTAGTAGTTTCATCAAGCAAGTTTTTGCTGGATATAAAAACGGGAGCTTCGGCTTCCGTTTTTATTTGTGCGTTATCATTGTGATATGGATTATCAAGCAAAGCTGGCAACACCCGTAGGCGTAATCGGCATACGTTGCGATGAGCGCGCGCTGTTAGGGATTGATTGGCTTTCTGCCGCCGAAAAGCCGCAACGCGCATGCACTGAGCTGGCACAAAAAGTATGCGATCAGTTACTTGTCTACTTTGCAAACCCCGATGCGAAATTTTCCGTGCCACTTAAACCCGGCGGCACAGCGCATCAGCAAAAAGTCTGGCAAGCCATGTGCAATATCCCGCGCAGCAAGACACGCAGTTACGGCGAGGTTGCATCCGAATTGAAATCCGCAGCACAAGCCGTTGGGCAAGCCTGTGGCGCGAACCCCATTCCCATCATCATTCCTTGTCATCGCATCGTGGGTAAATCCGGCTTGGGCGGCTTCATGCGTCATGCCAGTGGAGAGTCAATCGACATCAAGCGGTGGCTGTTGGCGCATGAACAACGCTGAGCTGCTCGACGAATTCTGCGATAACCTGTGGCTGGAAGATGGTCTGTCGCGCAACACGCTGGATAGCTATCGGCGTGACTTAACCAAATTTGTAAGATGGTTGGATAAGCAAAACACCGTATCTATTTTGCAAGCCACGCATGGCGACATACAAGGCTACCTTGCGCATCTGGTGGTTGTGCAAAAAGCCAAACCCAGCAGTACGGGGCGCAACATCTCCAGCCTCAAGCGGCTGTTTCGCTACCTGCTCAGGCAAGGCAAAATCACCATCGATCCCACTCTGCAAATTGACACACCCAAGCTGCCGCGCAACTTACCCAAGAGTTTGACCGAACAGGATGTCGAAAAACTGCTCAACGCGCCGGACATTCAAACGCCATTAGGCTTGCGTGATCGCACCATGTTTGAAGTGCTGTACGCCACGGGCTTGCGCGTGTCCGAACTGGTGACCCTGCGCATTACGCAGGTGAGCATGGACATGGGTGTGGTGCGCGTGATGGGCAAGGGCAGCAAAGAACGCCTTGTGCCACTGGGTGAGGAAGCGTTGGACTGGCTGCGTCGCTATCAGGCCGATGGGCGCGGCGTATTGCTGGGCGAGCAAATTTGTGACGCGCTGTTTGTCACCGCGCGCGGCGAAGGCATGACGCGGCAGATGTTCTGGTATCTCATCAAAAAGCATGCGCAGCGCGGCGCAATAACTAAGCCGATGTCACCGCACACCTTGCGCCACGCCTTCGCCACCCACTTGCTTAACCACGGTGCAGATTTGCGCGTGGTGCAAATGTTATTGGGTCACGCGGATATTTCTACGACACAAATTTATACGCATGTGGCGAGGGAGCGGCTGAAAGCTTTGCATGCACAGCATCATCCGAGGGGGTAGTTTTATCGGTTGCGTAGTAATAACTGCAGTTTGCCCTGAGTTTGTCGAGGAAAGAAGCCACCATCGATGGTGGATCGGTAGCTAGTCACGTTCTATTGTTTCTTCTTCCGTTCTGGTATTAGACGTGAATTTAGGATAAACATAAAATTGCACAGCGCGCCAATAGGCGTAGCACGAACTTCATCAGGGAAAACATGTCAGCCTTGCCCCCCAGATTTTTCTTTTACTAATGCGTAATCATGTTTTTTGGGGTCGTTAAAAAACTCTAATTCTGTGAGCACTACTTCGATTGCCTTTTTTCCATCAAGGGAAATGTAATAGGTGCCGCCAATTTTTAGGTCATCTAGGCTGCGATCTGATGGGCAAATGCCGTATTGGATTTTGAATGCTCGAACAATTTCAAGAAACTGCTCAGCATCGAGGTCAAACCACTCACCTTTCGCTCTCGTTTTAGAAAAACGTTTGTGCCAACTTTCTTCTTCAGCATACATGTCCATGACTTTCTTCGCGCCGAGCAAAGATAGCGGTACTGGAGATGATGTGCGCAAAGTGGATAATCTATTTTCAAGGTCGGTTGCACAGCCAATCTTAAAACGATAAAGATCGCCAGCTTGAACCAGATAAACAAAACCAGCCTTAACACCCATGAGTTATTTGTCCATATGAGTAAAGATAATCATGAGACCTTGTTATTTGATCTGTCCTCGCTCAATACTGATCCCCACCATTTTGCAGTTGCGTATCGCTTGCAGTTTGGCGACGCTGACTTTGACCCACGGTGCGTTGAAATCCTTGAGGATAATCTGCGCAATATGTTCGGCCAAGGTTTCCATCAAGGAGAAATGTCCCTCGCTCAGCACAGTCTGGAGGTGTTGCGCGACATCGGCATAATCCAGCGCGTCGTTGATGTCGTCGCTGGTGCAGGCGCGGCTGTTGGGCAGGGCGATGTCGAGGTCAATCTGCAACGTTTGCGGCACGCGCTTTTCCCGTTCGTAGATGCCGATTAGGGTGGTGACCTTGAGTTCGCGTAGAAAAATAATATCCATTTAATAATCCGTTGCATCGATGATGCTTTAATAGTTGATGTACTCCACTAACCGTTCGCCCTGATAACCAGCGATTTGGCTGTCGTATTTTGACAACTTAGTCGAATGGGTAGTTGTTTCATCCGCTTGTCGAAGGGTAGTAGCTTTAATCCGTTAATGCTTCGACAGGCTCACCACGAACAGATTAAGGAGAGTGTTCTCACTATCACCCAGCGTATAACCAATGACTTAGTTGGCGTAGTTTGCCGACTTAGTCAGATGGCTAGTTGTTCCATCAGTAGTTGTGTTGGGGTCTGGTAAAATCCGCGCCTGTTTCATTCTAAGGTATTCCTGATGTTGACCATAGTTTTTGTAATCGCCGCGTATTTGTTGGGTTCAATTTCTTTTGCGGTGGTGACGAGCAAAGCGTTCGGCATCGCCGATCCGCGTACTTATGGTTCTGGCAATCCCGGTGCGACTAATGTGTTACGCAGCGGTAAGAAGGCGGCTGCGGCGTTGACGTTGTTCGGTGATGCGGCCAAGGGCTGGCTGGCAGTGTTTGTGGCAATGCAGTTGGGTTTGAGTAATGTGCAAATCGCGCTGGTTGCGTTAGCGGTTTTTCTCGGACATCTATTTCCGATATTTTTGAGCTTCAAGGGTGGTAAGGGGGTGGCGACAGCGCTGGGTGTATTGCTCGCGTTGAGTGTCTGGCTGGGCTTGGCTGTGTTGGCGACGTGGTTGTTTATGGCGGTGGTGTTTCGCTACTCGTCTTTATCTGCTTTGGTTGCGGCGATTGCCGCGCCGCTCTACGCCTTTATGTTGGGCTTGCCGCATGAGTGGGTACTGGCATCATTAGTGATGTCGCTGCTGCTGATCTGGCGGCACAAGAGCAACATCCAAAATTTGCTGGCGGGTAAAGAAGGTAAGATTGGTAGCAAGAAGGCAGGTTGATTAGCGCGTGATCTCCGCCAGATTCCAGCGTGCCTTCACATTAAAGCGATAGTCTTTATTACCTTGTTGTTGCGCAAACCTTAACGCACCGGCAAAGGCGATCATCGCGCCATTGTCGGTGCAAAATTCCAAGTCGGGATAAAACACTTTGCCGCCGCGTTTTTCAATATCACCGGTTAAGCGGTTGCGCAGCATTTGGTTTGCGCCCACACCACCCGCAATGACGAGTTGATTCAATCCGGTTTGAGCCAGGGCAGCACGTGACTTGTGGGCGAGTACATCAATAATGGCTTCTTGTACGGCGTAGGCGATGTCGGCACGCGTTTGCCCATCGTCATTGCTTTGCTTCACCAATGTCAGCACCGCCGTTTTTAATCCGCTGAAACTGAATTCCAAATCGCCGCTGTGCAACATTGGGCGCGGCAATTTATACAGGTTTGGGCGACCCATTTCGGCAAGTTTTGCCAAGGCCGTGCCGCCGGGGTAGCCCAAGCCCAACAACTGCGCACTTTTGTCGAATGCTTCGCCTGCCGCATCATCCAGTGTTTCGCCAAGCAGGGTGTATTGCCCAACGCCATCCACGCGCATGAGTTGGGTGTGTCCGCCGGAAACCAGAAGCGCAACAAACGGAAATCCAGGTGCGGGGTCGGAGAGTAGCGGGGATAGCAGATGCCCTTCCAGATGATGGATGCCAATAGTCGGGATGTCGAGTGCGTAAGCCAGTGCATTGGCCACACTTGCACCAACCAGTAATGCACCTCCTAAACCGGGGCCTTGGGTATAAGCGATTGCATTTATTTTGTTGAGCGATACATTTGCTTCACGTAAAACTTCTCTCACTAAAGGAATAACACGCTGCACGTGATCGCGTGAGGCCAGTTCGGGAACAACGCCACCATATTCATTGTGCATGGCGATTTGTGAGTGCAGTGCATGCGCCAGTAAGCCGCGCCCCATCTGGTATAGCGCGATGCCAGTCTCATCGCAAGACGATTCAATTCCTAAAGTAATTTGTGCCATTTGTGAGCTTTTTGAATGAGCGTGTATTGTAGTGAATAATGCAATCAAACAGGCGACACACAATTATTATAAAAATATTTCAGAAAAGTGTTGACGAGAGTTTTTACATCTCTATAATGCGCACCTCTTCGCTACCTAGGTAGCCGCTCTTTAACAGAATAAATAAACAACCGACGAGTGTAGGCACTTGGTTTTAGGGGGTTTGCGCGGAAATTTACCGATTGAATAAATTGGTTAAAATCCGGGTAAACGACTTTAAAAAATAAGTAACAACCTACACGAAGTCGTAAAAAAGAATCATGTCAATGATTCACTTTGAGTAGGACCGATTCAAGTAATGAATCAAACAGGAATTAAACTGAAGAGTTTGAT
>CAZSPN010000048.1:0-18162 GCA_964608835.1 uncultured Gallionella sp.
GGACAGTACGCCCTAGTTGATTGAAATGCAACGGGGGTTTGTGGGGAGACCTCAGGGGCAGACTCGAATTAATATGCTATTTCTAGCGCAATTAAGGAACGCACCCATTATTTGTAAAAAGCGAGATGGCATTACTCCAAATTCTGAATTTGTTCGCGCATCTGTTCGATAAGTATTTTCATTTCCATCGCGCTGCGCGAGACTTCCGCATCAACCGATTTTGAACCCAAGGTGTTGGCTTCGCGGTTGAGTTCCTGCATCAAGAAGTCGAGTCGCTTGCCCACCGCGCCGCCTTGTCTGAGGATGCGGTGCATTTCGGTGAGGTGGCTGGCGAGCCGCGACAATTCTTCATCCACGTCGATTTTGCTGGCGTACACCACCACCTCCTGACGTACCCGCTCATCATCGCCGCCCTGGATTGCCTCGCGTAATCGTGCCGAAATTTTTTGCTCATACGCCGCAATGGCGGCGGGGACATGCGGCATGACCGCGTTGCGCAACGCTTCAATTTTTTCTAATCGTTGCAATAAAAACGCTTTGAGTTTTTCGCCTTCGCGGGCGCGCGCGGCGGAGAATTCTTGCAGCGCGGTTTGCATCAGGCCGAGCAAGGTATCGCGCAATTCGTCGGAGTTTGCGGTGGGCGTTTCAAGCACGCCATTCCAGCGCAGCACATCCGCCACGCTTAGTCCGCGCGCATCGGACAGGGCTGCTTGTACTTGCTTGTTCCAGGCCGCGAGTTGTTGTAGCAATTCCTGATTCAGGGTCGCGCCGCTTTGCGCAGAGCGTGCCGCGTAGTTGATGCGGCATTCCACTTTTCCACGCTGCAACTGTGCGGTAATTGCTTCGCGCAAGGCACTTTCAAAGCCGCGCAATTCGTCGGGCATACGCAGCTGGATGTCCAGATAGCGATGGTTAACCGAGCGGACTTCCAGCGTCAGTGAACCGCTGCCGAGTTCTGCATTGGCATTGGCATAGCCGGTCATGCTTAAAATTAAATTCAAGGGTAACTCTCAATAAATTAAGAAAGCGTGTTCCAGCAAGTAATAGAAGGGAGAGCAAGGCGGCAAGGCTCAATCGCGCAGATAGTACGATTTTGTACAGCGAGCAGATTGTGGCGCAGCCAACGCAGCTATCGTTTCTATTACGAATTGGAATAAAGTGCTGTGCTGAAGAGCCGCATTATATTACGATTGCGTCCTATGAACTTTTCCATTCACCAGGCCAGCCACATCGGCAACCGAAAATTTAACCAGGATCGCGTTGCTTATTCTTACAGCAATGACGCATTGTTATTGGTATTGGCTGACGGGATGGGCGGGCATTTGCACGGGGAATTGGCCGCCAGTTTAATCATCGAGACTTTTACCAAGGCCTTTGCCAACGAGGCCAATCCACGCATTCTCGATCCCAAAGGCTTTCTGTCAGAAACCATGCATGCCGCACATGAGCGCATCATGCGTTTTCCTTACGACCAAGAAAAAGGCGGGTTTCCGGGTTCAACTTGTGTGGCGGCGTTGATTCAGGATGGCAAAATGTATTGGGGACACGCGGGAGATTCACGCCTGTATTTACTGCGTGACAAACAAGTCTTAGCCCGAACACAAGATCATTCGCTGGTGTATCACTGGGTTGAGTTGGGCATGATTTCGGCTGAAGAAGCGCGCATCCATCCGCAACGCAATCAGATCACCAATTGTCTCGGCGGGGCGGAAGATATGTTTTATATCGAACCCGGCAAGCCGGTTCAAATTCAAGAGGGCGATGTCATCCTGCTCGGCAGCGACGGGCTGTGGGGGCCTTTTCTGGATAGTGAGTTGGTCGAATCATTTGCCGCCAGCCCGATCACGGAAACGCTCGACAATCTGGTGCAGCAGGCACTGCATCGTGAGGCGGGGCATTCCGACAATGTCACGGGCATTGCCATTCGTTGGGGTAAAGACGAACCTGCACGCGGCACCCACGAGACGGTCAGCCACATCCTCGAAATCAACTAATCTTTCCTTCAACTTCATTAAGTACTCTCATGCGTCCCAGCCTAAGACAGCCTAACCAACTTCGCCCTATCAACATTACCCGTCACTACACCAAACATGCCGAAGGCTCAGTGCTGATTGAGTGCGGCGATACCAAGGTGATCTGTACCGCCAGCGTGGAAGAGCGTGTACCGCCGCATAAAAAAGGCAGTGGTGAAGGCTGGGTAACGGCGGAATACGGTATGTTGCCGCGTTCCACGGGCGAACGCATGGGACGCGAAGCCGCCAAAGGCAAACAATCCGGGCGCACTCAGGAGATTCAACGCCTGATCGGGCGCAGCCTGCGTGCTGTGGTGGATTTAAAGAAACTCGGCGAGCGCACCATCCAGATTGATTGCGACGTGATTCAAGCAGACGGCGGCACACGCACCGCCAGTATCACGGGCGCATTCGTCGCGTTGCACGATGCGGTGAGTGTCTTGATGAGCGAGGGGCTGGTAAAAGAAATCCCGCTGAATGATTTCATCGCCGCTATTTCGGTTGGTGTATATCAAGGCACGCCCGTGCTGGATTTGGATTACATTGAGGACTCCGCCTGCGACACCGACATGAATGTGGTGATGCTGGGCAATGGACATTTTGTCGAAGTACAAGGCACAGCGGAAGGTCACGCATTTAGCCGTGCCGAAATGAACGCGCTGCTGGATTTGGCGCAGACGGGCATTACCGACTTGATTAAAATGCAGCGCGCGGCACTGGCTACTTAAAATGTCGTCATTACAAGCGCAATGGTGACCACTACTATTTGGTTTCCTGAATTACCACGTCGCGCGATTTCACATAACGATTTGATCAGCACCTCATAGGTTTTTATTCCCGGTAGTCAATCAACAACGGCGCGTGATCTGAAAATCGTTGCGCCTTGTAAATCCCCGCCGCCTTGGCGCGCTGCGCAATAGCTGGCGTGGCTATTTGATAATCAATGCGCCAACCCACATCTTTCGCCCAGGCTTGCCCGCGATTTGACCACCAGGTGTAGGCTTCCAAATCAGGATGAAGTTGGCGGAACACATCGACAAAGCCCACTTCATCAAACAGTGTGGTCAGCCAGGCGCGCTCTTCTGGCAGGAAACCTGAATTCTTTTTATTGCCACGCCAGTTTTTCAGGTCAATCTCACGGTGCGCGATATTCCAATCCCCGCACACGATAACTTCACGCCCGCTGACGCGCAATTCGCGCAGGTGCGGCATAAACGCATCCAGGAACTTGAACTTCACTGCCTGGCGGTCTTCACCGCTAGAGCCCGATGGCAAATATAATGACACCACGCTGTAATCGGCAAAGTCCGCCTGAAGATAACGCCCTTCCGCATCGAATTCTGCAATACCCAAACCAACGGTTAAGTTTTTCGGTTTGGTGCGGCAATAAATTCCCACCCCGCTGTAACCTTTCTTTTCCGCATAGTGAAAAAAGCCGTGATAGCCGTGTGGTGCGAGCATTTGTTCGGTCATGTCGGCAGCTTGCGCCTTGAGTTCTTGCAAACACACGACATCGGCATCTTGCTCCCTCAGCCACTCATAAAAACCCTTGTTTGCGGCAGAGCGGATACCGTTGAGATTGACGGTGATAATGCGCATGAAAATTTCCAGTGAGTAAGTAATGCACGATTATAATGGCGACCATTACCTCCACCTATTGCATTTGTTATGTCTGACCTTCGCCAAGATTTTATTCGCTTTGCCGTGCAACAAAAAGTGTTGTGCTTCGGTGAATTCCAAACCAAGGCGGGACGTATGTCGCCTTATTTTTTTAATGCGGGATTGTTCAATGACGGACTGTCGTTAAAAAGTCTGGCGGATTTTTACGCAAAAACAATCCTCGCATCCAACGTGCAATTTGACGTGCTGTTCGGCCCGGCCTACAAAGGCATCCCGCTTGCGGCGGGTACGGCGATAGCGTTGGCCGGGCTGGGGCGCAACGCCCCATACAGCTATAACCGCAAAGAGGTCAAAGACCACGGCGAAGGCGGGGCTACAGTCGGCGCAAAATTACAGGGGCATGTGCTGATTATCGATGACGTAATTTCCGCAGGCACATCCGTGCGTGAGTCCATCGAAATTATTCGTACGGCAGGGGCAACACCTTGTGGCGTGGTGATCGCGCTGGATCGTATGGAGCGCGGGCAGGGCGATCTTTCCGCCGTGCAGGAGGTGCACCAAAGTTATGGTATCCCCGTTATTGCCATTGCCACGCTGGATGATTTGCTCGGTTATTTGCAGAGCGAGAGCGGAATGGTGCAGAATCTGAATGCAACAAAATTATATCGGGATCAATATGGAGTTAAACATGCTTAAACCTTTTCTACACATCGCTCTCGTTGTTGGCGTGACCGTCAGTTTGCCCGCAGCCGCAAAAATGTACAAATGGGTGGATGACAAAGGCACAACGCATTACGGCGAAACCATCCCGCCTGAGTATGCCAATAAAAGCCGAATAGAAATGGAGAAAGGTCGGGTCACGAAAACGGTGGATATTCTTACCCCCGAAGATCGTGCCGCCAAAAAAGAGGCCGATGCAAAAAAACAGAATGAAGAAAAAGCCGCGCTGGAATTAAAACGCCGCGATGCCACGCTGACAAATACCTACAGTAATTCCGATGAAATAGATTTGGCGCGCAAACGCAGCTTGCAGCAGGTGGAGGCGCGTATTTCCAGCAATCAATCCCAGCTTAAGATGGCGAACGATGGCTTGAAGGTGCTGCAACTAGAGGCGGAAAAGCGCGCCAAAGACAACAAGTCCGTGTCGGAATCTTTACAGGATGATCTTCGCCAATCGCAGTCGCGGGTCGCCAGGTTGCAAAAAAACCTGGATTCGTCACTCGCGGAAAAAGCGGCGGTAGAAGCGCGCTTTGATGCGGACAAAGCGCGCTACAAAGAACTAACTGGAAAGTAACGCTTCAAACTTGCGGGTGGTTGCGTTGTAGCCCATCAACTGCCCGCTCTCTATCTCAAAATACCAGCCATGTATTTTAAGTTTGCCGTCGGCAACGCGCTGGTTAATCCAAGGAAAGGTTTGCAGATTTTTTAACGACACCAGCACAGCGCGTTGTTCACACTCGCGTTGTTGTTGTTCGCCATCTGCCGTTGCGAAATCCCTGGTAACACTAACCCGTGCCGACTCTGCCAAACTCATCCAGTCGTCGATAAACGAATTGGGATTGGATGCGCCGCCTGTCTTCATCAAATTTTGAATGCCGCCGCAATGCGCGTGTCCCAGCACGATAATGTGTTCCACACCCAAAATGCGCACGCCGTATTCCAGCGCGGCGGTCGTGCCATGATGACCTACTCTGTCTTCGGCGGGAGGCACTAAATTTGCCACATTGCGAATGACGAATAAATCGCCAGGTGCGCAATCAAAAATCAATGCGGGATCAACCCGCGAATCACAACAGCCGACGATTAAAAACTTGGGGGTTTGTCCGTGCTCGACCAGATGTTTATAAACCACATCTTCTTCCGCAAAATGATCCCCGCGAAAACGCGCAAATCCTTCGATTAGCAGATTCGGTGAGGAGTTCATGCGCCCATCAGGCGTTGTGCCGCTTCACGGTATTTGGCAGTGGTTTTCGCCAACACTTCCGCCGGAACATGGGGTGCGGGCGCGCGTTTGTTCCAGCCCGACGACTCCAGCCAATCGCGCACAAACTGCTTGTCGAAACTGGGGGGATTGCTGCCCACTTGGTATTGATCGGCAGGCCAGAACCGCGAAGAGTCGGGAGTGAGTGCTTCATCAATCAAATATAACTTGCCTGTGTCATCCGTGCCAAATTCAAACTTGGTATCGGCGATGATGATGCCCTTGCTTGCCGCGTAATTCGCCGCTTCGGTATAAAGCGCGAGCGTGGCATTTCTCACCTCATTCGCACGCACCTCACCCAACAACTCAACTGCTTGAGCAAACGAAATGTTCTCGTCGTGGTCACCGACCGCCGCCTTGGTCGAGGGCGTAAACAGAGGTTGCGGCAACTTTTCCGCCTCACGCAAACCTGTCGGCAATTGAATGCCGCACACCGCGCCCGACTTCTGATAATCCTTCCAGCCTGAACCAACCAAATAGCCGCGTACGATAGCCTCTATCGGCAGCGGCTTCAATTTTTTGGTGACAAAGGCACGACCATGCACCTGATCCTGCTCATCGGCTTTCACCACGGATTCCGGTGCGATACCGCTCAGATGGTTGGGAATAACCTGCCGAAGTTTGTCGAACCAAAAATTGGATACGCGGGTTAACACCTCGCCTTTGCCCGGAATCGGGTCGGGCAAAATCACATCAAAAGCGGATAACCTGTCGGTCTGCACAATCAACAAATGCTGTGCATCCACGGCGTATAAATCTCGTACCTTGCCACGATGAAGCAAGGGCAAGCTTTTGATGTCCGATTGCAACATTGCACTGCTCATTGCGCCGCACCGAACATCGCATCGATTTCTTGTGACAAACTTTCTTCCGTTTGCGGCATACGCATCACCTTAACCAGATTACCCTGCCCGTCCAGCAACACCGAATGGGTACGCTGCGCATTATGGGTTGCCATAAAACCGCTACCCTGCGGCGTGTTGTGATCGACCAGCATAAATTCCACTTTGCCCGCATAACGGTCGCGTATGCCATCCATCACCGCCAAAAAATCATGGCTTTGCACGGTTTGGTTATCCCTCACATGCACCAGCGCGGCGCGGCCTTTGCCAATTTGAGACAAGTCAGTGCTATAGCCGCTCGGCAATAGGAATTTGAACGCAAATCCGATGAACAACAATATCGCAGCAATCACGATCCACTTGGTTCTGCCGGATTTGCTTGCGGTTGTGGTGTTTTGTTCGCTCATGTTTTTTCTCCTATAAATCGCTTTAGGGAAGTACCGATTAAAGTCCAAGTTATGGATCGATACATTTTCCGTTCGTTCTGATAACCAGCGACTTGCCAGCTTGCTGGCTTAGTCGAATGGCTAGTTGTTCCATCAGTGCCGCGCCTAGCGCGGTGTATCGAAGGTGCAAACAGAAAATACTCACTACGAACGGACTTAATCGGTGTTTCCTTAGTTAAAAAGCAGTAGGAGCGAGCCATGCTGCGTGTGTTGTTGAGGCGGTAGCCCCTTGCAACCACGGCGTACTCCTTGCGGGTACTCGCGATAGCTACATTCATTCGCGAGCAGGGCTCGCTCCTACAGGGGTTACACTGTTGCAAATAGATAGGAATCTATTACAACGCCGGCAATGTTGTTGCCTTGATCGCATCCGCTTGTTGTTGGCGATACGCGGTCAATTTTGTCGCCAACGCCGCATTATTCAAAGCCAGCATAGCCACCGCGAACAATCCCGCATTCGCCGCACCCGCTTCGCCAATGGCAAATGTCGCAACGGGAATCCCTTTGGGCATTTGCACAATGGACAACAGGGAGTCCATGCCCTTGAGATACTTCGAGGGAATCGGAACTCCCAGCACGGGCAGCGTGGTTTTTCCTGCTATCACGCCTGCCAAATGTGCCGCACCGCCCGCCCCTGCTATGAAGCACTGCACGCCCTGTCCGGTCATGTCTTTAATGTAATCAAACAACAAATCGGGCGAACGGTGTGCAGAAATCACCCGCGCATCAAATTCCACGCCGAAGTCTTGCAACGCGCGCGCAGATTGTTGCATGACCTCCCAGTCGTTAGCACTACCCATGACGATAGAGACCAGAGGTTTACTCATGGTTATTGACCCTTGTGATAGCCCACCACGCGCTCTACTTCGTTTTTGGAACCCAAGATAACTGGCACACGTTGATGCAGCCCTTGAGGCTTCAATTCCATAATGCGCTCGCGCCCGGTCGAACTCAAGCCGCCCGCTTGCTCAACGATGAACGACATCGGATTTGCCTCGTACATCAGGCGCAGCTTACCGGCCTTGGCAGGGTCTTTGGTGTCGAACGGGTACATGAAAATACCACCGCGCGTCAGAATGCGATGCACCTCCGCCACCATCGAAGCCACCCAGCGCATGTTGAAATTCTTTTCACGACCGCCATCTTTGCCCTTCACGCATTCTTCCACATAACGCTGCACAGGCTCTTCCCAATAGCGGCGGTTGGACATGTTGATGGCAAATTCTTGTGTGTCTGCCGGAATCTGCATATTGGGATGAGTGAGAAAGAAATCGCCAACATCACGATCCAGCGTGAAGCCGTTCACACCGTGACCGGTGGTAATCACCATCATGGTGTTGGGGCCATACAGCGCGTAACCGGCGCAGATTTGTTTTGTGCCGGGCTGCATGAAGTCCGCTGCAGTGGGGTTCTCCACGCCTTCCGGACAGCGCAAAATAGAAAAGATGGTGCCAACGGAAATGTTCACGTCGATGTTGGATGAGCCATCCAGCGGATCAAAGGTAATCAGGTATTTGCCTTTAGGGTATTTGGCCGGGATGGGGTAGATGTCGTCCATCTCTTCGGATGCCATCGCCGCCAGGTGACCACTCCATTCGTTGGCCTTGATGAATACCTCGTTGGTGATGATGTCAAGTTTCTTTTGTGTTTCACCCTGCACATTTTCGCTGCCCGCACTGCCCAGCACGCCAATCAACGCGCCTTTATTCACGTCATGCGCAATTTGCTTGCAGGCGGAAATCACATCGCTCAACAGCCCCGTAAAATCCCCGCTGGCACTGGGAATATGGCGCTGCTCTTCGATAATGAATTGGATCAAGCTTTTGCTCATGTCGTTTCTCCTAAAGATTGATAAATGTTCAACTCGCGATTTTACCGCCTTTCTGATTTGCACTCCACGGCTATTTACAGGCAACACGCAAAACCAGCATTAAATCCACTGTTTATGCCGTCTATCCGCGCAATTCATCCTCCAGTCAGCTAGGGCTGGCGATTTTATTTCTTGCGTCCTACCATCCGCCGCAATTGTTAAATGAGGCGCGCCATGAACTACGCAAAAGGATTTACCTTGGTCGAACTGATGATTGCCGTTGCCATCATCGGTATTTTGTCGGCTGTCGCTATCCCCTCTTACAGCAACTACGTGGTGCGCGGCAAATTGGTGGAAGCCACGGGTGAGCTTGCCAATGGGCGCATTAGACTTGAACAATTTTTCCAAGACAATCGTGCCTACGATGCCACAGGAACTCCTTGCCCTGCGGCAACCAGATACTTCACTTATGCTTGCGTGACAGCACCCACCACCTACACCATCACTGCCGCCAGCGTGGCCAACCAAGGTCTAGGTGCGGCGGGGGATTACACCTACACCATTAACGAAAGCAATGACAAGAGAACCACCAAATTCAAAGGGGTGGCAAGCACCGCGACTTGTTGGCAAATGAAAGAAGGCGAAACATGCTAAACGCTTTGCCCATGGGCAAATCTTTAGGCTTCACCTTGATCGAGCTGATGATCGGCATCGTTATTTTTGCCCTCGCTTTGGCGATGGGTGCCCCCAGTTACAGCATCTGGATACAAAACACGCAAATTCGCAATGCGGCGGAATCCATTCAAAACGGCTTGCAGCGCGCGCGCAGCGAGGCGGTTAAAGGCAACACCAACGTATTCTTCAGGCTGGACACCAACAGCGGCTGGACGATTGCGTCGGGTGTCCCCGCCACACCCAACGTGATTGAGACACGCTCCGCCAACGAAGGGTCAAAAAATGTTACCCGTACCGTTTTGCCTGTCGGTGCGACCATTATCACTTACAACAGCCTGGGTACTCCGGTCAACAATGCCGATGGCTCTGCCCGCCTCACCGAAATTAATCTGGATTCTTCGGTGCTGGATGCGGCAGATAGCCGTGATTTACGCATCGTTTTCGGTGTGGGCGGCAGCTCCAAAATGTGTGACCCGAATCTAACCGCCGGAGCTATCGGTGCTTGCAACTAAAATTCCAATCATGAAAACCCCTACCCACAAAACACCAAAATCGTCCCAACAAGGCATCGTCTTGATTGAAGCACTGGTTGCAGTACTGCTGTTTTCCATGGGCGTACTCGCTTTGGTCGGCCTGCAAGCCGCAATGATGAAAAACACCGAAGATTCAAAGTTTCGTTCCGAGGCCAGTTACATCGCCCAGCAATGGCTAGGGGTAATGTGGGCAAACCCCGACCCGGTCAATCTGTCTCTGAATGTGATTACAGACACCGATCCGCGGCATGACATTTCCACTTTGCTGCCAAACGGCACACGCACCGTTTCTTTGTCGGGCGTGTCAGAAGTGACGGTTACTATCGGTTGGCGACAACCCGGTCAAGATGCTCATCGTTTCACGACCGTTGCCAATATCACGGGGGGCTAATACCATGGAAAATGCCCGTCTTTCTTTGCGCAACAAACCTTCGTTACCTTCCCAGATTGGTTTTAGTCTCGTGGAAATCCTAGTTGGATTGGTAATTGGTCTGCTTGCCACTTTAGTCATCATGCAAGTATTCTCGGTTTTTGAAGGGCAAAAACGCTCCACGACCAGTTCATCGGATGCACAAACCAATGGCGGTATTGCACTCTATTCCTTGGTGCGAGATGTACAAATGGCAGGGTACGGATTGCTTCCTGTGGAGGAGTCGGCAATTGAGTGTGATGTGCCTAACGTCCTAACCACCGCCGCCGATGCCGGCGTTCCTACCACATCACCACCACTATCCCCCGTTATTATTACCGATGGCGGCACAGCAGCGGGAGCCAGCGATAGCATCGCTATCCGGTATGGTACCTCATCCACTGCAGGCAACCCTAAGCCGATCACACTGATGACTGGTGCAGAAGCGAACATTGGCAATAATCTGGGTTGTCAAATAGGTGTGGCGGTTGTTCTCACCGGGCCAACCACCTGCAATCTCACTACAGTCACAGGCTTGCCCGCTTCAAGTGTCACGTTGGGCGATGCGGGTGGCGCGGTTGCGGGCAATAGCATCGCTTGTTTAGGGAGCTGGAACGAAATCACTTACGCCGCAAACGCGGGCAACTTGGAGCGTGACGCAAGTCCCTCAATAACGGGAATCGTCAACATCCAAGCGCAATATGGTATTTCTAGCGCAGTCAACAACAATCAAGTTGAGCAATGGGTTGATGCCAGAGGTATCTGGGCGGCAACCAACACGACTCCCACAACCGCCAATCGTAACCGCATTAAAGCAGTGCGCATTGCGGTCGTGGCACGCAATGGTTTAATGGAAAAAACTGACGTTAGCCAAACCTGTAGCTCACTCACAGCTGATGCCCCTACCGGGGTGTGTGCCTGGAGCGGTACCTCAACCAACCCAATAGTTGCCTCACCCGCTCCGAGGATCGACTTAAGTAACGATGCCAATTGGCGGAAATACCGCTATCGCGTGTTTGAAACCATCATTCCGCTACGCAATGTGGTTTGGTCGAAAGGTACGTTATGAAATCACTGCCTTCTTCCCGCAAAAAGTTTCGTCCCTCCGTTAAGCAACGCGGTGTGGTGTTATTTTTCGCGCTCATTGCCCTAGTGGTGATGTCGCTTGCTGCCGTTGCCCTGATCCGTTCAGTCGATACCGGCACTATGATCGCAGGCAACTTGGCTCTCAGGCAAGCGGCAACCACTTCCGGCGATGCGGGCGTTGAGGCCGCGATGAACTGGTTGGAAGCCCAACAACTAGCTACCGCTACGAATGTACAGAATGATCCTGCCCACCCTTTTAATGTGACAGATGCAGCGTCGGGTTATTACTCCAATATCCGCCCCAACGAGGAGCTAACCAATGGCACGGTTGACTGGGACGGCACAGATAGCGTTGCCTTGGCAGTGGATGCAAGCGGCAATGCCGCACGCTACATTATTGAGCGTGTGTGCCGCGATCCCAATCAAGTCCCCACAGCAGCCAATTGTTTGCTTGTTACAACCAATGCTACCACCAATGATGCAGTACAAATTATGCCGGCGGGCGGAAACTTCACCGCATCAACCACCGAATCAACGCAATTTCGCATCACGGTCAAAGTTGACGGCCTGAAAAATACCGTTAGCTACGTACAATCGTTTGTTTATTAGAGAGGCAATCATGAAAACTCGCGCCTACGTTTCCAACACCCGTCACCTGTTTAATTTGATCCTGAGCATCAGCCTGATGATCGCGTTACCCGTACTAGCCGCTCCCGTAGTGTTGGCAACTTCGCCACTGGTAAATTCGACCGCTTCCACGGTAAAGCCCAATGTAATGCTGATGTTGGATGATTCAGGCAGCATGGCATGGGACTACATGCCGGATGCCGCCAAGAATTTTGCCGATAGATACGGCTACAACAGCAACCAATGCAATGGCACATACTACAACCCCGCCACCACCTATGATCCTCCGGTTACTGCTGCCGGGGCAAGTTATGCCAATTCCAGTTTCACCAACGCATGGGTAGATGGTTTCGATACTGCTGCGGGGACTACAGACCTTAGCACCTCTTTCACGGGGGGTAGCGGCAGTGGCAACAGTGGCATTAGCCTCACCCCGCAAGCGGCGTTTTACTACAGGTATTCTGGTACACAAACTACCGCTGCACAACAAAATTACTTCAATACATCCGGTACGTTTTACCAGGAATGCAATAGCAATATCGGCTCAACACCAGGGATGGGCGTGTTTACCAAAGTAATCGTCAGTGCCACCTCCGGCCCGGGTAACACGGATGAACGAACCAACTTTGCCAACTGGTACAGTTATTACAGCCATCGGATGTTGATGATGAAAACAGGCGTAGGACAAGCATTCAAAACGCTGGACAACAAATTCCGCGTGGGCTTTATGTCCATGAATAATAACAATTCACCCTCCATCGCTGACATTGCCCCTTTTGATGCCACACAAAAAAGTGCCTGGTATGGCAAGCTCTACGCTACCAGCACAGGGTCTTCCACACCATTACGTGAAGCCCTTGCCAAAGTCGGCAATTTATATGCCTATAAATTTGCCGGCAGCACTACTTACACCGCCACCATCACCGTGGGGGGCAGCGGCAGCACTTCCGTCAGCAGCATTAAAGTGGGAGGCACAGAAATAATGGATGGCTCAACCTCCAGCGACAGCCCTACCGGCGATGTTGCAACACGTATTGCGGATAAAATCGACCAACTCAACAATAGTCCTTACACCTCCTCCAGATCAGGTAGTGTCGTCACCATTACAGGCCCTGCATCGGCATTGGGATCAACCCCGGTTATCATTAACAACGGTGGCGGCATGACCTTTACCGCTACTGCGTTCGTTGCAAACACCGCCCCACCCAGCTTGAACGGCATCACCCCCAACGATCCGATGCAGTATTCCTGCCAGCAGAATTTCGTTATTCTCTCCACCGATGGCTATTGGAACGGCAACGCAGGATACAAGCTCGATGGTTCGGCCATCGGCAACCAGGACGGCGCATCTCCCCGACCCTATTATGACGGCGCATCAATCAGCCAAATTACTACCCAAACTGCCCAGACACAGACACAAATAACACGGGAAACCAGCACTTTGCAAGGAACGCTCAGCAAAGTGTTGATGCGTTGCAATAACAATGCAGCCACTTGCGGCACCGCACCTGCGGACGGGGTAGCCAATGCCAATTGGTCGGTGGTCACTTCAGGAAGCTGCGCTGTTGCCACCAATGTGCAATGCGCCACGGTCAGCGGTTTAAGTGGTTCGTCAGCAGTAGCCACCACCTGCAAGACTTCCGCCAGCGTTACCTCCGGCTCCGGGGTTGGAACGGCCACTATTACCATCACCAATAGTGTTAATGCGCGCATTAACAGGGTTCGATTTAGCGGTGTAGAAATTCTTAGGGGCAAAACCAGCGCAAGTAACGACAATAATACCGTGGCCGCTGCAATCGCCGTTGGCATCAACGATTGCACTAGCAGCGTACGCGGAAATTGCGACGTATCTGGGCACAGTGCCACAGTGAGTGGTAATGTCGTCACCATTACTGGTCCAAATGTAACGGTTACACCTACCGTCAGGGTGTCGGATGGCTCCGCAACCGTCGTTACTGCATATATTCCCGGCGGCATGACGTACACGCTTAACAACGCCGACTCCAACGGGAAGATTTACAGTAATTGCACCTACTCGGCATGGAGTTCACCGACCTTTGTCACCAGCTGCACAAATGTGAATCAATCCGGCACGCCAAACAACACCTCGGTGGTGACGGCATCTCAATGTACAACCACCACGATTTCCGGGCCGAGCTATGTTTCTTCTTGTACCGCAGGTAACAGTGGCGCGCCGGACTACATAAACACAACCTGCAGCCCAGTCAGCAATACAACGACTGTTGCGGCCTGCACGCCACAAACAGCCTCTTCGGCCAATGGCTATACCACAATAACCTGCACGGGAGGTGCGGGCGGCACATCCGATACGCTTGCCGACACCGCGATGTATTATTATCAAACTGATTTGCGTGCTGCCGCATTGGGCAATTGCACGGGTTCGGCAGGCGTAGATGTCTGCCTAAATAATGTTCCTGCCAGCGGAATTGACACCAATGCCCAGCAGCACTTGACTACCTACGGATTGGGTTTGGGTGCGCGCGGGAAAATGATTTTCTCCTCCACTTATTTGGATGATATTAGCGGGGATTATTATTCCGTTGCCCACGGTACGACAGCGAACCCCCCCTCGGTTTGTTCTTGGCAAACCAGTGGTGCCTGCAACTGGCCCGCCCCCCCAACAAGCGGAAACGATCCAACGACCATTGATGATTTGTGGCATGCCTCGGTGAACGGTCGCGGCAATTACTTCAACGCAACCGACCCGGATTCCCTGGCTGCCGGCTTGGCAAATACGCTGCAAAGTATTAACCGGGTAGTCGGCTCGGCGGCAGCGGCAGCAACCAGCACGCTTAATCCCGTATTGGGCAATAATTTTTCCTACCTTGCCAGTTATACCACGTCGAAATGGGTAGGTAATTTGGAGCAGCGCACGATCAATCTGACAACAGGGGTAGCGAGTCAGACCGCAAGCTGGTGCGTGGAAAACATTTCCGCATCCACTTGCACATCTCCCAATATCATTGTGAGCGATACCAGCAGCGGCAGCACCGTTCACTACTGCTCTATGCCCGCAACGGATATCAACGCGGATACCATTATTGATACCGCCGACTGCGCTTTGCCGAAAGTGTTTGACAGTGCGTCACTGACCTGTAGAAATGCAAGCACGGAGGGGATTGCCGTTGCCTGTCTAGGCACTTTGCCTGCCAAAGTTGGCCCTACTGCCGCGCCAACCACCGCGACATGTTACAACAATGCAAACTGTGACACGAGAACCATCTATACCGCTGACAGCGCAGGTACGGCACTGGTCAGTTTCGACACAGCTTACGCGACCGCTAATCCGGGCAATTTTTCCGTCGCGCACATTAGCGGATTAAGCCAATGGTCTTCGTTGACGGCAACCCAACAAACAGCGGCAGCGGGAACAAACCTGATCAATTTTCTGCGCGGTCGCCATAATTACGAGGAAAATCGCACCAGTAATGCCGCTGCCAATTGGCTCTATCGCTACCGCGATGCGGTGCTGGGTGATGTGCTGGAGTCTCAGCCCGCGTTCGTTAGTGCACCGACCTTTGACTATGCTGATCCGGGCTACTCCGGCTTTAAGGCTCTTCATGCAAGTCGGGCAGGATCGGTTTTCGTTGGCGCGAACGACGGTATGCTTCACGCCTTCGCGGCGGCAGACGGGGTAGAGCGTTGGGCTTATGTACCGAGTATGGTCATTCCCAATATGTGGAAATTGGCAGATAAAAACTATAGCGGTCAGCATGCCAACTTCGTTAATGGCTCGGTGACTATATCGGATGTTTGCACCGCCAATTGCACCCTCGCATCGGCGACTTGGAAGACTATCTTAGTTGGCGGACTTAACGCTGGTGGACGGGGCTATTACGCACTGGACATCACTAATCCTGTGACACCGGCTTTGCTATGGGAATTTACCCCTGTGAATAATGCCAATCTTGGCTACACCTATGGCAAGCCGGTCATTGCCAAAAAAGTAGATGGCACGTGGGTCGTGGTGGTTACCTCCGGTTATGATAACGGCACACTTAGCGCGGATAACATAACCGCCAATTCGCCCGCAGGCGACGGTCTGGGCTACTTGTATGTACTTAATGCCGGAACGGGAGCAATTATATCCGCCATCTCTACTGGAACGGGCTCTGCCACTACGCCAAGCGGCCTGGCCAAGTTCAACATTTATAACGACACGCCGGGTGGAGATTTGAATAAAGGTAGCCTGGCAGGGTTTGTTTACGGGGGGGACTTGGAGGGCAACGTCTGGCGTTTTGATATTAACAGCTCTGCTTCCGCCGCTATTGGAACGGGCAATGTCTCGAATTTTGCGACATTATTTTCGGATACCGCCGGCACTGTGCCGCAGCCTATCACAGCGGCACCAACCTTGGGTCTCATTGACAACCAACGTGTCATATATGTGGGTACAGGTAAATACCTAGAGAGTGCTGATTTAGGGAATACGCAACAGCAATCTCTGTATGCAATCAAAGATGACGGTACGGCTTTGACTAATCCCCGCACTACGTTGGTAGAGCAAACGATCACCAATTCTGGAGCGAGTCGGACAGGCACGGATAACCCCGTCGATTTCACTACAGGCCGTGGCTGGTATGTCGATTTCCCGGATACAGGAGAACGAACCAACGTTGACTTTCTCCTGACAAGGGGAATTTTAATCGTACCAACAATTGTTCCTTCCAACACGGTCTGCTCTCCGGGAGGATATGGCTGGTTTAATTATTTTGGCTATAAAACAGGCCTTGCGGGTGGTGACCAAACTATTTCCCCCATCGTTGGGATAAACATGGTGTACATCAACGGTGAGCCTATCCCATCATATGTCCTAGCCTCTGGTCAAACTGGTGTTCCACCGCCACCGCCTTTCGAATCAACTACCCACAGTGGCTTCCAGAAAATACGTCAAGGATGGCGCGAGTTAATTCCCGAATAGCTGCTTCCCTGTTAGATCACTAAAAAACAAAAGCGACCCGAAGGCTAGCCGTTCCGCAAAGGTGTGTAATAAACCAGCTTGTTTGGAGGTCGTTCAATAATGCACAATTAATTTTTCACGATTGTGCATTTGCAAGGCTAGGCAGCTCGCTAATTGATAATTTCGCCTTTTATCCATTGGCGAGAACTAATGTCCCAGTTGAACAACTCAGACTTAGTAGTACGCTCATACCCAATCGTCTTAAACTTAGCGTCGATTCTAATGGTGGCTTGAACAACCAGGTCGAGTTCGATGGCTTTTTGAATTGGGCATGCATATTCAATCGTTTTGCCACCAAGAATGGTGGCTATGATTCCGTCATCAACGGGAATTCCTCCTTCGAGATTCGGAATTTCCGCACGCTTGACCTTCAACAAAACGCAATTAAGCCTCATGTCGGTCATTGCAAAAATGATACTGGGGTTGTGCAATGAAAAGCGTGCGGCAAAGGGGTAGTCGATCTGAGCCTGCGAAGGGAGAATTTCAGGCTCCCGGAAAGCGTCAACGGTCGTCAAGACAATCGCAAGAAGCGCTGCAAGTACATTCAAAAACCAAATTATTGGATGGTCTCTTGTCCTCTCCCAAGCGGTTTGGCGAATTTTTATGGGTATGTTTGCACGGCTGGCTAACGGGAGCTCTTCTTGCTGTATTATTTTTTGTCTGGATTTATTTCCTACGCGTCTTTGTTTCATATTTTAGCTAACCAAAATAAATAATATCTTCCAGACTAACCTTGCCCTTAGCGAGCCCCAGACGCATCGCCGGTGTATGTTTATCCTGACCGACCAGACAGTAGTTGTAAAACACGCGGAAGATCCCCAGCAACTTCACGATGGTTTCCGGATTGTAGGCGCTATAACCATACCAAGTCCGACTGGCACTATTCGCTGAGCTTATCGGGCGCTCAAGGATAGACAACCGTCTGCGCACCTGCATAAAGAAACAGTCAATGGCATGCATGGATGCCTTGTTGTAGAGTCGCGCCAAGTGGTCCGAATCATAGTCCTTGTAATCGGTCAGGTAACATACCGCCTTCTCAGGTTCACTCATATTGGGGAAGGGGTGTGCCATCCAACGATCCTGCCTGTTGGTACGCGAATAAAAGTACCCGAAATATGTAGTTAATGCGCGACGCGCACT
>CAZSPN010000049.1:0-16965 GCA_964608835.1 uncultured Gallionella sp.
TTGCTGTGGAATGATGCAGAAAAGCTGGTGCGTGATAAGCACGATATGCCTGGAGTAGAGCGTATCTACGCCATTCGGGCAAATGAATTCGTGTTGTTGGAGCGTTACAGCGAAGCCGTAGAGGATTTTACAACGGCAATCAAAGTTTATCCCCGATATGATTTTTTGTATTGTGATCGGGCGACGGCGAAATACATGTTGGGAAAATATCAGGCGGCGTTGATGGACTACAATCGCGCACTTTCGTTGAATGTCGATAACCCTATTTGCTATACAGGACGGGCGCAGGCGCAGCTAGCATTGGGGAACTTTGCGGCTGCTCGGCTAGATTTTGAAAAAAGCTGCGCGCTGGGTCTTTGCAAAAGTGGGCAATAAATCCCAATAATGGGAAGCTTGTTTAAGCGTGCATTCTCAATTGTTGGATTGATATAGATAGCCTAAATAATTATTTACTTTTAAAACAATGTGTTAGTATTGGCATGGTATGTGCTTTCTGTACGAGGGCACTTAAAACAAACGAACAGTGCAGGTAGCGAAAGCGGTAACTCTTTTTAACTTTCATAAAAGGACTCACTCAACATGAAAACAATCTCAAAATTAGCTAGTGGCTTGGCTTTGGCTGCAATCAGCAGCTCGGCAATGGCTGGTGGTACTGGTATTGCTCAAACTAAGCATAACCTGGGTTCGGGCAACCTGACAGGCGGTAACTTTACAGACGCTACCACTGAAATTTGCGTATTCTGCCACACCCCACACGGAGCAGATCAGTCTGCATCGGCACCATTGTGGAACCGTAAATTGAACAGCACTACTATTTACACACGTTACAGCGCGTTGGGTACATCTACATTTGACGCGGACGAAGCTCCAATCGGTTCAGTATCGATTGCATGCTTGTCATGCCATGACGGTACACAAGCGATGGACGCAGTGTTGAACGGCCCAGGCGGCGGCAGGGGTTATGCTGGTTCCCAGTTGAACACTGGTATCTCTTCTTTGGGCGTGGATGATGGTTCGGTAGATGATCTGGCAAAAGGCGATGCTGTTGGTGGCCTCGCTGGAACAGGACCTGGCCAAGGTGGCTGGAACGAAAGCAGCAAAATGTCAAGCTTGGGTGGCAACACTATCGGCCCAGACAACGGCAACTCTGGCGACCTGATTTACCTCGGGACTGATCTTCGTAACGATCACCCAGTCAGCATGCAGTACGCTGGTGGTGGTGTCACTGAAGGCGGCGCAACTTTTGTTGACCCAGATTATGCACCAGTATCTGCTACGACGGGTTCATGGGGTACTAACGTTTCTGTGGGTGGTACCGGTCGCGTTAACCAGAAAACTTTGGCTAGCGGCTTGGTAACTTGGTATGTTGATACTGGTACTGCTGGTCAGCAAAAATCGGATATGCCACTGTACTCACGTACGCTGAATGGTCTAAATCAGCCGTTTGTTGAATGTGCAACTTGCCATGATCCACACAGCAATAACGGCGTGTTCTTGCGCGCACCGTTTGTTACGGCTACGAATGGCGTAACTGCTGGGGTTGGTACAGGCGGCGGTAACGGTGGTAGCCAGGTTTGTTTGGCTTGCCACGCTAAGTAATCGCAGTAGTGTAGTTGACCTAGTTGTTAGGAAAAGCCAGGCTGTGATGCCTGGCTTTTTTTCGTCTACGATTTTTGAGACACTAATTTAGTCTACTCTTGGAATCAGTTTACTCCTCCGAGATGCATCAAGACCGCCCACAGGCGATTGTGTTGTGGTGGTACTGGCGGGTGTAAGAAAGAAGTAGTGATACTACTTCCCCTGTGGCTGGTTACTTCGTAGCTCCATCAGGGGTTCGAATTTAAACGCAAAACACAGCAAAACACAGCAAAATACTGTCAAAACCAGCCCCTCTCGCCCCCTAAGGACAAGGGTCATCTTCGTTTTGAGAGTCGGTTAACTCAGAGATTTATTAGGATGTTGGTCTCGGAATGTTACAAACACACCTTGGTTTGTAGTTGTTTCCCCTAAGCACTTATTCCTTTGTCCAGGAGTCTTTCAACGTGGCAATGCGATTAAATACCCATTTTTTACCGTGTTGATGCTCGTGACGGTCGGTGCAGAAGTATCCCAGCCGTTCAAATTGATAGCGTGTTTCGGGTGCGGCATTGCGTACCGTCGCTTCTACCCAGCCGGTTGCAACGGTTAATGAATGGGGATTCAGGTAGGTGCAGAAATCAACATCTTTATCCGCATCGGGTTCGGATACTGTAAATAGCCTGTCATATAAACGGATAGTCGCAGGCAGGGCATGTTCCACCGACAGCCAATGAATTACCCCCTTTACTTTGCGCCCCACCGGAT
Organism: uncultured Gallionella sp.; assembly: GCA_964608835.1. Lineage (GTDB taxonomy): Bacteria > Pseudomonadota > Gammaproteobacteria > Burkholderiales > Gallionellaceae > Gallionella. The sequence continues at coordinate 2,344 of CAZSPN010000049.1, forward strand.
TTTTTCCCAGCGTGTCGGGATCAATTGAGCAGCGCAGTTCGACCACATTGCCTGCGGCATCTTTAATTACTTCATCGCATCGCAATACATAGCTGTAACGCAGTCGCACCTCGCCGTCTATGGTCAGGCGTTGCCAGCCCGCAGGCGGATGTTCGCTGAAGTCATCCGCTTCGATCCAAAGCTCCTTGCCAAACGGTACAAGCCGTTCGCCAAACTCAGGATGTTGAGGATGGAACCCTGCGGAACGGGATTCGGTTTGCCCTGCAATAAAATTCGTCACCACGACCTTAAGCGGGTTGATGACCGCCATTACACGCTGTGCTTTGGTTTCCAAATCTTCACGTACGCAGCCTTCCAATACGCTCATATCTACTGTGTTATCGCTCTTGGAAATGCCGATACGTTTGGCAAATTCGCGTATGCTTTCCGGCGTATAACCACGGCGACGCATACCTGAAATAGTGGGCATGCGCGGATCGTCCCAGCCCGACACATGTTTGTCGGTAACGAGTTGGAGCAACTTGCGTTTGCTGGTGATGGTGTAGTGCAGTTCCAGGCGGGAAAATTCGTACTGGCGCGGGTGACAACCGATGCTCAGGTTGTCCAGCACCCAGTCATACAAAGGGCGGTGATCCTCAAATTCCAAGGTGCACAGGGAATGTGTAATGCCTTCCAGTGCGTCAGAAATGCAATGGGTGTAGTCGTACATGGGATAGATGCACCACGCATCGCCCGTGCGGATGTGGTGCGCACGGCGAATCCGATAAATCACCGGATCGCGCATGTTCATATTCGATGAGGCCATGTCAATTTTGGTGCGCAATACGCGGCTGCCATCGGCGAACTCCCCGGCGCGCATGCGGGCAAACAAGTCTAAGTTATCCGTTATCGAACGAGAGCGTGAGGGGCTGTGTTTGCCTGCCTGAGTTAATGTGCCGCGATATTCGCGCATCTGCTCGGGTGTTAAATCATCTACGTAGGCCAAGCCTTTGTTGATGAGTTCCACGGCAAATTGATAGAGTTGCTCAAAATAATCCGAAGCCCAGCGTACATCACCGTTCCATTCAAAACCCATCCAACGCACATCATCTTGTATGGATTGCGCATACTCCTGGCTTTCTTTTTCCGGGTTGGTATCGTCAAAGCGCAGGTTGCACTTGCCTTGATAATCTTGCGCCAAACCAAAATTCAGGCAGATGGACTTTGCATGCCCCACGTGCAGATAGCCATTGGGCTCAGGGGGGAAGCGCGTGACGATGTCGCGGTGTTTGCCACTGGCCAAGTCAGTATCAATAATGGTGCGGATGAAATTAGAGACAACAGTGGGGGGTGTGGAACTCATTACTTCGCTCTTATTCAAATTAAATTTAACAGACTTGAATTCTACTTGAAAACATCGAGCGACCCGGATGGAATTCACTGTCAAATCGCATCGGTTATTTGGTAGAATCGCCACCGAAGTAACCCGTTCCACACAATATAAAACTTTAACCATGTCTAATTTTAATTTTCCATCACGTTACCCTTCCTTGCTGGGGGGTGTGCTACTGCTCGCCGCTAGTCTCACGACCCATGCGGGAGACATTGAGGAAGCGAACCAGTTATTCAAAAAAGCTCAGTTCGGTCAGGCATTGGATAAGGTGAATCAGGCACTAGCCGCTAAACCGAAAGATGCGCAAGCGCGCTTTCTGAAAGGTTTGATTCTCACGCAACAAAATAAATCAACCGAAGCAGTTGGTATTTTTTCTGCCCTGACAAATGACTACCCTGAGTTGCCCGAACCATACAATAACCTTGCCGTTCTATACGCCAATCAGGGGCAATATGACAAGGCCAGACAAGCTTTGGAGATGGCGATACGCACGCATCCCAGTTATTCCACCGCACACGAAAACTTAGGCGACATTTACGCCAAAATGGCAAGCCAGGCTTATGATCGCGCGCTCAAGCTGGACCATGGCAACACCGCAACGCAAACCAAGCTGGCGATGATTCAAGATTTGATCGGTGGCGAGGCGGCGATCAAATCGATAAGTAGATCGAGCAGCCCGGATGCGGGCGTTTCAAGCGCGGTTGCTGCGGTTAAGCAACCTGTTCTCGTGGCCGTTACTGCCAAGCCGACAGAGAACGGTAAATCCTCTGTGGCAAAAAATGATACCAGCCAAGAGGTGATTAAAACTTTGCAGGATTGGGCTGCCGCCTGGTCATCCAAAAATACAGACAAATACTTGTCGCATTACGCCGCAGATTTCAAAGTGCCCAATGGTGCCAAACGTTCGAGTTGGGAAGCAGAGCGTGAAATGCGCATTGATAAACCTCAATCCATTCAGGTGAGAATTGCCAGTCCTGTCGTAACATTTGGCGACAGCGAGCATGCCACGGTTGAGTTCAGGCAGTTCTATAATGCAAGCCATTTTAAGACGACCAGCACCAAAGTAATTATGCTGAAGAAATCTGCCGGAAAGTGGCTGATTCAGGATGAACGAGTGAAGTAGTTTATGCAAAAAATGAAGTTAGGCGGCTTGTTGTTCTGTATGACCGCAATGGTCAGTGCTCAGGCGGCGGGTGAAAATAGCGAGGCTCAGCTGGTTAAAAGTCTCCAAGCCGTGAGTGAAAGCAAAATTGATCACGCACTCAGCGGTGTCGATAAGTTGTTGCGCAACAATCCCAATTTTAGACTGGCACAATTGGTCAAAGGCGATTTGCTGATGGCGCGGGCGGGCGCACTCAGTCAGTTTGGCGGTGCGGCTCATGCCTCGGACGATCAAATTGACGATTTGCGCAACGAGGCGCGGGTCAGGCTGAATCGGGTGCTTGCGCCTTTTGATACCCGTGCCGTGCCGCAGTTTGTATGGCAAATGGATGCGACGCAAAAATATGTTCTGGTGGTGGATGCCAGTCGCTCCACATTATTTGTTTACCGGAATGTGAACGGTGTGCCGCAATATGTCACCGATTTTTACGTCACGATAGGCAAGCTGGGTACTAAAAAAGTTGTCGAAGGTGATCAGCGTACGCCCATAGGGGTGTATTTTGTTGAGTCCGATTTGTCCAAAACCCAACTCTCTGATTTGTACGGCAGCGGTGCGTTCCCGCTCAGTTATCCCAATGAATGGGATACAAAAAACAAACGGACGGGTAGCGGCATCTGGCTGCACGGCACGCCCAGCGACACGTATAGTCGCCCGCCGCTCGCCAGCAACGGGTGTGTGGTGTTGACCAATGAGGATCTGAACAAGCTTGCTCCCTATCTGCAAATTGGTGTCACCCCTGTTATTATTGCCAGCCAAATTGATTGGGGTATGGGAATCGATCAAGATGAGCGCGCGGCTCTAATGCAAGAAATTGAGCAGTGGCGGCGAGACTGGGCCAGTCTCAATACGCAGGCGTACTTGGCTCATTACGCACCGAATTTTTCCAGTGGCAATGCGGATTACGCCGCTTGGGCAAAACAGAAGCGGGTGGTCAATAGCGGAAAATCTTGGATTAAAGTCGGGATAAGCAATATCAGCGTGTTCGAGTATCCCGATCAACCCAACATGGTGGTGGTTAATTTTGAGCAGGATTACAGCAGCAACAATTTGGCGAATAAAATGAAAAAACGGCAGTACTGGACCAAGCAAAAAAACAACTGGAAAATCATTTACGAAGGAGCTGGATAACATGAAACGAATTTTCACGATATTGTTTGCGTTGATAACCTATTGCGCGATGCAATTTGCTTACGCTGAACTTGTTCCCAATAAACCGAAACTTCAATCCGATTCTTTAACTCAAGGTAAAACAAACATGGTCAAATTACACACGAATCACGGTGTCATTACGTTGCAACTCGACGCGGAAAAGGCTCCCAACACCGTCAAAAATTTTCTGGATTATGCAAACGCTGGTTTTTATGAAGGCACGATATTTCACCGCGTCATAGGCAACTTTATGATCCAAGGCGGCGGCTTTGAGGCGAACATGATGCAAAAGAAAACCAACCCTCCCATCAAAAATGAAGCTAATAATGGCTTGAAAAACGACATCTACACCATTGCGATGGCACGTACGGGCGATCCACACTCCGCCACCGCACAATTTTTTATCAACGTGAAAAATAATGCGTTCCTCAGTTATCCCGGGCAGGACGGTTGGGGTTATTGCGTGTTCGGCAAGGTGGTTGAAGGTAAAGAGGTCGTGGATAAAATAAAGCAAGTCAAAACGGGGATGCGCTCAGGTTTTCAGGATGTGCCTGAAGAAGATGTCATCATCACAAAAATGGAAGTGGTATTGTAATAACAAAACGGCGCGTAACGCGCCGTTTTACTTTATGCAGCATAGCCTCTTCATATCAGACCTCCATCTCGGTGCGGATCAGCCGCACAGCATGGCGGCGTTCCGACATTTCATTGCAAAAATCGCGCCGCAGGCCGAAGCACTCTATATCCTCGGGGATTTGTTTGAGTACTGGGCGGGCGATGATGATTTGCACGACCCGTTTCACAGCCAAGTTATCAGTGCGTTACATGGCCTTTCGGCACGCGATGTGAAAGTTTATTTGCTGCATGGCAACCGAGATTTGTTGATGGGCATAGAATTGGCGGATGCCTGCAAAGCGATATTGCTCGATGACCCAGCAATGCTTGATTTATACGGCACACCGACTTTGCTCTGCCACGGCGATACCTTGTGTACCGACGATATTGAATATCAAACATTTCGCATACAAGTACACGACGAAACTTTTCAAGCAAACTTCCTCGCGCAAACTCTCGCCGTGCGCAAAGCCCACATCGAACAATTACGCCGAGATAGCTCTGTTGCTAAAAAAAACAAATCCACCGAGATTATGGATGTGAACGAGGATGCGGTGACTGAATTGTTACGTACCCATCGCTATCCGCGCTTGATACACGGTCACACGCACCGCCCTAATCGTCACGAACATTTTATAGACGGGAATAAATGCGAGCGTTGGGTGTTAGGTGATTGGTATCAGCACGGTTCAGCGTTGCGTTGTGATGCGCAAGGCTGTGGCTCAATGGTTTTTTGAGGCGAGTGGTTGTAACCCTCTGTAGAGTTACGCGCATCCCCTTCTGGTTTTTAGTATCATGCGCGCCTTACGTAACATAATTTTTTCTGTGGAATCTCATGGCAGTTACTCCTGAAAGCATCCGAAGCAATATCGCGCAAAACATGGCGACCGAACACCTCACTGTGGTTGGCGATGGTCAACATTTTGAAGCGGTGGTGGTCAGCGAAGCGTTTGCGGGCAAGAGCCGTGTGCAGCGTCATCAGTTGGTCTATCAAACTCTGGGCGACCGGATGCGCGAGGAAATTCATGCTCTGTCGATGAAGACGTTTACCCCGCAAGAATGGGCGGCAAAATAATGCAGAAGCTGGCGATTCAAGGCGGGACAAAACTTCACGGTGAGGTGCGGATTTCGGGTGCGAAGAATGCCGCGCTACCGATTATGTGCGCCAGCTTGTTAACGGCGGACGAGTTGCATTTAAGCAATTTGCCGGACATGCACGATGTGAAAACAATGGAAAAATTGTTGGCGCAAATGGGCGTGAGGATTTCCACCGCCTCTCAAGCTGCCACGTTCAACGGCGCGCAAGTTGATAAATTGGAAGCCACTTACGATATGGTGAAAACCATGCGTGCGGCGATTCTGGTGTTGGGGCCGCTGGTGGCACGCTTTGGCGAAGCGCGTGTTTCCTTGCCCGGCGGGTGTGCGATTGGTTCACGCCCGGTGGATTTGCATATCAAAGGTTTGCAGGCGATGGGTGCGGAAATCCATATTGAACATGGTTACATCCACGCTACTGCCAAGCGGTTGAAAGGCGCGCACATCAGTTTCGATTTGGTCAGTGTGACAGGCACGGAAAACTTGATGATGGCGGCTGCATTGGCGGAGGGTGAAACCGTTTTGGAGAACGCGGCACGTGAACCTGAAGTCGTTGACTTGGCAAATTGTTTGATCGCAATGGGTGCAAAAATTAAAGGCGCGGGTAGCGATACCATTACCATCTGCGGCGTCACAAAATTGCACGGCGCGAACCATCGCGTGATGCCAGACCGCATTGAGAGCGGTACGTTTTTGGTTGCGGCGGCGGCAACGGGCGGCAACATCACATTGACCGAGGCGCGTGCTGACATTCTGGATAACGTGTTGGATAAGTTGCGTGAAGCGGGCGCGGATATTAAGGTGGCAACAGGAAGCATTAGCATCAATATGCAACGTCGCCCAGCGGCGGTGAACTTGCGTACCGCACCTTACCCTGCGTTCCCGACCGATATGCAAGCGCAGTTCATGGCGTTGAATACCATCGCGGAAGGCAGCGCGATTGTGGTGGAAACGATTTTTGAAAATCGTTTTATGCACGTGCAGGAGCTGCGTCGCTTGGGTGCGCAGATTGATGTGGAAGGCAACACCGCGATTATCAAAGGTGTGTCCCAGCTTGAGGGTGCAACAGTGATGGCGACGGATTTGCGTGCCTCGGCTTCACTGGTGATTGCGGGTTTGGTTGCTCAAGGCGAAACGATTGTGGATCGCATTTATCATCTGGATCGCGGCTATGAACATATTGAAGCGAAGCTCTGTGCATTGGGCGCGAAAATCAGCCGAATAAAATAACAGGAACAAACATGATTACCATTGCGCTATCCAAAGGTCGCATTTTTGAAGAAACCCTGCCGTTGCTTAAGGCAGCAGGCATTACAGCACTGGAAGACCCGGAATCTTCACGCAAGTTGATATTGCCGACCAACCGTGCTGATGTGCGGCTGATTATCGTGCGTGCTTCGGACGTGCCAACCTATGTGCAATACGGCGCGGCGGATATGGGCGTGGCGGGTAAAGATGTGCTGAATGAACACGGCGGCACGGGGCTTTATCAGCCGCTGGATTTGAACATCGCGCGTTGCCGCATGATGGTCGCGGTGCATGATGATTTTGATTATGAGGCGGCGGTCAAGCAAGGTGCGCGATTGCGCGTGGCAACCAAATATGTGCAAACCGCTAGGGCTCACTTCGCCGCTAAGGGCGTGCATGTTGACTTGATTAAATTATACGGTTCGATGGAATTGGGTCCTTTGGTCGGACTGTCGGATGCGATTGTTGATCTGGTGAGTAGCGGCGCAACGTTGAAAGCAAATCATCTGAAAGCGGTGGAACACATCGCCGACATTTCTTCACGCCTGATAGTGAATCAGGCAGCACTCAAATTAAAGCATGATCTGATTCAGCCGATGTTGGATGCGTTTTCGGGAGCAGTAAAGAAATGAAAGTCCGTCAATTTTCCAGTCGGGATGCAAATTTCAATTCGGACTTAACCAAGTTGCTGGCCTTTGAAGAAATCGCCGATGATGCGCTGGAAGCAACAGTAGAAGCCATACTCAAGGACGTGCGTAAACGTGGTGATGCAGCGGTATTGGAGTACACCGGCAAGTTTGATCGCTTACCGTTGGCGAATGCGGCTGCAATGGAATTGTCGCGTGATGAACTACGCAGCGCGTTTGATGGATTGCCAGCCGAGCAGCGCATAGCACTTGAGGCAGCTGCGCAGCGCGTGACTGAATATCACCAGAAGCAGGTGCAAGACTCATGGAGCTACACCGATGCCGATGGAACGTTGCTCGGACAACAAGTCAATTCGCTGGATCGTGTTGGCTTATATGTGCCTGGTGGAAAAGCGGCGTATCCCTCCTCGGTGTTAATGAATGCACTCCCTGCAAAAGTGGCGGGTGTGGCTGAATTGATAATGGTTGTACCGACCCCGGATGGTGTGAAAAATCAGCTGGTGCTGGCTGCGGCCTATCTGTCAGGTGTGGATCGCGTATTTACCATAGGTGGTGCGCAAGCCGTTGCAGCATTGGCTTATGGTACGGCGACTATACCGAAGGTGGACAAGATTGTTGGTCCCGGCAATGCCTATGTTGCCTCAGCGAAACGTCGTGTGTTTGGGGTGTGCGGCATCGATATGGTCGCTGGCCCTTCAGAAATTTTGGTGATTTGTGACGGGCAAACTGACTCGGATTGGATAGCCATGGATTTGTTTTCTCAGGCTGAGCACGATGAGTTGGCACAGGCTATTTTGCTGTCACCCGACGAAAAATTCATAGCAGCGGTTGCGCAAAGTGCTAATCGCTTACTGGAACAAATGCCGCGCCGCGACATCATACAAACCGCGTTGGAGAATCGTGGCGCATTGATTCACGTTGCAGATTTGGATGAAGCCTGTGCCATCAGTAACCGCATTGCACCTGAACATTTGGAGCTATCGGTTGCAGAGCCTCAAGTTTGGTTGTCCAAGCTGAAACACGCGGGTGCGATCTTTATGGGTCGCTACACCTCAGAAGCGTTGGGCGATTATTGCGCGGGGCCTAACCACGTCCTGCCGACTTCTGGTACAGCACGCTTCTCCTCGCCGTTAGGTGTGTACGACTTCCAAAAACGCAGCAGCGTAATTCATGTGTCTCAACAGGGCGCGCAAAAGCTTGGTCAAATCGCTGCCGTGCTGGCGTTCGGTGAAGGCTTGCAAGCACATGCGCAATCGGCGTTGTTTCGCACTGGCAAGTTGTAGCAGCTATTTTGCCGAGATAATTGCGTCGGCTTCCGTCAGCAAAAATTCCTTAAACGCCAATGCGGCAATGGACAACCGTTTATTGCTGCGATGTGCGACAAACCAATTGCGCAATAGTGGAAAGTGTTCAACGTTGAGCATGGCGAGCCGCTTGGTTTCCAGTTCCAGCTCAATACTGTGCAGCGATAAAATCCCCAACCCCATTCCTGCTTGAACCGCTTGTTTAATCGCCTCGTTGGTTTCCATTTCCATGCTGATGCGGGGTTGAATTTTGTGTTGCGCGAATACGCGTTCCATTGCACTGCGCGTGCCTGAGCCGAGTTCGCGCGACAAGAAAGTTTCACCGGCGAGTTGAGAAAATTTTACTTGCTTGAGTTTGGCGAGGGAATGAGTTGTTGCTGCAATCACCACCAGCGGATTGTCCAGAAAAGATTCCGCGCTAATGTCTGCGTCATCTGGCGTTTGCCCCATGATCGCTAAATCGGTGCTGTTATCGGCGAGTTGTTTGAGTACGGCATCACGATTGGCGACATGCAAAATGACGTTGATTTGCGGGTGTCGCTGGCAAAATTTGGCGAGCAACTGCGGCGTGAAGTAGTTGGCGGTGTTGACCACCGAGAGCGTCAGCTTGCCTTGATTCAATCCCTTCATTTCGTTGAACACCACTTCCATTTCACTGAGCTGTTGCGTGATGTTGCGGCTGTAGTGATGCAGCTCTCGTCCCGCCTCGGTGAGAAAAATCTTTTTGCCCATCTGCTCGAATAGCGGCAACCCAATATGCGCCTCCAATTGTTTAATTTGCATTGATACTGCGGGTTGAGAAAGGTATAGTTCTTCCGCTGCACGCGAATAATTCAGGTGGCTGGAGACTTTTTCAAACACTTGTAGTTGGCGCAAAGTAAGGTGCAGCATGGTTGGTGAGCGGATGCAATAAAAGGCATGCTAGCATTATATCTAACCATAATGGATATTTATGGTTTTGATAAAAATAATTGAATATCGCTTATGGTGAGAGTTCACTATAGTCACTTCCGTAGCAAAGCAAACCGTCTTACAGCACATAAAAACTTATCGTTAATTTTAGGGAGAATATGTAATGGATCAATCGAATCGTTATGCAGATCTGAGCTTGAAAGAAGCGGATCTGATTGCAGGTGGTAGGCATCTTCTGGTTGCTTACAAAATGAAGCCGAAGCCGGGCTTTGGTAGCTATCTGTCATGTGCAGCTCACTTCGCAGCAGAATCTTCCACAGGTACGAACGTTGAAGTCAGCACCACCGACGAATTTACCAAGGGCGTGGACGCGCTGGTGTATTACATCGACGAAGCAACTGAAGATATGCGCATCGCGTATCCAATCGAGCTGTTTGATCGTAACGTGACCGATGGTCGCATGATGATTGTTTCTGTGTTGACCCTGATTATTGGTAACAACCAAGGTATGGGCGATATTGAACACGCCAAGATTCACGACTTCTATGTACCAAGACGCGCTATTCAGTTGTTCGACGGTCCTGCAACCGACATTACGGATTTGTGGGAAATCTTGGGTCGCCCTCGCGTTGACGGTGGCTACATCGCTGGTACGATTATCAAGCCTAAATTGGGTTTGCGTCCTGAGCCATTTGCAAAAGCGGCTTATCAGTTCTGGTTGGGCGGCGACTTTATCAAGAATGATGAGCCACAAGGCAACCAAACTTTCTGTCCTTTGAAGAAAGTGCTGCCATTGGTATATGACTCCATGAAGCGCGCTCAGGATGAAACGGGTCAGGCAAAAATTTTCTCCATGAATATCACGGCTGATGACCACTACGAAATGATGGCACGTGCAGACTTTGGCTTGGAAACATTTGGCCCAGATGCAGACAAATTGGCGTTCTTGGTGGACGGTTTCGTTGGCGGTCCAGGCATGATTACGACAGCGCGTCGTCAGTATCCTGACCAATACCTGCATTATCACCGCGCGGGTCACGGCATGATTACTTCGCCTTCCGCCAAACGTGGCTACACGGCTTTTGTATTGGGCAAGCTGTCTCGTTTGCAAGGAGCTTCAGGTATCCACGTGGGTACGATGGGCTACGGCAAAATGGAAGGCGAAAATTCCGACAAGGACATTTGCTACATGCTGGAGCGTGATGAGTGTCAAGGTCCGGTTTACTACCAAAAATGGTACGGCATGAAACCAACGACTTCGATTATTTCTGGTGGCATGAATGCATTGCGTTTGCCGGGCTTCTTTGAAAACTTGGGTCATGGAAACGTCATTAATACTTCCGGTGGCGGTTCTTATGGTCACATTGATTCTCCAGCAGCAGGTGCGATTTCTCTGCGTCAATCTTACGAATGCTGGAAGTCGGGTGCGGATCCAATTGCTTACGCGAAAGAGCATAAAGAGTTTGCGCGTGCGTTTGAATCATTCCCTGGTGATGCGGATAAGATCTACCCAGGCTGGCGCGAAAAATTGGGCGTACACAAGTAAGCTCAAGCAATACAAAGCAATAAAAACGCGCCCCCACCAGCTGGGGGCGTTTTTTTCCCGAAGCTTAAGTCTGTGCAATTTGCGCATTAATTAGCCGAACGAAGGAGTTTGCAATGGACAACAAAGAACAATACAAAGTAAGCAAAGAGCCGTTTTACCAAGCGCAAGCTGATGAGGTGAGGCTGTATGAAGCCGCTTATGCCGCACGTTTGCCAGTGATGGTGAAAGGGCCGACGGGTTGTGGTAAATCACGCTTTATCGAATACATGGCGTGGAAGCTGAATAAGCCATTGATTACTGTGGCGTGCAACGAGGATATGACTGCCAGCGATTTGGTTGGGAGATATTTGCTCGATGCGAATGGCACGCGCTGGCTGGATGGCCCGCTGACGATCGCGGCACGTATCGGCGCGATTTGCTATTTGGATGAGATTGTTGAGGCGCGTCAAGACACGACTGTGGTGATACACCCTCTGACCGACCATCGTCGCACATTGCCATTGGATAAAAAAGGTGAATTGATTAACGCACATCCCGATTTTCAGTTGGTGATTTCCTACAACCCCGGCTATCAAAGTCTGATGAAGGACTTGAAGCAATCGACCAAACAACGCTTTACCGCATTCGATTTTGACTACCCAACTGCTGCGGTTGAGGCTGAGATTTTAGGCAAGGAAGCAGGCATCGAAATTGGACTGGCAGGGCAGCTGGTGAAAATCGGACAAGCTGCACGTAACCTCAAAGGACATGGCTTGGACGAGGGTATCTCAACGCGTTTGTTGGTGTACGCAGCCACATTGATTAAAGGTGGTGTCGAGGCTAAAGCCGCGTGTCGTATGGCGATGGTGCGCCCAATTACCGATGATGCCGACATTAGGGACACACTGGATCATGCGATAGACGCGGTGTTCGGTTGATGACGCAGCAAGATTGGCCAGAGATGATTTAACAGTTTGCGTGCTTAAGGAAAATAATGGAAGTTCTCACCATCCCACCTGAATTAGAAAGCTATTGGCAAAACTTGGCTTGCGGCTTCAAACAAGTTGAACCTGTCTTCGCCGATTGTATGCGCGAGGCCTTGGCGGAACTCTCTGCCGGGGAGGTAAGTGCGTATATCGAATATGCGCGTTTCTTGGGCAAGATGGGGCGGGGTGTTGAGCCAATTCTGATTTTTTTGGAGAGCTGGCCCGGTGTTGCTAAAACATTGGGTGAGGGCGCGTTGCCGGATATTGTCGAGTGCATACGCCGCATGTATAAATCGCCCAACGGCAATGCAATTACGCCATTCTTGCAATCATTGCCGAGCGTGGTACGCAGGTTGCCCACGCAACAGCAGATGCGTGAATATATCACGCTGCTGTTGGATTTTATGGAAAGCACCACTGGTTCGATACACGGAATTCACCAAACTTTCGCCAGCCCAGGTTTGCCTGAATTGCTCAAGCAGGTGCCAATGTTGCTGGGGCAGTTGTCGCTGACGGGATTGAAGAATTGGGTGGACTACGGCGCGCGTTATTACCACGATCATCCGGAGCGGCAGATTGATTATTTCAGTTTGCAATCGGCGGACAGCCGTGCGGTGTTGCAGCGTGAGCGGCACGGTACATTGTTGGTGGATAACGAGCGCAAACTGGACATGTATTTGCGCGGTTTGTGGCAGGTTGAAGATCAGCTGATACCCTACTCCAACATGTACGATGAGCTGCGCCAGCCCGTGCCTTATTACGACCACTTGGGGATTCGTTTGCCCGATGTGTACAACGATTTTGTTTCTCCACTATCAACCAATTCAACCACCGTTCGCCCTGAGCTGGTCGAAGGGTTAGGTGGTTCGACAGGCTCACCACGAACGGCTGGGAGGGTTTCGGGGATTGACCGCTACCGCGCGCTCCTAGCGCACGTTGTTGCGCATCGTCGTTGGAGTGCGGCGATTTTTGCCGACAATCTCAGTCCGTTTCAGCGCATGGCGGTCGAGTTTTTGGAAGATAGCCGTGTCGAGTATTTGGCGATGTGCAAGTACCCTGGTTTGCGCCGTATTTTCATGGCACTACATCCCATTCCCGCCGAAGATGCGTGTGATCCCGAAAATGAATCGGGTGTGCGCCATCGTTTGACCATGTTGTCGCGCGCGTTGCTGGATGCCAATCACCCATACCAAAATCTGCATATTATTGAGTTTGCGGAACGTTTCCGTCGCACCATGCAACAGGACGATTCAGACACGCAAGCGATGGCCGATTTGGCGATTGCATTTGTGGCAAAGACCCGTCGTCAAAGCGACCAGCTACCCAAGACCCATTTCAAAGATACGGTAATTGATTACCGTGATGACAATCGTCATTTGTGGAAATTCTACGAGCAGAGCGATGATGAGGAGATGTTTGAAGAGCCTCGCCAACAAGCTGAAAGTGACGAGATTAAAGGTTTGCCGCCGCGTCACTACCACGAGTGGGATTACAACACACAAAGTTACCGCCCCGATTGGGTGAGTGTTTATGAAGCGTTACACCCCAAGGGCAATGCGGGCGACATCGACAAGTTGTTGGAAAAACACGCCGCGCTTGCCAAGCGGCTGAAAAAGTTGCTGGACTTGCTTAAGCCGCAAGACAAAGTGCGTATTCGCTATCAGGAAGAAGGGAGCGAACTTGATCTGGATGTTGCCATCCGTTCATTGATTGACTACAAAAGCGGCGCGCAGCCCGATCCCCGTATCAACATGAGTCATCGCAATGACGGACGCAACATCGCGGTGATGGTGCTGCTGGACTTGTCGCAATCGCTCAACGAAAAAGCGGCTGGCTGCGATCAAACCATTCTGGAGCTGAGTCAAGAGGCGGTGTCTTTATTGGGCTGGGCGGTGGAAAAACTGGGTGATCCGTTTGCGATTGCGGGATTTCATTCCAACACCCGCCACGATGTGCGTTACCTTCACATCAAAGGTTTTAGCGAACATTGGGGCGACGAAGTGAAAGGCCGCCTGGCAGCGATGGAGGCGAGCTACTCCACCCGCATGGGCGCGGCGATGCGCCATGCTGCTCACTACATGGAGCAGCAGAAAGCGGATAAAAAGCTGATGCTGATTCTGACCGATGGCGAGCCGGCAGACATTGACAATAAAGATGGGCGCATTTTAATCGAAGATGCGCGGCAAGCCGTGCAAGAACTGGATCAGCAAGGTGTCTACACCTACTGCATCAACTTGGATCCCAAGGCGGATGAGTATGTGGCTGATATTTTCGGCAGGCATTACACCATCGTGGATAATGTGGCGCAACTGCCAGTCAAGCTGCCGGAACTATTTATTTCCCTGACTAAATAACACGCAAGTACGATTTGCCGTACATCAAATTGGTTTGACAGACAAGTCACTGATTGGCATAATCGCGGGTTCTGTTTGGAGGGGTGGCCGAGTGGTTAAAGGCAGCAGACTGTAAATCTGCCCTCTTATGAGTACGAAGGTTCGAACCCTTCCCCCTCCACCAAGCTTTTATTTGTATCGGGTTCTGGTGTGGCGGAGGTTATGTTGGTTGTTGTACTGGCGGAAGAGCTTGCGGGTGTAGCTCAATGGTAGA
>CAZSPN010000049.1:16975-17333 GCA_964608835.1 uncultured Gallionella sp.
TTATAAGTAGTTGACTGGGCAGTAGCAATCGCTCGATGGGTTGTGATTGTTGGTTGGAAGCGTATGCGGGTGTAGCTCAATGGTAGAGCAGAAGTTTTCCAAACTTACGACGAGGGTTCGATCCCCTTCACCCGCTCCAGATTAAATGCTTCTGCCCATGTGGCTCAGTGGTAGAGCACTCCCTTGGTAAGGGAGAGGTCGCGAGTCCGATTCTCGCCATGGGCACCAAAATTATTGGCGCGCCTGCAAGAGGTTTAGTGAGTTTTAATTTTATTTTTTAACGTTTGACATCGATAAGGAAAGATCATGGCAAAGAGCAAATTTGAGAGAACGAAACCGCACGTCAACGTGGGAACGA
>CAZSPN010000050.1:0-15765 GCA_964608835.1 uncultured Gallionella sp.
TAGCGTGCTGCGATATTTGATGCCAGCCGTTTTGATGCGCTCAAGAATGGCATCAAAGTCTGCCTGACTAACTCGGAAGCAGAAGTGGTAAACAGGAAACGTCTCATCGGTTTCCTGAAAATCAAGCGTCAATCCATCATTCAGGTAAACAGGAGAAAATTGACCAATACTAGTTGCAGCCCAAGGCACATTGAGCAACTCTGCCAATAGCTTTGCTGAGGCAATCTGGTTGTGCGATGGCACGATGGCGTGATCAAGATGGATGGTCATACTCTGCCTCTTGTTTATGCGCAATCAGTTGTGTCAATCACTCGCAAATCGCCTTGAGTTTGTCCAAAGCCTTGCGCCAACTGTCGGTCATAAAATCCACATACTCATCGGGCATGGCAGTGATATCAACTTGCAAGGTGGTCACGCCATTTTTCTCGGTGTAGGTGTAATTCTCGAATGCGCCTTGCCATTGCTGTTTTGCGTCTGGCACGCCGTCTTTTACCTCGGACAACATTTCGATGGACAAAAATTCAGCGAGACGATGTTCGGCGATGCGTGCGCTCATGCCCGATCCCTTTCCGTCACCGAATAGAATTTGCGAACCCTTATCCCACGATCCTTGGTAACACGAGCCTTCGGCAAACGCCGAAGTCCACTCGCGGTAAGTTTTATCGGCCAGCATGAGTTGATAAACACGCTCTTTGGGTGCTTGGATGGTGATGGAAAAATGTAGTGCTTGCATGATGATCTCCTTGCTTAAGAAAAATGGTCTATTAGCCCCAGAACTCGTCATTCCTGCGCAGGCGGAAAGACGGCTCAAATAATATCGGCTTAACGGGCTATCTAAAAACTCAGCCTTGGGCGGCACGCTCCAAATCGGCGATGATAATCTTGCCCATCTTCATCATCGCTTGCATTACATGCCCTGCCTTGACTGGATCAGGATCATTCATCAACTCCATCAATCGCTTTGGCACAATTTGCCAGGTCACACCGAATTTATCAGTGAGCCAGGCACACTGCATCGGCTTACCGCCCGCCGATAATTTGTCCCAGTAATAATCGACTTCCGCCTGATCTTCGCAATCCACCACAAACGAAACTGCGGGTGAAAACTGAAACATCGGCCCTGCGTTCAGTGCCACAAAGCTTTGCCCGAACAACTCAAAATTGGCAGTCATCACCGTGCCTTCCGGCATAGGTGTACCTTTGCTGTAGCGATTGATACTGATGACTTTTGCGTCCTTGAAAATGCCGAGGTAAAAATTCATCGCCTCTTCCGCTTCATAGGCAATGGTTAAGAACGGAGTAATTTTTTGCATGATGTTCCCCTTAGTTTTTTTCCGTCACCTGCTTCAGATTGGCGAGTCCCTCTTCAAAGTCTTTGCCTATCATTTTGTCCATGTTAATGAACACGCCAAACAACTTGGTGACAAATGGTGAAGGCCCATACATTTTCCAATTGACATGTGTGACATCACCTTGAGCTTGCAACACCAAATCAGCCATGTTGTGTGCCTCAAACGGTGCAATAAAGTCCAATTTGATTTGCAACTTCTGATTGGGTATGGATTCGACAATTGTCATACTGACTTTACCCACGTCAGAGTTACCTTCCCACGCATAGATCGCACCCACACCGCTTGCCGCACCACTGTGAGTTTTCTTCATATTGGGGTCTTTGCGCTCCCAAGGTGACCACGATTGCCAATTGTGCAAATCGCTGATTTGCGCGAACACTTTTTCAGGCGCGGCATTGATGACAGCGGAACGCTCGACAGTAAACGTATCGGGCTTGGTTGAGGCGTAAATCACAATAGCTGCGATGACGACAACGATTGCGATGATGATTTTGATGAGCATGATATTCTCCTTTTAGTAAATAAATTGCAGTGCAATGGCCAGACGATCAAAGGTGCTGTTCCAGCCTTCGTCGTGCCCGTCACGTTCCGCACCGGATTGGAACGGCACTTGATGCAGCACCATTGTGGTTTTGTCGGCATGTTCGGTGAATGTGACAGTCACTAAGGTTTCCATTCCGCGCTCGCCCGTTTCTTCCCATGCAAAAGTGAACACCAGCCGCTCATGCTTGACTACTTCGTGAAATTCTCCGCCGTGCCAAAGCAAATCACCCGTTTCGGTCGCGCGCAAACAATTGCGCCAACGCCCGCCCACACGGGCATCCCACGCCACTTCTATCGCGGGATGATGGGTTGGCCCCCACCAATTCATCGTGTGCTTGGGGTCAGTCCAAGCCTGCCACACCAAAGCGCGCGGCGCATCGAAAGTGCGCGTGATCGTGAGTTCATTGTTGGTAGTCATGTTTATCCTTTTGGTGGTTCACGAATTTTGAGTGGATGAATTTGTTACGTGTCCGGTTCGTGTGCAAACACTGCAAGAATTATTTGCCGCGCCTGGGATCGTCCACCCACCCCTCATCCTTGAACACCGCCCAGATCGCCATCGAGTGACCGTGGCCGAGGTCGAATTCCTGTTTGAGCCAAGCCACCAGATCGCCTGCCTTCATGTCCTTGCTGAAGATGCCAGCCTTGATGGCGTGAGCCTTGAGTTGTTCCGGTGTCTTGCCGGTCTTGGTGCGGATATTGTCGATGTAGGCTTGAAAGCTCATGGTTATTCTCCCGCATTAATCCGGAATATCCGGCTCAACCAGTTGCGCAAGCTGAACGAGCGATTCCTGCCAGCCGAGGTAACACATCTCGGGCGGAATGACCTCAGGTATGTTCTCCTGCACGATGTGCAGATCAGTTCCGCACATGACCGATTTCAAGGTTACGGTTACCCGCATGTCTCCGGGCAGGTTCGGGTCGTCGAAACGATCCACGTAGCGGATTCGTTCGTTCGGCACGAGTTCGAGATATTCCCCGCCGAAAGAATGGCCGTGCCCAGTCCCGAAATTCGAGAACGACATTTTGAAGGTGCCGCCGACCTTGGCCTCCAGATGATGTACCTTGCAGGTAAAGCCGTGCGGGGGTAGCCATTTGGCCATTGCATCGGCATCGAGAAATGCGCGGTAGATTTTTTCGGGTTTAGTTTTAAGCACCCGATGAAGCTGTATGGTATGGGTTTTCATGTTGCGCTCCTTTCAAATTCAGTCGCCTTGATAGATTGTTCACTGATTTCGTTTTACTTCGTAGTGCGAACACACCACGCCTGACGCAAAAATTTTACTTTTCACCAACGTGAGCGCGGTTCTGTCCTTGATGTTTTGGAATAAGGGAATGCCCCGCCCCAGCAAAATCGGATTGACGAACAACCAATACTCGTCAATGAGATTTTCTGCCATCAGTGCATGAGTGGCTGAGGGGCTGCCAAACAACAGGATCTCGCTACCCGCACCTTGCTTCAGTTGGGTGATTTCATCGCTTAAATTACTGCTGATAATTTTTGTATTGGTGTGATCTTTTTCTTGCAGCGTTTTCGACAATACAATTTTTCTTGCGTTTTTGTACCAGCGCGAATGCTCAATATCGTGACGAGTCGGGTTTGGCTTATCTGTCGCAGTGGGCCAATACGCCTCCATCATCTGGTAGGTGACGCGCCCATACAACGCAGTGTCGGTCTGTTGAATCCGTTGCTCCACATACTCAAATAAATCCTCGGTAATGCTTATCCAGCCAAGGCTGTGCATACCCTCATCGGTCGAGGCGACAAAACCATCCAATGACACGTGTACAAACGAAACGATTTTTCTCATGTTGCTCTCCGCGAATAAATTTTTAAGGAGGCACCGATTAAGTCAAAACTATGGTTCGATACATTTTCCGTTCGTCCTGAGTGCCGCACCCAGCGCGGCGTATCGAAGGAGCGAACGGAAAACACTTACCACGAACGGGCTTAATCAGTATTCCCTTAAGTAGTCTGAAAAATACACTGCATCATTTTTTCATAGTTGCATTTTTCTTCTCTTCAACTCCGGCCTGGGCTTGAAGTTTTTTAAGGTAGGTATCCAGACGATCCAGCCGCTGCTCCCAGTGATGCCGATACTGCTCGATGAAATCAGCCGCCGCCTGCAACGGTTCAGCATTAAGTTGGCAGGGTCGCCATTGCGCCTGACGACCCTGTGTCACTAACCCTGCTCGCTGCAAAACTTTGAGATGTTTGGTGATGGCAGGCGCGCTCATTTCAAATGGAGCCGCAATTTCTGCAACCGAAGTTTCGCCTAAAGCAAGCCGGGCAAGGATGGCGCGACGGGTAGGATCGGCAAGTGCGGAAAAAGTCGTGCTGAGATGATCAATGGACATCACAAGCCTCCAAAATTGTAATTAACCATTAGGTAAAATACTATCGCCTACTAATTATGTCAAGCATATTGAGTGAGAATGATTTGGTTTGAAATGAATGGATACCGCTTTCGCGCTAATCAGGAACGTTAACCGTTTCACAGATGCGCTTCAGTTCAGCTCCGGTAAGTTTTGCCAGAATCAACAGGGGCATACGGCGGCGCAATAAATCGTCGGGGTGAATAACCATTTCGTTGCGCGCACAAAACAGCAGGTCGGCATAAATGAACGGCAAGGTTGGCGTAATTCTTTCAGCCAATTTTGCATCCATCTCAATGCTGCTTAACACTTCAACCACATGCTTGCCATGCCTGTGTATCAGCCACTTGCTGCTCTCTTCATCCACGCCTAGCTGTTGCGCTTGCGCGCTGATTGCGACACTCCATTCGGCATAACTTCCTGAAGGTGTCCAAGGGAAGGGTATATTTTTTGTGGCGCAAGGTTTTGCAATACCAAGCTGCGCACATACTTTATCGACAATGCTTGCAGCATCTTCTCGCGCCGAAGTAATCTTTCCGCCTATCGAGTGATGTACGCCATTTCCTGTCGTCACCAACTCCCAATCACGGCTCATCGCAGAGGGCGAGGATTCATCGCTGCGCTTCATGGTACGCACGCCTGCGTAGCTACCCACCACGTCCGCTTTAATCCATGCGGTTTTGAGGTAATGATTCGCTTCGGTAAGCAAATAGCGAATGTCTTCAGGCTCGACGGTAATGCGGTTCACGTCGCCGTTGTATGCGGTATCTGTTGTACCGAGCAGCGTCATGCCATACCAGGGAATAATGAAAAATACACGTCCATCTGACTTGGCGGTCAGCAATAAAGCTTCCTTCACACCGATTGATGGCAATACCAGATGCACGCCTTTGGTTAGCCGGCACCACTGTTTTCCTTGCGCAGCAGTGGTTGTCCATTGCCCTGCGGTACTAACGATTTGCTTGGCGAAAATTTGTACGCTGGTGTGATTGATTTGATCTTGAACTAATGCACCACTCGCCTTTCCATTTGGTTCAATCAACTCGGTCAAGCGGCAATAATTCACGCACACCGCCCCGTGTTGCATTGCGCCATCTATCAACTCCAACACCAGACGCGCATCATCGGTTTGCGCATCGGTGAAAATAAAACCACCATTTAGACTGACTGTATTGAGGTTGTGAAAGTATTCCGCGAAAGTATTTTTATTGAAATGGCGATGCGCATCTTTTGAAAATAGCTTGCCCGCAAAAAAATCGTATAGCGTTAAGCCAATTTTTAATTGCCATGACGGGACACGACTATCGGCATAAACAGGCACGCCGAAATTTAATGGCCAGACACGGTGCGGCGCAACATGTAGCAACATTTCTCGCTCTGCCAAGGCTTTCTTAACCAGCTTGAAATCATACGACTCAAGATAACGCAACCCGCCGTGTATCAATTTGCTGGATGCGGATGAGGTCGCACTCGCCCAATCACCCTGCTCCACAATAGCCACACGCAAGCCTCGCCGAGCCGCATCGTAGGCTGTCCACGCACCGTAAATGCCGCCACCACACACCAGCAAATCAAACTCTTGGTTGGCTAACGATGCAAAATCGCGTTTCATCAGTCGCGCAGCTGCAAAGCTTTTTGCGGAAAATCAGTGATGAGAATATCAACGCCCAATTTCAAAGCCGTTTTGATATCTTCATCAGTGTTGCAGGTGTAAACCGCAATGCACTTATTTTGGCGACGTAACAGTTGAATCATTACCGCGTTCAACGTTGAGATATGCACACACAGCCCATGCAGGAAAGGATGTTCGGTCAACACCTGCCTGGCCTCCGCAAAGCCCTGCTCTGGCTCTAAGTTGTAAACCAAAGGAAATTCGGGCGCGTATTGATGGGCAGCAAGCAGGCTGGGCAGATGGAACGAGGAGACCATGATGTCATCCCGACGCACCGCGCCAACCATCGCCAAAGTTTGGCGCACTTTTATTTTTTGCCGGACAGGCAATTCGCCCTCGTAACATTTAATCTCCAGCAATAAGCGGCAACGCTTGCGATAGCGACCCAAAAAGCTTTGCAGCGTCATAAAACTTTCGGAATGTGCCTCGGAGAAAAAATATTTCGCAACATCGATCTCTTGCAGTACCGCAAAGCTCAGATCATCGATGTGTTTGTCGAGCAGACCAACTTTCTCCAAGGTGTCGTCATGCCAAAGCACATTGACCTCATCGCTACTCAATTGCACATCGGTTTCGATGCCGTCAATCGCGTATTGCAATGCTGCGTCAAATGCCGACTGGGTGTTTTCTGCCGCTTCCTTGTTTGCACCACGATGGGAAAATATTTGGGGAGAGTTAATTATTTTCATTTCAATCAAGGCATATCAATGTGGGTGCTCAACATAAACAATTAGCTCAAGTGGAGTGGGTAATAGAAGTTTTGTTAAAGCAGTCTTAATGGTTGAATTACGGCTGTCCCGCGAAGACGAGTCACATGGGTTATTGCTTCTTGGTGGCTTCCCCAAAAATTCTACGGTACGCAGCCAGCGCGGCTTGTTGTTCGGCACTCTTGCGGCTATTTCCCTCACCGTGGGCGGTAATTTTCAGTGTGGGAATTGCGCATTCCACATGAAACAATTGAGAGTGTGCCTCACCTTGAATGGTCGTAACACTATACAGGGGAAGGGGTAAACGCTTGCCTTGCAGGTATTCTTGCAGCAAAGTTTTGCCGTCTTTCCCCACGGTGTTGACATCAATGCTTGCCAGATACGGCATATATAAATCCAGCACAATTTTTTCTGCGGCAGTGAAATCGGCATCCATAAATACCGCGCCAAACAAAGCCTCCATGGCATCAGCCAAGATAGAGGGGCGGCTGAAGCCACCACTTTTACGCTCACCCTCACCCAGCAGCAAATAACTGCTCAGGTTAATTTTTTGCGCCAGAATCGCCAGTGTTTCTTCCCTCACCAGAGTGGAGCGCAACCTTGATAATTCGCCTTCACTTAACTGTGGAAATTCGCTGTAGAAATGTTTGGCGATGACGCAACCCAGAATACTGTCGCCCAAAAATTCAAGACGTTCATTGTGGTCGGCTGAGTAGCTACGATGGGTGAGCGCGCGTTGCAACAATAGTGGCTGAGTAAAAGCGTAGCCTAGCTGCCGACACAACTCGCTGGTATTGTTAGTTGCCACTGCTGGGTTTGAAGTCCATCACGATACTCACATTCCCCGCCAGCTTAACGGTGACTGAATAACTCGCGCTGAGTAGCAATTGACCATCGTCATCCACAGCAATCTCAATTTCGTCCGGCTTTACCGCAGTGATGTTGTCTATCGACGCACGCCTGCTGAAGGCGTTGCGAATCTCCTGCTCTGAGGCTTTTTGCATGCCCGCATCTTTGGCGATGATAGTGAACACATTTTTGATAGTGGTATTGTCAATGTACGCGGGGATCAATCTGAAGCCCGTAATGCTGCCGATTACCAGTATCAGTGCGCCCAGCATAAATCCGCCAAAACTGAGCCCACGTTGTCGTATAGCAGCATTCATTTTCATCTCCTTCAGCCAGCTAGAAAAATTGACCCACGCGCTTCAAATCGGAAAAATTCATCCACACCAAAAATGCTTTTCCGACAATCTGATTGTCCGGCACAAAACCCCAGTAGCGGCTGTCGCGGCTATTGTCCCGATTATCGCCCATCATAAAATAACTGTTTTCCGGTACAGTGCAACGCACCAATTCATCATCATAAGTGCAATTCTCGCGTCCCGGAAATTCGGCAACCGAACCCAAGAATAGCGTGGGTCTCTCGGGATTAACAATCACATCATGTTTGTGTTCCCCCAAGGTTTCCTGGGATTTCTCAGTGTGCACAAAATTCAAGTCCTGCTCAGTGTAATTGTACTCACCCTTCGGTATTTGTGGTTGCACAATGCCATTGATGGTTAATTTCTTATGGCTATATTCAACCGTGTCGCCCGGCAGACCCACTACGCGCTTGATGTAATCCAATGAAGGGTTCTCTGGGTAATGAAATACCATCACATCGCCACGCTGTGGATTGTTTAACTGGATGATTTTTTTATTGATGATAGGCAAACGTATGCCGTAAGTAAATTTATTCACCAGAATAAAATCACCCACCTGCAGGGTGGGAATCATTGATCCAGAAGGAATCTTGAACGGTTCGCCCAGAAAAGAGCGGATGAAAAACACCACCACGATGACAGGAAAAAAACTCTTTGCATATTCCACCCACCACGGTTCAGTTACACCCTCGGCACGCTTTGCCTTCAACACAAACTTGTCCAGCAACCACACGCTGCCTGTTATTACCGATAACAAAAACAAAATTAAAGCGAAATCCATTTTTAGTCCTCAATTTTAGGATGGGCAGATGAAACTTGCCCATCCTACATCTACACCATTAATCATCAACACGTAGAATCGCCAAGAAGGCTTCCTGAGGAATTTCCACATTGCCCACTTGTTTCATACGCTTCTTACCGGCCTTTTGTTTTTCCAGCAATTTTTTCTTGCGCGAAATATCGCCACCATAACATTTTGCCAACACGTTCTTGCGCATTGCTTTAACGTTTTCACGCGCAATAATGTTTGAGCCGATGGTCGCTTGGATTGCCACGTCATACATCTGGCGCGGAATCAATTCGCGCATCCTAGCCGCCACTTCACGGCCGCGATATTGACTATTGCCTCGATGCACAATTACCGCCAAGGCATCCACCCGATCACCATTGATGAGCATATCCACTTTCACCACATCGGCAGCGCGATATTCCTTGAACTCGTAATCCATTGACGCATAACCGCGTGAAATAGATTTCAACTTGTCGAAGAAGTCCAACACAATTTCCGCCATCGGCATTTCGTAAATCAGATTGACTTGTTTGCCGTGATAGTTGATGTTGATCTGGTTGCCGCGCTTTTGCGTGCACAGCGTAATCACAGAACCGACATATTCATTCGGCATGTACAAATTCACCGTGACGACAGGCTCGCGGATTTCTTCAATCTTTGACGGATCTGGCATTTTGGATGGGTTATCCACCATCAGCACCGTGCCATCGCGCTGCACCACTTCGTAGATCACCGTGGGCGCGGTGGTAATCAAATCCATGTCAAACTCGCGCTCCAAGCGTTCCTGCACAATTTCCATGTGTAACAAACCCAGGAAGCCGCAACGGAATCCGAAGCCTAATGCTTGCGATACTTCAGGTTCATAACGTAATGCCGCATCGTTCAATTTGAGCTTTTCTAACGAATCACGCAACGCTTCATATTGATTCGACTCGACCGGAAACAAGCCCGCAAACACTTGCGGCTGAACCTCTTTGAAGCCTGGTAGCGGTGCGGCAGCTGGCTTGGCTAAATGGGTAATGGTATCGCCCACCTTGGCGGCTTTAAGCTCTTTAATACCGGCGATGACAAAGCCTACTTGGCCTGCGCTCAACGTATCGCGGTCTTGCGCCTTAGGTGTAAACACGCCGATATGTTCAGTGAGATGTTGCGCACCCGTTGCCATGAACAGGATTTTTTCTTTGGGCTTGAGCGTGCCGTTTTTCACGCGTACTAGCATCACCACCCCCACATAATTATCGAACCACGAATCGATAATCAACGCTTGTAACGGCGCGGTAGGGTCACCCACTGGCGGTGGCACTTTGGTAATCAGGTCTTCCAGCACATCCTGCACACCCAAACCCGTTTTGGCTGAACAACGCACCGCTTCCTGTGCATCAATGCCAATCACCTCTTCGATTTCTTCAATCGCATTTTCCGGATTGGCGGAAGGCAAATCGATTTTGTTCAGCACGGGAACAACTTCAACACCCAAGTCCAGCGCGGTATAGCAGTTCGCCACGGTCTGCGCTTCCACGCCCTGCGAAGCATCCACCACCAGCAACGCGCCTTCGCAGGCGGACAGTGAGCGCGATACCTCGTAGGAAAAGTCCACGTGTCCGGGCGTGTCAATCAAATTGAGGTTGTAGGTCTGCCCATCGCGCGCCTTATAAAGCAATGCGGCGGTTTGCGCCTTGATGGTGATACCACGTTCGCGCTCCAAGTCCATGGAGTCAAGAACTTGTGCTTCCATTTCGCGGTCGGACAATCCGCCGCATAACTGGATAATACGGTCGGCTAAAGTGGATTTGCCGTGGTCAATATGGGCAATGATGGAAAAATTACGGATAAGCTGCATGAGGATTAAACTTTGCCGATCATCGGCTTTTTCGCAAAGCGCGAATTCTAGCCGATTTGGGTACTTGCCGGGCGACTAGTCTCATTGATTGCGCATGTGATCCGCCACCCTGGCGAATGAATCGGACAACTCTTTTCGCAATGCGGTATTTGCCACCACCTCACTCAACGCCTGATTCATGCACAGCAGCCATTGGTCGCGTTCGGCATCGCCAATTGCAAACGGCAGGTGACGGCGGCGTAACATGGGATGGCCATATTGCTCCACAAAAAGCTGTGGCCCACCCATCCAGCCGGACAAAAACTTGAACAGCTTCTCCTGAGCGGACTGAAAATCGTGAGCGTGCAATTTGCGTATGCCATAATATGTAACTGCGAACATACTACGACTATCCCAATTCAATGTGTTTCACGTCACATGTCACTCTGTGTGTTAAATTACTTGATTCGTCAACGCGCGATCTCTCATGTGTCATTTAATGCCTACTCACTCGGGCACGACGCAAAATAACGCGCCATCGCGACCCACAGGACGGCGGGCACGTGCTGGCGATCTAGTATGGCCTCATAAAAAAACGTCCCAACAGTTACCTAATGATCCCCGCACTAATTTCTGGAAGCGTCTCGTCCAATTGCGTAAGGAGAAGGGCTGTCACAAGAGCAATGTAAGCGCCAATTTTTCCCCGCATTGCATCTGAAATATTTTTTTCAAAATCTACGCCAACTCGTATAATTTTCATGGTGGACTTCTCTTTCCTTTTCACTGGTTGATAACAACTCCAGCTTGGCACTTAGATGCCGTTTTAGGTGAGGAGGAGTCCATCCCATTGCTTTGAAGCAACCCAAATTTTATTCCACCACCGAATTTTCATTGCCCGAAACCGGAAGTTCCTGACATGCCGGTTTCGACCCCACACCAGCCCCTCACAGTGGAACATCCAAGTGACCACTTATATTGCAAGCGGTCACTGAAAATGGAGAAAGTTAGCTCATCTCAATGACCGTAAATAACCAATGTGGATGGTCCTGTTCCAGAAAGCGGATGCCCAGACGAATTCAGAAAGTCGCATCAAAAGATGCTTCATGGTGTTCTTGCTCATAGTGGAAATAGCCTGCGCCTTTGTGTTGCTAGATACAAGACATCGTGTAAAGTATGGTCTCTGAAAAGTGGCGACCGATCAAAGACGAGCGCGAATATGAATATCATTCCACCCGAGCAACTTCTCGCAGAGATAGTAGACGTAATACGTACGATGCCTCCGCGCGAAACTATACGACATGAAACACCTGAAAATCTTTCTTGGTTTGGACGTGCGTCAGCGGCAATCCAAATGTGGGACCCAATCAGGGCGGCAAGATTTGATACGCATACAAGTTTCATTTTCGGCACCGCCGCACTTCCTGCTGCGCAAGCGGTTCGAAGTGCGCTAACAATGCTTCATCAGGCCCAGAACGAATTGCGAATGCGCACCGCTGGCCCGCTGTCCATCGCCGTCGGACAAGGGGGCGTGTTTCAGTATTTCGACGAGATCAGAAAAGTTATCGAAGAAGCGAAGTCGGACATACTATTCGTTGATCCTTTTCTCGAACCTGAATTTGTAACTCGGTACCTGCCGCAAGTCTCTCAAGGCGTTGCTGTTCGCCTTCTAGGCAAGAAACACTTGACCGCACTCGTACCCGCGGTCGAACTCTTTACTCAACAGCACAAATTGGATGTTGGAGTGCGATCTGATCCTGACTTGCACGACCGATACGTGTTCATCGACGGGCAAGCGTGCTATCAATCAGGAGCGTCCTTCAAGGACGGAGCGAAGTACACCCCCACAACACTAACTCAGATTGTGGATGCGTTTGCCGCAGTCAGGGACACGTATGAGCAAAAGTGGGCCTCCGCCACTGTGCATATTGGCAGTCGGTGATCTTCCGCAATCTGTTGCGCGGTCATCCAAGTGCATCAAAACGTGGCCCAACTATGAAACTGGGGATATGTCTGCTATACGGTTATAGAGCGGACACTTGGTATGATAATTAACAAAGGGCAGAATGCGGCCAATAACAGACCCAAGCTGGCATCCTCCAATTTGGACATCGATCAATAAGATTTTTTGCAAAACCTAACGTAGATGACTTTTATAATTCCTTGGGCTATTGCTGTTGGAATAATTCTTACAACGGGCGTTGTTTGGAGATTAGTTACAAAGCGTGATGATGCTGAAGGATTTAATAAGGTAAATACCACGGCTGCGAATATTCTCTTTTATGGAACAGTCGCGATATTTGTATTACTTGTCATAGTTTCATCTTACAAGGCATAAACTAATGACCGCTGACAAGTACATTTCGGACAGTGAAATCAGCGACATTTAGCAGGCAGAATTCGGCCAACAAGAGACAGATAGGGTGTGCATCGCAACTCACCAAGGGGACGGCATGAAATGGATGACGGGAAGCATTGCAGCATTGGCAGGCACGTTGGGCGTGATGGCGGGTGCGTTGGCGATGCCGGAAAACAATTCAGCCTGGCCCCTTTAACTCGGCCCCTTTAACTTCACGGGCATGCCTGATCTGACAGCGACGGAGGATGCATGGGAAAGAAATTCGAAACTAGAAAGATACTGACTTGGCTTGTTAGATATACCTATGCTTTTGTGATTCTCGTATTGCTGTTCTTTAACTGGTCATCCTATAGCAAGAACGACGTATTAAATTTATTAGCTCCCTATTTCGCAGGAATCACACCAGCAGCGCCTGCCGCACCGCCCCAGCAAGCTAATATGTCTCAGCAAAAACCGCCAGAAGAAATCCCTATTATTCTGCCCAACTACATACATCCGCTTCCGTTTGATTCTGTGTCAATGCATCCCGGCGCACTGGCAATTTCCGCCGATGGAACAATCGCCGCGCACATCACCCTCGATGGCAGCGTTGTAGTCTGGGATGCAACCACATATGAAGTACTCGAAACGCTCCAGCCCGAAGGAAAAGACAAAACTCTTCCCGGTTCGCTGGCGCTGAATGCCGACGGCAAGCTACTTGCAATCGGCCACTTTGACTCGTCTCTATTTATACGCTCACTTCCTGAACACAAGACATTGCGTGAACTGCGCGGTCATGTCGGCGCTATCTCAGCGCTCACTTTCTCGCCCGACGGCCAGCTGCTTGCGAGCGGCGGAGACGATGCAACCACTATCGTGTGGGACGTGACCACGGGTCGCCGCTTGCACTCCTTCGATTCGCAATTCGAAGAGTCTGGTGGAGGCATCCCTGTCGGTCTCGGCTTCTCGACTGACAAGCGCACGCTGGCTGTCAACGAATGGTACAGCCGCCATTATGATGTAGAGCGCGGTACGACCTTGTGGGATCTTAAGGACGGCATCGAGATAGGTGTCTTGGGCGGAGCCCCGCCGAATGGTGACAGCGTAATGCGTTCCGGGCAGGCGGTCGGGGCAAACAATCAACTGCTCGCCTACACATCTCGTGATGGCCTCGCGCTACAGAGGCTCGATGCCTGCGATAAGGCAAATATCGTAGGTCCTACCGACTTGGAACACAATCAGCCGAATGGCAGTTATGCCGATACGGTAGCCGCAGACCCGCAGGGGCGCTGGGCTGCTGCACTCGACTACCAGCAGCTATTGTTCTATGGCACGAGCGGCAATGCTTCGCCCGTCAGCCTGAATGTGCCAATTCGCCCCATCGCACTGGTTCCGCATCCGGCGGGAAACCGGTTATTCGCGCTCGCGATCAGCAAAACGCGCCGCAATGGCAATGAGTACTTCATCATCGGTCGCGATGCCGAAACGGTGACTGCGGGAGCACTGTATGCCATCACATTACCTGCGGAACTGGATCAACTGCCTGCCTTGTCGACCAAAGCAGATGCGAAATCCTGCCCGCCTTCACCTGAGGCACGCAAGCAATGGGCATTCCGCCTGCCAGACAAGGCACCCGCACTGCTGGTGAAGGCGCGCCTTGCACCACCCGGAGAAATACCCAGCTATGAAAGCGCACAGGTGCTCCAGGATCGGGAGCGATACAATCCGCCGAGCGATCTCTATTTTGATGAAGGCGGGACGCTTTATGTGCTGCACTACGCACGCAGCAATGCACAGAGTGGGGTCGTAGCCTGGGACCCGACGGCAAAAAAAGTGCTGCGCTCACATTTCCAGCTTTATGTTGGCGAGAACATTTTCCGATTGCGCGAAGGCTGGGGGAACGGGGAATATCACGGCCAGTATGTTGACCTGCTGACGGGAAACTTGTTGCTCAATGCAGTTGATGACAAGAGCAATGTGGGTTTCTCAACGGATGTCGAGACCGGCGATATCTACCGGATTGTGGATGGCCAGCTTGAGCGCTTCGGTGCCGATGCAAAACTCCTACCACTTGCAACACGCAAAGAAACCCGCATCATCTTTGCCATTGCCCGCAACGGCAATCTCGCAATCATTTATGCGGATGGCGCAGGGGAAGCCCTGAATGTGGGCAGTGGGAAATCTTGGTCTTTCGATGCAAAAGCCATGTTGGGAAATGACGGGTGTGGAATAGACGAACTTCCACGTCTTTCTGCTGACGGCCAATATCTGCAGGTTGCAACAGGCTGCGTAGACAGCCCTACCCACTATGACATTATCTCCTTGCGGGGAAATAGCCCAGGAGCAATCGGTCCTGTGCTTGGGCCATTCCCGAAACACTCGACGCGCATCGTGGCTCCGGATTCCCGTGTGAATCATCTCGATGTAGTAGATCTAGGCAAAGGTGAATTGCTTGTGCGGCTTCCACGCCATCCGAGTCGCGATAAAAATGGCAGATATGGCGGGCTACTTGCCGCCATCAGCGACGATGGGGGCCTTGTTGCGAGCGCATCTGTTGAGGGACTGGTGCGCGTCTGGGATATCGATGCAAAGCGTCTAGTCGGTGAAGCGAAAATGGAAAGTCCTATTACGTCCATGGCCTTCAATTCTACAGTCCAGTCACTCGCTGTTGGTCTATCTTCGGGCGAGGTAATCATCCTCGACGTAAAAGATAGCCGATTTGGATTAAATTAGGCCCCTCAGATGCTGCCAGAACTAATGATGTTGGCGCTAAAAGGAATTGATCATTTAAAGCTAACTATGCTGGTTTAATTTTGACCAGGTAATTCACCTATCCTGCTTAATTTTTATGCAGGAGACGAAAGGAGTGATTACCATGGTCATGTATGCAAAGATTCGGCGGATGTATTTCCGCGAGCACCTCACTATCAGTGAAATACAGCGACGGACGAGCCTGTCGCGCAACA
>CAZSPN010000051.1:0-12033 GCA_964608835.1 uncultured Gallionella sp.
GATGATTTCAGGAGTTTGTTATTGGAAAACTTGACAGGTCAATACATATCAGCCCCTTAGAATTTCTGAGTTAAACTAACGCAATTCAATCTAAGGATTATTAAATGGCTTACAACATCGAACCTTCGATTCCGCACGGCACACCTTCACGCATCGGAATTTTGCTCGTCAACCTCGGCACGCCGGATGCACCCACAGCGACAGCAGTGCGCCCTTACCTGAAAGAATTTTTGAGCGACCCGCGTGTGGTGGAAATCCCCAGGCTGATCTGGTGGTTCATCCTCAACGGCATCATCCTTAATGTGCGTCCCAAAAAGTCTGCCGCAAAATACGCCAAAGTATGGCTGCCGGAAGGCTCGCCATTACGCGTTTACACCGAGAAGCAAGCCAAGTTATTGCAAGGCTATTTGGGTGACCGCACCAAAGCCGCGTTCGTGGTGGACTTCGCCATGAGCTATGGCAATCCGTCTATCGCCAGCGCGATGCAAAAACTGAAAGAACAAAACTGCCAGAAAATTCTGGTCGTGCCGATGTATCCACAATATGCCGCCAGCTCAACGGCGACCGTGTTTGATCTGGTGTTTGGCGCGATGCAAAAAATGCGCAGCATGCCGGCCGTGCGCACCATTCGTAACTTCCACGACAACCCTGCTTACATAAAAGCACTGGCAAACAACATCAATGATTACTGGATGAAACATGGTCGCCCTGAAAAGCTGGTGATGAGCTTCCACGGCGTACCGCAATACACGTTGGACAAGGGCGATTTCTACCATTGCGAATGCCACAAAACAGGGCGTTTGCTGGCGCAGGAACTTGGCTTGAAACCAGAGCAATACTCGGTCAGCTTCCAATCGCGCTTCGGTAAAGCAGAATGGATCAAACCCTACACCACCGCCACCCTGCTCGAACTCGGCAAGCAAAAAACCAAACGGGTGGACGTAGTCTGCCCCGGCTTTGTCGCGGATTGCCTGGAGACGCTGGAAGAAATCGCGATGGAAGGCAAAGAAGATTTCCAGCACGCGGGCGGTGGCGAATACCACTACATCCCCTGCCTCAACGAACGCGGCGACTGGATACACGCCCTCACCGACATGGTGTTGGATAACCTGCAAGGCTGGCTGGTAGAGCCGAATGTGGCGGAGTTGGAGCAAAGCAGATTAAGGGCGTTGGCGATGGGTGCGAAAAAGTGAAGTCTGGTTTACGTCAGGCTACACGAGGTTATTGATGGAAATATTAGCTTGGGCTTTTCTCGGCGGCATTGTCGGTGCTGTACTCATGGATGTCACCGAAACTTATGCGGCCAAGGTAGGCATTACCAGTGGCGTAAATATCGCTTTAGTTGGCCGTTGGTTCTTAAACTTGCTGTACGGACAATTCGTCCATGCCAACATCCTCAACTCCAAACCTTTCACCCGCGAGGTAAAAGCTGGCTGGGTATTCCACCTCCTCGTTGGCGGGGGCGGTGTGGCTCTTATCTACCCGCTATTTTTCCAATCATTCGGACTGCCTTTTCCCAGCAATCATCTGCTTGGCGGCCTACTATTCGGCTTGGCTACATCATTGCTGCCTTGGTTAATTCTTCTGCCTTCTTTCGGCTGGGGATTTTTCGGGCGGCACGGACCGAAGGGCTCTAATGCTGTGCTTGCAAGCACACTATCCCATATTCCCTATGGTCTTGGAGTCGGTGCTGTTATTGCAGCGGGCTTGCATGTATAGCCTCGTAGTGCCGTATGTGCATTCAAGCCATTCGGCGCAATGCGCTACGCCCTTCGATAAACTCAGGACAGGCTTATTG
Organism: uncultured Gallionella sp.; assembly: GCA_964608835.1. Classification (GTDB taxonomy): domain Bacteria; phylum Pseudomonadota; class Gammaproteobacteria; order Burkholderiales; family Gallionellaceae; genus Gallionella. The sequence continues at coordinate 1,799 of CAZSPN010000051.1, forward strand.
CGCCCTACCTCAACAACATGACCACGGCACGTCATATGAAGCCAGATTTTGATACCGCTCTACAACAGCGCTTCGCTGCTATCTCTAATCGAGATATTGAAGCATTCAAATCGCACCTCACGCGCGGCGACACGCTCTATACCATCGTTCAAAATGGGCACGCATTCACGACCCCCTCGGAAACCATTGAAATTCACAAGCAGTGGTTTGCAGACCCTAATTGGATTTGGGAAGGATCAGTTGTTCATAAGGTGGTCGGTGAAGATATGGCTATGGCACTGGTCAACTATCAATATCGCGCCAAAGCAGATGATGCTCCATTCAGCACTTGGCTGGTGTATGTGTTCCAGTTACAGGAAGGTGGATGGCGAATCGTTCACGACCAAAATACAGCACTTGATTATGCCGCTTTTGCGCGTGCAACCTCGTAGGTGCAATAACCAAAGGGCATTGCCCCCAACCTAACAAAATGACCGCAGCTAATCCCATAGGCATTTTCGATTCCGGCGTAGGCGGTTTGTCAGTGCTACGCGAAATTCGTCGTGAGTTGCCGCATGAAGATTTGCTGTATGTGGCAGATTCTGGCCATGCGCCGTATGGCGACAAGCCCAATCACCGCATTGAAGAACGCGCGCTTGCCATCACCGAATTTTTAATCCGCCAACACGCCAAAGCCATCGTGGTGGCGTGCAACACGGCAACGGGTGCAGCTGTCGCCACACTGCGCGAACAATTTTCCGTGCCTATCATCGCCATCGAACCCGCCATCAAACCCGCCGCCGCAATGACTAAATCGGGCGTGGTGGGTGTGCTGGCGACCAGCAGAACCCTCGCTAGCGACAACTTTGCCAAGCTCACTTCACGCTTCGGCGCAGAGGTGGAGATATTGGTACAAGCCTGTCCGGGATTGGTAGAGCAAGTGGAATCTGGCGAATTGTCAGGCAGCAAAACCCGTGCATTGCTTGAGCAATATCTGCTGCCCTTGCTACAACAACAAGCCGACACCATCGTGCTGGGCTGCACCCACTACCCGTTTCTCACCGCGTTGATTCAGGAGATTGCAGGTTCGCAAGTGACCATCATCGACCCCGCCGCCGCTGTGGCACGTGAACTGCGCCGCCGCTTGGAAAGTGCTGGATTGTTATCTAAGGAAGTTAAATCTGGAACAGAAAAATTCTGGACGAGTGGTTCGCCAGATTTGGCGAAAGTTGTGATCGGGCAATTGTGGCGGGGTGATGTTGATGTGGTTGAATTGCCGAATGGTTAGGTTTGGAGCAACCAAGTATGCCAATTGAGCAACAGACAAAAAATTCATAGTTAGGCCAAATGCAAGGCGCGGAAAAAATTTCGCCGCGCCGCAAATGGTTTATATGTCAGCAAGAAATTTATTTCCGCAACACAGCAGTTGGGATGAAATATGAATTTTAATAATCGCTGATGTGAGTATGCGACTCTTCCGCTGGTTCACCCGTATCAGGGTCTATCCAATTGGCAATACCGATTTCATCTTCTGCTGCATCAGCTTCCAGCAGGTCACCTTCACCTTCTTCGATTCCATCTTGCTCCAGCATGTCTTGCACGGCATCGAATCGGGTTGCAAAAGGACCGTATTTTTTCTCGGCAAAAATATCCTGCCAATAAAAACCGTCGGGCTTTTCGATCACTCGCTTGACATCATAGTCAGGTAGATTTTGAGTATTAGGCATGATTCCCTCCACTGAAAAATTAAATATTTATTCCAGCAAGCAATGCAGCCACCAACTGGAATTACAACTTAATAAAATGCTCCCGGTAATGCTTCATTTCGTTGATGGATTCGTGAATATCCGCGAGCGCCTCGTGCTTGCCGTGCTTCTTTACGCCCTGCGCCATATCCGGTTTCCAGCGTTTCGCCAATTCTTTGAGTGTACTCACATCAAGGTTGCGGTAGTGAAAATAGTCTTCGAACTTCGGCATCCAGCGCGCTAAAAATCTACGATCTTGGCAGATGGAGTTGCCGCACATCGGCGAGGTGCGCGTTGGCACATATTCTTTTAGGAACGCCAGCATCTGTTCTTCCACCATGGCATCGTCTAAAGTGGAAGCTTTCACTTTGTCGATCAAGCCTGACTTTCCGTGCGTCGATTTATTCCATGCATCCATGCTATCCAGCACGCTGTCCGCTTGATGTACGACCAACACCGGAGCTTCTGCAATTGTTTCCAGATTGTTGTCGGTAATCACAATCGCCACCTCGATAATGCGATCCGTATCCGGGTTTAAGCCCGTCATTTCCATGTCTATCCAAATTAGATGATTCTGATTCTGTGCCATAATTGCCCGTGAAAAATTGAACTCCCATGCGCCAAGCATACTCCAAAATTTACTTCCATGATTGATACGCAATTCACTTTTATTTTTATCGCCGCACTGACGATTTCCTCGCTCACCAAGTTTTGGTTGGCGCGTCGTCATTTGGTGCATATAGCAGCGCATCGTGCTGCTGTGCCCGAAGCATTCAACGAGCAAATAGAATTAACGAATCACCAAAAGGCAGCAGACTACACGAGTGCCAAGACGCGATTTTCTCTGCTCGGTGTAGTCTTTGATGCATTTATTTTATTGGCCTTTACGTTGGGTGGTGGTATTCAATGGCTGGCAGATATTTGCAATGGTTGGCTTAATTCGTCACTTTGGCAAGGAGTCGCTGTCGTTGTATCTGTGCTGGTGATTTCGTCATTGCTGGAAGCACCGTTTAATCTCTATCGAACCTTCGTCATCGAAGCCAAGTTTGGTTTTAATAAAATGACTTTCTCGCTGTATTTGACTGACGCACTGAAAGGCATGTTGATCGGCGCGGTACTCGGTTTGCCTTTATTGTTCGGCGTGTTGTGGCTGATGGAGCGCATGGGTGATTTGTGGTGGCTATACGTGTGGGGCGTGTGGGTGTCGTTTAATCTTTTGCTGTTGTTTATTTACCCGACATTTATCGCGCCGCTGTTCAACAAATTTTCACCCATGCAAGACCAAGCCATGAAGGCGCGCATTGAGACGCTACTGGAAAAATGCGGCTTCACTTCCAGCGGTCTGTTCGTGATGGATGGCTCGAAACGCAGTGCGCACGGCAACGCTTACTTCACAGGTTTCGGCAAAACAAAACGCATCGTATTTTTCGATACCCTGCTGGAACGCCTGAGCATCAACGAAGTGGAAGCGGTACTCGCACATGAACTTGGGCACTTCAAACACAAGCATGTCGCCAAGCGCATCGTGATGACGTTTGTGATGAGTTTGGTGTTTTTGTGGCTACTCGGCGTTTTGATGCAAACCACCTGGTTTTATCAGGGGTTGGGGGTAACCACCCAGTCCAAAGCGATAGCTCTGTTGCTATTTTTTCTTGTGCTGCCTGTGTTTAGTTTTTTACTCAGCCCCGTCCTGTCGGCTTATTCGCGCAAACATGAATTCGAGGCGGATGCGTATGCCGCGAAACAAACCGCAGCGGGTGATTTGGTGACGGCATTGGTCAAGCTGTATCAGGACAACGCTTCGACACTGACACCGGATCCGCTGTACTCAAAATTTTACGATTCGCATCCGCCAGCCGCAACTCGAATAGCCCATTTACAAGCTCAATAAGGAGAACACTATGAAATTTATCACGATGTTAATTTTGCTCAGTGCCGCAACCACTGCTCTCGCCAACCCGTTCCCCAAAGGCAATACCGAGGCGGGCAAGCAGTTTTTCGACAAGAACAATTGCAACCAATGTCACGACACTATCATGGGCGGCGATGGCAATCAGATTTTTCAGCGCAAGGATCGCAAAGTAAGCAATGTCGCTGGCATGATTAAACAAATGCATTTTTGCGCTGGCAATGTGGGTATCACGCTGACTCCCCAAGACGAACAAAATTTGGGGGCGTATCTTAATCGTTACTACAAACTAAAGTGAGGTGTAATCATGGACACATCTTGTGATTTAACCAACAAACAATGCAAGCCCTGCGAGGGCGGCGTACCTCCGCTCACCCAAGCCGAGATTGATGTTTTTATGAAAGAGCTGGTCGGCTGGGAACAAAACGGTGTGGTAATTAGCAAAACTTTCGACTTCAAAAATTATTACCCCACCATGGCATTTGTGAATGCGGTGGCTTGGGTTTCCCACCGCGAAGATCACCATCCAGATATGGCGGTTGAATACAACAAATGCACCGTCGCTTACACTACCCACGCCATCAAAGGCCTATCGGAAAATGATTTTATTTGCGCCGCGAAAGTGGATGCATTGATGAAGATTTGAAGCAACATTTCATTTCCGTTTTCGCCGAGTCTTTCGACCCCGTTCATCCTGGGCTTGTCGAAGGAATGAACAGGGCATGGTTCGACATAGCCATTCGACTAAGCCCACATGCTGGCAAGTCGCTGGTTATCACCACGAACGGTTTTACTTGGAACTTCATCTGATGAATACTCCAAGTCTGAAGCTGCAAGGAAAAATCATCGCCGCCTTTGGGCGACACTATTTGGCAGAGCTGTCCGACGGTGAGGTTTTGGAATGTGTGCCTCGAGGCAAAAAAAGCGATGTTGCTTGCGGTGACAATGTAGAAATCAATCGCATTGCCGCTGATCAGGGTGTCATCGAAGGCATCACTCCGCGCACTTCTTTGCTGTATCGCTCTGATGCCTTTCGGCAAAAAATCATCGCTGCCAATGTCACGCAACTTATCATCGTGGTTGCCACTGAGCCTTCGTTCGACGATGAGCTGGTGGCACGCTGCCTGATTGCCGCACACGACCAAAACTTAAACACGCTTATTGTGCTGAACAAATGCGACTTGCCGCAAAGTGGCGCAATGGCACGCGCACAGCTCGCCGCTTACCGTGCCATTGACTACCCTGTGCTGGAGTTATCCGCCAAGCAAGACACCACACCGCTGCTGCCCTACCTGCAAGGTCACACCAGCGTGCTGGTCGGACAGTCTGGGATGGGTAAATCCACCCTCATCAATGCCCTCATCCCCGACGCACACGCTGCCACACGCGAAATTTCCGCTGTGTTAGATTCGGGGAAACACACCACCACTCACGCGCGGCTCTATCACCTGAATTCTGAAAGCAACATTATCGATTGCCCCGGCGTACAAGCATTCGGCCTGCATCACCTGAGCTTGGGCAGAATCGAACAATGCTTTATTGAATTTTCTGCGTACCTCGGACAATGCCGCTTTGCCGATTGCAGTCACACGCATGAACCCGGCTGCGCGCTGCTCAATGCAACCGCCCAAGGAAAAATCAACGCACGGCGCATGCAGTTGTTTCAACAGATTACGGCGCGCTAAAACTTACAACTGATTTTTTGGCCTGTGTTGTTCCGTCTGTACATGATGGGCAAGTAGCACATCAACCCCGTCCGCATCCAGTGTATTTCCGTTCGCATCCACTAACGGTTGCTCGTAATCGTTCCACCCGCGCACGCCGGTCTTGAGCGAGACCACGTTGGCAAATCCCATCTTTTGCATGACATCAGCCGCAAGTGCCGAGCGTTTTCCGGAGCGGCATATCACCACAATCTCATGGTTTCGCCCACCAGCCAGCTCCGGCACCGTCTCGTCATAATCCCATTCGCAGGATTGTTCCAGCACACCGCGCGGCACGTTGATTGAATTCGGTATGTGCAACAACGCAAATTCCACAGGTTCGCGCACATCCAGCAAAATTGGCTTGTTGCCTGCGGCGAGTGTCCGGCTTAAATCCCACGGCATGATCTCTTTCACACGCGTGAGTGCCTCGGCAACCAGATCGTTGTAGCTGCTCATGGCCGTTCGAATACCGCGATGGATTCCACATGCGAGGTGTGCGGGAACATGTTCATCACTCCCGCTGATTTCAGCACATAACCACGTTGCACCAATTCAGCAGCATCGCGTGCCAGTGTGGCAGGGTTGCAACTCACATAGACGATGCGCTTGGGTGAGTTGTCACCACCCAACGATTTAACTAGCTCAAACGCGCCATCGCGCGGCGGGTCGATGAGCAACTTATCGAATCGTCCGAGCTTGGCAAAACTTTCTTCGGTCATCTCAAAAAGATTCATTACCATGAATTCGACGTTTCCCCACAAACCATTGCTGACGGCGTTTTGTTGAGCGCGTTTCACCAGCGCGTCGCTGCCTTCTATGCCCAACACTTGTGCGCCGCTGCGCGCGATGGGCAGGGTGAAATTACCCAAGCCGCAAAATAAATCGGCGATGCGCTCACCCGGTTGCGGATCGAGCAAGCGTATCGCGCGGCTGATCATCACTCGGTTTAACGCGCTGTTCACTTGCGTAAATTCACTGGGTGCAAACGGCATGGTGACGTTGAATTCGGGCAAGCTGTAGGACAACTCAGGTGCGTCCAACGGATGGAACGGGACGATGCTTTCCGGCCCCTTGGTTTGCAACCAAAATTGAATGTGATGCGCATCGGCAAAAGCGCGCAACGCATCTTCGTCGGCGCGACTGGGAGCATCCATCACACGTAGCACCAACGCATCAACCAGCTCGCCCACCGCCACTTCAATCTGCGGCAACTTATCGCGTATCGACAAGCCGCTGATTAAATCAGCAAGCAAGGGCAACAGCCTGGCAATCTTGGGTGCGAGGATTTCGCAGCTCTGCATGTCTGCCACATAACTGCTGCGCTTCTCGTGAAACCCCACCAGCATCTTGCTCTTTTTGATGACGTACTTCACCGAGATGCGCGCGCGTTCACGATACCCCCAAACATCGCCGTAAATGGCGGGCAGTATGGTTTCCGGCTTGATCTTGCCGATGTGACGCAAGCCGTCTTCAAGGATGCGCTGCTTAACCGCTACTTGTGCGCGTGCATCCAGATGCTGCATGGAGCAACCGCCGCACACACCAAAGTGCTTACACTTGGGCTGCACACGCATTGAAGAAGTCTTGAAAATTTTCACCACTTGCGCCTGCTCGAATGCAGGTTTTTTGCGATACGAAGAATAGCTGACGACCTCGCCTGTCAGCGCGCCCTCGATGAAGATCACCTTGCCATCAAAATGCGCAACGCCACGCCCTTCTTGGTCTAGCGATTCGATGGTTACTCTATTTTCTATTGTCATTTCACTGATTGTCCAACTGTTTCTATCCAAACAAACACACGCCCAAGTTTAGTACGCACTAACAAAAATCCCAACAGCACACCCGTGCTATTCGCCAAGATGTCGGCATATTCAAAAAAGCGAACTCCGCCCCAGCCTTGCAATAATTCAATCACCACGCCCATTGCAATCAGCGCGCTGATGACCCCGCCTCGTTGTTTTGACGATAAATATATCTGGCAAAACCACAGCGACAGAGAAGCATAAGCAAAGCCATGTTCCAGCTTATCCACATTGGGAAATGACATTGGTTCAGGGGGTGCGGGGTCAACGAGAGATACACAGTCAAGCTTACCAATAGCCAGCCGCCTGCCAGCCATATACTACGATATTTCAACATCCGTTCGCCCTGAGCTTGTCGAAGGGTCGCTCATGGTTCGACAAGCTCTCCACGAACGGTCTCTTACTGATTGATGTTCAACCATCAACTTTTCATCTCAGGCCAAGCCACCAAAAATTCCTGCCAATGCGGTTGATCGAGTTTCGCCAATTCACCGCGCACAAAATCACATTCTTTTTTGAACGCATCACGGCTCAACACACCGCGCATCATCTGGAAGCGTGCGAACACCAGATAGGTGTTCACCACATCGGTTTCGCAGTAGTTGCGTATCTCCGCCAGTTTGCCTTGTTGGTAGGCCTCCCACACTTTGCTGCCGTCCATGCCCAGCTTGCCGGGGAAGCCAATCAGCTTGGCGAGGTCATCCAACGGCGCATTGGCGCGCCCGCCATACATTGCCAGCAAGTCCATCAAGTCCAGATGGCGCATGTGATAACGGCTGATGTAGTTATTCCACTTAAATTCTTTATCGTCCTCGCCCATGTCCCAATATCGCGAACACTGTACGCCGTTGATCAGTCCGCGATAATGCAACACGGGCAGATCAAAGCCGCTGCCATTCCACGACACAATCTGCGGCGTGTATTTGTCGATACCATCGAAGAAGCGTTGGATGATGCCGCCTTCATCTTCATCCAAACCACCGAGTGACCAGACCTTGAAATTGTTGCCCTCGCGCAATACACACGAGATTGCCACCACGCGCTGCAAATGATGCTGAATGAAGTCACTCCCCGTCTTTTGGCGACGTTGTTGGAATGCCATCTCCGCCACTTCAGCGTCACTGACACCCGCATCCAGATCATACAAAGTACGCAGTCCGGCAATATCGGGAATGGTTTCGATATCAAAAACTAGAGTGGGTTTCATCGCGGGAACACCGTAAGAGAATAGGCGTGGATATTACCAAACCATAGCGGAAATGCCGTACGAAATTAAATCGGCTCACGATTAAACGACGACGCATCTTGCCATGCGTTAAAACAATTTTTGTTGTCCGCACAGACTTGGTTTGATGAACTTCGTCGTATCAAAAGAGATGCGCTCGCGATTTATCCCCAGCCGCTCACAGCTGAGTTTGAAGCGTTTTGCCAACAGCTCGGCAAACAAACCGTTACCACGAAAGCGCGAGCCAAAATTTGCATCGCTCTCTTTGCCGTTACGCATCTCGCGCATTCGGCTCATCACATGCTCTGCCTTGAGCGGATAATTTACTGCGAGCCAATCCTTAAACAAATCCTTCAATTCGTAAGACAAACGCAGCAAGGTGTAGCCCGCATTGCGTGCGCCGCTTTCCTGTGCGGCTTGCAGCACGTTTTCCAATTCGGAATCGGTGAGAAACGGGATCACGGGCGCAACCATCACCCCGCACGGTACACCTGCCTCGTTCAGGGTGCGCACGGCCTGCAACCGGCGGCGCGGTGTGGCAGCACGCGGCTCCATTTTGCGTGCCAGTTCGCCGTCCAAGGTGGTGACCGAAACGAATACCCTTACGAGATTGTCGCGCGCCAACTGCGCAAGCAAATCAACGTCTAGCTCGATCAATGCAGATTTGGTAATGATCGAACAAGGATGCTTGCACTCGACCAGCACTTGCAGAATCTGCCGCGTGATCTGCCACTCGCGTTCAATGGGTTGATAAGGATCGGTGTTCGCACCCAGCGCGATAGGCGAACATTGATACGAAGGCTTGGCCAACTCCGCACGCAATAACTTCGCCGCCTCCGGCTTGGCGAATAGCTTGCTTTCAAAATCCAACCCCGGCGAAAGATTCATGTAAGCATGTGAAGGTCGCGCGTAACAATAGATGCAGCCATGCTCGCATCCGCGATAGGCATTTAGCGAATAATCGAACGGCAAGTCGGGGGAATCGTGCCACTGTATCACTGTCTTCGCATGTTCCACCGTCACCGTGGTTTTGAATGGCGGCAATGGATCATCTGCCGTATTCCAGCCATCATCTACGCATTCGCGCACCACGCTCTCGAAGCGGCCTTCGATCTGCAACGTCGCACCACGGCCTTTGTTTATTTCATGTTTCACTTGCTCTCAATCGCCAACAAGTACGTCAGCGTCCTTATTCTATGAAGGAAACACCGAATAAGTCCGTTCGTGGTGTACCCGCAAGGGGTAGGCCGTGGCTGTACGGGGCTGAAGCCCCAACAGTACACGCTCAGTGTTTCCCGTTTGCACCCTTCGATACACCGCGCCACACGCGGTACTGATGAAACAACTAGCCATTCGACTAGGCCAGCAAGCTGGCAAGTCGCTGGTTATCAGGGCGAACGGGAAATGTATCGAACCATAGTTTTGGACTTATTCGGTGTTTCCTTAAGCGGTGCATTGCCCTTATCGAGCAGAACGTTCGTTCTCTGGCAATATATGCCGCAAAGCAGGCTGTGTCAAACCGAAGGAGTTGTACTCCACCCGGCGAATGTTTAGAGTGAACACCATGAGTAAACAAATTCCACAGCCCGGCCTTTCCAACACATGAACTGGGCATTAAAACTACTTTCGGAAAGAACCCGCGAGACCCTCGCGCTGCGTTGGTTCGGCCTCACCAAAATACCGTTGTTGTTTTATGTCGGCGTATCCGTCACAGAAATTTCGCCTGAGCGCATGGTGGTACGCATCCCCTTGCGACGCAGGACGAAGAATCACCTCGGCTCGATGTACTTCGGTGCGCTCTGCGCGGGGGCGGACTGTGCGGCGGGCGCATTCGCCATGCACCTCATTAAACAACAACCCAAACACATC
>CAZSPN010000051.1:12043-15652 GCA_964608835.1 uncultured Gallionella sp.
GGTCTTCAAAGATTTCAGCGCAGAATTCCTCAAGCGCGCCGAAGGCGACGTGTTTTTTACTTGTGAGCAAGGCAGGGAGATTGCCGAACTGGTGGCGCAGGCTGCGGCATCGGGTGAGCGGGTGGAAAGACAACTGGACGTGATCGCTACCGTGCCGTCGCTGAGTGATGAACCAGTGGCTAGATTCAAGCTGACGATTTCGTTGAAGCGGCGTGCGTAAAGACATTTGCACTGGAAAATCTAAACTAAATGGATCCGAAAAAACTCTTCTTAGATAAACGGCACACAAACGTATGTGTGTACTGCGGCACAAGACCAGAAACTGCTGACCATGTACCATCTAGAGTGCTACTTGACCAACCTTATCCAGAAAATTTACCCGTTGTCCCGTCGTGTGAAAAATGCAATAACAGCTTCTCAATAGATGAACCCTACTTAGCCTGTCTTATCGAATGCATTATTCACGACACAGTATCCCACGAGAAAATTAAACGAGAAAAAATAAAGCGCATTTTAAGGACTAAACCAAAGTTAGCCGCAACTTTAGAAGCATGTCGCCATGCCGAAAACTTCAACAATCTTTGGTGGACTCCTGATCTTTCAAAAATACGAAATGTCATATTGAAACTTGCACGAGGGCATGCGGCATACGAATGTGGCGAACTCCAGTTAACTGAGCCAGAGCGTTTGCTTGTTTCACCTCTATGCACGATGTCAATGGAAGCAACCCAACAATTTAATACACCTCCAATAGAAAATATTTGGCCGGAAATTGGAAGTAGAGCATTCATGCGTGCTGTAGGTGTGAACTCTAATGTATATCTCGATGATGGTTGGCAAGTTATTCAGCCTGCGCGCTATCGTTACTTGGACTCTTATTCGGGCGGCATGATTGTCAGAATTGTATTAAGTGAGTGCCTAGCATGTGAAGTTTCTTGGTAAGCAAGAATAGGATGGTTATCACTACACTCAACCCATCCTACGAATTATTTTATTTCGCTTAAAACCCCATCCGCAAACACCAACGCGCATCGCACCGTTTTTCTGTATACACCGATTGCATCGCAGTTTATCCTGCATCTGCGCTTGATAGCGCGCCGCGTCTTCACTATCGCCCAGCTTGTAATCCAACACCCACACTCCGTTGTCGAATTCCACCAGTCGATCAATGAGCTTTAATTCTCCCTGCGCGTTGACGTAGGGCATTTCGCTACAAATGCTTGATTGACATATTATACAGAAATCTGTATCTTAACTCTGATGAAAACTACCCTCGATATTAACGATACGCTGCTGGCAAATGCAAAGGCACTGGCTGCACGTCAGCAGACAACCCTTACGCGGTTGATTGAGGAGGGACTGCAACTCCGCCTCCGTTCTTCACGCGCCGCACCCAAGGCAAGCAAACGTAAAATTCCCGTTCATAAGGGGCGTGGCGGTTTGGTTGCAGGTCTGAACCCGCTCAGCAACAAAGCCATGTTGGATGCCGCTGATAATGACACCTGATGTCAATATATTGATCGCAGCATCGCGCAGCGATCATCCCCATCACAAGATTGCTTATACCTGCCTTGATGAGGCAATTGTGGCGTGTGCGGATGGCGCAAGTGTGAAGCTTATGCCTATGGTGGTTGCCAGTTTTTTACGGCTGGTGACCAATGCGAAGATATTCATTAAGCCCACGCCCGTGGAAGATGCAGTCGGTTTTGTTGATGCGCTTTTGGCAATGCCAGGCGTAGAGATGCCCACGTTGGGCGTTGAGTGGCCGATGTTGCGTCAACTCTGTTTAACGAAGAAACTGGTCGCGAACGATATTCCCGATGCGTGGCTCGCGGCGGCAGTCGTTCAACTCGGTGAGCATCTGGTTACGTTCGACACGGATTTCAAGAAATTACTAAGTCGAACGCAAGTAACTGTGCTTAGTCCGCAGTAGTAAATCGGTAGGGTGGGTACGTTACTGTGCCCAATCTACACCTCGCTCAACATTCCATCCACAAACAACAACGCACAACGCACCGTTTTTCCTGCATACACCGATTGCATCGCAGTTTGGTATTTCCGCATCTGCGCTGGATGTCTCGCTGCATCTTCACTATCGCCTAGCTTGTAATCCAGCACCCACACTTCGTTGTCGAATTCCACCAATCGGTCGATGCGTTTCAATTCAACCGCCGCGTTGACGTAGGGCAGCTCGTTGTGGGGGTACTTGCTCCTAAGCCAGCCCCCCTGTTTTTGGGTGGCGGTATCTGAACCAAAGACCTGCAATAGACACTGTTGCGTGTTGCCACCCAATATCATCTCGCAATAAATCACATTAAATTACTTTTCTAATCCATTATTTTTTAAGTATATTTTAATATTATTAAGTTTCTCTTGTAACTCCTTGTCCTGTAAAGAAAAATCCTGTTTTTCTGCTTGACCTAGACACTATTTTTCAATATAGTGGGTTCAAGTGGTAAAAAGTGGGTAAAAGTGGGGGGTTGGATGTTTCAGGGAGCGGCGCAACTTAACTTAGATAGCAAGGGCAGGCTTGCGATACCGGGTCGGCATCGTGACAAGCTGCAGGCTGACTGCGCGGGTAACTTAGTGCTCACTGCGGATGCTGATGGTTGCCTGCTAATGTACCCGCAACCGGAGTGGCTGCCCATCCGCGAAAAGCTGCTCAAGCTTTCTTCACTCAATCCAAAAATCCGTGCTTTGCAGCGTCGCCTTATCGGTTATGCCGAAGATGTGGTGATGGATGGGGTCGGTCGCGTACTTATTTCTCCGACCCTGCGTAGCTACGCCGTGCTGGAAAAGCGTGTGATGCTGGTAGGGCAGGGTAATAAATTCGAATTGTGGGATGAGACGAAATGGCAATCGCAGCAAGAGGCCGGGTTGTCATTCATGGAAGGTGAGTTGCCGCCCGAACTCGAAGGCTTTTCGCTTTGAGGTTAGTGCAACGCAATAGTTTGCAGAGGCTTTTGTGAGTGCGGGGTTAATCCACACCACCGTATTGCTGAATGAAGCTGTTGCCGCCTTAGAAATAAAGCCAGATGGAATTTATGTGGATGGCACATTTGGCCGGGGTGGGCATAGCAGAAAAATTCTTGAGCAACTGGGCGCAAACGGAAAGTTAATCGCACTGGATAAAGATGTCACTGCGGTAGTGGTAGGTGAGCAGTGGCGGGACGAGCGGTTTCAAATCGTGCATTGTGGTTTTAAGCAATTGGCCGAGGTGCTGCAAAAGCTGGGGGTGGAAAAAGTAGATGGCATTTTGCTCGATTTGGGCGTGTCATCGCCGCAGTTGGATGAGGCGGAGCGCGGGTTTAGTTTTCGTTTTGATGCGCCGTTAGATATGCGCATGGATGTGAGTGGCGGTGTGACTGCAGCGCAATGGTTGGCGACGGTGGATGAAAAATTACTGGCGGAGGTGATACGTGATTACGGCGAAGAACGGTTTGCTAAACAGATTGCAAAAAAGATTGTTGCTGCGCGCGCAACGCAGCCCATCCACACCACGCGGCAGCTCGTCGAGCTGGTTAGCCAAGCGGTACGTACCCGTGAAGCAGGGCAAAACCCGGCGACTCGTACCTTTCAAGCTATACGGATTTATCTCAACCAGGAGCT
>CAZSPN010000052.1:0-15371 GCA_964608835.1 uncultured Gallionella sp.
ACATCTCGACTTTCGCCTTGACGTTGATGTATGGCGTTGTTTGCTGTGATTGAAAGCCGATGTACAGGCATTTCTTTCCTGGCTCACCGTCGTAATCTAGGCCGAAAGCATCTCGTTCCAGACAGGCGATAAGCTCGAATTTATCCAGCACTTGTATATCTGCGCAGTGTTTTGAAGCCCACACAGATAGCGATTGACCGATGATGTCGCGCGCCGATGTGTTGTCATGGATAACGAGTTCGTCATCCTCAACCAATTCAGCGCACAACCTGGCGGTCTGCAACCACTTCCCATCTTCCTCATCGATCACCGATGTAACTGGCACGTGCTGAGAAATTTTGGGAAGAGTTAGAAAACCAGCGGCAGCGCCCCCGAAGGAGGCAGCAACAGGTCTTCTTTCTGTGCACTTTTTGACGAGCGCACGAGTTGAACCAGTGCTGTTACGCATGATTGCTCCTCTTTGGATTCAAACGGGGCTATCTCTAGCCCTGTCTGTTTGGTTGAGGTGTCATCCTTGGATAAGGCTTTGAGCCTTGCCTTCAGTGATGCCCCCATGATCAGCCCTTCGTCCCCACGCCCTTTTTGAACGTGTAGACCAAGTTATCCCCCTTCTTTTCTGGTCCCTCGATGGAGGCAGAGATCAGTTCGGGGTAAGTGGCTGCGTAGACATCGCGGACTTCTTCCAGCGATAAACCGCTCCCAGGATCAGGAAGGGTCAAGCCGCTGTACGCAAAGGTGCGCTTCAGTATTGTGGTTTGGATAGCCATTTCGTCATCCTCCCCTTAACCCCATAAGTCCGGAGCCGGTTTAGCGGCATCGGGTGTGGTAGCTGTTGATGAAGGTTCTGCTGAAGACGGCGCAGTGCTGCTTGTGCCGAGTTCATCATCACCGCCAGCCTCATCATCATCTTCCGGATCCTCTGAATTTCCAGCGGTCGAAGCTGATGCGTTTTTAGCTGGCTTGGCGATCGACTTCTTCGCTTTCTCAGCAGATTGCTTCTGTTGCGCTTCCAAAATAGCTTCGGTAGCGGCCAGTTGATCTGCCAAGGTTTTCCGTTTGGCCGTATAGCTGATCAAGTGAGCGGCGAACCCCTCATCAAGCTCAGCGGCAGTGCCTACGAGTTGCATCTGGCTATCAAGATTGCCGCCTTTTTTCACCCCGTTAGGAATGACTGTCAGCGTGATAGTGCCATCTGCATTTTCGACCATCGAGACGGTCAAACTCGCTACGGTGGACAACAAGGGTTGTAGTGCTTGGAACATGGTGGATCTCCTTTTTGAGGTGCTAAAAAAAGGGACACCATGCCCTTGCGGGATAGTGTCCCGCTTGGGTTTTGAAACTGCTATACGGTACAAACGCTACCGTTTAGAAGGTACTTGCTGTACCCGCTATATTTTGCGTGATTACGAGCCATTACAGACGCTGATAAAAAACTAACTGCCCTGAAAATTGTTTCGCTAGTTTCGTCTTCGTGCTCAATCGATAAGTTGTAAAGCGGTGTCTCATCATCTTCATGCGATCAACCAGACTTTTGAGCTATCGAGTAACGCACCACGCAAGTCATTGCAAACTACCTGTTGGTGTGAAGTCGTGAAGAGCCTCACCAGATGCCATGTCATAAATTGCCGACCAGTATCCATTGCGAGTCCAGTATTCTGCTTGGCGTGTTGCTGCCTCGCGCGAATCCGTATTCCACACCATTGCGGGATTTGCTCCCTCATCAGTCCGGGGGTTATGAACGGTTGCAACCACACGGAATGTCGCCGAATCACAACGATAAGAATCATAGTTGCGAATCTTTGAACGACGATCACTGTGGTGGTTCTTTAAGACTGGTTTTTCGCCAGTTAGTTTTTTGAAAACCTCAAAGAATAGACTTACATCACAATCTTCTTCGAGGTACGCAGTGTCCCCACGTTGGTAGCTGTATGGCGAAATTTTTGCAGCGATGCCGAGTTCTACAAGCTGCCGCTTCTTAACTGCCATCCAGCCATGGCCGGGGTCTGCATAGAAATTAAAAACCTTTTGCATGCTGTGTCTCCTTAAATAAAAAAGGGGACACAACCCCAAGGGGACGTGTCCCCGTTGGGTGAGTGATGCTTTGGGTGATTCTTTGACGATTGCTCGTCTTCCGTTTGTTTTGATTGGTCGGATGCCAATATCAACTCAACGCATAAGCGCTGGGTGTGAAGCCTTGTTTTCCGAAACGTACTTTCTAATGCGCTTTGGAAAACCACCCCCGAAGGGGTGGGTGAATCTTAATCTACATCGTGCTTAACACCGCTGGAATCTTACCTTCAAAATCGAAGTTTTTGCATTCCATAAGTGCCTTGATGAACTCATCCTTTTTGCCGCCTTTTGCCTTGGCATATTGATTGCCAAGCGCGGCCTTCAGTCCGAGCTCTTCCGCGATAACCTCGATTTCGCTCTTGGTGAGCAAGTCGAGAAATTCCGCGTTCAACTTCCAGTGTTTCGCCAAGTCCACTTCCATGAACTTGAGCATTTCCGGCAAGTGATGCTTCTCGATGCTATCCGTGATCGAAATAACAATCCCAGACAACACCTTTGAGCGCACTGCCTCATCTGCCTTAGCCACCATCGCAGCAGCTTCCCCAACATTGCTGACGGGGGGCTTTTGCGATGTTAGCGCCTCGAAACCAGAAGCCAGCTTTGTAGACGACACATTCGATCCGCCGCGAGTCATCATTACGCCGATGAGCAAGCACAGGTTCTTATGTGGATCTAGGAACAACTCTTTCTTCAACGCCTTGCGCCAGACACCGATCCTGTAGTCCACGACACGCTGAGTGTCTTGAACCGATGTCACGGTAGCCTTGGAGGTGGTTGTGGATTTCTCCCCAGCCTTACCTGCTACAGGCTTTGAACCAGCAGGTTTAGCCGTTGTTGGAGCAGTCGCCGGCTTCGCAGCCGCTTTCTTTTCCGCCAACAAACGTTCACCTACCTTTTTCGCGTGGCATGTTGTATCGAAACAGTGCGATTCATACACGTTACCCAATTTACCGGGTATCGCGCTGACCGCCGCTCCGAACGACTGACAGCTACGACATGCCGCCGCTTGTTCCGCACCAACGCCTGTTGCACCATCGGCCACCAACTTAATGACCGTGTGGTTCTCGCCCTGACGGACGATGACCACTTTAGGATAGTTCTCTTCCAAGGATTTTTTCTTGGCTTCCAACACATCCTCGGTCTTTCGGTCGAAACACTCGCCATGTGTGCAATGTCCGTCAGAGACGGCATCGGCAAACAATGCTTGCTGGTTCCCACTGTTATGGTGACAGCTTGCACAGTCAGTCTTATCAAAAATCGCTGATGCCATAGAGCGTGAAATCTTCTCCAACCCTGCTTTGAATTCAGCAACGCTTGGGAGCGCTGTTTGAGCAAGGAGGATTGCGATCGCCTTTTCCTGTCTATCTTTTGGTACGGCGGCAAGCAATTCGGCATGACCAAGTTTGATTTTCCGTTCTGTCAGCGCCTTCTTCACGCTTTCAGCACAGTTCATCAAAGCAAGTCGCTTATCAAAGTCTGGGCGTTTCAGCCCTAAGCGACCAGCAGCTTCATCTCGATCACCGCCGCAACGCCCCAACTCTCTGGCTGCAGCTTCCGCTTCTTCTGTTGGGCTCATGGCTGCACGATGGATGTTCTCAATCGTTGCCAATTTCTCCGCCTCTTCGTCCGACATGATTCGGATAAGAACCGGAATTTCATAGTCCTCACCGAACTCTTCGATTGACCCTTGCCGACGACGTGCGCCAGCAACCACCTCGTGGTAGTCATCTACAGGACGAATCAAGATTGGCGTGATGACTCCACCAGCCGCCCGAAGTCCAGAGCGCAATTCAGCCATTTCTTCGGGATCGAAATATGTCCTTGGGTTGTACTTCCCTGGACGGATGTTTCCCACACGCATGCGAGTATTGATATCGCCCTCACGCATCTGTGATGGATTGTTTTGCTGTTCCATTGTGTATCTCCTTTATTGATGAAGCGAATAAAGGGATGCCCTACCCCGCGAGGGATAGGTACATCCCCGTTGGGTGGGTTAAGTTTTCCGCCAATCAGCAGAATCGCCGATGGTGAATGTTTTGATTTACGTCGCCATGTAGAACTGCTGGTACTCAGCGGGACCCATGTGAGTTCGCGCATGTTCCATCAGTTCGTCATAGCCACTCTTGCGCTCAAGTTCAAGCTCAGTGGAAAGATAGCCGAGTTGCAATTGACGACGATTTATGTCGGCAAATCGCTCGCTCAACTTAATCATTCCAAGAGTTTTGGCACCTAGTTGATATGCCTCCCCGTGCGCATTTGTGCTCGTCAAGATAGCCATTTGCCGAATCAGATCGCTTTCGAGTTGTTTTTTCAGAGCCTCGATTTCATGAGAACAAAAGTCTTTGCCCAGAAATCCCTCATACGAGGCAGTCGTTAAGTAAACACGACATGGAATCTTGAAATACACCCCGCGACCTGCGCCAGCAACATTGTGATGAAAAATCCAAAACGAGCCGAGAAGCGTTGCGTCTATCTGCTCCAGCTTGTCGGCCGGTGTACAAGGATTCAATCCGCCACTGAAACTGGCTCCTCCGTTGTTGAGCAGAAAGAACGAACCGGATGCAGATGTCTGCAAACCATCGCCCCAATCATGGCTGAATCTCTCCAGCTCTCCCGTTGGAAAGCGCACATAGTCACCTATGCGCGGTTCTCCGATTTGATCGCGAGCGATGATGCATTTACGGATGATTTCCTGATCTGTTACATCTAGACCATTGGTATCAAATTTCATTTGTGTCTCCTTAATGAATAACGAGACATCCCCCTAACGGAGCGATGCCCCGTCAGGGTTGGTTTGTTGAAACTAGTTTGAAGCAGAATCCATGTGTTCTCGTACCTTCGCGATGATCTTTCTTGCGGCAACACTAGCGATCCCCTGAAGGTCACTATGTGTAACCTCTTCGCTGAGTTCAGCAACACTCAAAATGTCGTTCTCTACTTCTATGACCAGTAACTGCTCTTTGGATAATGGCGTGTTTTGATTATTCATCTAGCAGCCTTTCTCACGAAGTTGTTGCGTGGTCATTGCCCTATCACCATACAGCGCACGCCAGATTGCATCAGAAGCTGCATCGGCTAGTTCTTGTGAGGCATACAAGTTGTCGCGGTGCACACCATACATGGCGAACTCCCGTACATCTTTCGTCGCTCCTACATCCTTCAGTCGATTACCGCGTGACGTGAAGATTGTGAGGTGGCTCCGCCCACTTTTTAACTGATTGGTGTCGATATAAACGGCACCGTGCGCTGTAAATAGCCTTACTAAATTTGGATCACTCATTACCCACCTCCCCTGCTTTCGCAGTTTCGGCACCGGCTTTGAGAATCTTGTTGGCTGCCGCGAACACTCGTGCTGCACTTTTCTTTCTGAACTCAAGGTATGGTTCTGTCGAGTTCAGCCAGTTTTGGATATACGCGCGGCTTTGTTCAAGCCCCGGCAACTCCAATGTCGCGCAACACAGATATGCAACGCTTTCAGCTTCGGCTTCCTTGATGCACTTCTGCAACATTTCACCGTCAGCCATTTGCGCTTCTGATGAGTGCAGCAGGCAATGCGCCATCTCATGAAAAGTCGTCTTCCATGGCAACGCCGCAAGCGGGTTGATGGCTAACGTCTTCTCGTTCGGAATGGCATAGCCTTGAACGTTTCCATTCATGTGGGCAAAGTCATGCTCTGTGATCCCTAATGCGGCCAATGCTTTCGCCTTGTCCCACTTCGGAATAACGACTTCGTGCGCATGTTCCGCGCCGTCCGTCTGACACAGTGCAAACCAGTTATTTTTCAGGATGAAGATGGTGCGTCCTGACTGTTTGGCTTGTGGATTTGAACCAGACACCGCGTTGACCTCACCATCCTCGCCCTCATCTTTCAACTTGGACTTGACGGTAACGGGCATCACGAGGGCAATCGCCTTCTCACCTTTCTTGACCATGCGGCCAAGCTCTTTCCACTTGTTGAAGCTGGCGATAGGTGAAATTGGTAACTTGCGATCGATCAGTTGGCTTGCGGCCAAGAATGCGTTGCCTAGGCTGTACTCGTAGAAAACCGAATACGCCTTCGACATCACTCCTGGTTGCGTCAGCGCCTGCTCGAACAGCGAGTTCCAGTCTGGCTTGTTTGATTTATCTTGCATGGTGTTCTCCTTGTTAAAAAGGGACACCACGCCCCAGAGGGGAGAGTGTCCCCCGATTGGGTTTTGAAAACTGCCGTGCTAGACTGCCCACATGAAAAACACATGCGCACAGCTCACGGTGATTGATGGTGGTGGTAATGAATTCAGGGAATCCATTGGCCGCCAACTCGTTACTGCGATCCTGCAACGGGATGATGCGGAGTACGACAAGCTTCGTCGCACCCTGCACCCTACCGTTAGCCTCTCTGTTGTGACTTCAACTTGTAATACTCGGCGCGAGCCAGCAATTCCTCATCACACTTCCGAAGAAGAAATTTAAGGTCTGCCGCTACGTTGCCTTCTGGGTCTACGTCCGCAAGAGACTCTTGCACTTTCGCTTTGCTCTTTTTGATCTCCTCGATCGTTGCTTCCGAGAGAAATCTCAAAAAACTTAATACGTCTTCACGATCCATGGTGCTCTCCTTAAAAAAATGGAGACACACCGACCCTGACGGGGATGTGTCCCCGCGTGGGTGGATAGGTATTGCTTGGGTAATTCGTTGACACTCTCGTGTCTTCTGTTTATTTGGATTGGCCAGTCACCAATATCAACCCGAAGCAATAAGCTTCGCGTGTGAATCCTGCTTGTTGCGGCACACTCGTTTGGAAATGTGCCGTAAAAAGCCCCGGCAAGCGGGGTAAAACGGCCTAGGACTTGCGCTCGCCATTCACATGGGGATTGCAACCTAACGCGCGACCGTTTTCATTGTGGGCGCTTGAATCGCGCCGCTCACCACATCAAGCCAATCGACAGACTTCATTCCTTGCGGGATGTCGTTGTCTGGGATCTTGACGGATGCTTTAGTACCTTCACTCCAAAGACGCTTCAGTAGCAATTTTGCCGAACTCTGTCCGTGTCCTTCCGGGTGTTGCTTGGAAGGAAGGTCTTTGTCAGCGTAGATCACCACGTCCACCCCTTTGGGGGGCACAAAGTTTTCCAGCAGGTACGCATTGCCAGTAGGCCATACAGGTATGTTGAAAGCACTCATTACTGCCAGTGCCGTTTCGATACCTTCTGTGACCCCCAACACCTTGCTCTTGCCTAACACTGCAATTTGCATCGCACCAAACAGATTATCAGCACAGTGCCGCATCATCTTTTTGGCCGACTGGACAGGTGCTTTTGTCCCTTCAGGTGTTAGATAGGTACGATGAATGGTTGATGGACAACCATTTGAATCGCACACCATCGTGACAATCGCAGGGTACTTTCCAGTTGACCTGTACTTGCCGGTATTTTCGTCCTCTTCGAAATAGTCCAGCGAAGGAACGAAGCGAATCATCTTGCTATCGATCTTCCGATAGTCAACGTTCGTGATGCCACGGTTCGCAAAATACCGCCTTGCTGGCCGCGCTTCTGGTGATGAGAGAGTCACGCTGTCTTTCCAGACATGATTCAGAGAATCACGTATGTCTTCAACGTCCGTCTCTTTCACCTTTTTTGTAACTGGCTTGGTGGCCACTGGCGGGAGGGTGATGTTTCCACCTCCTACCAGCAACACATCTTGCAATGCCTCATGCGTGGTTTTGAAATCCCATCCATTCACCCACATGAGCAGCGAGTAGCCATCGTGCTTGATACCGCACGTGTTGCATACGCCGCCGCCTGTATCGTTGAAATCCTTAAACAAACGGAATCCATCCGTGCCCTCATGCACAGGGCAAGGGACGTGGTGAGGCAGGCGATCTATTGCTTGCCCTAGTTGCGGAGCAAGTCTTGCAATGATGCTTTCCCAGCGGCCAGCGGCCAATTGTTTCAATTCTTTTGCTTCCATGATGCCTCCTTGGTTAGTCCATACGGGACACACCAAAGCACCCCACGGGATGTTTTAGTGTGTCCCGCACAGGTTGGTGGGTGTTAAGCCACCGGCAAGGAAGCATCCCCTAGGGGGATGTTCCCCCTAGGGTGGGTACTTCAGTTAGAACGGTTCCTGATCACTCTTCCCGCGCTTCTCACTCTTTGCTGGACCGTTTGCGGGTTTCGCCGCTGGTGCCGCGCTCGAATGCTCTTCGTGGTCAGCCTTGTTGTTGCCGCCAAGCATTTTCATCTCGGACACAACAATTTTGGTTGCGTAATGATCAACGCCATCCTTCTCGTACTTCTCGGTTGTCAGTTCGCCCTCGACATAAATGAGAGCGCCTTTTTTCAGATACTCGCTAACGACTTCGGCAAGACCGCGATAGAACACGAGGTTGTGCCACTCGGTTTTCTCCTGTTTATTGCCTTCCTTGTCTTTCCAAGACTTCGTTGTTGCCAACGAAACATTGGCGACTGCTTCGCCGTTAGTCATGTAACGAGTGTCCGGTTCTTTGCCCAAACGACCGATGAGTTGTACTTTGTTCAGCATGGTGAATCTCCTTTTGATTGATACATAAAAAAGCGGTTACACCATGCCCCAAGCGGGATATGGTGATCCCGCGTTGGGTTGATGCTACTTAGTCGAACAGACCACCTTTGCCTTTGAGGATCGCTTCTTTGCAGGTGCGATATTCAACAAGGATGGATTCGAGTTCGGAATCGCTCAGGATGCTTTCGGCGTGTAGATAAACTTCATCCAAACCCTCAACCGTTTCCGCCTTTTTCAAGGCATCTACGACCTTGCTAACAAGATCCTGCGCTGCCGCTTTCGATGCCTCTTCTGCTTTCGCTTCGGTAGCTTTTGATGCTGGGCGCGGCTCTTTAGGCATAAAGTTTTCAGCTTCTTTTTTGCCGTAAGTCGCTAGTACCTCATCGTATTTATCCCACTGCTGTTGAATGGATAAACTACCACCCGATACTTCGACGACCTCGCCCGTCTCTTGATCGACAACTGGCGTAAAGACTCCCGCCGCTGCATCATCAACGTTCAAGTGTTGTCGCCCTGCGTTGTCATCCAAGGACAGTGCTGTTGCCAGCTCTGGTGATTTCGGAAGCCACTTGCAGAGACGACGAATGGCAGTCTTCAGGCCCATCGCGCTAAAGTCGGTATCCCATGGGGATTCCTTTTTGTACTTCTTAGCGGCTTGATAGCCTTTGCTGCCGTCGCGGACTTTTACGACTTCGGCGCGAGACATGGCCACGAACGTTCTACTCCCGTCCTTGAGCACGCCCACTGCGTAGAAGCCGACCACTTCACCGCGCTCTTCATCAGACGCTGGAAAGCCGCCTTGAGCCGTGAGTGGTTCGTGTTCCAAGCTTCGCTCCATACCGAGCTTGAGCGCGAACTTGTCATTGACACGCACCGCTTCCGCATAGATATCGACGACCAGACCACTGTTGCGCGCCAACTTCATCAGCCCTGTGTAGCCGGGGATGAGTTGACACTGATTGCCAAATGGAACGAGGTGAGCTTCGCCCATCAAGCCAATCTCCAATCCCAATTGCGAGGACTGGATCACGGCGGCAAACACGCTTCGCGGATCGCATTCGGCCAACTTCGGAGTCATGCGGAACGCGGTGAGCGCAATGCGCGCCATACGGTCAGGGTTGATATGCTTTGGCAGCGCACGGGCAATTTCGCCCTTGTACTGTTCAAGCATCGCAGGGAAACCGGCTGCTTCTGCTGGCTTATCTGCTGTTGCGGCGTTGGAACGACGGATGTTTTGAAGTGCTTGTGACATGGTGGATCTCCTTATTGTTTGAAACAAAAAAGGGGACACCATGCCCCGAGGGGATGTGTCCCCGTCGGGTGATTACTGCTTTGACTACATCAACGACAATTGGCCTTTGGGAGCGCCTGTTGCGTGATTGGTTACTACTGTTTGCACGATCTTTTCTTCATCCATTCCAGCCTTCAGATAGTCGAAGATTTCAGCGAGCAATGTTCTTGCGTTACATTTTCCAAGCGATGGTTCAACTTGGAATGCTTTCAAAGCAAGGCTCATTGTTTTTGCGCGTATGCGCTCAATCGGCTTAATACGTCGCTCAGTCGGATTAGTGCGTCGCATGGTTTTCTCCTCCATCGTGTTTTGCAAAGAGTGTCCAATCACCCATCGGAAATGAATCCACTTCAGGGTTGAGCGCAGCAACTTTCTGCTTACGCACACGCTTGGTTTTCACCTTCGCGGTCAGCACAGGAAAAGGCATCCCGCGTCGAACGAATGTTGGAGCTTCATAGCCAACCCAATTCTGCTCTGTCGAGACTTCCGGCAAAGCTTGTTGAGTTGCTTCGGTCGCTACGACGGCACGTGGCTTGTTGATGAATCTGCCCAATGCCCATTTGCCTATTTGATACAGGCCGATTGAAAAAATTACCAAGATTGCGATTCCCATTTGTGTCTCCTTAAAGTTGATAAGAGGACACAAACCCCGAGGGGAATGTATCCCCATTGGGTTGGTACTACGGTGAATCGGTTACTCCCAATCAGTCCGGTCGTATATCTCGATGAAGTCGCTGCCGACATAGACATCGAAATCTGCGCAAAGCACCGCGTAGATGACCAAATTGATTGTGTTATCCCAGCCTACTGTACGAACCATATGGTCCAGATTGTCGAATCCGTCCATATCCAGCAGCGGAACGCCAACGGTTTGTGCCCATGAAGCCAACACACTCTCAAGTTCAGTGACTTTTGAACTCACAAATGAGTCATCGAACGCTTTGAGCTTTTCCTCTTCACTCGCATCTTCTGCAAGATCAGAAGCAAACCACTCCGAGAAGTGGGTGTAATTCACTGGCTCACGATCACTAGGTTGAATCGAATACTGCCTTCCAGCCATGATGCTCTCCTTAAAGTAAAACCGGAGACGCACCATGCCCCGAGGGGAGGTGAATCCCCGATAGGGTTTTAGTCATTACTTCGGCACGCGTTATTGGTTTCCAGTGAAGATCCAACTCAATCAAAACGTCCGATTGAACTAACTCTTCAATGCTGATGTACCCCGACTCGGGCCCGAAGCCCAAATCAGCCATGCCGTAAGCTTGAATGGTGCCATCACCTTCCATATCCTTCTCAGTGATGAACCAATGACAGTTGCCGTAAAAATAATGCAGATGAACGATTGCTTGATCACCTAATTCGTCTTGCTGATAGGTGACCGGCATCGTAGTGATAACGCTTCGCAATTCCTCAATCTTTTTGGCAAAGAACTCGCGTTCCTCACCTTGCAGACATTCGGCAATTTGAAAGCACTGGAACTTCGGCAAAAATGGGATCAGAGTTGCATCTATCATTTAAGCCTCCAGTTCGAAGTTCGCTGCCCAACGTGGAAGATCAATTGTTTCGATCTCGCCATTCGGTTGATAGCCAGGATACTGATTGTTCTCCTGACACCATTTCAGCAATTCAAGCGCACCGCGATACTTGGCACGCCCCACTTCGATCATCTCTTGACTGGCCTTGTAACAGGCAGTCGTGTACGGCGCTGTCTTCTCTACCGCGATGAAAAAGAAGTCCACCGATTTTCCGGTGACCGCCTTCATGCCGTCGATGTAGAACGCCGCCTCGATGTCATACCCGAGGTTGGCTACCGCTTTGGCAAAATCGGCCTTGTTTGCAGATATGCAGCTTTTGAGGTCTGCCATCCCGCCTTCAAACCAGTGGTCTGGGCGGATTCTGCATTTCAAGCCAGTGATTTCGTCTGTCCAAAACAATGATGTTTCAGACTCACCAGTAACGAGCATGCTTGCCGCACCAGCGTGCTTGAAAACGCTTGTCCGCATAGCGGCAAGAGATTCCATCACATCTGCGGTCAGCGGTGTTTTACCGGCATTCTCTTCATCCCACTTTGCAGCAGCTTCTTTGCCAGCGGTGGTGCGCTTGTCGAACTTCGGAGCAAGCACATATTCCTTGGCAAATACTTCAGGCTCCAAGATGAATGCGTGAAAGGCAGAACCGAACTCCATCGCTGGTGTTGGTTCGTCTTCCCCGTTTTTGTATTGCATGTAGTGCTCTGGTGACTTGAGCAGCTTGACGATGCCACTGTGAGAAATCTCTTCCCCAGCGTGGTAGTCCTTGATTGGTAGATTGCGTACAAAGCGTTTCATTCTGTGTCTCCTTAAAGAATCAAGGGGACACAAAACCCCAAGGGGAATGTATCCCCCGTTGGGTGAGTTTGCGATTACAGGCCGAGTGTCCGTACAACAGGACGGCTCAAGGCGTAACCAGTAACGCAGCAAGCAATGATGACTAATGACATGGTGATCTCCTTATTGTTTGAAACAAAAAAGGGGACACCATGCCCCAATGGGGAACGATGTCCCCGCTTGGGTGGGTGATTTACAACTTGACGATTACTCGCCTTCTGTTTGTTTCAATTGGCCAGCCACCAATATCAGTCCGAGCAATAAGCTGCGAAGTAGATGTGAGCAAAATAGCGCGTCACTTATTCGCTGTCAATCACTACCACAGTGAATATTCACCGATCAATTCACTGAATAATTTCCACACGCGCCACAGAGCAACTACAGCACATCTAACCCAAAGGATGAGCGAGCCACCTTCAGCGAAACATCACCGATAGCCTGCAAATTTGCAATCTATCGGAGGGATTTTTTCTACTCGCTACGGCAAAGTTGCGCAGATGAAAACTATCCATCTCAAATCACTCAACACAATCGACGCATGGCTGTGGTGCATGGCGCGTCTCGATGCAATGCACGCTCACCTTGTTCGTTATGGCATGGCTTACATCGCCCTGCTCTTTGGCTATTGGGCTTTCTCAATGAAGTTCGAGATGAACATCAATGTGAGCAACAGCTTGAGCGGCACGTTGTACCTTGTGGAAAAACGCTCACTGCCATCGCGCGATGACTATGCTGCTTTCTATTACCCGAGCGACTTCATCTACCCAAAGAATGCGCGCTTTTTGAAACGCGTCGTCGGTGTCGCCGGTGACACTGTTGAATCCAAAGATCATCAATTCTTCGTGAATGGCAAGCCTGTAGGCAAGGCTATGCCAGTCACATCGGAAGGCAATCCGATTGAAGAGAGTGATTTCAAGGGAGTCATTCCAGCAGGTCACTACTACATGATGGGTGACCATCCAAAGAGTCTTGATTCGCGCTACAAGGTGGTCGGGCTGGTATCCGACCAGATGATCATCGGACGCGGATACCGCTTGTTCTGATGCCTACGCTTGTTGATCGTCTGTTGGTCAAGTTTGGCTTTTTGCCAAAATCGCTTGTGGCCACACATCCCACCGGCACATTCGCACCTTACAAAGAAGCCACCTCTCTTGAACATTTACGCGACATACCGCGCTACCCCCCATTCATGGAGGGATTACCCATCTATCCGCCGTCCACGTTGCTGGCCACTCAAAAGGAGTTGGTGGACGGAATTCGTCAGATCATCGCCAATGAAGCGCTGCTCGATGAACACTACACGCCTGCGATGATGCGTCTGGCTGCGCTCGTGCAATTGCTGCCCGCCTCACAAGCTCACCATCATCGTGGCGCTGGCGGTATGTTGAGGCATTCACTTGAAGTTGGGTTGTGGGCACTACAGCAAACTGAAGGCAAGCTCATCCGTGGCGTTGTGACACCTCAACAGCGTCGCGTCATAGAACCACGCTGGAAGCTGACCGTGTTCCTCGCTGGCATCTGTCACGACCTCGGCAAAGTAGTAACCGATATTTCCGTTTCCGACCGTTCGAATGAGTTGAAGTGGCGACCATACAACCAAGGATTGTACGAATGGGCGAACAGTCACAAGATCGACAACTACTTTCTGCATTGGCAAGAGGGACGAGGCAAGAAGCACACCAACGTTTCTAGCACGCTCATCAATTCGGTTATTAAAGAGGACACGCTCGACTGGATCAGCGACGGCGGAACGGATGCGGTGATTTGGCTGACCGAATCCCTCAACAACAATCCCGGCTCGACCAATCAGATTCACAACTTTGTGGTGAAAGCCGACCAGTTAAGCGTTGAGCGCGACTTGAAGAGCATGGGCGTGGCCATGGCTGGTTACGAGATCGGCGTGCCTGTTGAGCGGTATCTGACCGACATCATGCGTCGGTTGGTGCAAGAAGGCATCTGGCGTATCAACGAGCCTTCAGCGCGCGTTTGGAATCTTGAGGGCACAACCTATCTGGTCTGGCCGATGGCTGGTGATGAGATTGCTCGCCGCACCAAGGACGAGGACATACCCGGTCTGCCAAAGACGGCTGACGGCATCCTGGACATGATGGTTGAGCGCGAGATCGCTTTCATGCGCGACGGTGATGGCGACCCGTTCTACTACATTGCCCCCGACGTGATCACCGAGAAGATCCCCAACATGCGGATGAAGGCGATTCGTCTGCGCGACCAAGCATTGATCAGTTCGATGCCGATTGCGCCAATCTCGGGAAAAATCCACTCAAGCAAGACGGGAATCAAGGACTCCGCCAGCACCACCACAGAGCGCGTGGATATTCAGGCTGAATTGCCGCTGAATTCTCAGGATGACTACAGCGCACCTGTAGAGCGTGTGGAAATTCCAACCGCAGAGACTATTCCGCCACAGAGCAACTCTAGCGCGTCTGTAGAACGTCTGCCGATGAGTGGGCCTGTAGAGGCTCAAACACAATCCGACAGTGCGCCTCCAGAGGAAATACCCCCTCCTCTCGTTGTACCTCCCCCTCAAGAGCCACTTACTTTGAACGAGTTGGATGGAGCGATGGGAGAGTTACTTCGTGTCTTGGTGGGCGACTTCAAGAGTGGAAAGAAATCTTTTGAGGTGCTAGGCGTAAAACATGCCGATGGAAGTGTTTATCTCAAGTGGCCTGATGCGTTCGCCAGTTACGGCTTTGCACCAAAACAGATTCTGGCCGAGCTATCCGAAATGGGCTGGCTGATCCCCGCCAGCGAACTCGCGCAGGCTGGTGATGCTGTTTTCGCGGGAGGCGTTGCGAAATCGATCCGCTTGAGTGCCGTTGTTGGGCATCTGTTCGGAACGACAGCCGACAGACCTTCTCCCGCCCCTGCTCTGCCAAAAGTAGATGAGCCCACCAAGACTGATGCTGTGGCCACCGCCTCAGTCCATCCATCCAGCTTTGAGGAAGTCTTTCAGCTCACCGAAAAGAATGAGCCATCACCGGCTGCCAAGAAATCACGGAAACGATCCTCAAAGAAAAAGAAAACCGATGAACACGAGGCGAGCGCCGTCGCGATTCCATCCAGCATCGCAAGAAAGAGAAGTCTGTTGCGCATTCAGTTCACT
>CAZSPN010000053.1:0-7922 GCA_964608835.1 uncultured Gallionella sp.
AACGACCGCCCCCGCGATAGTCACGAAAACCGTACTTCTGCGTATAGGCATAGTCGGCATGGCCGGGACGGAAAGTATCGGCAATGTTGCCGTAATCCTTGCTGCGCTGGTCCTGATTTCGGATCAGTAATCCAATCGGCGTGCCCGTCGTCTTGCCCTCAAAGACCCCCGAGAGAATCTCGACGGTATCCGGTTCGCGACGCTGTGTCACATGGCGCGACGTGCCGGGCTTGCGCCTGTCCAAATCATGCTGAATATCTGCTGCACACAGTGCCAGTCCGGGAGGACAACCATCCACCACGCAGCCGATCGCCGCACCGTGCGATTCGCCAAACGACGTAACGGTAAACAACGTGCCTAATGTATTCCCCGACATGAACGCGACCCCGCAAATTTAATGTGGTAAGTTTAACATGATAGACGGCTCGACTACCCTACCCACAAAGGCGGAAATAACGCGATGAAAGCTATTTTAATGACCAGTTCTGGCAACCCTGATGTGTTGGCACTGTACGATATTGACAAGCCTGAACTGCGATCCCCGCACCATTTGCGCGTAAAGCTCACCGCTGCGGGAGTCAATCCGCTCGACACCAAACTACGAACCAAACCTGTTTATTATCCCGATAAATTACCTGCGATTCTGGGGTGCGATGGCGCGGGAGTCGTGGAGAAAATCGGCACAGCGGTAACACGATTCAAGGTGGGTGACACGGTGTATTTCAACAACGGCGGCATCGGTGACGAGCCCGGCTGCTACGCCGAATTTACCACTCTGCACGAAGAATACTGTGCTGCAAGCCCTGCCAATCTCAGCCTGCAGGACAGTGCGGCACTACCATTGGTGCTACTCACCGCATATGAGGCATTGGTCGAACGCATCAATTTGCGGGCGGGGCAAACCGTTTTGATTCATGCTGCTGCGGGCGGAGTGGGGCACATCGCAGTGCAGTTGGCACATCACCTCAAGGCACGCATCGCCGTTACCGTGAGCAACGAAAAGAAAGCCGGGTTGGCGCAAGGTCTCGATGCGGAAATGATCATCAACTACAAGGAGCAGGACTTTGTTCAAGAAGTCCTGAACTGGACAGATGGCCAAGGAGTGGATGTGGTGTTCGATACAGTGGGCGGGGAGACTTTTTTGCGCTCGCTCAGTGCCGTACGGGTGGGCGGAAAAGTTGTTAGCCTGCTTGCCACACCGCTTTCCGCAACAGACGCGCAACTGGCGCGACTGCGCAATCTTTCTCTGTGTTACGAACTGATGCTCACACCGCAGGTGATGAAGTTGCACGATGAACGCATCCGCCAGCGCAAGATACTGGAACACTGCACCGAACTTATCGAAGCGGAAGAGCTCGGCGTGCTGGTTTCCTACGCATTACCGTTGACTGAAGCTCAACAAGCACATCGCCTGATCGAGCAGGGCGGTGTGATGGGGAAAATTATTCTGACGATGGAATAATGCCCATCTGCATGGTGTTATTTTGCCTTAAGCGCGGCAACACCCGCAGCAGCGACCTGACCATCCTGAAATGAACGCACGCCGCTCACACCGATGCCGCCAATGACAGTGCCGTTCACCAACAAGGGTAATCCACCCTCTGCGGGAATCACACCGGGTAAAGCGAGATGAATCAGGCGACCACTGGTGACAGCCTCTTCGGACATTTTGGTGGGACGTTGAAACGCCACAGCTGCATGGGCTTTCATCATCGCAGTTTCAACGCTGCCAAATTGGGTATCGTGTTCGCGTTGCAGATAGAGCAGGTGTCCGCCATCATCCACGATGGCGATGACGATATTCCAAGCATTTTTCTGCGCTTCCATTTCGGCTGCGGCTGCAATACGTTTTGCGTCAACCAAGGTGAGGATGGGTTTATTTACCATGACTTAATGGTTCGACAGAATGGTAAAAATTGCGTCGCGTATGCTCTCCATGTTGCCGACCCCTGAGATGTTCAGGCACTTGGGAGCGTTTGTGTCGCCGGATTTTTCCCACGCAGTATAGTATTCAACCAGCGGTTTTGTTTGGTCGTGGTACACACCAAGACGCTTAATGACGGTGTCCTCCACATCATCTGGACGCTGAATCAACTCCTCGCCCGTGATGTCATCTTTACCTGGTATTTTGGGCGGATTAAACAAGATGTGGTAGGTGCGCCCCGAAGTGGGGTGTACGCGGCGACCGCTCATGCGTTGGATGATTTCGCTATCCTCAACTTCGATTTCAACCACGTAATCAATATTAATGCCGGCATCCTTCATCGCCTGTGCCTGCGGGAGTGTACGGGGAAAGCCATCGAATAAAAAACCATTAGCACAGTCAGCTTCTTTGATACGTTCTTTAACCAAGTCGATGATGATGTCATCCGAAATCAGGCGGCCTTCATCCATCACTTTTTTTGCGGTGATGCCCAAAGGCGTACCCGCTTTGACGGCGGCACGCAGCATATCTCCTGTGGAAATTTGCGGAATGTTGAAACGGGTTTTGATGTAGTTGGCCTGCGTGCCTTTGCCTGCGCCGGGTGCGCCGAGGAGTATCAATCGCATAATTATTTTCCTGAGTTGAGTTGATCGAAAAGTTGCCGTGCCAATTGCAAATCCTGTTCGGTGTCCACACCGTTTGGCGGAGCATTTTCGCTAATCGATACGCCAATTTTATAACCGTGATACAAAGCACGTAATTGCTCCAGTGCTTCAAAATGTTCAAGTGAGCAGGGCGTAAGCTGGGTATAGGCGCGCAGAAAGCCGGCGCGATAGGCATAGATGCCGATGTGACGAAGGACATGCAAGTCATGTGGTAACGCGGCTTTAACAGCAAACACATCGCGTGGATAAGGGATCGGTGCGCGGCTGAAATACAGCGCGTTCCTGTTTTTATCCAGCACAACTTTTACAACATTGGGATTACGCATTGCCGCTTCATCGTGAATGGCATGCGCGGCAGTGGCAATGGCACATTCGGGATGGCAGTGCAGATGTTCGGCAACGGCGCGTATCAATGCAGGTGGGATGAGCGGTTCATCTCCCTGCACATTCACCACAATGGTGTCATCAGCCCAGCTTTGTTGCTCAACCACTTCCGCGATGCGATCTGTGCCACTGATATGCGACTCCTTGGTCAAGCACGCATGAAAGCCAAATTCATTGACCACATCGGCAATTGCCTGGTGATCGGTTGCCACCCGGATATGTCGCGCACCACTTTTCGCGGCCTGCTCCGCGACCCTCACCACCATAGGTATGCCCGCAATCGGGAGCAACGGTTTTCCAGGTAGGCGAGTTGAGGCGTGCCGTGCCGGGATGACAACATGGAAACGAATCATCGCAGGGCTTCGATTTCTTCTGCAGTCATTCTGCGCGCTTCATCTGCCAGCATGACGGGAATATCATCTTCAATTTTGAAAGCAAGTCGATCCGCTTTGCAGATCAATTCCTGCGCGGATTTCTGATAAATCAACGATGATTTGCACAGAGGGCAAACCAGAATATCAAGCAGTTTTGCGTCCATATTGAGAGAGCTTTCGCGTAATGAGGTCTATCAGGGCTGGGGGAATTTGGGCATCCACGCGCAAAACCCAAAATTTTTCGTCAGCGAATGCGGTGCATTTTACCGCATCTTTTTCGGTGAGGAGTATTGCATCGCAATCGGCAAAAGACAGATCGCCCGCAATGTAAGTATGATGATCGGGAAAGGCATGTGATATGAACTTGATATCCAGTGTTTTCAGGTGATCAAAATAGCGTTGCGGATTGCCAATGCCTGCCACGGCGTGATTGCGGGTTGATTGAAAATCGGCTGGTTGAGCGGTTTGTGCGGGGTTAAGCAAATTGTGGAAATTTGCGCCACTCAATTGCATCAGATACTGGCCTGCTGGTGCGTTTTTGCCATTCATCACTACAGCATCGACAGTTTGTAAACGTGAGGGCGGCTCACGCAATGGTCCGGCAGGTAACAACCAGCCATTGCCCAGACCGCGCTGCGCATCGACCACAACGATTTCCACATCGCGTTGCAAACGATAATGTTGCAAACCGTCGTCACACACCACCACGTCACATTGGGGATGATTGCGCATTGCCAACTGTGCCGTGGCAGCACGATCTCGCCCTACCCATACCGGGCACAACCCGCGCCGTGCCATTAGCAACGGTTCGTCACCCACCTGCTGCGTGGTGCTGTTCGCAATAACGTGTTGTGGCAGTTTTGCCGAGCCACCATAACCACGGCTGATAATAAGCGGATGCAAGCCGCGAGCGATGAGTTGTTGCACTAACGCAAGCGTGAGCGGAGTCTTGCCCGTGCCGCCAATATTGATGTTGCCAATGACGACAACGGGTTTAGATAATTTTCGACTGCGCAGAATACCGTTGCGATACAAGGCATGGCGCGCGCCAACCAGCAAGCGAAAAACCAGGCTCACCGGAAAAAGAATTAAATGCAGCGGCGTGATGCGATACCAATGTTGCTCAATATTAAACATGCTTCGTCCTGAGTTTAATGCGCAGGTCAGCCAAGGATGGCGATAGTAACGGATAGGTGCTTCGTACGATAGTACATAACTCTGCAAGAATGTCATACTCGCAAGGATTAAAAATATGCGAGCAAACGCAATAAGTGCCGTAGTCGCAATGGCTTCCTTACCCCACGCCTACTCTTAATATTTGATCAACAACCTATTGTGAAATGAGACAGGCAATCAAATTTTTATGGAATAATCGAAAAGCGTTTAGAATGGCACAGAAGGGGGTAAATTATGCAATCTGCACCGTTAACCACAGGTACTGAAGCACCGCATTTTGAATTGCCCGATTCGGATATGCACCCGTTCGCTTTGACTTCCCAATTGGGCAGGAGGAATGTGGTACTGTATTTTTACCCCAAAGATGATACGCCAGGCTGCACCATGCAAGCCAATGAATTCACGGGTCTGGAGGAGGAATTTGCCAAGCTGGACACTATGATCGTAGGTGTGAGCCGCGATGATTGTTTGAGCCATGCCTCGTTCCGTGACAAATATGGGTTATCGGTGTTGTTGCTTTCCGATCCCGATGCGCGGGTGTGCAAAAAGTACGGCGTGATGTATGAAAAAGAGGTGGATGGCATCAAGAAGCTTTCTATCAAACGCTCCACCTTTTTCATCGACAAGCATGGCAGACTGCGCCATGTCATGTATGGCGTGCAAGCTCACGGTCATGCGCAAGAAATTTTGAATTTGATAAAGGATATTAAATGAAAATTGTAAAAGACTCGGTTGTGTCGCTACGCTACGAATTATTTGACTCAACCGGTGAATTGCTGGAGAAGGTCGAAGAAAAAATCGAATACCTGCATGGTGGGTACGACGGGATTTTCCCTCTGGTTGAGGAGGCTCTGCACAACAAGCATGTCGGCGACACATGCAGCGTGACCTTGCCGCCCGATGATGCGTTCGGTGAATACGAGCATGAGCTGGTTGAGGTTGAACCGCGCAGCGCATTCCCAAAAGATGTCGCTGTCGGAATGCAGTTTGAAGGCGCGCCGGAAGATTCTGACGACGAAGATTTTTTGCTTTACACCGTGATCGAGGTGAATGACGATGAAGTGACGGTGGATGGCAATCACCCCTTGGCAGGCAAAACGCTGACTTTTAATTGCACGGTTACCGGTGTACGCGAAGCCACCGCAGAAGAGTTGGAACACGGTCATGTGCATGACGGCGAAGGTCACTCACAGCTTCATTAGCAATCTTCACACAGCTCGCTCGACCAGCCACTTGGCAACCTGATCCGCACCGTTCGCAGTGATTGGATGCGGTGAGGGCATATTCCAAAGCAATTCGAGTTTGTCGATCAAATTGCCTTGTTCCAGTGCGTCACGGGAAATTTCCTGACACACACCGTTTTGTTGTAGCCACGCTACCAGTGCGGGAGATTCCGGCCAATCTGGACGATTGATGTAAAGCACGGGTGTCCCGCTGCACGCCGCTTCAACAAAGCTGCCGTAGCCCGGCTTGCAGAGCAGCGCATCACAACTGGCGAGTACATCGCCAAAACTCATTTCCAATGTTTCAAGCACGATGGCATCGGGATGTCGAACGTTCCAATTTTGTTGCACCAGCCATTTCACACCATCGATACGTTTCCAGTGTTCTATCGGCAAGCGACTAGCGATGCCGCCCATGCTTACCAGCACGAGTTTTTCATCTCTGGACAGAATGATCTTTCGATTGATTTCATCGCGTCGATTGATTCCGATTTCTGCGATAGGATCAACCGGAACAATATTCGGCAGATCGTTCATCGACATGCCGGGTGTGGCACGGAAAAAAATATCAGCATGGGCATAGCAGGCTGATATTTGCTCAGTGATTGTATTTTCGCCGCAGTAATGGCGGTGGATGTCTGACCAGTTCAGAGAACACAGCGCGGCACTGGGAATACCCGCTGCTTGCGCGCCTGCCAGCGGCAGATAGCCCACGTTGGAAAGAACCATATCAGCCTCCAAATTGCGCAACCATTGTGCTTCATCGGTCACGCGCTGAGTCCAATTGCGATGAAATACCCGATAGGCAACACTGCTGGCTTCAACATCCACATCCAATGCGGAAGTCATCATCATGCCGATATCGCCCTCGCTCGGTAAATGAGTAAAGGGCGCGCGAATACGGGAAAGCAGATGAGATGCGGGAGCGGAAGAGCGGACGGTGATATGCAACCGGGGTGCGAGTTGATGCAGCG
Source organism: uncultured Gallionella sp. (assembly GCA_964608835.1). GTDB lineage: Bacteria > Pseudomonadota > Gammaproteobacteria > Burkholderiales > Gallionellaceae > Gallionella. The sequence continues at coordinate 6,721 of CAZSPN010000053.1, forward strand.
TGTTCAGTATCGGGGCGGTTTGCGCCACATGACCAAATCCGTGACCTGTGATCGAAACAACAAGATGCGGCACTAGCGGTAAACGGCTTGTTTGGGCAAGTAACGGGTGCTACCGAGCAGGGCTGGCAAACCTTCTTTGCGACCAATAAGGAAGCGTCCAATCTCGTCCAGCAATTGTTGGGTAGTTTCTTGCGGATCAAGCGTATAAGAAGCCAGTCCAAAGCTGTCAAAATTATTGCACAGCAGGTCGATCTTGCCTGTATCGTAGTTGCCCTGGAATTGTATGCGCATTAAAAAATCCGGTGCGAGTTCTATTTCAAAAAACTCTTGGTTTGGCTTACTGCGCACGATTTCATCAAGGTCATGCACGGTGCGCAGACCAAAAGCATTCAACTCTTTTTTGAGCGTTTCCACTTCATTCCAACGCCGTTTTACCATCACCGAACCGGATGCGGTCAGGCGCACACGAAACGATACATGATCGAAAAACGCGGTGTCGGAAAGCCCCTGCTTCCGGTAGTCCGCGACCGCATCACCCCATTGCAGATTGCTATAAATGGCCTGCGGATCGGCACTATAGCTACGCGCAATAACAGGCTTGATTCTGTTTAAGTGGGTGGAAAACGGATTGAAAAAATGAAATATCCGCCCCAATGCCAGACTCAAATTTTCTGATCGGGCTTTGTGATCCTGCTCTTCTGTTTGGAGTGCCTGGAGTTTTTGGGTTGCTTCACCGGCCAACTCGGCCAGCAAGTCAGATCCGCTAAAAATTTCCTGATTGGCAGAAAGCTTTTGAGACATGTTAAGGCAATACCCTCACCAGGCGAAAACCATTTGAGTTGAAATGATTGGTTGGCTTATCGCCAAAACGAATCAACGCACGGGTGAGCTGCGGCGGGTAGTTCCATGAACCCCCACGCAGCACGCGCTGCTTGTCGTCGTCTTGCCACGCACTGCCATCAGCGGGTGCGCCCGCGTAATCTTTGTGGTAACTATCTTGTACCCATTCGCTCACGTTGCCATTCATATCAAACAAACCGAATGCGTTCGCTTGTTTGCCTGCCACGGGATGCGTCGGATTATTTTTATTCCCACTATGCCAGCCTACTTCGTCCATGTTTTCGCTGCCACAGAATTGATGGTTGCCGCCCGCACGACAGGCGTATTCCCATTCCGCTTCAGTCGGCAGGCGGTATTGCTTG
>CAZSPN010000053.1:7932-15336 GCA_964608835.1 uncultured Gallionella sp.
GGCAGGCGATAAGTTTTCCCCGTTTTTTCGTTGAGTTTAGCGATAAACTCCTGAGCCTCTGTCCAGCTCACCATTTCCACCGGACAGGCATCACCACAGGCGGAAAAATAGCTGGGATTATTGCCCATCAATGCTTTCCACTGCGCTTGGGTGATTTCAGTTTTGCCCATAGCAAAGGTTGCGATAGTCACTTGATGCGCGGGCTTTTCATTGGCAGATACACCACCCGAACCCATCTCGAAGCTACCCGCCGGTATCGTAATCATATCGGGGCAATCGTCGCAATCGCGCAAAGTCTCGGCATGAGCGACATTCAACATTTGCCCGCCAAAAAAGAGAACCAAAAAACTGATTGCAGCTTTCATAAACGATTACCTTTCGTAAGTGAGGTGTTCAAAAATTCAGCGTCCATTCTATCAGCAGTTAAAGCTTACCCTGTACCCAAGCAGCAACGGAAGCCAATGCCGCAGCTAAATGCTCAGGTTGCGTGCCGCCTGCCATCGCCATATCCGGTTTTCCACCGCCCTTTCCACCCACCTGCTGGGCGACCATGTTCACCAGTTCGCCCGCCTTAATTTTTGCCGTCAACTCCGCGCTCACGCCCGCCGCCAGATTCACTTTGCCGTCCTGAACCGATGCCAGCACAATAGCGAAAGAAGGAAATTTGTCTTTCATGTTGTTCAGCGTTTCACGTAATGCCAGCGCATCTGCACCTTGCATCTGCGTTGCCAACACTTTCACACCGTTGATGTCGATGGCTTGCTTGAGTAAATCATCTCCTTGCGCGGCAGCCAGTTTGGACTTCAACCCCGCTAGTTCTTTTTCCAGTGCCTTCACGTTATCCAATACTTGCAACACACGTGCTGCCACATTTTGCGGCTGGGCTTTCACGGCACTGGCGATCTGCTGCAATTGGCTTTGCTGTTCATTCACCACCGTCAATGCGCCCTCACCTGTTACTGCTTCGACACGCCGCACACCTGCTGCCACACCACCTTCAGACACAATTTTGAACAGCCCGATGTCTCCGGTGCGCTTCACGTGCGTACCGCCGCACAACTCGCGTGATGTGCCAATATCCAGCACACGAACTTCGTCGCCGTACTTCTCGCCGAACAACATCATTGCACCAGTTTTTTGCGCGTCTTCAATTGACATCACACGCGCATCGGTGGCGGCGTTCGCCAAAATTTCCGCATTCACCAAGCCTTCCACTTTGGCGATTTCTGCATCAGTAATTGGTGCGTTATGCACAAAATCGAAACGGGTTTTATCCGAATCAACCAGCGAGCCTTTTTGCTGCACATGATCGCCCAACACCTCGCGCAACGCCTTGTGCATCAAGTGCGTCACCGAATGATTACGCTCGGTTGCCGCACGCGCTCTAATATCCACGCGCGCATTCACGTTGTTGCCGACACTGAGCTTGCCGGTCTTCACCACACCATGATGACCGAATACGGTAGCCTGAATTTTTTGCGTATCTTCCACCGCGAAAATGCCATGCACACTTCGTAACTCGCCGCTATCGCCCACCTGCCCTCCGGACTCGGCGTAGAACGGCGTGTTATCCAGCACCACCACACCCTGCTCCCCTTCGGAAAGCTCGTTAACCGACACGCCTTCCTTGTACAAAGCTAGCACGTTGCCTTTGTTTTCCAGCAACTCGTAACCGTGGAAACGTGTGGCTGGGCCTTCGTATTCCAGATTCGCCGCGACTTTGAATTTACCTGCCGCGCGTGCCATTTGTTTTTGGTTTGCCATCGCGGTATCAAACGCTGCAATGTCAACCGTCACACCATGCTCGCGACAGATGTCTTGAGTTAAGTCGAGCGGAAAGCCAAAGGTATCGTGTAATTTGAAGGCAAGTTCACCGTTGAAAATAATCGTTCGTGGTGAGCCTGTCGAACCATGAACGGCCTGCCCTTCGACGAGCTCAGGGCGAACGGATTTGAGCTCCGCTTCAAGTATTGCCATGCCGTGCTCAATGGTCGTGAAGAATCGTTCCTCTTCTTGCTTCAACACATCCATCACGCGCTTTTGAGTAGCGTCCAACTCAGGGAATGCCACGCCCATTTCACTTACCAAATCTGGCACTATCTTGTGGAAGAACGAACCACGCGCACCCAGTTTGTAGCCGTGGCGAATCGCGCGGCGGATGATGCGGCGCAACACATAGCCGCGCCCTTCGTTGCCCGGAATCACACCATCGGCGATTAGAAAGGAGCAAGCACGGATATGATCCGCCAGCACTTTCAGCGAGGGTGAATTCAAATCGGCGCAATGCGTCTCACGCGCTGCGGCTTTAATCAAAGTTTGGAACAGGTCGATTTCGTAGTTGGCATGCACATGCTGCAACACCGCCGAGATGCGCTCCAGGCCCATGCCGGTATCCACCGAAGGCTTGGGCAGCGGATGCATCACGCCTGCTTCGTCACGATTGAATTGCATAAACACGTTGTTCCAAATCTCGATGTAGCGATCGCCGTCTTCTTCAGGTGTGCCGGGCAAACCGCCGGGAATATGCGCGCCGTGATCGTAGAAAATTTCCGTGCAAGGCCCGCAAGGGCCGGTGTCGCTCATCATCCAGAAATTATCCGATGCGTAGCGTGCGCCTTTGTTGTCGCCGATGCGTATCACGCGCTCGGCAGGCACACCCACTTCTTTCGTCCAGATGTCATACGCCTCGTCATCCTCGGCATACACAGTGACGTAGAGCTTATCTTTAGGCAGCTTGAACACCACCGTGAGCAACTCCCACGCGTAGTTGATTGCATCACGTTTGAAATAATCGCCAAAACTAAAGTTGCCCAGCATCTCGAAGAAAGTGTGATGGCGCGCGGTGTAACCGACGTTCTCCAGATCATTGTGTTTGCCGCCGGCACGCACGCATTTTTGCGACGATGCCGCACGGGTATAAGGACGCTTGTCAAAACCGAGGAACACATCCTTGAACTGATTCATCCCCGCGTTGGTAAACAACAGCGTCGGATCTTCATGCGGAACCAGCGAACTGGAAGCCACCACCGTGTGGCCTTTTGAAGCAAAAAAATCTAGGAATTTTTGACGAATTTCACTGCTTTTCATTGCACACCTTGGAGTATCGAACACGCGTTAAGAACGGCGCGCATCATACCATGTAAGGGTTGGGCGGCTATAGATGTGGGGGGGTGAGTGTCAATAAGCGAAGCGTATTGCACCAGTCATTCGGCACAATGACATTTGCTCCCTAAGCAAACTTGTAACGAATTGTTAGGTGGCATAGAAATCCTTTCGGTTTGCTGCTAGCCATTCGAAGAAACGAGGGCCTTCAGACGGAAGAGAGCGATCATGCAGTATGAAGTTTGTAAGTGCACGCACGTTGTACTGAATTGCCTCACCCTCTAAGTCGACAGAAATTGTTTCTTCATCTTGCTTACCATTCCAATGCTTCAACCAATTCTTTGCTCTATTCATGTGAGCTTGTGAAATAACACTCTCAGGAAGGTTGAAATCATCAGACAGTTTTTTCTTTACAAGCGCGAAGACTGATTTTTCTCCAAGAATTTGCCCAATAATCTCTTCAGAAGCACCAGCCAAGGTAATGGCAGGAACGAAGGATTGATGATCCAAGAACAGACGGATTGACCAGTCGAGTTGATCCACTGCAGCGTCAATTTTCGAGATGGAGTAGTCCATGTTTTTTAACGCAATTTAGATGATGTTAGGTTCATCTGAGTTTTTCCATATTTTTAGTTATTGTCAATTCTCGCTTTCCGCCAGACTCAACACTTTGAAAATCACTTCAAACCCAAAACCCCTTGATTGCAAAAAACGCATCTGCTTGGCTTTTTCTTTGGCATCCTGCGGCAAGCTGCCAAACTTCCTTTTCCACACTTCGCGTGCCGTTTCCAGTTCGCTTTCTTTCAAGGCGGGTAATGCTGCTTCGATCAATTCTTCGCCAATGCCGTGTTGGCGTAGTTCATGGGTGATGCGTTGTGTGCCGAAGCGGCTGCGTTTGGCATGTAGCAGTTGTGTTGCCGCGCGCGCATCGGATAGCCAGCCCCGCGCAGTTAGGTCATCAAGCAGCGCGTCCAAATCAACGGGCTGCGCTTGTTCAAAATCATTCTCGACTTGCACATGCGGCAACAATTTGGCGCGTAGCTCGGCGCAGCTGTATTCACGGCGCGCCAAGCACTGCAAGGCGCGCGCGCGCAGACTTATCTCCGTTCGCGCCGAGTTGTTTCCGCTTTCCTTCGATACACCGCGCTTTGCGCGGTACTCAGGACGAACGGAAACCGTATCGAGGTGTTCAGGCTTCTTCCTCACCCGCTTTACCGCTTGCCTTTGCCTTAGTCTTGCCTTTGGTTTTTTCGCCTGCTTCAAGCAGTGCTACACCCAAGGCCTCGCGTACTTTGTTTTCAATTTCAAAAGCAACTTCAGGATGTTCACGCAAGTATTCGCGGGCGTTGTCTTTGCCTTGACCAATTTTTTCGCCTTTGTAGGCGTACCACGCACCCGCTTTCTCTACCAGCTTGTGCTGCACGCCGAGGTCGATGATTTCGCCTTCGCGCGAGATACCCTCGCCATACAGAATGTCGAACAGGGCTTCGCGGAATGGCGGTGCGACCTTGTTCTTCACCACTTTGACGCGAGTCTCGTTGCCGATCACTTCGTCGCCCTTTTTAATCGCGCCGATGCGGCGAATATCCATACGCACCGAGGCATAGAACTTGAGCGCGTTACCGCCCGTGGTGGTTTCCGGATTGCCGAACATCACGCCAATTTTCATACGAATTTGGTTAATGAAAATCACCATCGTGTTTGATCGGTTGATGTTACCCGTCAATTTGCGCAACGCCTGTGACATCAAGCGAGCATGCAAGCCCATTTGCGCATCGCCCATTTCACCCTCGATTTCCGCCTTGGGCGTGAGCGCAGCAACTGAGTCCACCACCACCACATCGACCGACCCGGAGCGCACTAGCATGTCCACAATTTCCAAAGCCTGTTCGCCGTTATCGGGTTGCGAAATGAGCAGGTCTTCAACCTTCACGCCGAGCTTCTGCGCATAGTTGGGATCTAGCGCATGTTCCGCGTCAATAAACGCCGCCGTGCCGCCGAGCTTTTGCATTTCGGCAATTACTTGCAAAGTCAGCGTGGTTTTACCTGACGATTCCGGGCCGTAAATTTCAATCACACGCCCGCGTGGCAAACCACCCACGCCCAACGCGATGTCGAGGCCGAGTGAGCCAGTCGAAACCACCTGTATGTCTTTAGTCACATCATGTTCACCCAAGCGCATGATCGAACCTTTACCAAATTGCTTTTCGATTTGCGCGAGTGCTGCGGAAAGTGCTTTGCTTTTATTCTCATCCATTTTGTTTTCCTTTCAAAAAAATAGTGTGCAGATTGTTGCACACCATTTTGGTTTTGTACAGAACGTTCGTTCTCTATGAAAAATTAGGGGAGTGCTGATTTAATCGGTGAGCGGGATGAAGCGCACGGCGCACGGAACACAGAAGCCGCAGTGTATGCGTTATACACGAGGATTTTGAGTACCGCGCAACACAGCGATTCGCCCGCGCAATCATTAAATCAGCACTTCCTAGGCTATTTCGGTGGCTTGATTCAGTAAGTCCAAAACACCTTGCAGCGCGATATTCACCGCTTGGGCGCGGACTTCGGCACGATTACCTTTGATCAAATGCCGTTGGGCGATAGTCACGCCATGCTTGATTCCCCACGCAAACCACACCGTACCGACAGGTTTTTCTGCTGTGCCGCCATCAGGTCCGGCAATACCGCTCACAGACAAAGCAATGTGTGACGCACTATTATCAAGCGCGCCTGCCACCATTTCCCGCACAACCGCCTCGCTCACCGCACCATGTTGTTTAAGTGTGGCCGCAGACACACCTAACATTTGATGCTTGGATAAATTGGAATAGGTGACAAAGCCGCGCTCGAACCATGCCGAACAGCCTGCCACCTCGGTGATTGCCTGTGCTACTCCCCCGCCAGTGCATGACTCGGCAGTGGTGAGCATCATGCCGAGTGCTTTGAGTGTTGCGCCAACTTGTGCGGAATAATTGTCCATTTCACACCCTCAAAGTGGCTTTGATCCCTTAACGAGTGAAGCCCCCTTAGCCTGCCACATCCCCCACAGAGCCGCTTCAAAGTTTTTGGCAAAGCGCGGCGCATCAAACAGCGGCGAGACCCGCACCTGCTCGCGCAACCCCGCGCGCAAGGCGGCCAGTTTGGGCAAGTCACCGGCAAAGGCAATCGCTTTGGCCACATAGTCGTCTTCGTCGCGGGCGATCCAGTCGGACAGGCCGGCGTTGTGCGCAATACTTGTCGCCGTGCGTGACATAAACCGGTCTCCTTGCATGCTTAACACAGGAACTCCCATCCACAATGCTTCCGCACTGGTAGTGACACCGGGATAAGGAAACGGATCCAAGGCGATGTCCATGCGTTGATAACTGGCCAAGTGATCATCACGACTCGGAATCGGTTCTTCCAGAATTAGCCGGTCTGCGCCTATCCCCTGCGCGGCAAAACGTTGCAAGGTGTTGCTGACAATAAACTCATCTTTAAGTTGTTTGGCCTTGAGCAACAACCGCGAACTGGGCAGAGCCGCCAGTATGCGTGCCCATACGACTACTGTAGCGTCATTCATTTTGGTGAGGTTGTTAAAACTGCCAAAAGTGATTCGATGGTTACTAAGTGCGGGTAAGTCTGACACGGTTAGAGCCGTGTTGGGCGTGGACAAACATAGATAAATTTCCGGCAATCGCCAAATCTGCTCTGAGAAATGATCCGCGTCTTCGGGTGGGGTCGCAGTCGGGTCACCCAGCACATAGTCTATTTCTGCCACACCTGTGGTGGTGGGCAAGCCCAGCCAGGTACATTGCACGGGGGCGGGTTTCCAGGCGAACACGGGAAGGCGGTTTTTGGCGGTGTGTCCGGACAAATCCAATAACACATGTACGCCATCATTGTGGATACATCGCGCGGTAGCCGAGTCATTGAAAGTAAACACAGGTCGCCAGTGTGAGAAGTAAGACTTAATACGGGCAGTGAGGTCGTCTTCTTTGTGGTTGTTAGAGTAGGCAATGAGTTCGATTTGCGCATAGTCCAGATGTGCAAGCAGGCTCTCCAGAAAATAGCCCACCGGATGACTGCACAAATCCCCCGATACGACCCCGACCCGTAACTTGCGTGGCTGTGGAGCGCATTGCCAAGTAGTGAATTGAGCGGTGACTATTTGAGCGACGTTCTTACCATAGCGTAGAGCTTCAGCGAGATACTCCGCGGGATTGTGAGTTGAGGTGTAATTTTGAGAATATAAAAAACTGCTCCTTGCATCAAAATACTCGGGCTTCATCTCAAGAGCGCGACGGAAACTGTCGCTTGCTTCTG
>CAZSPN010000054.1:0-15264 GCA_964608835.1 uncultured Gallionella sp.
CGATGATCCCGTTCTACATCTACTACTCGATGTTCGGCTTCCAGCGCATCGGCGATTTGGCTTGGGCGGCGGGCGATTTGCGCGCGCGCGGCTTCCTGCTGGGTGGCACAGCCGGTCGTACCACGCTGAACGGTGAAGGTTTGCAGCACGAAGATGGACACAGTCATTTGATGTCCGCGACGATTCCAAACTGTATTTCGTATGACCCGACGTTCGCTTACGAACTCGCGGTGATTATTCACGATGGTATGCGCCGCATGTTTGTGAATCAGGAAGATGTGTTCTATTACCTCACTGTGATGAACGAAAATTATGCTCACCCCGCCATGCCGCAAGGTGCGGAAGCAGGCATCCTCAAAGGGATGTACTTGTTGAGCGAAGGCACCGCCGGCAAGAGCAAAGCCAAAGTGCAATTGATGGGCAGCGGCACAATTTTGCGCGAAGTGATTGCGGCTGCGGAATTACTGGAAAAAGATTTTGGCGTTGCAGCGGATATTTGGAGCGTTACCAGTTTCACCGAATTGCGCCGCGAGGGATTGGATTGCGAGCGTTGGAACATGCTGCAACCCGAAGCAAAAGCACGCGTCAGCTATGTTGAACAATGTATGGCAAATCGCAGCGGGCCGGTAATTGCTGCCACAGACTACATGCGCTCCTTTGCCGATCAGATTCGCGGCTTCCTGCCCAAGCATTTCAAGGTGTTGGGTACGGATGGTTTCGGTCGCTCGGACACACGCAAACATTTGCGTGAATTTTTCGAGGTGAATCGTCATTACGTTGTCATTGCAGCACTCAAAGCGTTGGCGGACGAAGGCACAATCAGCGCGGGCGAAGTCAGCAAGGCGATCAAGTTGTACGGCATCAATCCAGACAAGCCGAATCCAACAACAGTTTAAGGAATAGGACTGTGGCAGAAATTAAACAGGTATTAGTGCCAGATATTGGCGACTACAAAGATGTCAGCGTTATCGAACTGATGGTGAAAGTGGGTGACACGCTCAATGCGGAAGACACGCTGTTGACGTTGGAAACCGACAAGGCAGCAATGGATGTGCCCTCGCCATTTTCAGGTGTCATCAAAACACTGGCGGTTAAGGTTGGCGATAAAGTCTCGCAAGGGTCGTTGATTTTAACGTTGGAGTGCGCAGACTCATCTGCGCCACAAGCCAACAAAGTAGACACTCCTGCTGTTGCGCCTAGCGTGGCTGCTGCGCCCACTCCTGCGCCAGCGGTTGCATCAAAACCTGTTCCGCCCGTGGTGGTGGCACAGGTTACATTGTCGGGTGGCAAAGCCCACGCCAGCCCCGCGATCCGCCGTTTCGCGCGCGAGCTTGGAGTGGATATTGCGCAAGTGAAAGGCGGCGGCGCAAAAGGCCGAGTCACCAAAGACGATGTGCAAAATTTTGTCAAAGCCGCACTGGCACAACCGCGCGGTGCGGGTGGCAATGGCTTGCAAGTATTGGCCGCCCCTATGGTGGACTTCGCCAAATATGGCGCGATCGAAACCAAACCGTTATCACGCATCAAAAAAATCTCTGGAGCAAATTTGCATCGCAACTGGGTGACCCTTCCCCACGTGACGCAATTCGACGAAGCAGACATCACCGACATGGAAATATTCCGCAAAGAGTTGGGCGCGGAATACGCCTCGCAGAACATCAAGATTACCCCGCTGGCATTTATGCTCAAAGCAGCGGTCACTGCGCTGCAAAAATTCCCGGAGTTCAACGCGTCGCTGGATGCCAGTGGTGAAAACTTGGTACTTAAACAGTACTTCCACATCGGCGTGGCGGTCGATACGCCGGAAGGTTTGATGGTGCCAGTCCTACGTGATGTCGATAAAAAGGGCATTGTGCAACTCGCCAAGGAACTCGGCGAAGTCAGCGCGAAAGCCCGAGACAAAAAAATTACCGCAGCCGATATGCAAGGTGGCTGCTTCACGATTTCCAGCCTGGGCGGCATTGGTGGTACGGCGTTCACTCCCATCATCAACGCCCCTGAAGTCGCCATACTCGGCGTGTCTCGCTCCAGCATGAGACCCGTGTGGAAAGATGGCGCGTTTGTGCCACGGCTGATGTTGCCGTTGTCGTTGTCCTACGATCACCGCGTGATAGACGGCGCATTGGGTGCACGCTTCGCCGTGTATCTCAGCCAAGTGCTGGCAGATACTCGCCGTTTAGCACTTTGATGAAGTCGCAAAGAATTTGAAACCCATCGGTATTTTCGGCGGCACGTTTAGCCCGATCCATTATGGCCACTTGAGGCTCGCTGAGGAGATGCTGGAGCTGGCGAGCTTGCAGGAAATTCGCTTTATTCCCACCGGTACGCCGCCGCATCGGGATGCGCCGCAGGTGTCAGCGCAACAACGCAGTGAGATGGTGAAGCTAGCGATTGCCGATCAGCCTGCTTTTGTGCTGGACGAGCGTGAAGTGAGGCGTTCAACGATGTGTTACACCGTCGATACGCTGCGCGAGTTACGCGGCGAGCTGGGTGAGCAACGTCCGCTTTGTTTGCTCATGGGCGGCGATGCATTTTTACAATTACACACTTGGCATCAATGGGAGCATTTATTCGAGCTGGCTCATGTTGTGGTGGGATATCGCCCCGGTTTTGCCATTGAAGATCGCATTGTTACTGCGCCCATAACATTGCGTAAGCACTACCAAACACGTTTGTGTGCTGCCGAAGATTTGGCGCATCAACCGCACGGAAAAATTGCCGTACTGGCAATTCCCAAACTGGAAATTTCTGCGACACTGATACGCAGCCGTATCGCCGAACAACGCACTATCCGCTACCTGCTACCCAATAGCGTCGCGAACTACATTCACCAACACCACCTGTACACACCATGCTAAATACTGAAGATAAAACACAAGCTGTTGTCGCCGCACTGGAGGACATCAAAGCCACCGACATCACCGTCATTGACACCAGCAAACTCAGTTCGCTGTTTGATCGCATGGTGATTGCCAGCGCGACCTCGCGCCGCCAAACAAAAGCCCTTGCCGACAACGTGGTGATTAAACTCAAAGAACAAGGCGAGGAAATTATCGGGCGCGAAGGTGAAGATAGCGGCGAATGGATATTGGTCGATCTGGGCGAAGTATTGGTACACATCATGCAGCCTGCGATACGCGAGTATTACAATCTAGAAGAATTGTGGAGCAAGGCGCAGGCAGCGCGTCCAAAATTGTCTGGAACAAAATAACAAATTTTTAGCCACCGAGATCTCGGTTTTTTGTTTTTCTCGGTGTGCTCTGTGGCAAAGAACTTAGGTCATCCCCATGAAGCTCATCATCCTCTCTGTCGGAAACAAAATGCCCGACTGGATCACGCAGGGGTTTTATGAGTACGCTAAACGTATGCCGCGCGAAGCTAAGATTGAGTTGCTGGAAATAAAACCCGAATCGCGCACGTCAGGTAAAACCACCGAACAAATCATGTTTTCCGAAGCGCAGCGTATTTTGAATGCTTTGCCCGCTGGCTGCTTGCGGATTGCACTGGATGAGCGCGGCGCGATGCCAACCACCAAACAACTTGCGGTACAGATGCAGGATTGGATGCGTGGCGGGTATGATGTGGCGTTCATTATTGGCGGTGCAGACGGGTTGCACGACTCCGTAAAACAGTCAGCGCAACACTTAATGGCATTGTCCGCATTCACTTTGCCGCACGCTTTTGTACGGGTATTACTTGCGGAACAGTTGTATCGGGCATATAGCTTGATGCACAATCACCCCTATCACCGCGAGTGAAGCCTCAGATGTCATCCCCTTGCGGATTTAGTTGAATGATTGCTGAGATTTTGGGTAACCCTTATGGCTATGATTAAACAACAGCGTATTTATCTTGCCTCGCAAAGTCCGCGTCGTCGCGAGTTGCTCAAGCAAGTTGGCATCAACTTCGAAATGCTGCTGTTGCGCGATGATCCCAAGCGGGGTGTGGATGTCGATGAAACACCTCAATCTGTTGAGCCTCCCGAAGATTATGTAACACGTATCTGCAAGGAAAAAGCCGCCAAGGGCTGGCAGTTATTACGTTACCGAAATTTACCCACCTTCCCCGTGCTGGCTGCCGATACCACGGTTACGCTGGATGGAAAGATTTTTGGCAAACCCAAAAATGCGGCCCATGCCGCCGAGATGCTGCATGAATTTTCCGGGCGCGAACATCAGGTACTCAGTGCGGTCGCCATTGCGCTGGGTGAGCAAATTGAATTTGCCATTTCCACCTCTACCGTACGCTTCACAAAACTTAGCGAAGAACGCATCCGCCGCTATTTGCTCACCAAAGAATACAACGACAAAGCGGGCGGCTACGGCATACAGGGGCAAGCGGCGGCATTCATCGAGCATATCTCCGGCAGCTATTCCGGCGTGATGGGTCTGCCCTTATTTGAAACGGTGCAATTGCTGCTACGCTTTAAATATCCCGCGCCATGAGCGAAGAAATCCTTATCAACATCACCCCTCAGGAAACGCGCGTTGCTGTGATGCAACTGGGCGTGGTACAGGATTTGCATATCCAGCGCAGCAGCAGCATGGGTATCGTCAGCAATATTTACCATGGCAAAGTGGTTCGGGTGTTGCCCGGAATGCAATCGGCATTTATCGATATTGGAATGGAGCGTTCCGCCTTTTTGCATGTTGCGGATATTTGGGAAAATAACCACAAAGAGGAATCGCCCAAACCTATCGAGAAAATTATTTTTGAAGGGCAGTCCCTGTTGGTACAGGTTATTAAGGAGCCTATCGGCAGCAAGGGTGCGCGTCTCACCACACAGATTAGTATCGCGGGAAGGCTGCTGGTGTATCTGCCGCAGGAAAGGCATGTCGGTATCTCGCAGCGCATCGAAAGTGAAGAGCAGCGCGATACTTTGCGTGCCAAATTGCAGGCCGTATTGACCACCGATCATCAGGGTGGATACATCATCCGCACGGCGGTAGAAGCGGTCACTGACCCCGATTTTTTGGCGGATATTTTGTATCTCGACAAACTGTGGGATAGTCTGAAAAATGCCATTAAAACTGCCAGCGCACCGCAACTGCTTTATCAGGATTTGAATCTCAGTCTGCGCGTGGTACGAGATTTTGTCAGCGACAATACCACCAAAATTTTGGTCGATTCGCGCACCACTCATCAAAAAATGCTGGAGTTCGCCAACGACTACAATACCTCCGCGACTGCCAAGCTGGAACACTATCCCGGAGTTCGTCCGCTGTTTGACCTGTATGGTGTGGAAGAGGAAATTGAGCGCGCTTTGGCTAAGCGTGTGGATCTCAAATCGGGAGGCTATCTCATCATTGATCAGACCGAAGCGATGACCACAGTTGATGTGAACACGGGCGGATTTGTCGGGTTGCGCAACTTTGACGACACCATCTTCAAGACCAATCTGGAAGCCACTCAGGTCATTGCGCGGCAACTGCGCTTGCGCAATTTGGGCGGGATTATTATTTGCGACTTCATCGATATGGATACACAGGAGCATCGTGATGCCGTGCTGGAGGAGTTTCAAAAAGCCTTGTCGCGCGACCACACCCGCATCAGCGTGAATGGCTTTTCTTCACTGGGCTTGCTGGAGATGACACGCAAGCGTACGCGGGAAAGTTTGGCGCACGTACTGTGCGAACCTTGTCCGGTATGTCACGGGCGCGGCGAACTCAAAACCGCGCAGACTGTGTGCTACGAAATCCTCCGCGAGATACTCCGCGAAGCCCGCCAATTCAATGCGCGTGAATACCGTATTCTGGGCTCTCAACAGGTTATTGATTTGTTTCTGGACGAAGAATCACAAGCTCTCGCCGAACTTTCAGAATTCATTGCCAAGCCAATATCCATGCAGGTGGAAACGCTCTACAGCCAAGAGCAATACGATGTCATTCTGATGTAAGGGTTGTGCGTTTTGCCCCGTGTCTGTAAGATTTTCCCCCGCGTACTTGCTCGCTCGCGCATTCATCTGAATTTTTAACCCCCAAGAGGACATCATGTTGAAAAATAAATTACTGGCTTTATTGGCAACTACACTATTTGCGACACCTGTTTTGGCTGCCGACCATGAAGGCGGCGGCGATGCTGCTGTTGCCCGCGCGTACATCAAGGAAATCATGGCTGATGACGAAGCTTACATCGGCAAACATAACGCGAAATTCTTTCAGGAATTAGCCAAGGGTCAAACACCGCGTGCGACGGTGGTGACTTGTTCAGACTCTCGTGTTCACACCAACTCATTGGACAAAACTCCCGAAGGGGACTTGTTCATGGTGCGCAATATTGGCAACCAGTTGGCGACGGCTAAAGGCTCGGTGCAATATGGCGTGAACCATCTCAATTCTTCATTGTTAATATTTATTGGTCACTCTGCCTGTGGTGCGATCAAGGCGGCAAAGAGCGATTATTCGGCGTTGGAAAGCGATATCAAGCGTGAGCTAGATACCATCAAAATCACCAAGGAAGGTGAGGTGATCGAGGGAGTCAAAGAAAATGTGAACGACCAGGTCGCGGACGCGCTCAAGGAATTTGAGGACAAGGTAAAACACGGCCAGCTGTTGGTGGTGGGCGCGGTGTATGATTTTTCAGATGACATGAAACAGGGCGCGGGCAAGCTGAACATCATCAATATGAACGGTGAAACGGATTCTGCAAAGTTTAATGCGCCTGCTGTTGAAGTTAAGCATGATCACGGACATAAGCACTAGAGTTTGATGCTATTCAGGCCGATAAAAAGCCGACGCAAGTCGGCTTTTCTATTTGTTGGGGAGCAACGTTTCGGGATTGACCGCACTGCCTGAGATGCTGACTACCTTCCGTCGTGACTGATCGCCTTGTTTGAGTTCGACATCCCGCAACGACACCCTAAATAATTCCGCGATAAATCTCAGCAATGCCGCGTTGGCACGACCTTCCACGGGCGGAGCCGCCAGTTTTATCTTTAACGCATCACCATGCAGACCGACAATTTCGCTGTGCTTCGCACCGGGTTGAACGTGCAGGGTCAGCGTAATGATCCCATCGTGCTGTCGATGCCAATCAGCCATCTAAAAAAGCTGCATGGCCATGTTCTCCAGCATCGCGATGGGCGCAAATAAAATAATCTGGCAAACCACCAGCAATAACAACGGCGATAAATCGACATTGCCGAGCAGCGGCAATATCCGCCGGAAGGGGCGCAAAAATCGTTCGGTAATAGCCGCAAGCATTGAGGCGAAAGGAGTGTGAGGATTAACCCAGGACAAGACCGCCTGTGCAATGATCGCCCCCATCAGTAGATACACGCTTAGTTTGATGAGTTCAACCACGCTCAAAACCATCAGACCCGGCAAGGGGATTTGCACCAGAGAATTTCCCGGCAATACCACCAGCATCACGACCAAATAAATCAACTCCGCCAAAAAAGCCAGCAGCAAGGTGGCGGTGTCCAGTAACCATATTGATGGAACGAAACGTCGCGCACGCAATACGGCAAAATCGGTGACTGCCATGATAAATTCACCGAAAGGATTGCGCAGCGGCACGCGCAACCATTGCAGCAAAAAGCGCAGCAACAAGATGCTGGCGAAGCCGTGTAAGAAAACATTCAGCAGGAGTTGGACGATTTGTGTCAGCATGACGGATGTCCCAGTTCATCGCCCATTTCGCGGGAACGGTCTGCGGCGGCTTGCGCTGCTGCAATGATGTGTTCTTTTACCCGGTTGGCTTCCATGCTCAACAGTGCGCGTTCTGTCGTGCCATTTTTTGAGGTCACTCTGGCACGTAATACCCCCGCCTCCTCATCGCTGCAAGCCGCCAATTTGCTTGCCCCCAGAAAGGTCGCAAGACTTAATTGGCGGGCTTGTTCAGCACTTAATCCCTGCTCGCGCGCCGCCTGTTGCATGGCTTCAATAAAATAAAAAACATAGGCGGGGCCGCTGCCGGAAATGGCGGTCACGGCATCCAGCATCGTTTCGTCCCGCACCCACAACACCTCCCCCACGACCGCTAAAATGGCTTGTGCCTGATCGCGTTGTGCCGCCTTGACCGTGGGCAAGGCGTATAAACCCGTCATGCCGGATTGAATCAAGGCGGGTGTGTTGGGCATGGCTCGCACCACATTTTGGCTACCGGCCCAGTTCGCCAAATCCTGTGCGCGTATGCCCGCCGCAATGGAAATGAGCAGATGCTGGTCAAGTAGCGGCGCGAGTTGTCGGGCGACTTCATGCAACTGTTGTGGCTTGACGGCAAGCACAATGCAATCGCTATCCTGCACACCTTCCGCGATTGTTTCCACAGCGCGTACTGAAAAATCTTTTTGCAGTTTTGTGCGACTGCTTGCATTGATTTCCACAACGCTGATTTGTGCAGCATTAAACCCCTTGCCAAGCAAACCGCCTATCAGTGCGGTTGCCATGTTGCCGCCACCGATGAAACAAATTTTCATGCTGCATCCTTTTGATAAATTCTTTTGCCAAAAATGGCCGTTCCTATTCTTACCATCGTCGCGCCTTCCGCAATCGCCGCAGCAAAGTCGTGAGACATTCCCATCGACAACGTATCAAGCTGCAAGCCCTCCCGGTTCAACTGGTCGCGCAGTTGTCGCAATTGCGCAAACACTGCGCGTTGCACCGCCTCATCATCGCTAGGTGCGGGAATCGCCATCAATCCGCGCAGCTGTAAATTGGGCAGTTTTGCAAACGCACATGCCAGTGACGGCAATTCATCCGGCTCAACACCGCCCTTGCTTGCTTCATGGCTGATATTCACCTGCAAACATATTTGCAACGGCGGCATTGTTGCGGGGCGTTGCTCGGACAGCCGTTGTGCGATTTTCAATCTATCCACGCTGTGTACCCATGCAAAATTTTCCGCAATGGCGCGCGTTTTGTTGCTTTGGATCGGCCCGATAAAATGCCACGCTATTGTCAAATCGCGCAATGCCGTCATTTTGTCCAGGGCTTCCTGTACATAGTTTTCGGCAAAACAGTGCTGTCCCGCCTGATACGCCTCTCTTAGCGAGTTCGCGGCAAAATTTTTACTCACGGCCAGCAACGTTACCTCATTCGGACGACGAGCCGACTGGCTTGTTGCCACCCCAATCGCTGTGCGCACAGCTTGCAAGTTGGAAGCGATTGTTGTCATAATCCCGCCCGTTACCGATTCATCCTTCACACGACTCGTCACCGCCGCAAAAAACAGGGAAGATTATAAAATGGATATTACCGAGCTGCTTGCATTTAGCGTCAAAAACAAGGCTTCCGATTTGCATCTCTCTGCCGGCTTGCCACCGATGATACGGGTGCATGGTGACATCCGCCGCATCAACCTCCCCGCCATGGAACACAAAGAAGTTCATGCCTTGGTGTATGACATCATGAACGATAATCAGCGCAAGGCTTACGAGGAAAATAAGGAAATCGACTTTTCGTTTGAAATTCCCGGACTGTCTCGTTTTCGTGTCAATGCGTTTGTACAGCAGCGCGGCGCGGGCGCGGTGATGCGTACCATTCCGTCCAAAATTCTATCGCTGGAAGATTTGAAAGCACCGAAAATTTTTGAATCCATTTCCGATTTTCCGCGCGGCTTGGTATTGGTCACAGGACCGACGGGTTCGGGTAAATCGACCACACTCGCGGCGATGGTGAATCATCGTAACGAAAATGAAATGGGACATATTTTGACGGTAGAAGACCCGATCGAATTTGTCCACGAAAGCAAAAAATGTTTGATTAACCAGCGCGAAGTTGGCCCGCATACGCTGTCATTCCAGAACGCGTTGCGCAGCGCGTTGCGTGAAGACCCGGACGTGATTCTGGTGGGCGAAATGCGCGACTTGGAAACCATCCGTCTTGCCATGACGGCGGCGGAGACAGGCCACTTGGTATTTGGTACGCTGCACACCAGCTCTGCGGCAAAAACCATCGACCGTGTGATCGACGTGTTCCCCGCCGATGAGAAAGAGATGGTGCGCGCCATGTTGTCCGAGTCACTGCGTGCGGTGATTTCGCAAGCCCTGCTCAAAACCAAAGACGGTACGGGGCGCGTCGCGGCACACGAGATCATGGTGTGTACTCCCGCGATTCGCAACCTGATCCGCGAAGCCAAAGTTCCGCAAATGTATTCGGCTATCCAAACGGGCTCAGCCGTCGGTATGCAAACGCTGGATCAGAATCTTACCAACCTGGTTAAGGCCAATGTCATCAGCGCTGCTGAAGCACGTACCAAGGCGGCCAATAAAGACATGTTCCCAGGCTAATTCAGAGCCGCATTTCAGGAGTTTTTATGGAAAGAGATCAGGCCACCGAGCTGGTACACAATTTATTGCGCGGCATGGTGAGCAAAAATGCTTCGGATTTATTTATCACCTCCGGCTTCCCGCCCGCGTTCAAGGTGGATGGAAAAATGACCCCTGTTTCCAATCAGGTTTTGACATCACAGCATACCCAGGAGTTGGCGCGCAGTATTATGAATGACCGCCAAGCTGCTGAATTTGAGGGCAGCCACGAATGCAATTTTGCGATTAGTCCTGCGGGCATCGGGCGTTTTCGTGTGAATGTATTTATGCAGCAGCAACGTGTGGGCATGGTGTTACGGACGATCACCACCAAGATTCCCGATCTGGATGAAATGAAGATGCCTCCAGTTCTCAAAGACATTGCCATGTCCAAACGCGGTCTGGTTATTGTGGTGGGTGGAACGGGTTCGGGGAAATCCACCACGCTGGCCGGAATGTTGGGGTTTCGTAACAAAAATAGTTACGGACACATCATCACCATCGAAGACCCCGTTGAATACGTGCACGAACACATCAACAGCCTGGTTACCCATCGTGAAGTGGGTGTGGACACCGACTCGTGGCACAACGCATTAAAAAACACGTTGCGCCAAGCACCCGATGTGATTTTGATCGGTGAAATTCGTGATCGTGAAACCATGGAATATGCAGTGGCGTTCGCCGAAACTGGACACTTATGCATGGCTACATTGCATGCCAACAGTGCCAATCAGGCGCTGGATCGCATCATCAACTTTTTCCCTGAAGAGCGTCGCCCACAACTGTTGATGGACTTGTCGCTCAACGTAAAAGCGTTTATTTCACAACGGCTGATTCCAAGAAAAGACGGCACGGGCCGCGCGGTGGCGATGGAAATCATGCTCAACTCACCGTTGATCGCCGACATGATATTTAAGGGTGAAGTGAACAGCATTAAAGGTATCATGGCGCAATCGCGCGAGCTGGGCATGGAAACTTTTGACGGTTCGCTGTTCAAGTTATTTGACGACGATGCCATTTCCTATGAAGAAGCCTTAAGGAATGCCGACTCGGTGAATGATTTGCGTCTGCGCATCAAGTTGGAAAGCAAGCTTTCGCTTGATCGGGATGTGATGAGCGGCACTCAGAATATGAGTATCACCTGAGCACATCTCTAAATTTTACGATTACTGCCCGACACGATTTTATATTCCAGCAAGCGGCATTCAATCGCACCATTGAATAACGGTGTGCGTTTGGATGGGGATAGGCGCATCAGTTTGAGGATGGCTTTGTCGGCAGTGAATAGATAGGCAGTCCAGCCGCCGAATTTCTTTTTCAGGGCATCACCCAGTTTGGGATACAACTCAGCCAGTTCGTCCAGTTCGCCCATACGCTCGCCATAAGGTAAATTCGCCACCAACACACCACTTTCGGTTGGTGCGGAAATCTCCAATACGTTGGCCTGTTTGAGTTCTACACATTCCGCCAAGCCAGCTTCATTGAGATTGCGCCACGCGGTTTTAAGCGCGTCGCCATACAAATCGCTGCCGTAGATTTCCAGAGGCTTGGCGGGCAGTTGTGCAGCGATGGCTTGTTCGCGCATCACCTGCCATTTCGCGGCATCAAAATTCAGCAGCTTTTCAAAGGCGAAGTTGCGCGCTATACCGGGCTGTATGTTCAACGACATCTGTGCTGCTTCAATTAAAAATGTGCCGCTGCCGCACATGGGGTCGAGCAAGGGCGTACCGGGCTGCCACTTCGCCAAACGCAAAATACCAGCTGCAAGATTTTCCCGTATCGGCGCAATGTTGGTGTGCTGACGAACACCTCGCTTAAACAGCGCGTCGCCGGAGGTATCCACATACAACATCAGCTTGTCGTCCTCGATAAACACGTGGATACGCACATCGGGCTGCAAGGTATCCACACTCGGGCGTTCGTTGTAGTGTGCGCGAAATCGGTCACATACTGCGTCTTTCACCAATAGCGTGATGAACTCCAAGCTCTTCAGATTGCAGCGTATCGCCGTGGTGTTAACGCGTATGGTGTTCGTTACATCAAACCAACGCTGCCATTGCAAGGCAAACACGGTTTGGTAAATATCCTGTTCGGTACGATATTGCGTTTCTTTCACCCGCCACAAAATTCGGCTGGCAATGCGGCTTTCCAAATTGGCGCGATAACACAACGACCAATCCCCCGAAAAATGCACACCGCCTTCCGTGCTGCGCACCTGATGTGCGCCCATTGTTTCAAGGTCGCTGTGCAATACTGCTTCAAGCCCGCGCGGGCAAGGAGAGAAAAAGTCAGGCATAAGTCAGAACGGTTTGACCGTAACGAGAATGACCACCGCAATCAAAATCAGCACGGGTATTTCGTTGAACCAACGGTAAAAAACGTGACCGCGAGTGTTTTGGTCTGCCGCAAATAGCTTGACCAGCTTGCCGCAATAACCGTGATAGGCAAACAAAAAAAGTACCAGAGCAACCTTGGTGTACAACCACCCGCCACTAAAACCAAATCCGAACCATAGCCACAGGCCTGAAGCCAGCACCAGCCAGGAAATTGGGGTTACGAAGCGATAAAGTTTGTGTTCCATTAGCTTCAGTCGGGCAATCTCGGCAGGCTCAGTCGCCATCGCATGATTGACGAAAATGCGCGGCAAATAAAATAGCCCCGCGAACCAACTGATGACCACCACAATATGAAATGCCTTAAGCCACAGCATAGCGACTCCTTAAATTGCTCAACAAAATGGCGCGCATCATAACACCCCCGAATAGCCGTCTATCGCAGGCGTTCCATGACAACTTGTTTAAGCTGCACCAACCGTCCGTGGAAATAGTGCCCCGCACCTGCCAACACCACAATGGCCAATTGCTGAGGCTGTGCCCAATGCAGCAAATCATTGAGTGGCACCACCTCGTCCAGATCACCATGCACTAGTAAAGTATTGGCAGGGACATGCGGCATGGCAAACCGACCCACTGCCGGCGCGATCAATATAAGTTGCTGTGGATTTAGTTCAGCCGCCGCGCGTGCCTGTACATAGCCTCCGAAAGAAAATCCTGCCAACAACAAGGGCAAATTTGGAAATTCACTTCGTAAATAATTTGCTGCCGTAATCGCATCCAGCGTTTCGCCATGACCCGCATCGTAGCTTCCCTCGCTTGTTCCCACTCCGCGAAAATTAAAGCGTAGCGTGGCATATTCCAGCTCGA
The DNA here is from genome assembly GCA_964608835.1 of uncultured Gallionella sp. Taxonomy (GTDB): domain Bacteria; phylum Pseudomonadota; class Gammaproteobacteria; order Burkholderiales; family Gallionellaceae; genus Gallionella. The sequence continues at coordinate 13,453 of CAZSPN010000054.1, forward strand.
CAAAAGCCTTGGTCAGCGTCGTCACCACCTTGTTATCCATCGTGCCGCCCATTGTTGGCAGCGGGTGTGCCACTACAACAATAGCGGTGGGTGCAACATCAGGCAGATGCAGGCTGCCTTCAAGATTGCCCGTCGAACCTGAAATGGAAATGGTTTTTTGGGTAGGCATTAAATTTTCAACCGCTCAACTACTCGCCCATGTTTCAAGTGTTCCTCAATAATTTCATCCAAATCGCTTTCATCAATGTAGGTGTACCACGTGCCTTCCGGATAGACCACAATCACAGGCCCTTCTTCGCATCTATCCAGACACGCGGCCGAGTTGATGCGAATGCGGTTGCCTTCGCTTGGAATGCCGAGTTCTTTGACCTTGTTTTTCACGTAGTCACGTGCTTGTTGTGCGTGGTGATTGTTGCAACATGCCGTGCCATCGGTGCGTTGGTTGGTGCAGAAAAAAACGTGTTTATCGAAATAACGCATCGTGGTTCCTAATGAAAGGGTAGTTTGCGCATTTTCCACAAATGGAGCAGGAGCAGTGCGGGGAAAATAAAGGCGATGGTTTGCGCGAGTCCGTTGTAATTGAGCAGGTGTACGTAATGCCATTGGTAGATAGTCTTGGCTGCTGCGGGGCTGTTATTGCCAAACACAAAGTTAATAATCACCAAGTAGCTCAACGTAATGGCCGCACCCGATTTAATAATCGTATTGCGTGACCAACGCAGCATGACAAACAGTGCCACCATGCCCAGAAGAACACCCAGTACGGCTTCGCTGTTAATCCATAGCAACAATGCCCATGACTTTAGCAACACTGCTGCGGTAAAAAATTTGATTGCTGCCACCACGCTCAATACCACCAGCAACGCTGAAATGACTTTGTGCGGAATACGCAGCAGAGTCAGCATCAATGTGCCGATCATCAGCAAATTCAGCGCAACGGCAAACGCCTCCCATCCGTCAAATGGCTCAACGGGCAGGGTTGCAAAGGGCTGCCGCGCAAGCTCGCCAATGAACACATTACCGAGCATCGGCAATGAAGGATTGATTTGCCCGAACATCCACAATGCAAGCAATGCCAAGCCGTAATCCATCTCCTTGCCATGGTGAAAGACGTGACTGCGCCAACGTTCTATGCGCGAAGACAAATGCGTCCATGAGGCGATGCTGACCGCCAGTATCGCGCCCAAAAAAGCACCGATGCTGTTGGATAATATATCCATATTTGAGCTGATGCGCGTGGGCAAATACATTTGCAAATACTCCATGCCCACGGATAGCACGATACCTGTTGTGCACCCTGCCAATAAGCTCGTTACTAACCCAAAGTTTCTACGCAGTGCCAAGCTTACCAATAAGCCGAATGGCAAGTAAGCCAGCATGTTGGCTGTCGCATCAAAGTGGGTATAAGTCAGCCGCAAAGGCGCGCGCAACACGTCTGTAAAATTCAATCCCAGCTCACGCCAACCGACAAACGGCGACAGGCTGGCGTACACGATAAACAGGGCGTAACCCATCGCCAGCAACGTCCTTAACCGTGCGCGTGTTTCCGTGTTGAATTGCTCTCTCATACTTGTTTTTTTGAGATTCCTGATTGGCCACAAGTTTACTCTGTATTCATTTTCGCCCATAGCGTCTAACTTGCATAAATTGGCCGATGCTATCCTGCGCCATGTTAGACTTCTCAATGAAGCTGACCAGACAGTCGCTGCGCATGTTGCAGGTGCGGAGAGGAAAGTCCGGGCTCCACAGAGCAGAATGCCGGTTAACGACCGGACACCGTGAGGTGATGGAAAGTGCCACAGAAAATATACC
>CAZSPN010000055.1:0-7917 GCA_964608835.1 uncultured Gallionella sp.
AAATCGGATGCCGTTGATGGCAAATTGGCGAGCGTCTCTACTGAACACGGAGCATCCCTTGCCGCACCTGCTCCCGTCGCACCCAAACCTCCGTTTGATGTGGGCAAGTTTGCCGGGATTTTTGCGGCAATCGGTTTGGCGATCGGCGCAATCGGCGGAATTATGACCGCCATCGTAGGGGGGGTATTGAGTCTGAAGGCATGGCAAATGCCGCTGGCATTGATAGGTTTAATGTTAATGATTTCAGGGCCTGCAATGATCTTGGCGTGGTTTAAATTAAAAAATCGCAACCTCGCGCCGATTTTGGATGCGAATGGTTGGGCGATTAACGCACGCGCAAAAATCAACATCCCGTTTGGCACATCGCTCACTGGACTGGCGAGTTTGCCTGCCGGCGCGCATCGTTCTTTGGTTGATCCGTTTGCCGATAAAAAATCTTCTCTGCCATATTTTCTGTTTGTATTGCTGGGTGTGTGCGCGCTGGTTGGGTTGTGGTATGCGGGAGCATTTAAGTTATAGAGATGGCTTTTTAGCAACCATGAAGTTCACTTTAGATTGTCGCTTATGTCCGCGCCTCGCTATTTTTTTGGATGAAGTTAAATCACTACAGCCCGATTATTTTGCGCGCCCCGTGCCGTCATTTGGCAAAGAAAAATCGCCGTTTTTGATTGTCGGTCTAGCACCGGGAATGCACGGTGCAAACCGCACAGGACGACCATTTGCGGGCGATTTTGCGGGGATGCTGCTGTATGAATCGCTGCATAAATTTGGCTTCGCCACCAGTGGCGAACCGCTGGATGCAGATAACAACGCGAACCCCAAACTCCACCTGAAAAATTGCCGTATCACCAACGCGGTGCGCTGCCTGCCCCCGCAAAACAAACCCGAACCTGCCGAGGTTAAAGCCTGTAACGGCTATGTTGCTGAGGAATTGGCGATGCTGCCAAAAGGTGGAGCAGTTATGGCACTTGGCACGATTGCCCACAACGCTGTATTAATGGCATTACAGTTGCGCAAAGCAGATTTTGCTTTTTCTCATGGTGCGCAACATCCACTACCGAACGGCACAACGCTGTTCGATAGCTACCATTGCAGTCGCTACAACACTCAAACCAAACGCCTGACTAAGGCGATGTTTGAAGATGTGATTGCCAGTGTTTCTGCACATCTTAAGCTTTGAAAAATTAGATTGCCGAGGGCGTTTTTGATTATATTTGGTCGTATGAAGCCTGATCAGGAGAATGCATAAAGTGGTTAGACGAACTAGCGAAAACCTGACGCATTCTCACCGGTTTGACGAGGGTAACCCTCTCGCCGAGAAGAATACACGGCGCGTTGCTATTTTGACGGCAACCATGATGGTCATCGAGATTGCCGGCGGTTGGTATTACAACTCAATGGCGTTATTGGCGGATGGCTGGCACATGAGTTCGCACACGGTCGCGCTCGGATTGTCAGTGATGGCATATGCGATGGCCAGAAAATATGCCCATGATCGGCGTTTTTCTTTTGGCACCTGGAAGATTGAGGTGCTAGGCGGATATACCAGCGCAATTTTTTTGGTCATGGTGGCCGGACTGATGATGTTTCAATCCATTGAGCGGTTGATTTCCCCCAGCCCGATTTATTACGACCAAGCCATTGCAATTGCTGCCATCGGCTTGTTAGTTAATCTGGCATCCGCCTGGTTGCTCAATGATGCCGACCATCATTATGATCATCACCATGAACATGGCCACCACCATTCGCATGCACACCATCATCACCATGATTTGAATTTACGCTCAGCTTACTTGCACGTACTGGCGGATGCGGCGACCTCGGTATTGGCTATCGTCGCTTTGTTTGGTGGTAAATGGTGGGGGGTTGTCTGGCTGGATCCCGTGATGGGTATGGTGGGTGCTATTCTTGTTTCGGTGTGGGCATATGGTTTGCTCCGCGATACCGGGCGCGTTCTGCTGGATGCCGAAATGACCGCTCCTGTTGTGGAAGAAATCAGGGAGGCGATTGCCGCATCGCCCATTAAAGCGCAGCTTTGTGATTTGCACGTGTGGCGAGTGGGGAAAGGGAAATATGCCTGCATCTTGGGGCTTGCGGTGGCGGAAGAAGTTACCCCGGACTATTTCAAGCAGCAAGTGGGAATTCATGAAGAGTTGGTACACATCACGATAGAAGTGAATCAGGTTGAAACGTTGAAATAGCCATGAAATGTAAGAAACCCTTCTGTCGCACCGTCGGACAAAAGGTACTTGATGTCCCCTTGAAAATATCCGACCGTACCGGTCTGGATAGCTTAAAATTACCCCTCTAAATTTAGTATCAAAAATACAGGAGCAAGGAATGAGTTTTAACGAAGCAGATGTGCAAAATGCGTTGAAGAATTTGATTGACTCCAACACCAAAAAAGATTTTGTCAGCGGCAAGTCGGTGAAAAATATCAGGGTCAACGGAAATGATGTTTCGCTGGATATTCTGCTTGGCTATCCGGCCATGAGCGTATGGGACGAGATACGCGCGATGGTTGAAGCACACCTTAAAGCTGCATTGCCCGGTGTGGGGAAAGTCACTGCCACCGTATCCAGCAAAGTTGTACCGCACGCGGTACAGCGCGGTGTGAAGTTGGTGGAGGGCGTGAAGAACATCATTGCCGTGGCGAGCGGTAAGGGCGGTGTGGGGAAAAGTACCACTGCTGTGAATTTGGCTCTGGCATTGGCTGCCGAAGGCGCGCGAGTAGGTGTGCTGGATGCCGATATTTACGGCCCTTCACAACCCACCATGCTGGGCATCAAAGGACAACCTGTATCAAAAGATGGCAAGTCCATGGAGCCGATGAACAACCACGGCCTGCAAGCCATGTCCATCGGTTTTATGATAGACGGTGATGATTCGCCCATGGTCTGGCGCGGTCCGATGGTGACACAGGCACTCGATCAATTGTTGCATCAAACCCGTTGGGACAATCTCGATTATCTGGTGGTTGATTTGCCTCCGGGTACGGGTGACATCCAGCTAACCCTGGCGCAGAAAGTGCCCGTGACAGGTGCGGTGATTGTCACTACACCGCAGGACATTGCGTTGATGGATGCGCGCAAGGGACTCAAGATGTTTGAAAAGGTCGGTATCAAAATTGTCGGCATCGTCGAGAATATGAGTACCCACATTTGTTCCCAGTGCGGACATGAGGAACATATCTTTGGCGCAGGCGGTGGTGAAAAAATGTGTGCCGACTACAGCGTGGAATTTTTGGGTGGCCTGCCATTGGACATTCGCATTCGTGAACAAGCGGATTCCGGTAACCCTACTGTAGTGGTTGATCCTGACGGAAAAATTGCCAAGGTGTACAAGCAGATTGCACGACGTGTCGCAGTTAAGGTCGCGGATATGGCGCAAGACCATAGCGCGGCATTCCCCAAAATAGTCGTGCAGAACAGCTGATATTTCATAAGGAGTTGTATATGAACATTCCAACACGGGACGGCGACGGCTACCTCGAAGACATGCAGGCCTGGAGTCCAGAAATCGGGCGTGCAATGGCGGATGCGGATGGTTATGAATTAAGCGATATCAAATGGTCGCACATCCTCAAAGCGAGAGAATACTTCGAAGAGTTCAACGTTGTGCCACCGATACGCAAATTTGCCAAATACATCGAACAGGATCAAAAGGAATTGTTTGATACCTGGATGACAGGCCCAATGAAACCCATCACCAAATATGGTGGGTTGCCCAAGCCAACTGGTTGCGTTTAACTTAAAGTCACGTAATTCCCGCACATACGGGAATCCAGCGATTTTATTCAACATGCCTTTATTATCTGTCCTTACGGTGCAAAATATTTTATCCAACTGGATTCCCGCCTGCGCACGCAAGGAGTACCCCGTGGTTATAAGGGGGCAAGCACCAACAACACACTCGGCGCGGGAATGACTGCTTAATGAGTAACGTAAAAATAATGCCAACTCAGTTGATTCAAGCTGATACTTCGATTGGCATTCTCGATAAGCTGCATCGCCCCTTGCGCGACTTGCGTATCTCGGTAACCGACCGGTGCAACTTGCGCTGTACCTACTGTATGCCGCGCGAAACATTCGGCAAAGACTATGCTTTTTTACCGCGTACTGAATTGCTCAGTTTTGAAGAGATCGAGCGATTGGCCAAATTGTTTGTGCAACTCGGCGTGCAAAAAGTTCGCCTGACCGGAGGAGAGCCATTACTACGTCGTGGCATCGAACACCTCGTTGAAATGCTTGCCAAGTTGCACACTCTGGACGGTAAGCCGATAGAGGTCGCGCTAACTACCAATGGCGTGTTATTAGCCGAAAAAGCACAAGCCCTAAAAGATGCAGGTTTGTCGCGCATCACTGTCAGCTTGGATGGGCTGAGTGAAAAAACTTTTCAATTAATGAGCGACTCGGACGTTGCCGTGAGTAAAGTATTGGATGGTATCGCTGCCGCACAACATGCAGGTTTTGCCTCGATCAAGGTCAACATGGTAGTAAAGCGTGCAACGAACCAACACGAGATCATTCCGATGGCTGAACATTTTCGTAACAGCAATATCGTGCTGCGCTTTATCGAATATATGGATGTGGGCAACACCAACGGTTGGTGCATGGACGATGTGGTACCTGCATGTGAAATACTGCGACAACTCGCGGCGCATTATGAGATTCAACAGGTTGATCCCAATTATCGCGGCGAAGTGGCGGAACGCTGGCGATATTCCGATGGAGGCGGTGAGGTAGGCATCATCGCTTCAGTGACCCAGGCGTTTTGCCAAGACTGCACACGAGCCAGACTTTCAACCGATGGCAAGCTATACAACTGTTTGTTCACCAATGGTTGCGGTCTGGATTTGCGCGAGCCGTTGCGCTTGGGCAATGACGATAATGCACTGACCAAACTAATTGGTGTGCATTGGCAACAGAGACGTGACCAATATTCAGAATTGCGCCAAGCTGCATCAGATGTAACGCATTCAAAAGTTGAGATGTCTTATATTGGTGGTTAAAATATAGAAGCCCCCTATAGATTGGCTGCATCAATCATCGCACCAACCTCATGCACTCTGCACTGATGTTGTGCGTTATTTCACACACCTCCTTCAGAACACCCATATAAATAGCCAATTTTAGCTTGGCTCGTTTATTGCGGTGCTGTAGTGGTATTGCAAGGAGACAAGTTGAAGCGCATTTTAATTATCGATGATGTAAAGGATCGTGCTGCGTGGTTGAAAGCCAGTCTTGAATTGGCTGAATACGATGTTGTCGGCGTGTTGACATGGGAGCAAGTCGACGAATATTCCATACATGCAGCATCAGCCGATGTCATTATCGTTGATGCCAATGCGCCAGGGCGCGATACCCTGGAGCAAATCAGCCTGATGTCCACTCTGCTGGAAAAGCCAGTGGTAGTGCTGGGCGCACATAAAGATCAACACAGCATCCAACAAGCCATGCGCGCAGGGGTAAGTGCCTATGTGGCGCACACGATCCAAAGTGAAGACTTGAGCGGCATCATTCAGGTGGCAGCTGCGCGATTTTCCGAACACAAACGCTTGCGCGATGAACTCAAAGAAGCCAAGGATCAGCTCGCTGAACGAAAATTGGTGGATAAGGCTAAAGCTATTTTGATGGCTGACCACGGCTATGCCGAGCCTGAAGCATACAAGCGTATGCGCAATATGGCGATGAGCAAAGGCAGGCGTATGGCGGAAATCGCTGAAGCGATTATTCTGGCTAATGAAATGAGCGTTTGAAGGTCAATGTAAATTATCGAAATCAAGTTGAAGTTGATTTCAAAGCGCACCCATTTGTAGCTGCACGCGTATTAAAAAGAAATTATTTGGTGCATACATCGAAATATATTTCCGCCAACAAAATTTCTATGTAACTGATTGTCAATTAATAAATGTTTAATTTATTTCTTGGCACGAGCATTGCTTAGTAATAACCATCAACGAGCCAACGGCGGTTCGGAGTAATTGAATTTAAGACAAAGGTGTCTTGTTGCGTAACCACGCAGCAGACACCTTTTTTATTGTGCGCTTTTGAATGACGAATTTTTATTAAAGGAGATGGGTAATGGAAAACCAAAAATCTGAAATTATCACCGCTGAGAAATCAGTTGCCGTGGAGCTTGCCGCTCCCGAACAAAATAGCCGGAGGGATTTTATGAAACAAACAGGCTCAATACTCGGCATGGCAGGAATCATGTCTATGGTGCCGATGGGCACGCGCGCTGCGGCTTGGGCGGGTGGTTCTGATGCGCCCGAACTCAAGGAAGTCAAAGTTGGTTTTATTCCGCTGACCGATTGTGCTTCAGTGGTGATCGCATCTGTGATGAAGTTCGACGAGAAATATGGCATCAAAATTATTCCCTCCAAAGAAGCGTCATGGGCAGCGGTACGCGACAAGCTGGCCAATGGTGAGTTACACGCTGCGCATGTGTTGTACGGTCTGGTGTATGGCGTGCATCTGGGTATTGGCGGGCAGAAGAAGGATATGGCCGTGTTAATGTCAATCAATAACAATGGTCAGGGAATTACGCTCTCCAATCAACTTAAAGATAAGGGGGTAACGACGGGTTCGGCCCTGAAAAAGCTGGTAGATATAGAGAAGCGCGACTATACCTTTGCGCAAACTTTCCCGACTGGTACACACGCCATGTGGTTGTATTACTGGTTGGCGAGTTACGGTATAAATCCCTTGAGCGACGTGAAAACTATTACCGTTCCACCACCGCAAATGGTGGCCAATATGCGTGTCGGCAATATGGACGGTTTCTGCGTAGGGGAGCCTTGGAATAATCGCGCGATCCACGACAAGATCGGTTTTTCTGCGGCAACGACACAAGATATTTGGCAAGACCATCCGGAAAAAGTGTTGGGTTGCACCGCCGAGTTTGTGCAGAAATATCCCAACACGGCACGTGCTTTGATGATGGCTATGTTGGAGGCATCCAAGTATATCGACAACATGGCAAACCGCCGCAAAGTGGCCGAGATCATTGCCGACAAATCCTACGTGAATTGTCCTGTGGATGTGATCGACCAGCGTCTTGAAGGCAAATATGAAGATGGTCTGGGCAAGAAGTGGAATGACCCTAATTACATGAAGTTCTGCAATGACGGCGCGGTGAATTTTCCATATTTGTCAGATGGTATGTGGTTTATGACGCAACACAAACGCTGGGGTTTGCTTAAAACTGATCCGGATTATCTGGGTGTGGCAAAACAAATCAACCAGATCGAGTTGTATAAACAGGCGGCATCACAAGTCAAAGTGTCGATACCCAAAGATGTGATGCGCACTTCAAAACTGATGGACGGCATCGTGTGGGATGGCAAAGATCCGAAGAAATACGCCGCCAGCTTTAAGGTACATGCGTAATGAAATTCAGAAAGTATTTTGCTGACAACCTGCTCCCACCCCTGCTGGGGATGGGGCTATTCATCCTGCTTTGGTCTATGTTGGCGCAGGGTAATGAAACACTACCAGGCCCAATCAAAACTTGGGATTCTGCGGTGGCCTTGTTCAGTGATCCGTTCTATCAGAAGACTCCGAACGACCAGGGTATCGGCTGGAATATTCTGAATTCTCTCGGACGGGTCGGGGTTGGTTTTGGCTTGGCTGCGTTAATCGGCATCCCGCTCGGATTTATGATCGGCCGTTTTAATTTTCTCAACAAAATGACCGCGCCAATCGTGAGTATGCTCAGACCGGTATCGCCGTTGGCCTGGTTGCCTATTGGTTTGCTGGTATTCAAAGCGGCCAATCCCGCCGCGATTTGGGTAATTTTCATCTCCAGTATCTGGCCGATGATTATCAACACCGCAATGGGTGTACGCCAGTTGCCGCAGGATTATTTGAATGTGGCGCGCGTGCTTAATCTGTCCGAATGGAAAGTGTTCACCAA
>CAZSPN010000055.1:7927-9071 GCA_964608835.1 uncultured Gallionella sp.
TCACCAAAATTTTATTTCCTGCAACGCTGCCTTACATGTTAACCGGCATACGCTTGGCGATAGGCACGGCTTGGCTGGTGATTGTCGCGGCGGAGATGCTAACAGGCGGTGTGGGAATTGGCTTTTGGGTGTGGGATGAATGGAACAACCTGAACGTCGAGCACATCATCATCGCCATTTTTGTTGTCGGTATCGTCGGATTGTTGCTGGAAATGATATTGATCCAGTTAGCCAAACGCTTCAAGTATTAATCGGATGCGCCATGAAAATAATTGAACCTATGATTGCCGTGAAGAAGTACGTGCAAATAGAAAATGTGCAAATGTCTTTTGCCACCAAGCAGGGTGAGTTTGTTGCGCTTAAAGACATTGACTTGAAAATTGATCGCGGTGAGTTCGTTACCCTGATTGGGCACTCCGGTTGTGGCAAATCCACTTTGCTTAATTTGATTGCCGGACTACTGATGCCTAGTGATGGAGTCATGCTCTGTGCTGATCGTGAAATTGCCGGGCCAGGGCCGGATCGTGGTGTGGTATTTCAGAACCACTCGCTTCTGCCCTGGTTAACTTGTTTTGACAATGTTCATTTGGCGGTTGAGCGAGTGTTCGGCGCAACAGAAAGCAGCGCGCAGCTCAAGCAACGCACCAGCGAGGCATTGGCACTGGTGCATTTAACCCACGCCGAACACAAATATCCGCACGAAATTTCCGGCGGTATGAAACAGCGTGTGGGTATTGCGCGCGCCTTATCCATGCAACCGAAAGTGTTGTTGATGGATGAGCCGTTCGGTGCATTGGATGCGTTGACCCGTGCGCACTTGCAGGACGAGTTAATGAAGATCGTCGCGGCAACCAACAGCACGGTAGTGATGGTGACGCATGATGTGGACGAAGCCGTGCTGCTGTCGGATCGCATCGTGATGATGACCAACGGACCAGCTGCGACCATCGGTGAAATTTTGACAGTGGATTTACCCAAACCGCGCAATCGTCTGGCATTGGCCAACGATGTTCACTATCACCGGCTGCGCGGCGCGGTACTGGAATTTTTGTATCAAAAGCAAGCTAAACAGGCAACATGAGGAGATGCTGATTTATTCGGCTCATGGAATCAGAGTGCGGTTCTCCCCCTGACAAGGGGGAGT
>CAZSPN010000055.1:9081-11417 GCA_964608835.1 uncultured Gallionella sp.
GGAGTTAGAGGGGGGGCGATCTTGACTGTAAGTTTTTCTGTGTTTGGCGTTCAACCAGAAACCCCTCCCAACCTCCCCTTGTCAGGGGAGGAGAAAATCAGCGCGCCGATTCAAATAGTGGATTAAATCAGTGCTTCCTAAACCTTCTCAAATTTACTCAAGGAGCTATCACAATGAAACAAAGAATTAAAAAATCCACACAGCAATCCTTAGTGTCTATCGCCTTGCTGGCAAGCAGCGCGGCAGTCCATGCGGCGGAAGATATTGCCGAGGCATTGGCGGGTGGGAAAACTACTGCCAATGTGCAATTTCGTTATGAAAATGTCACCAATCCTGGCAACGCGACACCCAAAAAAGCCGAGGCGATGACCGCGCGTTTGCGTCTGGGTTATGAAACGGGAACATTCAACGGCCTCAGCGCAATGGTGGAAGCAGAGTCAGTGAAAAAGTTTGGCTACAACAATTACGACAGCAAGGGAGCAGGTCAAACCGGCAATGGTTATGCCGTGGTGGCAGATCCGGAAGCCACTGAAGTCAATCAGGCGTATCTCAACTACAGTTCTGTGCCTGCTTCCATGAGCGTGAAATGGGGACGGCAGCGCATCATTCTCGACAACGCACGCTTTATCGGTAACGTGGGATGGCGGCAGAATGAGCAAACCTTCGATGCGCTGACGGTCGTAAATGCCTCGCTACCCGATACGAAAATCACGGCGGGGTATATCACTAATGTGAATCGCATTTTTAGTGACAATGCTGCGGGTGGCAATGCAGGTGCATTTGCGGGCAATCACAAAATGAGTTCTCCCATTATGAACGTGAGCTACAAAGGCTTTGAGTTCGCAGAACTGGTGGGTTATGGCTACCTGTTGAACTACGATCCCTCCACCGCGTTTACTGCCAACTCGGCAGATACCTACGGTCTAAGACTGAACGGAAAAACCGCACTGGATGAAAACAAACTGCTGTACACAGCCGAGTTTTCGCGCCAGTTTCATGGCAGTAATAACCCAACCAAGTATCAGGCCAACTACATTTTTCTGGAAGGTGGCATTGATATGAACAGTGCTATCTTCAAGCTGGGTTATGAAGTGATGGGCTCGGATAGTAGTGCGATTACCAAGGCTAGTGGCGCGGCTACAACTAAATCATTCTCCACGCCGCTGGCTACATTGCATGCTTTCGATGGCTGGGCAGATTTATTTTTGGTCACGCCAACCCAAGGGCTGAAAGATATTTATGTGTCGGCAAACACCGCCTTGTCTGGCATCAAATTGGGTGCGACCTATCACGAGTTCAGTGCGGATAAATCGACTGCAACGGTAGGAAAATATGGTTCTGAATGGGATGTTGTCGCCACCAAAGCCATCAATAAAACCTACACTATCGGTACGAAATACGCGACCTACCTGACAAAAAATACCGCTGTGGCTGCGAACACCGACAAATTTTGGCTGTGGGGAGAGGTCAAGTTTTAATGCAATAAGCGAACATCGCAAGACAACACAGTTTCTGTCTCAACGGCGAGCGGAAATAGTGTTGAGAATTACCGACAACGTCGTCACCCAATTTTAGGAATTGCCAAGTACCTTGTCAGGATATTGGGCGATTCTGCATAGTTGGCCGACGTTTTTTATTGTGAGGACGATATGAAAGAAAAAAATAAAACGAGATTAGTCGTGATCGGCAACGGCATGGCGGGTATTCGCACACTGGAAGAGTTGCTCAAGATGTCGCATGAGGAATTCGACATCACGGTGTTTGGTGCGGAGCCTCAGCCTAATTACAACCGCATCCTGCTGTCGCCTGTTTTGTCCGGTGAGATGTCATTTCAAGATACCGTGTTGAATGACTGGAGTTGGTATAAAGAAAACAACATCACGCTACATGCGGGAAAGCAGGTTACAAAAATTGATCGGCAGCGTTGTGTCGTCGAAACCGATGATGGGCTGATAGTGCCTTACGATCGCTTGCTGATTGCCACCGGTTCAAACCCGATTGTATTGCCTGTGCCCGGTGCAAACTTACCCGGCGTGATTGCCTACCGCAGTATCGACGATGTGGAAAAAATGCTTACCGCAGCCAAAACGGGCAAGCGTGCCGTCGTCATCGGTGGCGGATTACTTGGGCTAGAAGCCGCAAATGGCTTGTCCTTGCAAGGCATGGAGGTGGATGTGGTGCATCTGTGTGAATGGCCGATGGAGCGTCAACTTGATAAAGCAGGGGGCGATCTACTCAAAAAAGCGTTGGAAAAACCTTTTAGGAAATTAATCCAAAATGCCGGATTGGATGAAGGCGTGGCTTTGGCAAAGGTTTTGGAGACAACCGGCAATATG
>CAZSPN010000055.1:11427-11983 GCA_964608835.1 uncultured Gallionella sp.
CTGGCACGTCAAACTGAATCGATACTGGGTGAATATAAAGTGACAGGATTGCGTTTCAAGGATGGCGAAGATATCGCTGCTGATCTGGTAGTGATGGCGGTCGGCATCCGCCCTAACATCGCGTTAGCCAAATCGGCAGGCATTCATTGCGAGCGCGGCATTGTGGTGAATGACACCATGCAAACTTACGACCCGAAAATTTATTCGGTGGGTGAGTGTGTACAACATCGCGGTCAAACTTACGGCTTGGTTGCGCCGTTATTTGAGCAAGCCAAAGTTGCGGCTAATCATCTGGCTGAATATGGTCGGATGCGTTACGAAGGTTCTTCTGTATCAACAAAGTTGAAAGTCACAGGCATTGATTTGTTTTCAGCGGGAGATTTCAATCCCGGCCCTGAAGATGAAGAGTTATTGCTGCAAGATGCGGCACGCGGTGTGTATAAAAAGCTGGTACTGCGCGACAACAAAATTCGCGGTGCGGTAATGTATGGCGATACCGTGGATGGCCCGTGGTACTTCCAGATGCTGCGCGATGGCACGGATGTTTCGGAAATGC
>CAZSPN010000055.1:11993-12581 GCA_964608835.1 uncultured Gallionella sp.
GAGCACGCCGACCCCGGCGAAGCCGAAGAAGGTGCCGGTGATGCCGGTCGCGGCGGCGCAGCCAGTGTGGCAAACATGGCGGACACGGCTGAAATATGCGGCTGCAACGGTGTGTGCAAAGGCACGATAGTCAAAGCCATAGTGGATAAAAAACTGTTCACCTTGGAAGAGGTGCGTGCGCATACCAAAGCGTCCAGTTCTTGTGGTTCGTGTACGGGATTGGTGGAATCTATTCTGGCGAATACTTTGGGTGGTGATTATTCAACCAAGACCAGCAATAAATCCATCTGTGCCTGCACCGACGCAACACATGAAGAAATTCGTGAGGCAATCATTCAGCGCAGCTTGAAAACCCTGCCTGAATTGATGCAAGCGTTGAATTGGAAAACGTCCGACGGTTGCGCGAAATGCAGACCCGCTTTGAACTATTATTTGCTGTCGGCATTGCCCGGAAAATATGATGATGATAGCCGCTCGCGTTTTATTAACGAGCGTGTCCATGCCAATATTCAAAAGGACGGGACGTATTCGGTGATCCCGCGTATATGGGGCGGCGTGACTTCGCCATCCGAGCTGCGTTCCATCGCC
>CAZSPN010000055.1:12591-14173 GCA_964608835.1 uncultured Gallionella sp.
CGCGCGATCCGCGGCCTCCCAGGTCAGCGGTGGCGAGCTGCGTTCCATCGCCGATATTGCGGATAAATACCAAGTGCCCACCGTGAAGATTACAGGTGGTCAGCGTATAGACCTGCTCGGTGTCACCAAAGAAAATCTACCTAAAATGTGGGGTGATTTAGTCGCGGCAGGTTTTGTGTCGGGTCATGCTTATGGAAAATCGCTACGCACAGTGAAGACCTGCGTAGGTTCGGAATGGTGTCGCTTCGGCACACAGGATTCCACGGGCTTGGGCATCAAGGTGGAAAAAATGACCTGGGGTTCTTGGACACCGCATAAATTCAAAATCGCCGTGTCGGGATGTCCGCGCAATTGCGCTGAAGCAACCATCAAAGATTTCGGTGTGGTGTGCGTGGATTCCGGTTACGAGATTCATGTCGGCGGCAACGGCGGTATCAAAGTGCGCGTCACCGATTTTTTGTGCAAGGTTGCGACTGAAGCAGAGGTGTTGGAATACTGCGGCGCATTCATGCAGGTTTACCGCGAAGAGGCGCATTATCTGGATCGTAGCGCGCCGTGGATAGAGCGTGTCGGGCTAGCTTACGTCAAACAGCGCGTGGTCGAAGATGCGGCAGGCCGCGCCGAACTGTATGCACGTTTTTTGGAATCGCAACGCTACTCACAGGAGGATCCGTGGAAAGAACGCGCTCAAGGAAAAGATGCGCATGAGTATGAGGCGTTGGCAACGATTGAATAGCGGTGTAGTTCTCCCCCTGACAAGAGGGGAGTTAGAGGGGGTTTGTTTTTTGCGGTAATTCAATCCCCTCCCAGCCTCCCCTTATCAGGGGAGGAGCGACGTGGCTTAATTGAAAGTAACGAGGTAGCAAAAATGAACTGGATACAAGTAGGCAAGCTAAACGATATTCCGCGACAAGGTTCGCGCGTGGTGAATACCGCAACAGGTGAGATAGCCTTGTTCAGGAGTGTGGACGATCAGGTTTTCGCACTGAATAACCGCTGCCCGCACAAAGGTGGGCCGTTATCGGAAGGTATCGTGCATGGCAAGCGGGTGACGTGTCCGCTGCACAGCTGGCAGATTGATTTGGAAACAGGTGCAGCGGTTGCTCCCGATGCGGGGTGTGCTCATCGTCATGAAGTAAGGGTTGCACATGGCGCACTGTTTCTTAATGTAGAGGCCGGGGTATGCAAAGCTTAAATGCGCCCGACGTTATTCACAGCACCTGCCCTTATTGCGGCGTGGGCTGCGGCGTAGTAGTAAGTGTTGGTGAAACGCTTAACTTGAGTTCCCCCTCCCAAACCCTCCCCCATAGGGAGAGGGGACAAACGAATCGCCATGCGAATTTCATAATAAACGGCGACAAGCAACATCCAGCCAATTTCGGACGACTGTGTTCCAAAGGTGCCGCACTTGCCGACACTCTGGATCACGATGGGCGTTTGTTATATCCGCAGGTTTTGGGTCAGCGCGCTTCTTGGGATGAGGCTTTGGATCGCGTTGCCAACGGTTTCAAAAAAATCATCGCCGAGCATGGTGCGGATGCCGTGGCTTTTTATGTGTCTGGGCAAATTCTCACCGAAGACT
>CAZSPN010000056.1:0-14082 GCA_964608835.1 uncultured Gallionella sp.
GGACATCGCCCTTTCACGGCGGTAACACGAGTTCGAATCTCGTTGGGGACGCCAAACAAAACAATCGGTTAAGTGCGCCTGGCAACATTGGAAAACATCCAAAAACATGTAATTTGCACAGGTTTTTTGCACAAATTTGCACGACTTTTTCAAGTTCTTGTGCATGTCTAATGTAGCCGAAGCTGAGGAAGCTAACCTCATAGCTAATCAAATCCCACCTGCACTCGTATAAGCAAAAATTTCACTCGCTATACTAAAACTCCGTTTTATCTTTCTTGTAGAGGATGAAAGTTGCGAGGACATTCGTTCAAGCCAATTAGATTCAAAAACCAACCCCTTTTTGCAGCACAGTGCATTGTGAAATTTTTTGCACAAAACATGACTATCACCACCGACTAAAGTTTCGCTTTTTCAACTGGACTTCCCAGATTCTCGTAGACGTTTCTTAGCTCCCGGATTGCTACCCCAGGAAGTGATAAGTGGGACGAAATTGGGTAGCTGTTTTGCGGACTTTACGAAAAGGCTTCTGGCACTAAGATTGGGGGCAGGTCAGGTTTTGGGTATGGTCATAACTGACAGCAGTGATTGCCTATCCCGTCATGATAGGTAATCCAGAATGGAAACAGCTTGTGGAAATAAATGAGCAGTGCGGAAGAAGTGGGCAACACCGCTAATTTATTGGTATGCGGGTAATCATGGAAATGCATTCCAAGATAGATACCTAAAGTAAAACCCCATCCAATTCCTGCTTTGTTTTAAACATTTTAAAATGTGCTGCAAACGCACTATCCATCGTAGAAAGGTGAACGTCGAACCACTCCGGTAAACCTTGTTTTACGAATGCACGCACCAGTGGCAGACAGCCGCGTTTGAGTGTTCGATTTAGTTGTTGCAACTCGCCGAGCATGCGGTGATGTTCGCTTTCATGCATCGCCAACCCCTGATATTTACTGGAACGCATCAGCTGTCCTTCTTCGTTGAAATGAGACCGTGTGTGGTTGATCAACAATTGAAACAGTGCTGGAAATTCAACATCACTGGACTGGATGAGTGCTGCGACTTGCAGGATAAATTCCTCATGGGCGTGATCCAGCTCAGTTACGCCCAGTGTATGCCGATGTGCCTCCCATATAGCTTGGTGAGACATTTAGGCGACCTCAGCAGTATTCCACTCCTGCGCAGCTGTCAAAAAGTCAGAGACATCCGCGTTGATAATTTCAATGTTGAAGCGCCCAAGAAAACGCTTTTCCTTTTCGGTTGGGTTCGGGATAAGTGCCCAGCCAGATGGTAATCCGGCACCAAAAACTATTTCGGAAAACACCATGCGTTCGGTGTCTCGATTCAGTCGCAAGCCAAGTAATAGGTAACGTTTTCCCTGCCGCATACGTTTGATGAAGCCGGGCAGAGCAAAGCCGCCCATCAGTTCGGTGATGTAATCCACAAAGTCGGCATCCGATGCAATGTAGTTTGATTCAGGCAATGGCGTGCCAAGAGGTTTGAATAATATAGGTAGACTGGTGTCTACGGCTTCATGCTCGATGACAGAGTAATTCGAGCCATTGTAATGATATAGACGGAAACGGTACTCCTTGCTGGCGATACGTGCAGTACCCACAATCAGGGTGTGCGGCGTTGTAACATATTGCTTTTGGAGTTGGGTATCACGGTTAGTATCAATGATGTAGGGCAGTTTACTTTGCGCTAGCCAATCGTGCAGTGCTGCAGTGCTCCATTGAGTGTCGCGGTATGTCGTGTCAAGAAAACGGTTAAGTATTGAACGTCCACGCTTGAGTTCGATATTCATGGCGGCACGCGGGAATTCGAACATCAGCTTGGGTGCCATCGGTTGCCCGTTGTTCATTGCCAAGATCAGACTCTCGCTGTCGGCAGGTATTGTTTTACCCGTGGCAGGATCGATTACTCCATTAAGTGCACCCGGACCAAGATAGGGAACAACGCTGCCTTCGGACAAGCCAGACAGAATGCTTTCAAACTGCGTAATCATTATGGAAACTCCTCGTGGTATGAACGAAGATAACAGCTGCAAAAAGCGAGCCTAAGTGTGGATTAAGTAATGGCGAGGGTTACAGCGAAGTACGCCTTGGCGTAAATACGACAATGCAAGAATATTTGTCGTACAAGGTTGCTGGGTAGAACGTAATCAGTACGACGTGATACTTACTTCGTACAAGCCGCCGATGACAATATATTCTTCTTCACCCTTAAGCATGTCCGGCAATAGGTTGGAATAAAAGAAAACTTTGGAAAGAGGCACTTCAGTGCTGAGCAAATAATCGCCGAATTCATCGGCGCGTTCGCGGTTGGCCGTGAAAGAACTCAGGCAATTGAGCAGCACCACACGGTGCTTGTTATACAATTCCGCAATTGTCTCGTGTTCGTCAACGCGGTTAACACCGCGATACAAAGTGAGATGTAACTTATCTGTATGTTGTTGTGCCAGCTCGTACTGACAATAGGCAAATAGCAGGTCGAACTGTGCTTCAAGGGCATTGGTGCCATATAGCCCTGCAGAGCGCATTTCTAAATAATTGCGGTAAGTGTCATCCGAAAAATCGCGTATTGGCCCGCCGTGATATCGCTGCAGCAAACCAAAGCGAGATTCCACCCAGCCTTTCATTACTGCACCCTCACGACCATCCGCATCGAAAGACCAGCCTCGTACCATTTTTATGTAATCGGCTTTTGCGCGATTGTGTTTGATATTGGCAGTTAGTCCGGCTTCTTCTAAACACGTTAGACTAAAAACAGCTTTCATGTGCTGTATAAAAGCTTGCGCGCGTTCCGCCGAATCGCTGAGTCCGTCAAGTAACTCAAATAAGCCACGATGAAATTCCGCCACACCATCAAGCTTGAGTGGCACAGGATGCTTCTGGTAGGTAAGGCTGCCGAGGATATCTGCGGGCAGGTTGCAATGATTGATAGGTAAACGCGCGTTGCGAGGCATTGACACATCAAATGTTGTAGCCACCCCTACAAAGTCCAATGGATTGTCATGTCTTAAACCTACCAAGTCACTTTGATCAGTATTATTTATTGCTTGCATTTCAAATGGTTAAATAGATCCGGTGGGCTTGGCACGGAGATTGCGGAACTAGGGGTGCGAGCGAGAGATTTCAATCGCATCTTAAATTTTGCAACTTTTAGGAGACTAACATGGCTCTGCGTCAATGCGCAATTTATGGGAAGGGTGGTATTGGTAAATCCACTACCACTCAAAACCTAGTAGCTGCTCTTGCTGAATCCGGTAAGAAAGTAATGATCGTTGGCTGCGATCCCAAGGCAGACTCAACACGTTTGATTCTGCATTCCAAGGCACAAAACTCCGTGATGGAACTGGCTGCTGAAGCTGGCAGCGTCGAGGATCTCGAACTTGAGGATGTGTTGTCAGTTGGATACGGCGGCATCAAGTGCGTTGAATCTGGTGGCCCAGAGCCTGGTGTCGGTTGTGCCGGTCGTGGTGTGATCACCGCCATCAACTTTCTAGAAGAAGAAGGCGCGTATGACGAGGCACTCGATTTTGTGTTCTACGACGTACTGGGTGATGTGGTGTGCGGTGGTTTTGCTATGCCTATCCGCGAAAACAAGGCACAGGAAATCTACATTGTTTGTTCCGGCGAAATGATGGCGATGTACGCGGCCAACAACATCGCCAAGGGCATCGTGAAGTATGCGAATTCAGGCAGCGTGCGTTTGGCTGGCCTGATCTGCAATAGCCGCCAAACCGACCGCGAAGATGAGTTGATCGAGGCACTGGCTGCCAAGCTTGGTACACAGATGATCCATTTCATTCCGCGCGATAACGCTGTTCAGCACGCCGAGATTCGCCGCATGACCGTGATTGAATACGATCCAACGGCAAAGCAGGCTGACGAATATCGCGCCCTAGCGAGGAAAATCGTGGAAAACAAGAAATTTGTGATCCCCTCTCCAATCACTATGGACGAACTGGAAGCGTTGTTGATGGAATTCGGCATCATGGATGTAGAAGACGAATCCATCATCGGCAAGAAAGCTGCTGAAGTGGCAGTTGCCTAAAAAAGTGTCAAGGACGACGGGTCGTTGCTTGCTGGGTACGATCCGTCATTCCTACCAAATAGAACCTCTGGCAGACTCCACAAATTAGTGGGTCATTAAAGGAGAACAAAATGTCTGCATTAACACGTGAAGAAACCGAAGCCCTCATTCAAGAAGTGCTTGAGGTATATCCGGAAAAAGCAAGAAAAGATCGCGAAAAGCATCTCGCGGTAAACGATCAATCTATTGAGCAATCCAAGAAATGTATTACCTCCAACCGTAAATCATTGCCGGGTGTGATGACTGTTCGCGGCTGCGCATACGCAGGTTCCAAGGGCGTAGTGTGGGGTCCGATTAAGGACATGATCCATATCTCCCACGGCCCGGTCGGCTGTGGCCAATATTCCCGCGCCGGTCGCCGTAACTACTATGTCGGTACCACCGGTGTGAACACATTCGGCACGATGAACTTCACTTCTGACTTCCAAGAAAAAGACATCGTGTTCGGCGGCGACAAGAAGCTCGCCAAACTCATCACCGAGATCGAACAACTGTTCCCGCTGAACAAAGGTATCTCCGTGCAATCCGAGTGCCCTATCGGTCTGATTGGTGACGACATCGAAGCGGTTTCCAAGAAAGCGGCCAAAGAAATCGACAAGCCTGTCGTTCCAGTGCGCTGCGAAGGTTTCCGTGGTGTGTCGCAATCACTCGGTCACCACATCGCCAACGACGCGATCCGTGATTGGGTATTGCCTCGCAGAGATACTCAAGAATTTGCAAGCACACCTTACGATGTGGCCGTGATTGGCGATTACAACATCGGTGGCGATGCCTGGTCTTCGCGGATTTTGTTGGAAGAAATGGGATTGCGCGTCATTGCGCAGTGGTCCGGCGACGGCACCATAGCTGAAATGGAAATGACACCTAACGCCAAACTGAACTTGATTCACTGCTACCGTTCGATGAATTACATCGCGCGACACATGGAAGAGAAATACAGCATTCCCTGGATAGAATACAACTTCTTCGGCCCGACCAAAGTCGCCGAGTCGTTGCGTGCTATCGCGGGGCACTTTGACGACAAGATCAAGGAAGGTGCTGAGCGTGTCATAGCGAAGTACCAACCGATGATGCAAGCCGTTATAGACAAATACAAGCCTCGTCTGCAAGGCAAGCGTGTAATGCTTTACGTTGGTGGTCTGCGTCCGCGTCATGTCATCGGTGCTTACGAGGACTTGGGCATGGAAGTGGTTGGTACCGGCTACGAGTTCGGACACAACGACGACTATGACCGCACCATCAAGGACATGGGCAATGCCACTTTGTTGTATGACGATGTGACTGGCTTTGAATTCGAGGAATTCGTTAAACGCGTCAAACCTGATCTGATCGGCTCCGGCATCAAGGAGAAGTATATTTTTCAGAAGATGGGTGTGCCATTCCGCCAAATGCACTCCTGGGATTATTCCGGCCCATACCACGGCTATGACGGCTTTGCCATCTTCGCACGCGATATGGATATGACGATCAACAATCCGTGTTGGGGCAAGATGATTGCACCTTGGTTAAAACCAGTTGAAGCAGAAACGCTAAAGGTTGCGGCCTAATTAGTTCGGGGACGGCGGTATGTCGCCGTCCATCAATCAATCTATGCTTGCATCTGCAGATGAGCAGTGCAGCTAAGGAGATAAAAATGCAACAAGTTGACGATATCAAGCCTTGTTATCCGTTATTTCGCGATGACGACTACAAGGAATCATTGAGCAATAAACAAGAGCAGTTTGAAGAACGTCATCCCACAGATAAGATTCAAGAAACTTTCATGTGGACGACCACTGCCGAGTACAGCGAGCTTAACTTCAAGCGCGAAGCACTTACAGTGAATCCGGCCAAGGCGTGCCAGCCATTGGGGGCAGTGTTATGCGCACTGGGTTTTGAAAAGACTCTGCCTTATGTGCATGGTTCGCAAGGCTGCGTGGCCTACTTCCGCACTTACTTCAACCGCCATTTCAAGGAGCCGATTTCCTGCGTGTCCGATTCCATGACGGAAGACGCGGCCGTGTTCGGCGGCCAGAAGAACATGATAGACGGGCTGGAAAATGCCAAGGCACTATACAAGCCGGACATGATCGCGGTTTCCACCACCTGTATGGCGGAAGTAATCGGCGACGACCTGAACGCATTTATCAATAACACCAAGAAGGCGGGCAATATCCCGCAAGAGTTTCCGACACCGTACGCGCACACCCCTTCGTTTGTGGGTTCGCACGTGACCGGTTGGGACAATATGTTCGAAGGCATCATCCGTTATTTCACGCTGAACAGCATGGATGACAAGGTGGTCGGCAAGAACGGCAAAATCAACATCGTCCCCGGCTTTGAAACTTATCTCGGCAACTACCGCGTGATCCATCGCATGCTCGATGAGATGGGCGTAGCACACACCATGCTGAGCGATCCGACCGAAGTGCTGGATACGCCAGCCGATGGCCAGTTCCGCATGTATGCTGGCGGCACAACGCAGGACGAAGTAAAGGATGCGCCGAATGCGATCAATACTTTCCTGCTGCAGCCGATGCAATTGGAAAAGACCAAGAAATATGTCGATATCACCTGGAAACACGAGGTTCCCAAGCTGAACATTCCGATGGGCTTGGAGTGGACTGACGAATGGCTGATGAAAGTTTCCGAAGTGACCGGCAAGCCGATACCCGCATCGCTGGCCAAGGAGCGCGGCCGCCTGGTGGACATGATCACCGACAGCCACACTTGGTTACACGGCAAGAAGTTCGGTCTATACGGCGACCCGGATTTTGTCATGGGCATGGCCAAGTTCCTCACTGAACTGGGTGCTGAACCGATCCATATCCTGTGCAACAACGGCAGCAAAAAGTGGAGCAAAGCGATGACTAAAGTGATGGGAGAAACGCCTTACGGCAAGGATGCCAAGCTGTATCCAGGTGCCGATTTGTGGCACTTCCGTTCGCTGATGTTCACCGAGAAGCCCGATTTTATGATCGGAAATTCCTACGGAAAATTCATACAGCGCGACACCTTGCACAAGGGTAAAGAGTTTGAAGTGCCACTGATCCGTATCGGCTTCCCGATATTCGACCGTCATCATCTGCATCGCTCAACGACATTGGGCTATGAAGGTGCAATGCAGATGCTTACCACGCTGGTAAACGCAGTGCTGGAGCGTCTCGACGACGATACCCGTGGCATGGGTACGACAGACTACAACTACGACTTAGTGCGTTAACGCACTACCCTCTTCGCCCTTTCCTCTTTGAAGGAAGGGCTGTGGAGAGGGTAAAGATAAAGGAAGTTGTAATGGCAAATATCATGATCCAGCGCGGCAGTAAAGGCGAGTATGTGTTTTACCTGCCCAAGCGCGACCTCGAGGATGCCATCGTTTCAATGGAATTCGACACACCGGAAAAGTGGGGTGGCGAGATCAAGCTTAACAATGGCGGTTGTTATTTTATTGAACCGCAAGTTGCACCAGCCAAGCTGCCGATTTCTTTGCGCGCCAGGCGTTTGGATGCTGCTGAATAATCGAAAAGGAAAATTATCATGGCAATGAAAATTGATCCAAATCTGTGTACCTCTTGTGGTGATTGTGAACCGGAATGTCCCACTGATTCGATCAAAACCAGAAAAGGGATTACCAAAATCACCGCGGATACTTGCACCGAATGTGTGGGTGAGTACACAAAACCGAAATGTGTAGAACTCTGCCCAATTAAAGGTTGCATCACGCAATTGGCAGCATGAGCTATGAGCGTAATCACTAAACCCGCCGCTCTGCGCATCGCGCTGGCCGCTCGTGCTCTGACCGATGTGGACATGGGTGGGCTTGTAGCAAAATTGGGCAATCAACTGGGGTTGCCAATCACCGAGGAGAAGCTTGCCAAGGTGACGGTAGCCGATCTCAATCTTATTCTGTCTGGGGAAGAAACTGTTGAGCCGGATGTGGATAATGCTTCTATCAAGTTGGCTGTACGTCATCTATGGGGGGATTCGGGAGACGCGGCAGATTTGCCAGAGCTTGATGCTTATGCGGATGGTGAATTGCCAGGCAGTTTGCGTGTGGCGGTGGCCTCCAATAGCGAACAAAATTTGGACGGGCACTTCGGTTCCTGCCCGCGTTTTTTGGTGTATCAAGTCGGGCGTAATGACATTCGCCTGATAGATGTGCGCTCCACGCACTTAACCGACGACGCGGAAGACAAAAATGTGGCCCGTGCCGAATTGATTAACGATTGCCAGATTGTCTATGTGCAATCTATTGGTGGACCGGCAGCGGCCAAGGCAGTGCGTGCCAATGTGCATCCCGTGAAAATTCCGGAAGGTGGACAGGCCAGTGCGGTATTGCAACGTTTACAAGCTGTATTGGATGCGCCACCACCCTGGTTGGCAAAAATTCTCGGCGTGGAAGCAAAATCGTTGAGCAAGTTTGCGGAAGCGGAAGAAGACTAGCCTGATGATTGTTCACGAAACTCTGGAACAGATTGCTAGCACTGCTTTATCGCTTGGCGATCTGAACGAAAACGCGCTGACCACTTTGAAAGAAAGATGGCCAGATTTGCGCTTTACTGTTTGCAATGACGACGACATGCCCGCTCGATTGCCACCTGCATTGCGGCGTGAAACCTTCAATTTATATCTGGTCAACGGCAGCGAACACTGCCTTAGTCTGACTGACGACCCGCTGCAAGCGATTGGTGTGGTGCTGGCGTGGGTGGATGAAGATACCTAGGGTGTCAATAAGCGAAGCGCATTGCGCCGGATAACAAATACATACGGCGCAATGCCCGTTGGTTATTACGCCTGATGGAAATGGATCATTCATGGTGGCATGTCTACCCAAGGTCTGTGGCAATGAGAACAATCCTGTCTTGGCTCCCATTTTGCTTGTTATCATGATACCCATTACATTAAAGATGTTGATGATGCGTGTCTCCAGATTTTGCGGCCATGTTGCCGCTATTGTGATGTTGTCCGGCCTGATCAGTTTGCCGGTGTCTGCCGGTGAGGTGAGTGCCGCAGTGGCATCGAACTTTTCCGCGCCGATGCTGCAGATCGCCAGCCTGTTTCAAAAGGAGAGCGGGCACACGGTGAAATTCAGCTTCGGTTCCAGTGGCAAGTTCTATGCGCAGATCAAGGAAGGCGCACCGTTCGACGTGTTCCTTGCGGCTGACGAGGCGATTCCCAAGCAGTTACAACAAGAGAGATTGGCTGTGGAGGGGACGCACTTCACTTATGCGATCGGCAAGCTGGTGTTGTGGAGTACGCAGACCGGTTATGTGGATGGCAAGGGCGAGGTGTTGCGCAACGGCAGTTACAGCAGGCTGGCCATTGCCAATCCCAAGCTCGCGCCCTATGGCATGGCGGCGAAACAGATGCTGGATGGACTGGGTTTGTGGGATGTCTTACAAAGCAAGCTGGTAATGGGCGAAAATATCACGCAGGCTTATCAATTCATCGCTACGGAAAATTCGGAACTGGGTTTCATCGCGCTGTCTCAGATCATGCGTGACGGCAAAGTGAGCGAAGGTTCCTGGTGGTTGGTGCCGCTCGAGATGTATAAACCTATCCGTCAAAGTGCCGTGTTGCTGACGGGTGCAAAAGACAAGCTCGCTGCGCAGACATTCCTAAATTTCCTCAAGACTGAACCTGCCAAGAGAATGATGCGCGGATTCGGATATGAATCGCAATAAACCATCATGTCAGGCCTAAGCCCAGAAGACCTTCAAGCCGTTTGGCTCACGCTCAAGCTGGCGAGTGCCACCACCTGTTTGTTGCTAATCATCGCCACGCCGCTGGCGTGGTGGTTGGCGCATAGCCGCAAGTGGTATAAGGGGCCGGTAGCGGCGGTGGTCGCTTTGCCGCTGGTATTGCCGCCCACGGTGTTGGGTTTCTACCTGCTGTTGTTGATGGGACCGCACGGCATGGTGGGTGAGCTGACCACGGCGTTAGGATTGGGGCGATTACCGTTCACCTTTTACGGTCTAGTGATCGGCTCGGTGGTCTTCTCACTGCCCTTCGCGGTGCAGCCCCTTCAAAACGCATTCGAGGCGATAGGCAAACGTCCGCTGGAAGTGGCGGCGACTTTGCGAGCAGGTACGCTGGACCGATTCCTCAGTGTGGCGTTGCCGCTCGCGCGCCCCGGTTTTCTCACCGCGATCATCTTGGCTTTCGCGCACACCGTGGGCGAGTTCGGCGTGGTGCTGATGCTGGGCGGCAATATCGACGGTGAGACGCGCGTGCTCTCGGTGGCGATCTACAGTCACGTCGAAGCGATGGAATATGGTGCGGCGCATCTGCTGGCCGGTGGCATGGTGCTGTTCTCGTTCGTGGTGTTGCTGGCGCTGTACTTGGCTGGCGGCAAGTTATCCAAGGTGACAAAATGAATCCGATCCGCGCACAGTTCAAGATGCAGTTGGATAGCTTTGCACTCGATGCCACTTTCGATGCACCAGCGACAGGTGTCACCGCCTTGTTCGGCCCCTCCGGTTCGGGCAAGACCACCTTGCTGCGTTGCATCGCAGGCTTGGAACGTGTCCAAGGTTCGTTACATGTGAATGGTGAGACGTGGCAAGACGACAAGACCTTCGTGCCAGTCCATAAACGTCCGCTGGGTTACGTGTTTCAAGAAGCGAGTCTGTTCCCACATCTGTCGGTACGAGCTAATTTGGAATACGGCTACAAACGCATCTCACCTACCGAACGTAAGGTGAAATTGGAGCAAGTGGTGGAATGGATGGGTTTGACACATCTCATCGAGCGCGGTGACCCGACGCAACTCTCCGGCGGTGAACGTCAGCGTGTCGCCATCGGTCGTGCGCTGCTCACCAGCCCTCGCATCCTACTGATGGATGAGCCGCTCTCCGCGCTCGACACGAATAGCAAGCAAGAAATACTTCCTTATTTGGAACGCCTACACCGCGAATTGAATATTCCCGTGTTGTATGTGAGCCACGCCATGGATGAAGTGTCGCGACTAGCCGATCATCTGGTGTTGATGGAAAAAGGGCGCGTCATCGCCAGCGGTACGCTACATGAGACATTGGCGCGACTCGATCTACCCACGGCGCATTTCGATGACGCAGGCGCGGTGATCGAAGCCGTGGTGGCGCAACAAGATGAGGCCTATCACCTGACGCGTGTGGATTTTGCGGGTGCTCATCTGTGGGTCAGCAAAGTCGATCTGCCGTTCGGCACGCGCATACGCGCCCGCGTGCTGGCGCGTGATGTGAGTATCGCCACACAAACTCCTCAAGGGACGAGCATCAACAACATCTTGAATGCGCGTATCGACGAGTTGCGTGATGAAGGGTCGGACAAGGTGATAGTACGTATGAGGGTGGGTGACTCGAA
The DNA here is from genome assembly GCA_964608835.1 of uncultured Gallionella sp. Taxonomy (GTDB): domain Bacteria; phylum Pseudomonadota; class Gammaproteobacteria; order Burkholderiales; family Gallionellaceae; genus Gallionella. Next base: position 11,419 of record CAZSPN010000056.1, read on the forward strand.
TACATTGTTGGCACGCATCACACGCCGCTCGCGTGACCACTTGGGATTGCAAGTTGGCATGTATGTTTGCGCGCAAGTCAAAAGCGTCGCACTAAAACAATGAACGTTCAGATCGATTTCGCCACCGAAGAGGACTTGCCACAACTTGCCGATCTGCTGGCAGAGCTGTTCGCATTAGAAAGCGATTTCCAACCTGATCGCGAGAAGCAGATGCGCGGTCTCCGACTCATTCTTAATGATCCCGCGATAGGTCGACTATTCGTATTGCGCGTCGATGGCAAAGTGACGGGGATGGCGAATGCCCTCATCACCATCAGCACCGCAGAAGGCGGCCCAGTGGTGTTGCTGGAAGACATCATCATCAGCGGCACGCATCGTAGCATGGGGTTGGGACGGCGTTTGTTCGATCATGTCGTGGCCTGGGGGCAAGTGCTGGGGATGAAACGTGTCACCTTGTTAGCCGACGGCAACAATCGCTCTGCACTGGCGTTCTACGACAACCTCAAGTTCGAACTTTCCAACATGGTCGTGTTGCGTAAGCCACTAACGTGAAATTCGCGTAGCGTAGCGGTTGCTCTTTCTCCCCGCGGGGGAAAGTTGGATAGGGGGAAACGGGCAAGGTGAGTTTCAATATCAGGATGGGTGACCATCCTGCCCATTGGTTTGAGATAGTCCGTTTGTAGGGATCCCTACAAAATCTCCGCATGACCTCATCGGTTCTCTCTCGGATATCCCCTTGCCTTCGGGGTTTCTGCGCATCAATACAAAGTGGCACGGTGGTTGCTGATATTCAACATGGGTATAAATTGAGCAGCTTCTGAAAGGCTTGAACATGACGGGATCTCACCCCGTGGCATCGCCATTGACGGAAGTCATTTGTGTCGATTGCTCGGTCTGCCCGCATCGCGCGCTGTTGTTAGAAGCCAAGTGCGTGCAGGGAGACGTTTGCATCATCGCGCAGAGCGGCAGGCAGATAGACCGTTTCTTGCGGCGTAATCCGCATCTCGCACAAGACTATCTGGCCGATGGGTTTTGGGAGCGTCGTGCCATCGCCGCGCGCTACGCGCCTTTGGAAGCGGTCAAGCAACTTCCGCGTGATGCGGACGAGGTGGTGCGCCGTGTGGTGGCGAGTCGTCTGCCTATTGATGAATTGGGAGGCTATCTCAGAGACACGGATAGGGAAGTACGCATGACGGTGGCTGAGCGCATTGCGCCGGAGAGACTGATTACGATGATCAACGACTTTGATTATTTGGTGCGCTTGCAGGTAGCGAAGCGTTTGCCGCATGGACAGTTGCCGCGCATGGCGCATGATCCGGATAGGGAAGTGCGCAAGGAGGTGGCGCGAAGGTTGCCGTCATTTGTGTTGCGTCGCTTGGCACATGATGAAGATGCGGAAGTGCGGCGTATAGTTGCTGCGCGTATGTTGCCAGAGGATGCAACTACTATGCTGGCAGACAGCGATTGGCTGGTAAGATTGGAAGCGGCAAAACAAGCCCCGCTAGAATCCATCGCTGAGTTGGTGGATGATGCCGAGTCGGATGTGCGCTCGATAGTGCTCCGGCGTTTGGAAGGGATTTTCCATGAGGAAGAGATATGACTGACGAAGTTACTTTACTCGAGTTGGCAGCGGAGATCGAAAAAATTTCGCCGCGCCCGCATCACAGTGCACTGCTGGAAATCGCCAATCGTATCCGACCTGGATGCACGTTTCGATTTGCCCTGAGTCGTGGTGGTTGGTATCGCCCGGGGGGCGTGATTGCGGCGGATGGGAGACGCGTTGCCGATAGTCTGGAATCTTGGGCGAAAGAAGAGTTGGCTGATTATGCAGGCGACATGGATGATTTTCTGCAGCGATACGCGGAAAGTGAATGGTCGGTGACGCGACATACCGGGCGCACACATTACTTCGTGGCGACATACGGTTCGGCTCCAGCGGATTCTTTGCAATTGGAAGTTGAAGAGTTACAAGAGGTGCTGGATAGAAAGTTGATCGATATCGACAACACGCCGGAAGAATTGCAAGAATTGATTGAGCCGACCATCCCAAGTGTGCTTGAAGCACAGCCTGTAGGCGCACCCCGCTATCTGTTTCGCAGGTTGATTGACATACGCCAAACGGTAGCAAAGGTATCATTTTCAAATGGTCGCACAGTTGGTCTGCCACGCTTCATTGTTGACTGGTCGCACAGCAGCGCAGCAGTGCGTGGACATTTCAGCGATCATTGGATCGTCGCGCTACGAGAGCATCAGGATCGTTATCGAAATCCAGTGATTTCCGCATCATTGATTTCGCGCCATGCGCGAGAACTTAAGACCTTTCACTGGAACATCGAACTGTACGGTGTCGAAATGTCGGCACAACTAAAGGCGTTTGATCGGGTCGCAGGTTACCCATCAGCTTGGTATTTTCATCTGGTAGCTGGCACTTTCACCCCACCCAAAATCGCTTACGCCGTGATGCGCGATTTGGATGCGGGCTTCCATTATTTGCCTGACACGGAAACTTTTTTGTTGCGCGATTGGTTATCTGCACCGTATTCGGTTTGATTGTCGATACTCATTCAAGTTGTAGCCTTTACGACATTCTGCAATTAAGTATATTTCCATTAAATCAATTTGATGCGCCTTGGCATGAGCTTTGCAGTAAGTGATGCATAGTCA
>CAZSPN010000057.1:0-13106 GCA_964608835.1 uncultured Gallionella sp.
GCGCGTGCTGGTGTTGACCCCGACCCGCGAACTGGCACAACAGGTCTGCGATGCCGCAACCAAGTACGGCAAGAACATGCGCTTCAAGATCATCAGCATCCTGGGCGGCATGCCTTACCCGGTGCAGAACCGCCTGTTGTCCAGCCATGTGGATATCCTGGTCGCCACACCGGGCCGCCTGATCGACCATCTGGAACGCGGTCGCATCGACTTCTCGCGCCTGGAAATGCTGATTCTCGACGAAGCGGATCGCATGCTGGACATGGGTTTCGTCGATGATGTGGAACGCATCGCCGCAGCTACGCCCAAGACACGCCAGACTCTGCTGTTTTCCGCGACGCTGGAAGGCGTGGTCGGCAATCTGGCCTCGCGCCTGCTCAAGGAACCGAAGCGTATCAATGTCTCGGCCGCCAAGGACAAGCACGAAAATATCGAGCAGCGCATGATGTTCGCCGATGACGTAGCGCACAAAAACAAGATGCTCAACCATCTGCTGACCGATGTCGGCGTGAATCAGGCGCTGGTGTTCACCGCTACCAAGCGCGACGCCGACGGCCTCGCCGACCAATTGTCCGCACAAGGCCATTCGGTTGCGGCATTGCACGGCGACATGAGCCAGCGCGAACGCAACCGCACCCTGCTCAACATGCGTAACGGCAACGTGCGCATTTTGGTGGCAACCGACGTTGCAGCGCGCGGTTTGGACGTGCGCGGTATTTCACACGTCATCAACTTTGATTTGCCTAAGTTCGCCGAAGATTATGTACACCGTATTGGTCGTACTGGTCGCGGCGGTTCATCGGGAATTGCCATTTCGTTCGCATCCAACCGTGATGCACAAATGCTGAAACGCATCGAACGTTACACCGAACAAAGCATCAAGATGCACACTATCGAAGGCTTAGAACCCAAGTACAAATTGCGCACAGGCCCTTCGACAGATCGTCCGCGCGGCAATGGTGGCGGTTCACGTCATGGCAGCGGTGGCGGCTTCGTCGGCAATCGCGGCAATGCAGGTGGCTTCGGCGGTGGTAACAACCGCACGGGCGGATTTGGTGGCAATCGTAGTTCAGCCTTCACTGGCAATGGAAATAATGGTGGGGCAGGCTTCCATCACAGCGCGCCAGACAGCCGCCACAGCCACACTGGACGCAAAGAAGGCGGCTGGCAAGGTCAAAATCAGGGCAATACACTCCATGTACCAAGTCGTGGCCAAGGCTTTAGCGGTCAACGCCAAGAGCGCAGCCCGTCTGGGTTTACAGGCCAACCACGCAGCCAGGAACGTAGCTTCGGCAACAATAATCGTGGTGGCAATTCCACACCACGTCGCACAGGTGATCGCCCAAGCTTCGCTGGCAACCGTGGCGAAAACAACGGCAACAAGTGGTAGATGTTTAGAGAGTAGTCGGTTGAAATAAAACAAGGCACGCCTAGGCGTGCCTTGTTTTATTTATCCGTAGGGGAATTTTGATTCTATTGCACCGAAGTACGCTGTTGATTAGTTCATTGCCGCGCCTGTCTGTTGTAACATTTCGCGCGCTTTGCTGGCCATTTCATGATCTGGATTGACATCCAATAATTTCTGCCACATCGCGCGGGCTCCCACCAGATCACCTTTGGCACGTTGTATCAGCATACCCAGATTGATATAGGCTGGCGCAAAGTTGGGGTCGTTTTCAATTGCTGCACGGAACGCTTGCTCGGCATGGCTGAGGTTTTCATTACGCCAATACATTGCCCCCAAATCAGTGCGTACACCAGAGAGCGATGGATTTATGTCCAATGCAATGCGATAGTAAACAATTGCCTGAGCGGCATCGCCTTTGTCGTAAAACAAATTGCCCAGCGCGAGCGCGGCATCAATGTCGGTCGCATCCGAATTAAGACGTTCTTTGTATAGTGAAATGGTAATTTGATCGCTCATGGTTAATTCCCAACAGGTTGGTTAAGTTAAAGTAATAATTTCGTGTTTGAACTGCATAATTCGAACGCCGATTATAGCAAAGCTTTGTCAAAACCCTCATGATCCTGCGGCAACAATTCGCGCACCGGTCTAAAGCTCTTGCGATGCACGGGTGAAATGCCGTGTTTACGCAACGCGGCGAGGTGTACTGCCGTAGGATAACCCTTGTGGCCGGCAAAACCGTAGTGCGGATATTGCTTATGTAACTCCAACATCAGCGCATCACGTGCCGTTTTTGCCAAAATCGAAGCAGCAGAAATAGCAGCGATTTTGCTGTCACCTTTGATAATTGCTCGACTAGGAATGTCTATTTTCGGGCAATACAGCCCATCTACCAGTATCAGTTGCGGTCGAATACCGAGTGCCAACACCGCCCGTTTCATCGCCAACAAGGTGGCTTGCAGGATATTGAATTGATCGATTTCATCCACCTCGGCATATGCTACCGCCCATGCCAAAGCGCGTTCTTGAATGACGGGAGCAAGTTTGTCACGCTGTTTTTCGGAAAGTTTTTTGGAATCCGCCAACCCATCGACCGGGTTAGCCTCATCAAGTATCACCGCTGCGGCACTAACAGGACCCGCCAATGGGCCACGCCCGGCCTCATCCACCCCGCAGACGATCAATAACTCAGGCATCGGGGGAGGTAAGGCAAAATCGCGGCGGCGGCTTTTTGTGCGGTGTTTTGACGTAAAGTTTGATGCAGTGCCAAGAAGGTTTCATCAAGTTGCGCAACGGCATTCTTGTCATTCATCAAATTTAGCAATGCCTGCGCAAGATTTTCAGGCACCGCATCCTCTTGCATCAACTCCGGCACCACAAAACGTTCGCACAAAATATTCGGCAAGCCAAAATAGGGTTGATAGCTCTTGCGCTTCATCAACTTCCAGGTCAGCTTGGGCATCCGGTAGGCAATAACCATCGGACGCTTAAGCAGCGCGGCTTCCAGCGTGGCAGTACCCGATGCAACCAATACCGCATCGGCAACAATCATGGCATCTTGAGCATGACCAAACAGCAAGGTAATTGGCAATTCTTCCGCCTCACAATCATAGAGTGCCTGCTCGACAATCGCGCGTGTTTCGCGGCTAATCAACGGCATGAGAAAACGCGCATCGGGAATTTTTTTCAAAATCAATTTTGCCGTTTCAATATACACGCAAGCAAGTTGGGTCACTTCACTTTGGCGGCTACCGGGCAACAATGCAAACACTTTGGCTTGCAATGGAATGCGCATCGTTTCGCGCATCTCATCCCGCTTGGGGAAATCCGGCAGCATATCCGCCAGCGGATGCCCGACATACTCGACTGGCACACCCGCATCTTCATAGATTTTAGGTTCGTGCGGAAACAGTGCCAGTACTTTGGTCACAGCGCGTTTTATTTTGTGAATGCGTTCGCCGCGCCACGCCCATATCGACGGGCTGACATAATGTATGGTCGGTATATTTTTCTGCTTGAGTGCTAGCTCCAAATCAAGATTGAAATCGGGCGCGTCGATGCCTATAAAAATATCGGGACGATTAGTCAGGAAATAACTCTTTAGCTTGCGGCGTATCCCGACGATTTCAAAATAATGCCGCAGCACTTCCACGTAGCCGCGCACCGCCAACTTTTCCATCGGAAATAAGCTAGTCATACCAGCGGATTGCATCTTTGCGCCGCCGATACCGACAAACTCAATGTCTGGACGCGCTGCCTGTAACGCCAGCATCAGATGGCTGCCCAGCAAATCACCCGATGCTTCGCCCGCAACGATACCAATCGTAATTTTTTTCTTCGCCATGATGTGTGGTTAGCGGACGATGCCGCGATTAGTACTGGCGAGAAAATCCACCAAAGGCTGCAACTCCGCGTGTTCAGGCAATTCCGCTTGAATGGCGAGTTTGGCATCTTCAAAACTTAACCCTGATTTATACAGCATTTTGTACGCACGTTTAATTGCCATGATCGATGCACTGGAAAATCCGCGCCGCTTCAATCCTTCTGAATTGATGCCATGCGGCGCACAAGGATTGCCTGCGACCAGCATGTAAGTCGGTACATCCTGAAATAAAATCGACCCCATTCCCGTGATAATGTGCGCGCCGATTTTGACGAATTGATGCACCACCGTAAAGCCACCAAGAATGGCGTAATCATCGACCTCTACGTGGCCTGCCAATTGTGCATTATTGGCAAAAATGGTGTGGTTACCCACTTGGCAATCGTGTGCCAAATGCACGTAAGCCATAATCCAATTGTGATTGCCAACACGCGTCACGCCGACATCCTGTGCCGTACCCAAATTGAATGTGCAGAATTCGCGTATGGTGTTGTGATCGCCGATCTCCAAGCGCGTGGGTTCATTCGCGTATTTTTTATCTTGCGGAATTTCACCAAGCGAGCAGAACTGAGAAATCTGGTTGTGCTGTCCAATACGGGTATGTCCCTTGATGACCACATGCGGACCAATGACCGTCCCTGAGCCAACTTCAACATGCTCGCCGATGATGGAATAAGCGCCCACTTCGACATCGTCGGCGAGCTTGGCGTTGGGGTGAATGATTGCAGTGGAATGACGCATTACGCCACCGTTTTAACCGTACACATCAGCTCTGCTTCAGCAGCCAATTGACCATCCACTTCAGCGGCTGCTTTGAACTTGAACACGCCACGCATACTGCGAGTGAGCGACACTTTGATGATGAGTTGATCGCCCGCTGTAACAGGGCGTTTGAAACGCGCACCATCAATGCCTGCAAAATAGTAGACCGACTTTTCATCAGGCTTAGACTCCATCGAGTTAAACGATAACAGCGCAGCAACTTGCGCCATCGCTTCAATAATCAACACGCCAGGCATCACGGGATGGTGCGGATAATGCCCTGGAAAAAACGGCTCGTTGATGGTGACATTTTTCAGCGCAACGATTTCTTTGCCCGGATCAAGCGACAGCACGCGATCCACCAACAGAAACGGATAACGATGTGGTAAACATTCAAGGATTTCATGGATACTCATTTGGATGCTCATGCTTCTTTCCCTATATTTTTTTCTAATGTTTTAACGCGTTTGACCAACTCTTCCAAGTGGCGTAAATGCACGGCATTGGCACGCCACTCTTCGGTTTTTGAAAACGGAAAAATCGCCGTGTAAGAACCTGCTTCACGTATTGATTTACCAATCAGCGAGAACGCCGATATTTCAACGCGGTCGGCAATTTGCAAATGCCCCAGAATGCCCGCACTGCCGCCAATCAAACAATACTTGCCTATCGTGGTGCTGCCAGCAATCCCCACACAACCCGCAATCGCCGTATGCGCGCCGATGTGTACGTTATGCGCGATTTGAATTTGGTTGTCGAGCTTCACCCCGTCTTCGATTACCGTATCATCCAACGCACCGCGATCAATGGTGGTATTTGCACCAATCTCAACATCGTTACCAATCACCACGCGGCCGATTTGCGGAACCTTGATCCAGTGCCCCGCATCCATTGCCATACCAAACCCATCACCCCCAATAACCACACCGGAATGCGCGATCAGGTGATTGCCAATGACACAATTATGATAGATGACCACTCGCGGATACAGCAGTACGTGTTCGCCAATTACCGTGTTATCCCCCACAAAACAGCCCGCACCAATCACGCTGTGCGCGCCAATAATCGCGCCACCGCCAATCACGGCAGTCGCCTCTATGCATGCAGTTTCATCTATTTTTGCTGTGTCACTCACGATCGCGGAGGAATGCACACCTGCAACGGCTTGTGGCAAAGGATTGAGCAACGCCGAGACTTTGGCAAAGTATGCGTAAGGATTGTCCGAGATGATGCGCGGCAAGGTGGTGGCATCTTTGTCTGATTCCCCCAGAATCACCGCACCCGCTTTCGTATCGGAAAGCTGGGCTTGATATTTACGATTGGTGAGGAAGCTTATCTGGTGAGCCAGTGCATTTTCCAGCGTGGCAACTTGTGTAATGCGCACCTCCGCATTGCCCAATACAAGCCCGCCCAACTGTGCGGTTATCTCTTTTAATGAATAGGCAGTCATGCGCCAACCCGGCTACTTACTGACTGGCTTGTCATCCGCGAGATGTTGTATGACTTTATCGGTGATGTCGATTTTCGGATTGCGATATACCGCCTCTTGCAAAATCAGGTCGAACTTCTCCGTTTCGGCAATCATTTGAATGGCTTTGTTGGCAAGCTCTAAAACAATAGCCAACTCTTCATTTTTGCGCAAATTTAAGTCTTCACGAAACTCGCGCTGTAAACGCTGCACGTCGGCATTCAGGGTGGTCAGCTCGCGCTCTTTGTTACGCTGATCTGCATCCGATAAAGTCACGCCTTCTTTTTCCAGCAACGACTGCAAATCTTTGGCTTGCTTCATTAGTCCCTTGATATCCAGATCGCGCCCGGAAAATTCTTTGGTGATGCGCTTTTCCGCATTCACCGCAGGAACCGATTCGCGCAAAATACGCTCGGTATCGACCACACCAACCTTGAAGTCTGCGGCAACAGTTACCGCACTTGAACACAACAAAATAAAAAGTGCCACGACCTTAAATATCGATTTCATTCTTCAACTCCCCAAAAACTTAAAACAATGTTCCCAGCGTAAACTGGAATCTTTGTATCTTGTCCACGTCCTGCTTATTCAGCGGTACGGCATAACTAAATTTGAGCGGCCCCACAGGTGCAAACCATGTCAGTGCCGCCCCTATAGAATAGCGCAAACCGGCACTTCCAGGCAGATCTCCCGCGCCATAAACCGCGCCCGCATCCAAGAACCCGCTCAGGCGTACCGAGTTATCCTTACCTGTGCCGGGGAACGGCGCAAGCAACTCCGCGCCGCCTACCGCCCGTTTTGTGCCTCCCAATACCGCACCCGTGCTATCTTGCGGGCCCAATGTATTCGGATCAAATCCCCGTACCGACCCCGGTCCACCCGCGTAAAAATTCTTGAAGAAAGGCAGCGGTTTATTGTCATACCCGCCTGCCACGCCCAGCTCCGCGTTCAGCAATAACGTCACGCTGTTGCTGATCGGATAAAATAACTGGTGCTGGTAATTGAGCTTGTAATACCGCATGTCCAAAGCTGGCAAAGCAATTTCTGCATAAGCGCGTTGCACCGTTCCCTCTGTGGTAAAAATCGCGCTATCCCGCGTGTCCCTGCCCCAGCCGATTGTGCCCAATAAATTATTGTTTTTCGCGCCGAACACATTCACGTAGTCCGCCAGACGTAGCGGTGGGGACGACTGCAGTCCCAGCTCGGTTCTTTCCACGGACAATCCATAATTCACCGATTCGTCATCGCCTATAGGCACGCCAAAGCGTACGCCCCCCCCCAGAGTATGCGACGAATACTGGCTTACCGAGGTGCTTTGCGAATCGGTATTGCGCTTGTAAATATCGAATCCTCGGCTGACACCGTTATCCGTAAAATAAGGGTTGGTGTAAGAAATAGAATAAACTTGGTTAACTTTGCCCGTGTTGAGTTGCGTGGAAAGGTAATTACCGCTGCCAAACAAATTCGCCTGGGTCACTCCGCCCGTAATAACAAAGCCCTCGCCACTTGAGTACCCCGCCCCTGCATTGATACTGCCAGTGGATTTTTCTTTGACCGACAAATTGACATCCATTTGATCCGGTGCACCCTGCACGGCGGGTGTCTCGATATTCACTTCGGAAAAGAAATCCAGCTTATCGACGCGCTGCTTGGATTTTTTGATTTTTTCCACATCAAACCATCCGCCTTCCACCTGACGGAATTCCCTGCGTATTACCTCATCGCGTGTTTTATCATTCCCGGAAATGTTAATGCGGCGGATGTACACGCGCTGACCCGGATCGACCACAAAATCAAACGCGACCTGATGCTTTTCCTTGTCCAGTTCGGGAATCGCATTCACATTGGCAAACGCATAACCCTCCAGGCCCAAACGCTCGCCTATCTTGGCGCTGGTTTCGGTCAATGTCTTGCGTGAAAATGTGTCGCCCACTTTTAACTGCACCAACTTTTCAATGTCGGCTTTGGCAACCGGAAACTCTCCAGATACGCCAATTTTACTCACCGTGTATTTTGCGCCTTCGTTCAAATTAATCGTAATGTAAATGTCTTTTTTGTCGGGTGTGATTGAAACCTGTGTGGAGTTGATATTGAATTCCAGGTAGCCGCGATCCATGTAAAAAGAACGCAGTTCTTCCAGGTCTGCCGACAACTTTTGTTTCGAGTATTGATCGCTGCTGCCAAACCAGCTGAACCAACCTGGTGTACTCAACTTCATTAAATTGAGCAGCTCCTTTTCTTTGTAAACTTGGGTGCCGATCAAATTGATTTGCTTGATTTTTGACACTTCGCCTTCAATCACATTGAACACGACTTTCACGCGATTCCTCTCCAGCTCGGTGACCGTGGTCGAAACGGAAACCGCGTATTTGCCATTTGCAAGGTATTGTCGCTTCAACTCCTGCGTCGCTTTGTCCAGCGCGCCTTTGTCCAGGATACGCGCTTCTGCCAAACCCACCGCCTTCATGCTTTCCTTGAGCTGCTCCTTGGGGAAATCTGAAATACCGTTGAAATCAATACTGGCAATCGACGGGCGTTCTTGCACTTGCACGATCAATACCGTGCCGTCCGCTTTTAATGACACGTCTTTGAAAAATCCCGTGGCATACAGCGCGTGTATGGACTGTGCCACCCGTTCATCGTCCAACTGTTCACCCACCTTGATCGGCAGATAGCTGAACACCGTACCCGCTTCGGTACGCTGCAAACCTTCCACGCGAATATCCCTGACGGTGAACGGCTCGACAGCCCAAGCAGCGGAAAAATTAAGCAACACAAGCAAGCTTGCCAGTAATTTAAATAGCATTATTTTTAACTAGCAAATAAACGGGTTACATCATTGAAAATTGCAAACGTCATCAGGGTACCCAGAATGGCGATGCCAATTTTCTGGCCAATTTCCCACGCCTGTTCCGACACGGGACTACCCTTGAGCAACTCGGCGGCATAATACAACAAGTGACCGCCATCCAATAAAGGGATGGGCAACAAGTTCATCACACCCAGACTGATACTGATTAACGCCAAAAAGCCCAGGTAGGCAACCATACCCATGCCAGCCGATTGCCCCGCATAGTCGGCAATCGTAATCGGCCCGCTGATATTTTTTGCCGAGATTTCACCCATCACCAGCTTGCCCATCATCTTCAAACTGATGATGGAAGTTTGCCAAGTCTTGCGCACGGATTCGCCTATCGCATCGATAGGCGAGTAGCGAACATCGGTCAACATGGCTTGCCATTCCGCCTCATTCACTTGCGGTGCAACCCCTATTTTGCCTATGGTTTTCTCTGACTCTTGGGAGGCTTGCGGCACAACCGTTATCGGTAATATCACCTCACTGCGCTGCACATCCAGTTGCACGGATTGATTGGAATGGGTGCGTATCACCTCCACCAATTCGCTCCAGGTTTTCATCTCCGCACCATTGGCACGCAGAATTTTGTCGCCCGTCTGCAAGCCTGCCTGCTGCGCCACGCTGTCCGCCGTGATTTGACCCAACACAGGCAAAATAATGGGCTGATAGGGAATTAAACCCAGCTTCTCCAAAAAATTGCCTTCCAAGTCTGTCGTTTGCAAACCGCTTATATCGAGTAAATAAACACGAGCCTCGTCTCGTGCAGTGCGCGCCTCAATTTTCACCTCACCCTGTTTCAGTGCCACATCCAGCAACAACCAATGCAGCTGCTGCCAACTCGGAATTTTTTCGTCATTGATACTGAGGATAGTATCGCCCGCTTGCATTTGCGCAATCGCTGCAGGCGTACCTGCTGGCACATCACCCAACACGGGCTTCAATCCCGGCACGCCGTAAATGAACATCGCCCAATACAACACGATAGCCAACAAAAAATTCGCCAGCGGCCCCGCCACCACAATCGCCATGCGTTGCAACACGGGCTTTCGGTTAAAGGCGAGAGGCAATTCGTCCGGCGCAACTTCACCTTCCCGCTCATCCAGCATCTTCACGTAACCGCCCAATGGAATCGCGGAGATGACCCACTCGGTATCGCTGTTTGCAAAACGTTTACTATAGATAATTTTGCCAAAGCCCAAAGAAAAGCGCAGCACCTTCACGCCAAAGCGGCGCGCCACCCAATAGTGACCAAATTCGTGGAAGGTCACCAATAGCGCGATTGCGACAACAAATGCCAGAATAGTCATCATTACAAGAAACCCGATTGAGCCACAGAGAACACAGAGCGTGCGGCAGCGCAGTTTCTACTCTGTGAACTCTGTGTTCTCTGTGGCTTGTATTTGAATTTATCCGGGTTCATCGGTGTGTTATCCATTGCTGTGCTGCCGCTCGCGCCTGAGCATCTGCTTCCAGCACATCCTCCAGTTCACGCACCGCCACGATATTCATTCCCGCCAACACATCGGCGATGAGTTTGGGAATATCAAGGAAGGCGATGCGCCCATTCAAAAAGGCTTCGACAGCCATCTCATTCGCCGCGTTCAACATCGCCGGTGCAGTACCTGCCACGCGCAAGGCTTGGTATGCCAACGCCAGGCAAGGGAAGCGTTCAAAGTCTGGTTCGGCAAAACTCATTGTCGCCACTTTGAACAAATCTAGCGATGCTACACCCGAATCAATGCGCTCTGGATAAGCCAAGCCATAAGCAATCGGCGTGCGCATATCTGGATTGCCGAGTTGTGCGATAACCGACCCATCCACGTATTCCACCAGCGAATGAATCACGCTCTGCGGATGAATCACCACTTGAATATCATCCGCGCCGGCATTGAATAACCAATGTGCCTCAATCACTTCCAAGCCTTTATTCATCATGCTCGCCGAGTCAACGGAAATTTTCCTGCCCATCACCCAATTGGGGTGCGCGCAGGCTTGATCGGGAGTCACGTTTTGCAACGCCGCCAGCGGAGTCTCGCGGAACGGCCCGCCTGAAGCGGTGAGCAAAATCTTGCGCACACCATTACCGCGCATATCACCGTTATAGGATTTTGGCAGAGCCTGAAAAATGGCATTGTGTTCGCTGTCGATAGGCAACAGTGCCGACCCGCTGGCACGCACTGCATCCATGAACACATTGCCTGCCATCACCAAGGTTTCTTTGTTCGCCAACAGAATTTTTTTGCTCGCTTTAGCTGCGGCTAACGTGGGGCGCAAGCCTGCCGCACCGACGATGGCAGCCATCACGGAATCAACTTCGGGCAACACAGCAACCTGCTCCAAGGCATCCACGCCATACAGCACTTGCGTGTTCAAACCAGCATCTTTTACCAGCGAACGCAACTGCCCAACCGCAGCATCATCCAGCAACACCGCATAACGTGGCTTAAATTGAACACACTGCTTGAACAACACATCGACTTGGCGATTCGCCGTCAGTGCGATGATTTGAAATTTATCAGGATGACGCGCCACCACATCCAGTGTGGATGTGCCGATGCTGCCTGTTGATCCGAGTATGGTTAAGCCTTGCACGGAAATCTAACCAAGACCTTGCATTGACACTACCAAGGCGGCAAGCGGTAATGTCGAGGTGAGTGCGTCGATGCGATCCAGCAGCCCGCCGTGACCGGGCAAGAGTGCGCCGCTATCTTTGACACCCGCCTGCCGTTTGATGGCGGATTCAAACAAATCGCCGATCACTGCCAACCCAACCCACCACCAGGCTGCCAGCAGCAAGATCGGCAACATTGCATACTGTGACAAACTCGGACTCATGCCCCATACCAAAACGATATAAGCCGTCACCCCTAGCATTGCGCCTGCCACGCCTTCCCATGTTTTTCCCGGACTAATGCTGGGTGCGAGTTTGTTTTTGCCGAATTTTCGCCCCGCGAAATACGCCGCGCTATCCGCGACCCAAACCAGACACATGAGGGAGAGCAGCAACCATGGGCTGACTAAACGCAGATCCAGCATCGCCAAACTGGTGGGAATAATTACCGCCCAGCCTGTCAACGACATCAACACGGGAGATTCAACCTTCCAACCTGCAATTAACCACGCGGGGACAACGAGTATCCACAACAATGCCGCAATGATGTAAATAAACACATGAATAATTGGCGGGATAATGCTCGAAACCAAAGCCAACATGATAAGCAGCGTTGCTGCCCAATATACGCTAGCGGCACGCCCCGCCAGTTTGGATAGCCGCGCCCACTCCAAGCTGGCCTGCAACGTCATCAAAATAACCAGTGTTGCCCAAACAGAAGCGGGGGAGCCAAACAACGCCAACAGCAACAACATCAGCATCACCAGCGCGGTGATGACGCGAGATTTAAGCATCCGCTTTTCCTTGCACTTGTTCGCTTGTTTGCCCAAAGCGACGTTCACGATTTTTGTATGAGGCTATCGCTTTTTCAAACTCTTTGCGATCAAATGCTGGCCACAATGTGTCGGTAAAATACAGCTCGGTGTAGGCTAATTGCCACAGCATGAAATTACTCACGCGCTGCTCGCCGCCCGTGCGAATAAACAAATCGGGTTCGGGCGCATCACCCAGCGCGAGATAAGGCTGCAAATCGCTTTCGCTAAAATTGTGTGCCAACTGCGGATGATCGCGCAACATGTTTTGCACGGCATTCATCACATCCCATCGTCCACCGTAATTGGCAGCGATGGTGAGCGTTAAACCCGTGTTGTTGGCTGTTGAGGCCTCCGCGTCCTGCATGGATTGTTTAAGCTCATCGGCAAAGCGGCTGCGATCACCGATGATTTTGAGGCGGATATTATTTTCGAGCATCTTGCCGACTTCACGCTCCAACGCCTTCAAAAACAAGGCCATAAGGAAAGTCACTTCATCTTTGGGTCGCCGCCAATTTTCGCTGCTAAAAGCAAATACGGTGAGGTATTCCACGCCCAGATCACGGCTCGACTTCACAACCTTGCGCAACGCCTCCACACCCTGCTTATGCCCCATCACGCGCGGCATAAAACGTTTTTTCGCCCAGCGTCCATTGCCGTCCATGATGATGGCAATGTGGCGCGGAACTGCCGCGATGTCAGGAATGATGGTAGTGGAACTGGGTAGGAGGCGGGCAATCATTCCAAAGTCTGGCTGAAATTAAACAGCCATAAGATCAGTTTCTTTGGCAGTCAGAGCCTTATCGAT
>CAZSPN010000058.1:0-1536 GCA_964608835.1 uncultured Gallionella sp.
TCACTCCTCTTCAGTTTCGACATTATCATGTGTCTACTGAAGCGGGTGAAGTCCAATGGCGCAAGTTTGCAGAGTGTTAGGGGGCAATGTGAAAACGTTGCGCCTTTCGCTGGGCATGTCACAAGAGGAGTTGGCCTTCCAGGCAGAGATAGATCGCACTTATGTCTCTCAGGTTGAGCGCGGGGTGGGCAACCCTTCCGTTTTAGTGCTGGTCAAGTTATCACGGATATTGGGGGTTGAGGTTCAAGAGTTGTTCGTCAAAAAGTAGCACTGCCCGGAGCTTGATGATTCTGTACGGACTGTGATTGCCGAAGAGGTGAGGCACTCCAGACCGAGTGTTGTGAGTTGTTACAGCGGTTCACGTCGAACGGTTCACAAGATAAATCAGAAAAAATAACTATCCGGTGGAATCTTTGAAATTCAGCTTACGCCATATCGCCATATGCATTCTTGAAAGTTAACCATCAGTGCAATATGCATTGGCGGAAGACACACAGTGGCGTTGTTACGGATTGATATGATATAAAGCTCCATGCGCCGATTATTTTTAATTTTTCTGGTGGTGCTCTTGCCCCTGAGTAGTTGGGCAGGGAATGCCATGGCAATCAGCATGATTTCTGCCAAGCTGGCTAGCCAAGACGATGCAATGGCAAGCAGTCATTGCCCTAACATGGTGGCGATGCACGAGGCGCAGCCTGAGAATGATCAACAATCGGCTGCCTGCACAGACTGCCAAGCCTGCCATTTATTCGCCATGCAAGCGGTAATTTTCTCGACGGCATCAACCACGCAATCCCCCGCTGTGTCGCAAGCAGAACCGGATTCGTTTATCAGCACCCAGTTGTCTCCTCCCATCAAACCCCCTATTTCCTGAGTTCTACAGCCAAGTTGCGTCCGCATTTTATGTGTGTGGCGCACTGAAGGTGGGAGTTCGCCTGCCTTCAGAAAACATTACTGGAGAATTTGGGAATGAAACAATTTCTACTGCTCATTTGCCTAGTGCACGCAACGCTATCGGCTTATGCCGAGCCATTAACTTTTCAGCAGGCGATTGCCCTTGTTGCAGACAATCAGCCATTACTTGACGGTCAAACTGCTGCCATTACAGCAGCGCAACATAACGCCGTAACTGCTGCGCAGCGTCCCGATCCCAAGCTGAAGCTGGGCGTTATCAATGTGCCGACCAGTGGCGCGGATGCGTATAGCTTGGGACAGGACTTTATGACCATGCGCATGATCGGCGTGATGCAGGAATTCCCCCGTGAAGAAAAATTACGCTTGCGCGGACTCAAGGCTGAGATTGAAACCGAGAAAGAAATGCGTGATTTAGAAGTGTTACGCCGCACGTTGGAACGCGAAGCAGGCTTGGCTTGGCTGGACAGTTATTACGCGACACAAGCACTGAGCATCTTGCAACAACTGCAACAGCAAACCCAATCGGAGCTGGAATCACAGATTGCCGCCTACCGTGTCGGACGCGCTTCACAGTCCGATGTGTTGGCGTTGCGTGGCGAACTGGATGTTCTCAAGGATAAG
>CAZSPN010000058.1:1546-12304 GCA_964608835.1 uncultured Gallionella sp.
AGCAGCTCAATCTGGAACGGCAGCGTAATCTGGCACAAGCGATGCTGGTGCGTTGGATCGGTGATGCGGGGAATAATTCGCTTGCCGCCGAATTGCCCCGTTTTACACTGCCCGATACAGCGGAGACATTGACTGCGCGGTTATCTGACCATCCGCATCTTGGCCTGATGGAAAAACAAATCGCCCTTGCGGAAACCGATGTGGCACTGGAGCGAAAAAACCGCAGTCCAGACTGGAATGTGGAGTTTGGCTACAACCAGCGCGGTGCGGCATTCCCGGACATGGTGTCGGTACAATTCGGCATAGACCTGCCGATATTTCCTGAACATCGGCAGAACCAAAGTCTTGCCAGCAAAAACGCACTGTTGGAAAAAACACGCGCACAGCGTGACGACAATGCGCGCGCCATGCGGGCTGACATTGCCACTTACTACGCCAACTGGCGCGGCTATCAACGGCGCACCGAAAATTTTGAAAAGTCTGCATTGCCCACTGCCCAGGCACGTATCGACTCGGCACTTGCCGCTTATCGTGCCGGACAAGGAAATTTTTCAGCGGTACTGGAAGCGCAACGCGCATTGCTGGAGTTGCAATTGCAACGCTTGTCACTGGCAGTCGATGCCGCCCGCGCGCAAGTTCAGTTGCATTATTTTGAATAAGGAACAGATCATGAATACCCGAACAACTGCATTGATTATTTCCCTCGCTTTACTGGCGGGTTGTGGGCAGAAGACTCCGGCAACACCTGCCGCCAAACAGGAGGAACGCAAAATTCTGTATTACCGCAACCCGATGGGTTTGCCGGATACCTCGCCCGTCCCCAAGCAAGATTCGATGAGCATGGAATACCTCCCCGTTTATGCGGATGAACAACAATCTGCCGCCAATGAAGTGAGTGGCACAGTTAACTTCAGTATCGAAAAAATGCAAAAGCTCGGCGTGAAAACCGAAGTCGTGGCACGGCATAAATTAAGCACACCCATACATGCCGCCGGAATCGTTGAAGCCGATGAACGCGGGCAATACAACATCGCGCCTAAATTCGAGGGTTGGATAGAAAAACTCTACGTCAACACCACCGGACATCAGGTTGCAGCCGGGCAAGCACTGGCGGAAATTTACAGCCCCGATTTGATTGCAGCACAACGCGAATATCTGATTGCACAAAGCTTGGAGGCGCGTGCAGAAACGATGCAGGGAAGCGATAAAGCATTAACCGAAGCCGCGCTACAACGGCTGCGCAATTGGGGTATCAGCGATGCACAACTGAATCAGCTCGCGCAGAACGGAGAGCGTCGCACGCTTGCCATCACCGCACCCGAGAGCGGCACAGTCATCGAAAAACCGTCCGTCGCGGGTATGCGTTTTATGCCGGGCGAGGTGCTGTTCAAAATAGCCAACCTCAACCGTGTTTGGCTCAATGCGGATGTGTTTGAGCAAGACTTGGGAAAAATTCAACTGGGTACGGCAGCGCGTATCAACATTGCCACTTATCCCGACAAAAATTTTTCCGGCAAGGTTGATTTCATTTATCCGATGCTGAATCCGGAAACCCGCACCGGAAAAATTCGCATTGAATTGTCCAATCCTAACGGCTTGCTCAAGCCCGCGATGTTTGCCAATGTCGAACTGATTCCGTCAGCACAGCAAGCCGTGCTTGCTGTACCCGATTCGGCAATCATCGACAGCGGTACACGGCAAATTGTACTGCTTGCAAAAGGCGATGGGAAGTTCGAGCCGCGCACGGTTAAGCTCGGCACGCATGGAGACGGCTATGTGGAAGTGTTGAGTGGTGTAGATGCGGGAGAGTCCGTGGTGACACAAGCCAACTTCCTCATCGATGCGGAGAGCAATCTCAAGGCGGCACTCGGCGGGTTTGCGCATGATCACGGTAGCGAAGCAGTGCAGGAAAATGCTCAAACTCCCAAGATAGCTGCGCCTACCGACAATCCACACGAGGGACATTGATATGCTCTCAAACATAATAGAATGGTCGGCACGCAATCGCTTCTTGGTACTGATCGCCACCCTGTCCATCACGCTGGCGGGCATCTACGCGCTGGTAAAAACGCCGCTGGATGCCTTGCCTGATCTCTCCGATGTGCAGGTGATTGTCTATACCGAATACTCCGGTCAAGCACCTCAGGTAGTCGAGGATCAAGTCACTTATCCGCTCACCACGGCGATGCTGTCCGTGCCGAAATCCAAGGTGGTGCGCGGCTTCTCGTTCTTCGGCGCATCGTTCGTGTATGTGATTTTCGAGGACGGAACAGATATCTATTGGGCACGTTCACGCGTGCTGGAATATCTCAACAGCATCGCGGGACGCTTACCAAAAAATGTTGCGCCACAATTGGGGCCGGATGCCACGGGGGTGGGTTGGGTGTATCAGTACGCGGTACTCAGCGAAAAACATAACCTCGCCGAACTGCGCACCATGCAGGACTGGTATCTGCGTTACCAGCTGACCAAGGCGCACGGCGTGGCGGAAGTCTCTTCGATAGGCGGCTTCGTGCAGCAATACCAGGTGACGGTCGATCCGGTGAAACTGCGCGCATACAACATTCCTCTTAACAAGGTGTCGCAAGTGATCCGCGACTCCAACCGTGATGTCGGCGGACGCGTGGTGGAAATGGCAGAGACAGAGTACATGGTGCGCGGCAAAGGCTATTTGCGCGGCAAGACCGACATCGAAAACCTGGTGGTGAAATCCGAACGTGGCACACCCGTGTTGCTGCATGACATCGCACGTGTCGAGCTGGGGCCGGATGAACGGCGCGGTCTCGCCGAACTGAATGGTGAAGGTGAAGTGGTGTCCGGCATCGTCATGGCGCGTTACGGACAGAATGCGCTTGAAGTCATTCAAAACATCAAGGACAAGATTGCCGAGATTACGCCCGGATTACCCGGTGGCGTGAGCATCAAAGCGGTGTATGACCGCTCCGAATTGATCCAGCGTGCCATTTCTACACTCAAGCACACACTGCTTGAGGAAGTGGTGATTGTCGCGCTGGTGTGCTTGGTGTTTTTGATGCACGCACGGAGCGCGCTGGTTGCCATTGTCATGTTGCCTATAGGTGTGTTGATGGCATTCATCGCCATGCGATTTTTGAACTTGAATTCCAACATCATGAGTTTGGGCGGGATCGCCATTGCCATTGGCGCGATGGTAGACGCGGCGATTGTGATGATAGAGAACGCGCATAAACATTTGGAAAGATTAAACCCCTCCCCTGATAAGGGGAGAACCGGGGAGTGGGTTGGGTTTGACCAACGCGCCACCGCCATCCTCGCCGCCTGCAAGGAAGTCGGGCCGTCATTATTTTTTTCGCTGCTCATCATCACCGTGTCGTTCCTGCCGGTATTCACGCTGGAAGCACAGGAGGGGCGGCTGTTTTCACCGCTCGCCTTTACCAAAACATTTTCCATGGCGGGGGCGGCGTTGCTATCTGTTACCTTGGTACCCGTGCTGATGATGTTATTCATACGCGGCGACATCAAACCGGAAGCGAAAAATCCGCTGAACCGCTGGATGATCGCAGGATATCGCC
The DNA here is from genome assembly GCA_964608835.1 of uncultured Gallionella sp. Classification (GTDB taxonomy): domain Bacteria; phylum Pseudomonadota; class Gammaproteobacteria; order Burkholderiales; family Gallionellaceae; genus Gallionella. The sequence goes on from CAZSPN010000058.1 coordinate 5,098, forward strand.
CCCTCATTGCTGCCGTGTTACGCTACAAGAAAACCACGCTCGCGGTAGCCGCACTGGCATGTGCCGCAAGCTTGTATCCCGCGATGAAACTGGGCAGCGAATTCATGCCGACGTTAAACGAAGGCACGTTGCTTTATATGCCCGCATCCTTGCCCGGCATGTCTGTCACCAAAGCGGCAGAGCTGTTGCAGACGCAGAACAAAATTATCAAGAGCTTTCCCGAAGTTGCCTCGGTGTATGGCAAGGCGGGGCGCGCGCAGACCGCCACCGATCCAGCACCGCTGGAAATGTTCGAGACGGTGATTAACCTCAAGCCGCAGGAAGAATGGCGCAGCAACATGACTACCGATAAGTTAATTGCCGAGATGGATCAAGCGTTGCAATTTCCCGGCGTGGCAAACTCGTGGACGATGCCAATTAAGGCACGCATTGACATGCTTTCAACTGGCATCCGCACGCCTATCGGCATCAAAGTGTTCGGTAAAAATCTGGAGGAAATGGAACGACTCGCCAAACAAATCGAGGCAGTTGTGAAAAAAATTCCAGGTACCAGCAGTGCTTACGCCGAACGTATTACGGGCGGTTTTTATCTCAACATTGAACCGGACAGAGTGGCACTGGCGCGCTACGGTCTGACGGTAGGCGAGGTGCAGGATGTGATTGCCACCGCATTGGGCGGTGAAAACGTCACCACCACCGTGGAAGGTCTGGAACGCTTCGGCGTGAATGTGCGTTATCCGCGTGAGTTGCGCGGCACACCGGAGCAAATCTCCCGTGAAGTATTGGTCGCCACATCAAGTGGTGCAATGATTCCGCTTGGGCAACTTGCCAAGGTCAGCATCAGCAAGGGCGCGCCGTCTATTCGCACCGAAAACGCGCTGCTCTCCGCCTACATCTACGTGGACACGCGCGAAGCTGATCTCGGCGGTTTCGTTAAACGTGCTCAGGCAGCCGTAGCCGAGCAAGTCAAGTTCCCACCCGGCTACTACGCGACATGGAGCGGGCAATTCGAGTACATGGAACGCGCTGCCGCCAAAATGAAAATCGTCATCCCGATCACACTGCTGCTAATCTTTTTGTTGCTGTACCTTAATTTCAAACGCGTCACGGAATCACTGGTGATTATGCTATCCGTGCCGTTTGCCTTGGTCGGCGGGGTATGGATGCTGTGGCTGCTCGATTACAACCTGAGTGTGGCGGTGGCAGTCGGCTTTATCGCGCTGGCGGGCGTGGCGGCGGAAACCGGCGTAGTGATGCTGATTTATTTGGAACATGCTTGGCAGGAAATTCAAGCACGCTGTGCAGACCAAGGACGGCAACCGACAACTTCCGATCTGCACGCAGCCATCATGCATGGCGCAGTGGAGCGGGTGCGTCCCAAGATGATGACCGTGGTGGCAATCATGGCGGGGCTATTACCTATTCTGTGGGGAACAGGCACGGGGTCGGAGGTGATGCGACGCATTGCCGCCCCGATGGTCGGCGGCATGATCTCCTCGGCAGTGTTGACCTTGCTGGTGATCCCGGTGATCTACGCGCTGGTCAAGTCCCGAGAGTTTTTTGATGTGGAGAGAAAATGATGATTGAAATTATTCCCAACTGGCATCCGGTATTCGTCCATTTCACGGTGGCATTGTTGATCCTCGCCGCAGCAATCCACTTGCTGTCCCACTTCTTGCCCAACGGCGAACTGGCCAATCAATTGACGATAGTCGCGCGCTGGAATTTATGGATCGGCATGGGGTTTACCCTGTTCACCGTCGCGGCTGGCTGGTATGCCTTTAACACGGTCAACCATGACGCGCCATCGCACCTCGCCATGACCGAACACCGCAACTGGGCGATGGCTACATTTGCGCTGTTATTGGGTATCGCGGGTTGGGAGTATTACTCGTCGCGCCGAGGTAGAGGCAAAGGCTGGCTGCACACCGGTTTGCTGGTTATCGCGGCGGGCTTGTTGCTGACCACCGCGTGGCATGGCGGCGAACTGGTTTACCGTTATGGTCTGGGCGTGATGTCCATGCCCAAAGCTGAGTGGCAGGATCATACCCACGAGCATGACGAAGGTCATGATGATAAGGACAGGCACGGTGAAGGCGCGCTTCATGAAGAGGATGGACATGCCCATAATCACGATGAAATTGCGAATGCCGAACATCCACATGAAATAGAACTCGGGCGCGAAACTCCCTCTATGCGCGGCGCAGTCACGTTGCCCAAAAAGGCCGTGCATACTCATGCGCAGGGAACACCACCGCATAAGGATTAACGGGACTCATTTGCTACAACCTGGTGGGCAATTGTCCGGTTTGCCGCCGGGGACCTTAGGCACCGCAGCAAAGGTGAATCGAACAGGAGGCCAACATGGCACACCAACAAGCTGATGCTGTACAGTTAACATTCATCAGGCCACTCCAATTTGGAGTAGGGGCTTTCATGTTATTGCTCGCCATTTATTTTGGGGTGGTAAGCCTGATTTCTGGAATGGATTTTGCGCTCGAACAGTTCGCGAAATACTGGTATTTCGTCTTACCCCTTGCCTTGGGCTTCGGTGTTCAGGTCGGGCTTTACACCTACCTCAAGAATCTCGTTGGGCAGCACGGTGCATCGGGTAAGGTGGTGGCGGTATCCGGCACGACCTCCACTGACGCGATGGTTTCCTGCTGAGCGCATTACCTGACCAACATTCTGCCCATCTTGGGTGTCACCGGTTTTCTTGCTGTGGTTGCGGAATACCAGATTGAGTTGTTCTGGCTCGGACTGGCATTTAACGCCGCTGGCATCGTGTACATCCTGTCCAAAGTTATTAACGCCTCACGGGAGCATAAAAAATGCTGATAAAACTTTTGAGTGGTCTGGCTGTTGCGGCAACGATTGCTGTTTCATACGCGTCCGGCGGCGCGGCGGCGGAGACGGGGTATGCCCCGCAAACAAGCAATGAGCGTGGCATCAGAATCACCGCAATCCTGAAAAACAAGCCGACTGGATCGGGAACGTGGGATTTTGAAGTGACGTTGGAAAGCCATACCCAGTCTTTGGATGACGATCTGGCCAAGGCATCCGTACTCGTTGCGGACGGAACGCCATACACGCCATTGAGCTGGGAAGGCGCGCCGCCAGGAGGCCATCACCGCAAAGGCATATTGCATTTCAAGGCGAACGTCCCGCAGTCACGCTCAATGGAACTGCAAATACGTCTGGCAGCCGATGCTGCGCCAAGAAGTTTCAAATGGCTACTGAAGTGAGAAGCTGAAACACGAATATCTACCACCGGAAAGGAGCATGTCATGGCAACTGATCCTGTATGCGGAATGACGGTATCACCCGACAGCAGTTACCGTCATGTGCATGGCGAACAGACTTATCTGTTTTGCAGCGCAAAGTGCCTGACCAAGTTTCAGGCATCTCCAGCGGACTATATCGACGTGCCTCCGGCATTGTCACAACCACCTACCGTAACTAGTGGGGTAACTTATACCTGCCCCATGCACCCCGAAGTGGTGCGCAACGAACCCGGCAGCTGTCCAAAGTGCGGCATGGCACTGGAACCGCGCAACGCGCCGTCTGATGACAGCACCGAATTGAATGACATGACGCGCCGCTTCTGGGTGAGCGCGGCACTGGCTTTGCCGGTATTCATCATGGCGATGGTTTCCGACCTCGCTCCTCAACTCGTGCCGGATGCTATTTCGATGACTTTGCTGCAATGGATGGAACTCGCCTTGGCGACACCCGCCGTGCTGTGGGCTGGCTGGCCGATCTTTCAACGTGGCTGGATGTCGTTGGTCAATCGCAGCCTGAACATGTTTACCTTGATCTCGCTCGGTGTCGGCGTGGCGTGGACATACAGCGTGGTGGCGATGCTGTTGCCGGGCATTTTTCCGCCCGTGATGCGCAGCATGATGGGTACTGTACCCGTGTATTTCGAAGCGGCGGCAGTCATCATGGCACTGGTACTGCTTGGGCAAGTGATGGAGTTACGCGCACGCAATCAGACCAGCGCGGCGATTAAATTGCTGCTGAGTCTCGCACCAAAGACCGCGCGAATTGTCCGCCCAAATGGCAACGAAGAAGATATTCCGCTTGAGCAGGTGCAACCCGAAGATGTGTTGCGCGTACGTCCTGGAGAAAAAGTTCCGGTGGATGGCGTGGTGCTGGAAGGCTCAAGTTCACTGGATGAATCAATGGTTACAGGCGAATCCATACCCGCAGAGAAAACCACAGGGGCGAGATTGATCGGTGCCACCGTGAATGGCACGGGTAGTTTGCTGATGCGCGCCGAGCGCGTTGGGGCTGACACGTTACTGGCGCAGATCGTACACATGGTGAGCGAAGCGCAACGTTCACGCGCGCCTATCCAGCGACTGGCCGATGTGACTGCTAGTTATTTCGTTCCCGCAGTAGTGCTGGTCGCACTCGCCACGCTGGCCGTATGGGGCATCTGGGGGCCGGAGCCACGCTTGGCACATGCCATCGTCAACGCGGTGGCGGTGCTGATCATCGCCTGCCCCTGCGCGCTGGGACTGGCCACACCGATGTCGATCATGGTAGGCACCGGACGCGGTGCGCTGGTTGGTGTCCTGATTAAAAATGCCGAAGCACTGGAAATCATGGAGAAGGTCAACACACTGGTAGTGGATAAGACCGGTACATTGACTGAAGGCAAACCGAAACTGACTTCGGTCATTCCACTCATCGATTTCGAAGAATGCGAAGTGCTGCGACTGGGTGCCAGTCTGGAACGCGCCAGTGAACATCCTCTGGCTGCGGCCATTGTGAACGGCGCGCAAGAGAAGGGAATCGCACTCACAGTAGTCAGCGAGTTCCGCTCGCTCACCGGCAAAGGCGTGATGGGAACGATTGAAGGTCACGTAGTCGCACTGGGTAATCTCAAGTTATTCGAGGAATTAAACATTGATGCAGCTGACTTACCCACGCGTGCTGAGGCATTACGCAGCGATGGGCAGACGGTGATGTTATTGGCAATCGACGGCAAAGCGGCGGGACTGATCGGCGTAGCCGATCCGATCAAGGAATCTACCGCAGAAGCGATCCGCACGCTGCATGAAGAAGGTGTGCAGGTCATCATGCTCACCGGCGACAACCGCATTACTGCTGAAGCAGTGGCAAGTAAATTGGGGATAGATCGCATCGAGGCGGAAGTGCTGCCTGAGCAAAAGACAGCCATCGTCAAGCAATTACAGTCTCAAGGTCGCATCGTAGCAATGGCGGGCGACGGCATCAACGATGCACCCGCGTTGGCTCAAGCACAGGTGGGTATTGCGATGGGAACCGGCACTGATGTAGCGATGGAAAGCGCGGGCATCACGCTGGTCAAAGGCGACCTGCGCGGCATTGTGCGTGCCGTGCGATTGAGTCGCGCCACCATGCGTAACATTCGCCAGAATTTATTTTTCGCCTTCATCTACAACGTACTCGGCATTCCAATTGCGGCGGGGGTGCTGCACCCATTATTCGGCCTGCTGCTGTCGCCCATTATCGCGGCGGCGGCGATGAGTTTCAGTTCGGTATCGGTGATTGTGAATGCGCTCAGGCTGAATCGAACCAAAATGTGAACAGGTATTGACAATGATGCGAACTATTCTTCAAAGGAGAATGAAATGAAACAAGATGAGCATACCGAACATGACGCACATTGCACTCCACGTGGATACAACTGGATTCTTGCGATATTTCTGGCGATTGCTGCTTTTTATCTATTTACCGAACACCTCGCTCACCTGCTGGGAGCGTTGCCATTCCTGCTGCTGCTCGCTTGCCCGTTGATGCACCTGTTCATGCATCATGAGCATGGTACTCACGGCAGCCATGATAAAAATAACGAAAGGAGTAAAAAATGAACTCCACGGAAAATGCTTATGGCCTGTGGTCGCTGGTGATTATCAACTCGGTATTTTTCATATTTTTCGCGTTCAGTTTCTTCAAGCCACAGTCATCACGTGACTGGCGCACGCTTGGTCTTTACTCAGCTTTTATTGTGGCATTGTTTACAGAGATGTATGGTTTCCCGCTGACGATTTATTTTCTGTCCGGCTGGTTGCAGAGCCGTTTTCCGGAGGTGGACTGGTTATCCCATGATGCCGGGCATCTGCTGGAAATGATGTTTGGCCGGCGCGCCAACCCGCACATGGGACCGTTTCATATACTCAGTTTTATATTCATCGGCGGCGGTTTCTGGCTGCTGTCAGCCGCGTGGCCTCCACTCTACCGGGCGACGCAACGCAGCGAACTTGCGTGTAAGGGGCCTTATGCACGCATCCGCCATCCGCAATATGTAGCGTTCGTGCTGGTGATGTTCGGCTTCCTGTTGCAATGGGCGACGATCATCACCCTGTTGCTGTTTCCGATTCTGGTGTGGGTCTATGTGCGCTTAGCGCATATCGAAGAGCGTGATGCAGAAGCCCGCTTTGGCGATCAGTGGCGAGAGTATGCGGCACACACACCAAGATTCATTCCGCAACGTGCCCAAGGTGCTTCATGAGTAATACAACTATTCTTGAATCAACAATTACATGCCTGTCAAACCGCGTGACTAAAGCCCGTTTCTTTCCCGGTGTGTTCAGAAATGAACGTGCTATATTGGAAGCGGCTGTAGGAAAATCCATACAGTCCGCCAGATCAGAAATAATCTTTTTTCAAAGGAGAATTTGCGATGAACTTGGTAAAAATTGCATTATCAACATTTCTTTCTTTGTCGCTGCTCGCTACCTATAGCTGTAGCGCGTTTGCTGCGGACGAAAAAGTTAGTGCCGCGACACGCACCATGGCAGAAATCATGATCAGTTTGAATCATTTTCCAAGTGATGCTGACAAAGATAAGTTAAAAGTAATGGCTTCTGAAGCCACTTCTTCTGCTGATGAAAAAACCATTACGCAGGCATTGTTGAATCTTAAACACAAAGCTGCCGACGCGGACAAAGCCAAGTTGGAGGCGATAATAAAAGATGCTGCTGCACCTGCCTCACTGAAAAGTTTAGCAAGCATCTTGCTGAATCTAAATCATCAGCCTACCGACGCGGATATCGCAGAGTTGAAGAAAATTACAAAGTAGGTCATTTTGCATAACCGTCCGGGTGAGACATCCGGCATTGGGGGAATTGCAAAATAATCGATAAACGATCTACTTGGTAGCTTCCCACTCGGCAACCCCGTCGCGCAAATGAATGGCGGTAAAGCCTTCCTGTTT
>CAZSPN010000059.1:0-1532 GCA_964608835.1 uncultured Gallionella sp.
CATCAAGCTTGCCGGGAAGAAGAAAAAGATTCGTGGCGCGCGTGTTTCAAACTCCCCGCCCACCAGTGCCTGACGAATAAAAATTTCGCGTGATTCCGCCACATTCATCGGCCCGTAATGCACGCGCTTCTTGGCATTCAGCAGTAAGCCATGCAGCGTGCTGCGCTCGTAAGCGGTGACTTGGGCGGGCTTTTTCTCCCAATGCGGATCGTAATAATGCCGCTTGATCAGATGCGCACCGACTTCTTCTAACCATTCCGGCTCAATGCGCGCCATGCAACGCGCAAACAGTTTGTGCGTCTCAATCAACTCGCCCGCCATCACCCATTTCGTGCCTTTTTTTGCCAACACCGAATTGGATGCGATGAAAAATTTGATACCGCGCGCACCCAGATATTCATTGCCATCAACACTCTTCATACCGATGTTGCCGAGCAACCCGCACAACAGGGCTTTGTGGATTTGCTCATAGGTGGCGGGAGTTTCATTGCTGCGCATGCCCATCTCGGCAACCTGCCCGTGCAACTGTTGATGCAACTCACGCCATTCGCGCAGACGCAACGGCGATAAAAAATTCTTGCGGCATTCTTCCGCCAGTAAGCGATTGGATTGTTTATGTGCCAAGGCCTGCTCGTACCACGCCCAGATTTTGATGTAGGCAAAGAAATCCGAACGCTCATCGGCAAAACGCTTGTGCGCGGCATCGGCGGCTTCTTGCCTATCCAGCGGGCGATCACGCGGATCTTGCACCGAAAGCGCGCTGGCGATGATGAGAATTTCGGTGAGGCAAAAATATTGTCGTCCAGCCAGCAACAGGCGCGCGATTTTGGGGTCTAGCGGCAGCTTGGCAAGTTCATGTCCCAGCTTGGTTAGTTTTCGCGTTTCATCTATTGCACCTAACTCAGCCAGCAATTGATAGCCATCGGCAATCATGCGCGGCGTGGGCGGTTCGATAAAGGGAAACTCGGCGATGTCACCCAGTTCCTGTGCACTCATGCGCAGGATGACAGTGGCGAGTGAGACGCGGAAAATTTCCGGGTCGGTGAATTCATCACGCTGAATAAAATCCGCCTCTTCATACAGACGCACACATATGCCGCTCATCACGCGACCACAACGTCCAGCCCGCTGATTGGCAGCTGCGCGGGAAATTTTTTCGATGTGTAACTGCTCGACTTTTTGTCGGATGCTGTAACGGTTGACCCGCGCTAAGCCGCAATCGATCACATATCCAATGTTGGGCACAGTGAGCGAGGTTTCCGCTACGTTGGTGGCCAGTACTACGCGCCGCTGACCGCCTGTCTTGAACACTTTGTCTTGCTCTGCGGCAGATAACCGCGAGATTAACGGCAGAATCTCTACGCCTCCGCGACGTACACTTGAAGCATGGTGTTTGCGCAACACTTCTGCCGTGTCGCGTATCTCACGTTCGCCCGGCAGGAACACCAGCACATCGCCGCGCAACCCGCCTGCTGCCAACTCATCCAACGCGCTGCTGACGGCTTGCGGGACATCTTGGGCTTCGCCTTCTT
>CAZSPN010000059.1:1542-12220 GCA_964608835.1 uncultured Gallionella sp.
CAGGGGACGATAACGCGTCTCAACCGAATAACTGCGCCCCGATACCTCTATCACCACCGCGCCGAAATGCTTGGCGAAGCGATCCGCATCCAAGGTGGCGGAAGTAATGATGAGCTTGAGATCGGGGCGACGCGGCAATAATTGCTTGAGGTAACCGAGCAAAAAATCGATGTTGAGCGAACGCTCGTGGGCTTCATCAATGATGATCGTGTCGTAATTTTTTAGCAGCGGATCGCTGTGGATTTCAGCCAGCAAGATGCCATCGGTCATCAGCTTGATGCTGGTATCGGTCGAAACTTTGTCGTTGAAGCGAACCTTGTATCCGACCACACCACCCAGTTCGATTTTTAACTCAAAGGCGATACGCGACGCAACAGTGCGTGCCGCCACGCGCCGCGGCTGGGTGTGACCGATGCAACCCAACACACCGCGCCCCAGCGTTAAGCAAATCTTTGGCAACTGGGTAGTTTTACCCGAACCCGTTTCACCGCACACGATGACGACCTGGTTATCAGTAATTGCGCGAGCCAAGTCCTCGCGTTTAGCGACAACAGGCAAATCGGCGGGGAATTCAATCGCGGAAAGGCTTTCCAGACGCGTCTTGCGGCGCAAGGCACCTACTGGCAACTCAGGCTTCAATGCAACAGTCTCATCAATAAAAAGCAAACACTTACTTCAGGCGATCAATTTGGTGTCGTTGGTACAGCGGCTGAAACTCTCTTTCATTTTCCAGCTGCTGCTTCTTTTCTTCCTCCAAATCCGCAAGCCTTTGTGCCTCATCTTTTTTGCGTTGCGCTTCTTGCTTTTCCTTTTCGGCTTGCAGTGCCAATTCGGCCAATCGTCGCTCCTCTGCCAGCCGTTTACGTTCCTCTTCGGCAGGCTTCAACAACTCCTCCAGCAGCCGCAATTCTTCAGCTTGCTGATTTTTTGCTGCTTGTTGCAGCTCCAACTCCTTTGCCTTTTGCGTATCCGTACGCTGCGCAATTCCTTGAGCTATTGCAGCTGCCACATTCGCGTCAAACTCCTTATGAAGCTGGGTGGTTTTATTGGAGTAATCAGCATAGTTAATTTTTTTGGCATAAAGATTAGTCATTAAAGCAAACATATCTGAGTAGCTTTTATTTATGATAGAAACGATCTCCGGGGAATAGCTTTCATTGCGCCAAGCATCGCCCAATGCCTTACATTTTTTTAACTCGCTCAGCGACAAGAAAATTGCCTTTTGCTCTGTTTTACTGGCTAAACTTCTATTCACTTTTATATCAAACAATTGATTCGCCAATCGCTCTGATTTTATTTTTTCGTTCAGAATACGCAGCTCTTTTTTAGATTCTATTTGATCTATGCACTCGATAGTTTTGGCGACATTACTGCTGTTTTGTATCGCACCACCTTCTGGCACAGTAAATTTATCATTCAGCCGTAACACGTCACTAAAGTTGGCAGGCGCGCTGGCAAGCTGATCGTATGATTTTCCCGAACACTTCACGACAACATTAACAATATCCGCATTCGCCACCTTGCCCGCACCCCGTCTGACTTTGCAATCTTGATTCGATTGACTGGCCACGGAGACACGATAGCGGCTGCCCGCCGCCAACCTGGCTGGAAAACTAAATTTATTATCCCCTGCCGGAATGGCAATATCATCGCCGCCATTATTTCGCAACACCACCACTGTACCGGGACGAACATTGACCGCCTTCCCGGAAATTGCGTAGGTTGGCACGAGCGCAGACTGTGTGTCTTTTGGATTAGTCGCGTCTGTGTCATTGCCGCACCCTGACACACTCAGCAAAAATAATAACCAAACATATTTCATTCCAAATTCCTCAATAAACTCTCCCACCGGATCGTTCAGGTCGAATCTGGTTCAACAGCCCCGTGAAAAAAGCGGGAAATAAAATGCCGGGTTCGATGTTGTTCATTTCAAACCTTTCAGCAACCGTCGGATCGTATCGTCGAACAGCGTGAACAGATCCGTCGCTTGGGGCGTACCGCCTACCGTGTAAGGCAACTCCACTGTGGTAACGTACGCCTGCCACTGAATCCACTCCGAAGGCCGCTTATCTTGGTAAGCAGCACGTAACACCATCTTGGCGGGATCCCGCTCAAGCTTATTCACCACCCTACCCAGATGGACGGCACTGGGTTTTACTCCGGGCTTGTGCTCCAGCTCGGCAACTTGTTTTAGTCCCAGCCAATTATTCAGGTAGGGGAAGTCATTGTGATGCGCCACGATAGCGACTCCTTTGAGCGGCTCAGCCTGCTGTTCCCATTTCGTAATTGCAGCACGCCACGACTGCTGGAACTTACCCAATTGCTGTTGATAGAACGTAGTATTGTCCGGGTCAAGTTGAACAAGACGCTCACTCAGCACTTCGGCGATTGGCAAAAAATTGCGCGGGTCAGTTTGGATGTGCGGATTGCCCATTGCATGCACGTCACCATCTGCACGATCCAATCGCGCCGGCACTTCCAGAAGGGTCACGTATTGCGCGGCCTCAAAATAGCTGCTGCTGCCCGGCCGTATGGTGTTGTTTCCGGACTCGCGCAACACCTCAGGCAACCAGCCAATCTCCAAATCCTCTCCTGTGCAAACCAACAGTTCTGCGTTACGTGCTTTGGCGATCAGGCTGGGGCGCACTTTGACCCGGTGCGGGTCTTGTAGCGCACTGGTTGCGGTATAGATGTTGGCTTTATCTCCTGCCAACTGCTCTGCGAGTGCCGCCCATTCAGGCTCGCAGGCAAATACACCGAGTGCGGCGTGAGCGTGGCTGCCAAGCAGCAACAAGAATGCGCAAATGACTTTTTTAACCACATCATTCTCCAGCACTAACCATTCTCTTTGTTTCGTTTTCATAGCCTCATTTCTTCTTCTACAAGATTCAGTCTACACGTAAGCTTGACTCAAGGCACAACACTCGCACTTCCACAAGCCAAGACGGATGAACACCGAGACTCATCTCGCATTGTACTAACACTTGATTATCCGGTAAATTTTGGAGTGTTTGATCTTGCACAAGTTGCAAATATACGCGGGGAAATTCGCTGGGGTTGCTGCAGTCCACTATGACGGCAGTGCACTCGAATGTGTAGTCATAATTTAGCCAAATGGTTGTAATTACAACCGCCAATACCGCGTACGCTACGTGTAAACCACCTTGCCCGGATTCATCAATCCGTTCGGGTCTAGCGTGTTTTTAATACTGCGTATCAACTCTAGCTCTAACGGATCTTTATAGTCTCGGATAGTGTCGCGCTTGAGCTGTCCAAGGCCATGTTCGGCACTGATGCTTCCATTAAGCTCTCGTACAACCTCGTAGACAATATGATTCACTTCGTGTTCGTGTTGCGCGATGAAGGTTAGGTTTTTTTCTGCATCAAATAGCGACAGGTTGTAATGAATATTGCCGTCGCCCATATGCCCAAACGCCACTATTCTCATGCCATCGTATGCCTTATGCAGCATGGCATCCGCGAGAGTGATGAATTCCGCCACGCGGCTGACCGGCACGGCAATATCATGTTTGATACTCAATCCTTCGCGCTTCTGCGCCTCGCTGATATTCTTGCGCAACTTCCACCAACTCTCGGCATCGTTCATATCCGTGGTGATGTCGGACGCCAACACCTCACCGCCAAAACTCAACAGGCCTCTGCGTAATGCACCATCCAACGAGCCTTGCAAGCTATCGGCCAGATGAACCAACACATACCAGTCATATTGCTGCTTGAAAGGTTGTTGTACGTCATCAATATGTTTGAACACCAACTCCATACAGCTGCGCGAAATGATCTCAAAGCTGCTCAATGCTTGTCCGCAAGTGGTGCGGATATGCGCCAGCAAGCGCACGGCAGCATCGGGGTTGGCAATCGCCACACATGCCGTGACATTGGATTGTGGACGCGGAAATAACTTCAGCACGGCAGCGGTGATAATCCCCAGCGTGCCTTCCGCCCCGATGAATAAATGCTTGAGGTCGTAACCAGTATTGTCTTTGCGCAAGCTGCGCAAGCCATTCCAGATGCGTCCATCGGGCAACACCACTTCCAGCCCCAACACCAGATCGCGCATATTCCCATAGCGCAGCACGCTAATTCCGCCCGCGTTGGTAGAAAGATTGCCGCCGATTTGGCAACGATCGGCAATCGCTGTGAGCCCCAATGGAAAGAGCCGATCATCTTTTTCCGCCGCAACACGCACACTAGCCAATGTACAACCCGCTTCCACGGTCATGGTGTAATTGATTGCATCGAATGTGCGGATTTGATTCATGCGCGACAGGTTAATAACAAGCTGCCTGCCGCCATCCGTCAATGGCACAGATGCACCGCATAAACTGGTGTTGCCGCCCTGCGGGACAATGGCAATTTTATTTGCTACACACAGCTTTACCACGTCAGACACTTGTCGCGTATCGGCGGGGAACACCACTGCGAACGCGTTGCCGGAGTAGCGACCGCGCCAATCGGTGTAATACGCTAAAGCAGCGGAATCCGTCAGTACATTGCTTGCGCCGACGATGTTTTGTAACAGTACTATCATTTCAGCGGGGGATGCAAATCGGGATTGGAGGGTTGTTTCAAAAACCAAATCTGGTACAGCGAAATCAAAATCTGTGCCGCCATCGAAAACCCCAGCAGCGCGCCTGCCGCGACCACGACAATCGCGTAGTGCGCATCCCACTTGGTGAGAAACCATGACAGCACGTCAACGAACACCGCAACCATCGGCGATACCACCAGAAAGCGTTTGAAGTGAACGTTAACCTCGCTTTGAATAAAAATGAAACCCAACACAAATAGCAGAATGCTGATGCCAAACAAATGAATGTGCGACAGCTTGAGTAAACTCGCCAATGACATGCCCATATCCACCTCAGCAAACTTATGGATGCCCTCATAACTGTCCAAATCGGGCAAGTTCATTCCCGAACTGCTCACATGACAATTCAAACAAGTCTTTTGCAGTATCGGTTTGATTACCGGCTCATAAGTCGCCTGTTTAGCGCCATCCTTGAGCCACGCCACCATTACCCCGCGATCCTCTTCCTCGATATAGCCCGCCATCGGACCGCGTATCGCGGCTTCCAGACGTGTCCCGCTGCGATTACCGTAATAGCTGTTCGCCACATCCACGACAGACAATCCGGGCTTGCTGTCATTCATTTCATGCGTAACGTACAGATAAGCCGTTGCCATTAAATAGCCTAATCCCACTAACAATAAAAATGAGGTGTAGAGCAATTTTTCGCTCAGTGTTTTGGTGTAAAAACGATGAATAGACATGCTTGCTCCTTGGTTGCTGTTGCGAGGTTGTACTCTAAAACTCTAGCGGATCAATGTCGAGCGAACAGCGTAGCTTCGCACTGGGAATTGCATCCAGTTGCGGTTTCCAATCACGCAAAAAATTCTGCATCGCGCGGCGCGTGTTGGCTTGCACCAACATCTGCCCACGCAAATGATTGGCTCTGCGTGCCAATGCAGCAGGCACTACGCCGAGGACTTCGACATCCATGTTTAACGCTTTGGCTGCCTCTCTTGCGCGGTTGAGGTAAGCATACACCTCGCTTTCATTTTTTCCTTCGGCGCGCAGCATCACTTGATAAGTGAACGGCGGGAAGCCTGCCATTTTCCGTTCGGCCAATTGCGATGTGGCAAAGCCCGCAAAATCGTGAGTCTGCAACGCCCTATACAAAGGATGATCAGGGAAGGCGGTTTGGATCATCACATCGCCCGGTTTATCGGCGCGCCCCGCGCGCCCCGCCACTTGCATCAACTGCGCAAAAAGTTTTTCCGCCGCGCGGAAGTCGCTGCTGTACAGCGCACTATCCGGGTTAAGCACGCCCACCAGCGTCAGTGCGGGGAAGTCATGCCCCTTCGCCAGCATTTGTGTGCCGACCAGAATATCCACTTCATTGGCGTGTATCAGTTCGCGCATAGTTTTCCAGGCGTGTTTGTTGCGTGTGCTGTCTCTGTCCACACGCAAAATTCGCGCATCGGGGAAGCGTTCCCGCAACACACTTTCCACGCGCTGCGTACCGCTGCCAACCGGATGCAAATCGGCACTACCGCAACTCGGACATGCGTTCGGCTGGCGAATTTGATAGCCGCAATGATGACAGCTCAGCCGCTTGTCATTGAGATGCAGCACCATTTTGGCGGCGCAGTGTTTGCAATCCGACAACCAGCCACACCCGCCGCACATCAATACCGGCGCGTAACCGCGCCGGTTGATAAACAGCAAACTCTGCTCTTGGTTGGCGAAGCGTTTTTCGATTTCGCGCAGCAAATTTTCGCTCACGCCCTGCTGCATCACCGTCTGATTGGTATTGATGCAGCGCACGGTTGGCAATTGCGCTGTGGCAGTGGCACGCCCCGTTAAGGCCAGCATTTTGTAACGGCCACTCTGCGCGTTGTAATAACTTTCCAGCGAGGGTGTGGCAGAGCCCAACACAATCGGTACGCCACATTGATGCGCCCTAAAAATCGCCACATCGCGCGCCGAATAACGCAACCCATCCTGCTGCTTGAACGAACTGTCATGCTCCTCGTCCACCACGATGAGTGCCAAATTGGGCAGCTCCGCAAACACTGACAAGCGCGTACCCAGCACAATCTGCGCCGCACCCGACTGCGCTTGCTGCCAATGATGCAGCCGCTCACCTTCACTCAGTCCACTGTGCAAACTGGCAAATGCGGCATCGGGGAATCGACTGCGGAAATAATTTTCCAACTGCGGCGTGAGGTTGATTTCGGGTACGAGCAACAACACCTGCCCGCCCTTTTGCAAAACGTGGTGCATGAGATGCACATACACCTCCGTCTTGCCGCTGCCCGTAATACCGTGCAGCAATAAGCACCTGTAGCCACTGGCTTGAGTGACGGCATCAACGGCGAGTTGTTGTTCGCCCGTTAAGGTGTGTGCGTTGTCGAAAGTGTGATTCTGAATACTATTGACCGTTCGCCCTGAGTTTGTCGAAGGAAGGTGAGTACCCTCAAAACTTTCAATCCACCCCTCTGCCATCAACGCCTTCAACTGAGTCCCCGCCGTCGCCGACAATGACTTGAGTTGCGCCAAATTACACGGCTGCACCGCCAGCTTCGCCAAAATTCGCCGCTGCACTACCTTACGTTTCGGAAAATTTTCCAGATCAAGTGCCGCACCGCTGCTACTCAAGCGATAACCCAATATCGACTTGGTGATAATCGGCTTATCGGAGCGCAACCGTGTCGGCAAAGCCGACAACACTGCCTGCCCGATGGGGTAGCGATAATATTCGCTGCAAAAATTCAGCAAAGTGAGCAAGTCCGCCGACAGTGGCGCGCTATCGTGCAACACCTGAGTCATCGGCTTGATTCGTGCCGCATCCATCTCCGACGTGGCGACACACTCCATTACCACTCCCACCAACTGCCGCTTGCCGAACGGCACAACCACGCGCTGACCGATTGCCGCTTGCACACCATCAGCCACCGTGTAGTCAAACAAAGTGGCGAGCGGAATATCAAGGGCAATGCGGATAAAACTCATAGTTTACGATTGTCGCAGAAATACAAAAGCCGCAGGGACTGCCTGCGGCTTTTTGCTAGGATGAGCAGTTAGTGGTACTTCTTGCTCAACTCATGCACCGCTTGCACCAGTGCCGCTGCGTGATCCGGATTAGTGAATTGTGAAATGCCGTGACCGAGATTAAACACATGACCACTTCCGACACCATAACTGGAGAGGACTTTTTCCACTTCGGCACGAATGGCTTCGGGTGAGGCAAACAAAATCAGCGGGTCGATGTTGCCTTGCAGTGCCACTTTGTGACCGACTTTTTGGCGGGCAATGCCGATGTCCATCGTCCAATCCAGTCCGACCGCATCGCAACCGATGTTGGCGATGCTTTCAATCCACAAACCGCCGCCTTTGGTGAAGACGATGTTGGGGATTTTTACGCCGTCTTTTTCTTTAATCAAGCCGGCAACAATGCGCTCCATATAGGGCAGTGAAAATTCGTGATACGCGGAGTGCGACAACGCACCGCCCCATGAGTCAAATATCATCACGGCCTGAGCACCCGCCTCAATTTGCGCATTAAGATATTGCGTGACAGTGTCCGCTGTTTTGGACAGAATGGCGTGCATCAGTTTGGGTTCTGCATACGCCATGGTTTTGACTTTGGCATAGTCATCGCTGCTGCCGCCTTCGACCATATAACATGCCAGTGTCCACGGGCTGCCGGAAAAGCCGATCAGCGGAACACGTCCATCCAGTGCTTTGCGAATTTGCGATACCGCATCGGTGACATATTTCAAATCTGTGCCAATGTCGGGTACGCGCAGGGCTTTCATCGACGCTTCGTCACGCACGGTGCGTTCAAATTTTGGTCCTTCACCTTCGGCAAAATACAGCCCCAAGCCCATCGCGTCTGGTACGGTGAGGATGTCGGAAAACAAAATTGCCGCATCCAGTGGAAAGCGATCCAAAGGTTGCAGCGTGACTTCTGTCGCCATGTCCGGGCTTTTGCACAAGCCCAGAAAGCTGCCCGCACGTTTGCGTGTGGCGCAGTATTCGGGCAAATAACGACCCGCCTGGCGCATCATCCACAGCGGCGTGTAGGGTGTGGGTTGGCGCAACAGAGCACGCAGGAAAGTATCGTTTTTTAGCTTGAAGTCCATGATTCTCTCTCTTTTAGTTAAAGTCAAAACTACAAATTTCCCGCCTCTCAAACCCACCCCAGCCCTCCCTTATCAGGGAGGGAGCGGAGAGAGGTACTTCGCCATTCCTCCCCTGATAAGGGGAGGCTAGGAGGGGTTTCAGCGGGGTAATACGGATGATCCCATTAAAAATTCGTCCACTGCACGAGCGCACTGACGGCCTTCACGTATCGCCCAAACGATAAGCGATTGTCCACGGCGCATGTCGCCTGCGGCAAATACTTTGGCTCGGCTGGTCTGGTAACAATTTGCGCCCTCCGTGCCTGCCTTGACGTTGCCGCGTGCGTCTTTTTCCACACCGAATGCGTCCAGCACTTTTTGCACCGGGCTGACGAAGCCCATCGCCAGCAGTACCAAATCGGCCTGAATTTCAAATTCGCTGCCGGCAATTTCAATCATCTTGCCGTCTTTGAATTCCACCCGCACGCACAGCAGTTTTTCAACTTTGCCATTACTGCCGATAAACGCTTTGGTGGATACCGACCAGTCACGGTTTGCACCTTCTTCGTGCGAACTGGAGGTGCGCAGCTTGAGCGGCCAGTTCGGCCACACCAGAAATTTATTTTCCTGCTCGGGCGGACGCGGCATTACTTCAAATTGCGTAACCGATAACGCGCCATGACGGTTGGACGTACCGACGCAATCCGAGCCGGTATCGCCGCCGCCGATCACCACCACATGTTTGCCCGTGGCCTTGATTTGTTCGAGAACAGCATCGCCCGCGTTGACCCGATTTTGCTGTGGTAAAAATTCCAGCGCGGCATAGATACCCTTCAATTCACGACCTGGAACAGGCAAGTCACGCGGTGTTTCCGCTCCACCTGACAGCACCACAGCATCAAATTCCGTCAGCAATTTTTCCGGTGCGATGGTTTCAGTCGCCATGTTATTCACGCCGATATTGCCGTCTGTGCCAATAAATACGCCAGTGCGGAAAATCACACCCTCGGCTTGCATCTGATCCATGCGGCGATCAATGTGGGATTTTTCCATTTTGAAATCGGGAATGCCGTAGCGCATCAAACCACCGATGCGGCTATTTTTTTCAAACACGGTGACAGCATGTCCAACACGCGCCAATTGTTGGGCGGCAGCTAAACCAGCCGGGCCTGAACCCACTACCGCAACTTTTTTACCGGATTTTTTCGCAGCAGGAACAGGCACGACCCAGCCATTTTCCCAACCTTTGTCGATGATGGCATGTTCTATGGATTTGATGCCCACCGCATCGTTGTTGATGTTGAGCGTACACGCCGCCTCACAAGGGGCAGGGCACACACGCCCAGTAAACTCCGGAAAGTTGTTGGTGGAGTGCAACACATCCAGCGCGTTTTTCCAATCACCGCGATACACCAAATCATTCCAATCGGGAATGATGTTGTTGATTGGGCAACCGCTGGTACAGAATGGAATGCCGCAATCCATGCAACGCGCACCCTGCACTTTGGCCTGGTCATCATTCAGATGAAGCACGAATTCCCGATAGTTTTTAACGCGTTCGGCAGTTGGCAAGTTCTCTTCTGCCAACCGCTGAAATTCCATAAATCCTGTTGGCTTACCCATTATGGACACTCCTGAAAATTTGGCTTTGCGTGATGAAGTGCAAGAAGCCGGACAGCGAGCGACGAGAAATATCAGCTAGATAGGCGAGGAACAAGCACGCACGCGACATAGCAATTCGCACGCAAAATGAATTTACAGGTGCGTTCATTATGCGACCTCCAGTTGTTTAGCTTGTTGTGCTGCCATTTCCTGCAAAGCACGGCGATATTCGGTCGGCATCACCTTGATAAATTTTGGTAAATACGCCGCCCAGTTATCCAAGATATGTTTCGCACGCGGGCTGTGTGTGTAACGCAGATGTTTTTCAACCAGACCACGCAACGCGGCCTCATCCGCCCTATTGAGGTGATTGAAATGCACGCGACCGTGTGATTCCACCTCGCCCATCTCGCTGGCTGCCGCTTCT
>CAZSPN010000060.1:0-5533 GCA_964608835.1 uncultured Gallionella sp.
CAACCATTAGAGACTTGGACGTGCTGACTTATTGCATTACCTGGATAGCTAATGCAGCTATAGATGGACGGGATGATGATGTAGGCCCGGTGTATCAGTTCAATGTGGATGATTTCTATGCGTTCTCTGGACGAGCCCAAAATGGTGAGCGCGAGAGCATATTTATTCAAGGATTGGAGCGCCTTTCGGGTGCCAATATCCTCACCAACACAACCCCGATTGGACTAGATGCAACAAGCTGCAATTTCGTCGAGGAATACCAGCTTGGACGTGATGATGCAGGGCGGCTCAAGACGGTCACGATCAAGATTCCACACCGGATTTATTGCCTCGCACACAACGAGTTCTTTACCCCTATCCATCCCGACTATTTCGCTCTTTCTGCCGCACGCAGGTTGATCTATCTCTTCCTCAAACAACACTGCGGATGCGACGAAGAGTTGCAGATGACGTTTGCAAAATTGCATGAAGTGAGTGGTTCGACATCACCTCTGCGTAAGTTTCTTCCCGTCATAAATGAGCTGGTGGCCAAGCCGCTACCGGAATTTTCCTCTAAAGAAAATCGGGCTGCGGAAACTTTGTCTTTTCTCTGCATTGAGCAATAAAGCTCGCAACATGGACGATTTTTCCGCACGCAACATTATGAGAAATAAACAGATATTTATTCCGAAGGCGCTAGATGGAAATTCCGTCTGGCAGGGCGCAAGTGAGTTTCCAGACAGAAATTCCGCTACTAGACAGTTTTTCCGCCCTTTGTTTTTGCGCTCATTTAGCACTCAAGTCAATGATTTGATTACGAGCATCAGTTCCGCGAATCGGTTGTTTTGTTGGTTAAGCAGTTGGTCAGTTCACCGCGCCGAAATGCGTCTGTTGCGCAGAAGTAATATGGGGGAAAAGACCACACTTTTGCCAGTCGGTTATTTGGAAGGAATCAGTTAAATCATGGAGGGGCAGGAATTGGTTAAGGGAATCGCACTGGAGAGTATGGAAGGTGTGTTGGCGGCACTCGGGGAAGAGTCTGAAGCGCTGTGTAAGCGTCACCTCGATTACGTCATGGCTGAGAATAAGACTAGAGATTGGATCGGCAAGAGCACCCTCTACGTGCAAACCAGAATTAGGGGATATGGATTGACGGCAACATGGTACGAGGTGAAGTGGTACGGGAAAAAGGCCACTAAGACCCGCCGTATGCAGAAGACCCTTATACGGAAGCCAGCGAAGGGGCACAGCTATACCCCTGCAACGTTGGCCAAGTACACCCAGCCTTGGGAAGAGGATATGGTTCGTGCGGTCGAAGCTGGCCTGATAAAGATTCGCCGTAAAGCATCCATCGTGGCGAAAGTTCTGCTGTATCTGAATCAACTCGAACGGCTGGAATCCGAATGAGCGAACTCGGATACCTAATCAAGGCGCTTGCAACCCTCTCGTGGCGGTTCAATACGTTCCGTGGGCAGTGGACAGACATGCCAGACTCAGCGGGACTGTGCATTGTTCTAGGCATCCTCTCGATCGCTTCGAGTGTGTTAGCGATATGGGTTGAGTATGGTGGTGCGGTCGCTATGGCAATCCCTGTGGTCTGGCTGTGCGCCTTGTGGCTGTTTGCTACGGACGGCTTCAGTGTGCGGATCAACAAACGCCTCGCGTCAGCCGTATTCCTACTGTCCATCCCGGCGATGCTCATCCTTGCATTGGTTGGAAGCGGCCATCAACTGATCGAAGCGCTGATCGGTGTGTACCTCTCCGCAACCATCCTGACACTCAGAACACGGGAATAACGCATGTCAAAATCATTCGACTGGGAGAATCCTTGGCGGCCTAACATCGAAGCCAAGATGGCGACTGCGTGGGGTGGGGCTGCTACGGCAACCCTCATCATCGGCAAATTCATGCCTGTGCCTATCCCGATGAAATTCAGTGCGGTCGCAGCGCTCGTATGCACCGGAATGGCAGCATACCGTGGCATAGCCGCTTACAACCGCTATGTGGACAGCTCTAGGCTTGCCAACTTCGGTATGGAATTTATGACCATCACCGAACTCGCTCAAAAGAACGAACAGGCGATGAAAAAGAAAGCCGTCTGGCTTGGTAGTGGGTTCGACTGGACCGACATTGAAGCCCAAAAGATGCACTCAATGATCGGGATGGGTGTCGCAAAGACCATTGGCAAGATCACCGACGAACACCGTCTGAACGGCGCGTACTGGCTTCACGGTCTCGACAAAGAGACTGACCGCTTCATGGATGTAGGAAACCTTGTTGGCCATACCGGCCTGATTGGAACGACCCGCGTTGGTAAGACCCGCGCCATGGAGAATCTGATTGCTCAGGCGATTCTTCGTGGCGAATGCGTCATCGTCATCGACCCCAAAGGCGATCACGCCCTCCCGAAGAACATGAAGCGCATCTGCGAACGGATGGGTCAACCAGAACGCTTCGTCTATTTCCATCCCGCGCACCCTGAGAAGTCGATATCCATCGACCCTATGCGCAACTGGAACCGCCGTACTGAATTGGCGAGCCGTGTAGCTGCCTTGATTCCCTCCGAGACAGGCGCAGACCCGTTTGCCGCGTTCGGCTGGAAAGTTCTAAACGACATCGTGAACGGCTTGGTGGCCACTGGCGTAAGCCCGAACCTCGCTCACCTCAAACACTACATCGAGGGCGGCGCTGACAACCTCGTTCTGAATACCCTCCGTCACCACTTTATTGACCACGTAGCAGATTGGGAATCGAGATCGAGCGGCTTCATCAAAAAGCACAAAGACAAAGTTCTGGAAGCCTACATCGAGTTTTACAAGCAGATCGTTATTCACGAAGCCCAGTCATCCGACTTGGACGGCCTGATTTCCACCTTTGAGCACAACCGAGACCACTTCCAGAAGATGGTCGCCTCGCTCATCCCGGTTTTATCCATGCTCACCTCCGACCCGCTGACAGAACTCCTGTCTCCTGCGGTAGAAATGGGTGGTAAGCGTCAATCGACAGACATGGCCAAGATCATCAACAACAACCAAGTCCTCTACCTTGGACTTGATAGCTTGTCGGATGGCACGGTTGGTAGTGCCATCGGCTCAATCATGCTGGCGGACTTAACTGCTGTGTCTGGTGACCGCTACAACTACGGCATCGACTCCATCCGTCCGGTGAACCTGTTTATTGACGAAGCTGCCGAGGTAATCAACCAGCCCACCATCCAGCTCATGAACAAGGGCGGTGGCGCGCTATTCCGTGTCACCCTGGCGATGCAGACCATTGCCGACCTTCCTGCGCGTCTTGGTGATGAAAACAAAGCCAGACAAGTGCTGGGCAACATCAACAACCTCATCATCTTCCGCGTCACCGATGGCGATACACAGAAATACATCTGCGACAGCCTTCCGACGTTCAAATACAAATCCATCTCGCTTCGTTATGGCCACGGCGCTGATGCGCACATACAGGATGAATACAAATCGTCCTATGCGGAATCCGTCATAGAAGAAGAAGCCCCAATCATCCCGCCCTCGATCTTGGGTGAATTAGCCCCTCTCCATTTCTTCGCAAAAGTCTCTGGTGGTCGGCTCATCAAAGGCAAGATCAAGATACTCCAGGACAAGGCATAAGCATGGCTGACAAAAAAGACAAAGGCAGTTCCGGTGCAGTCGTTGCCATGTTCGTCATATTGGGTGCGATGGCCGTCTGGTCTCTGATATCGCCTGAATTCCTGATGAACTCACTGCAAGCTGAACGCGCATTTTCAGTTGCCATGGGCGGCACAGACTCAGACCGTTGGATATATTCCCAGTCCATAGCCGCCAGCATGGACTTCATCAAGGATTCCACCTCGGCGATCAGAGACACCCAAGCGCTCCCCTCAATGATGAAACACTGGTCGCAGGAGCGCGTCATCGTCACGTGGCTGTGGTATTCCTTGATTACCTACCGCGCCTACATGCTCCTGCTGTATTTCTTCATCCTGTTTCCTTTCGTCATCGCCATCACCATGGACGGATGGGGCGTGCGCGAGATCAGCATGCACCGCTTCTCTTCACAGTCGCCGATGAAACACCGCATGGGCGTCATCATTTCCAACACAACACTTATCGCGATCGCTATCTGGATAGCTTTACCGTTCCCGATACCGTCCGTGGTTGCACCGCTGGCCATCATCGCCATTGGATTCTCAAGCTGGGTATGGTTGAGCAACTTGCAGAAACGGATTTAAGACCATAAGTGACAAACGAAGCCTTGCTGATGACACCGTTTACACCCTTGGCGAGATCCAAAGGATGCTTGATGACGTGGACAACGAAGATCCAATGCGTCACACGCTGCGTGAAATGAAGCGCCATGCTGAAAAGTCCGTTTCCGATGGGATAACCCTCGCACAGGACATCTGCAACACCGCTAGGCAGCTCAAACGAGATATGAAGGCCAAGTAATTGAGGATCGCACTCATCCCACCGGCATTCACGCCGTACCAAGACGACTCCCATTTCAGCACACTCTTTTTGTGCCAGCAGATCGGCGAGTATTTCAAATGGAGCGGCATCGATGTGACGATCTTGGGGCTCATAGGTTCGGGGTCTAGTCTGTTCGATGTTGAATCTTTTGACGGGCAAGCACAGCCAAGCATTCTCGTGCACGGGGAATATGTAACCGGTGACGGACTTTCTGGAATAGTTGATGCGGCTATCAGCGGCTTGTCGAGTGGAAAATACGCGAGTGTCATCAACTTTGGACACGACGCACTGCCATATTCTGTAGACCATCAGGCATTCTTGAATGTCGTGACCTTCAGCAAGGGGATGTCCTGCGCCGTCGATGCGTCGATTGTCGGAAACCTGAGCCGGTTTGGCTTTTTATCAAAAGCCCAAGCAGCTACTTATGGTGTTTCTATCAGTGAGCCACTTCTTTGCCCAGTTCAAAGAAGCGTCGTGCATGCGGTTAGAGGTTCTGGACGGCTGATGTACGCAGGTAGGGTGTGCAGGTCAAAAGGCATCCAGAACGCGGTCGATGTAATGAATCAAACAGGGATGAGGCTAGCAGTTGCAGGGCACGCGGAAGATCCTTCAGCACTACAAATGGCTGTTAAATCCGGCGCAACTTACCTTGGGTGCCTAGAGCGCAGCAAACTACACCGAGAAATGAGAGTTTCCACCGCATTACTGCAACTTCAGGCTTGCGATATTCAAGAGGCATTCGGGATGGTCACAGCCGAAGCCTTGTGCGCTGGATTGCCAGTGATCACATGGGATTGCGGGGCAAACACTGAACTGGTCAACGAAAATAATGGGGCGGTTGTTCACCCGAACAGCCTTGATGCAGTCGCATCAAGTATTCAGATCGTAAGTTCATGGGATGTTACGAAAAGAGAGGGTATCCGCCGCGCTGCAATCTCGAAATATTCTCTGCCCAATGTGGGGGAAAGGTATTTGAAATGGTTCACGACTCATACCAAGTAGTTATTATCGGAGCTGGTCCGGCTGGCGTGGCGTGTGCCCGAGAGTTGTCCGCCTTGGAAGTGGATTACGTCATACTCGACGCGGCAATG
>CAZSPN010000060.1:5543-12030 GCA_964608835.1 uncultured Gallionella sp.
GGGTGGGCATACCAATATTGATTACGGGGTGGGCGAGAGCGGCCAGTCTTCAAGGGAGTGGTTCAAGTCCGTGGTGGATTTCCCCATCAATCTCGTATCGACGAACGCTCACCACATTCAGGGCTTCGCAAACCATTGGGAAGTGTCCACTCAAGACGAATGGTGCTGCCATTGCCAATATCTGGTTATTGCTACTGGCACAAAAGCCCGTACTGGTGGCTTCACTGAATCAGAAAACCTGCTCATCGGCCCATTCAAGCCAGCATACGAGCGCGACTACAACGGCAAGCGCATCGCAATCCTTGGTGGTGGCGATAACGCATTCGAATACGCCTCAATCGCGCTGTCAAAAGGCGCTTCGTCTGCTTCGATATTCGCCCGAGGCATCAGAGCCAGAAAGGATCTTCGTGCGGCGGCGACGTCGGCCGGAGCATCGGTGCACTTGGTCGCTGATTTCGACGTGAAAGATATGGGTGGGCATGTCGATATTAGCGGCAACCGATACGATATCTGCCTTGTCATGTACGGCTTTGAGCGGGTGATTCCCGATATACCTGACGGACAATGCTTGTCGCCGTCATTGGAGACTGTTCCGGGCAACAGTAAGGCCATGTTCGTCGTCGGGGATGTGGTTCATGGGGCAGTACATACCCTCGAATGGGCAACGAATAGCGGCAAAGAGGCTGGAATCGCTATTGCGACCCTCCTCAAACACGGCATGGAGGCCATTTCGCAATGATGGCCTTCACCCACGCTGCTGCTGGCACTGCCTCCGCGCTGTTGGTCGCTCAAGCTCTTCACGCAGGCCCAATTCAAGCGCTACTCATCCTGTCTGGTGGCGTGGCAGGTAGTTACCTTCCTGACATTGACCATCCCAAGAGCGCGTTTGGGAGTCGAGTTCTTCCGCTTTCCTTGCCGATTTCTGCGATATTTGGACATCGAGGCATCACGCACAGCCTGATCGCCGTAGTAGGCATGTCTTGGCTCATGTGGTGGGTGTTTCAACAAGCGAATTGGCACAAAGGCTTTGCTGTTCCGCTATTGGTTGGTATGGCTGCGGGGTATCTGTCACATCTGTTGGGGGATTGGCTCACAAATTCAGGTGTGCCGCTGTTGTGGCCAAGCAAAAGACGGTTTGTTTCGCCTCTAAAGTTGTGCACTGGCGACTTTCGTGAGTACATTCTGGGATTGTTGATGTATGGCTGGGTGGCGTGGTCGGTGCCTGGAATGATTTTTAAGTGAATTGGAGAAATTGATGTCGAACTTCGTTTTTGTGGTGCTTGTGGTGTTGGCAATCGCTGGATTTATGGTGTTGATGCGTTTCTTAGGGCAACGCTCTCAAGGCGCGCAGGAGTATTTGAAAAAGCCGCTCCTGACTGATTACGAAAAAGAGTTCTTTGGAAGGCTCATCGAGGCATTACCGGACTTCCATGTGTTCCCCCAGGTGGCAATGGGCGCGATTCTGATGCCTGCCGTACCCAGAAGTGACAAGAGCAACTATTACCGCATTCGCGGTACGTTTTCTCAAAAGATGGTGGATTTCGTTGTGTGTGACAAAGCAATGAGTATCGTGGCACTGATCGAGCTGGATGATCGCACTCACGTGACGGAAAAAGATGGGAAACGGGATGCCATGACCAGCCAAGCTGGGTATGCGACATTGCGCTTCAGTTCTAAGAAAAAGCCAACCCGTGAAGAGATCGTGAGTGCGATAGAGGGCACGAAGTCGGCGGGGATCAATCCAAGCCTTGTTCAGTTGACTAAAGCGAAAAGTCAGAGGGCGTAACCATGGCAAGCATAACAATGTGCACTGGCAAGGGGTGTGCTGAAAAGAATGACTGCTACCGTTACAGAGCAATCCCATCACCAGCCAATCAAAAGTGGCAATCTTTCGATCCAGAAGATACAGAACATTGTTTCTTTGTAGCACGCGCAGAGCACCGGTTGATGAATACGAATTGGCAGGATAGGCGGGAATTTGCAGGAATCAAGAAGGGTGCCATTAGTTGATTTTCCGCTTGCGGAATAGACCCACTGGGTCTATTGTTCAGGGTGAGAAAAACTCGGATTGGAAAGCATGAGAATCGCTAAAAACAGGAAGCTTCGAATATAGATGAGACACGCGGAATTGACAGAGTACGAGCAGGAAATGCAGCGTAAAGCGCTCGAATCTTCTGCTCTGCGCAAACAACGCAAGGCAGCGCGAGCCGGGATAGCAGCAACCCGCGAGAAGCGACCAGCGCTTTCTTTGTCTGGCGATACCTTGCTGTTTGATGGCGGGGTATATAGCCTCTACTACGCTCATGGTGGGCTGCAAATTGATCGTTCATTCAAGGCTGATCTAAAGTCAAAAGGATACAAATCTGAAGCTCGCCGCGAGATTTTTGAGCAGATCAAACGGATTGCTGCGGAATCCTCTTCGGCAAGTCGCAATATTTACGGCAGTCCGCTGGCTGGTCAGATTGCGAAAGCCGAGCAATGCAAAGTGATGTGTAGCCATGCCTAAAACTCCAGAACCATATACACCTCTCCCTGAAGAGGTAATCGCTCTGCGTACTCGTCACGGCCTTACCCAAGAGCAGGCCGCCGCACGGTGGATGACCACCATCAACACAGTCAAAAAGTGGGAATCGCCGCTTGATATGGGCAACAACCGCCGCGTTAATCCACTCATGTGGTGGGCGATGAAACGCATATTGGGCGACAAATCAAAGTGAAACTGAGCGTATTCACGCATAAAAATGGAGAATTCATGCATAAAGTAAAGATCGCCGCCGTAGCTTCACCAATCTTGGCTTTGTTGTTCTGTTCGTCGTTGGCGATGGCCGACACCATCACCGGCAAGGTGGTGAGTGTTGCTGATGGTGACACCGTAACAATTCTGGACGCTTCCAACACGCAGCATCGCATCCGTCTGGCGCAGATCGACGCGCCGGAGACTGCTCACGGCAAAAACAAGCCATCGCAACCGTTCGGCAACGATTCCAAGCAATCGCTGGCATCACTCACATTTAGCAAAGTGGTAACAGCCTCCTGCGGCGATACCGACCGCTATGGACGTTTTGTATGCGGTATCACGGTGGACGGCCTCGATGTGAACCGTGAACAAGTCCGGCGCGGCATGGCCATGGTCTATGAGAAATATGCTACCGACCGCACCTTGTACAACGACCAGAAGGCGGCGCAAGCGGCCAAGCTGGGGGTGTGGTCGGAAGAGTCTCCTACGCCTCCGTGGGAGTGGCGCAAAGCTCAGAAAGAGCAATGATCGGATTGCTTGAACGCTTCGCCGCACTTCCGACCGTCACGCATTTCCTGATCGGCTTCATGTTGGCAGTCCACTTCGTTTTAGCGCCTCGGCTTGGGATGTGGGCATTCAGCCTGTTTTCATTGCCGGGCACAGTAGCGCACGAGTTGGGTCACTGGCTTGTCGCGCGAGTGCTGGGCGCTCAACCATCATTTCCAAGCATCATCCCGAAGCGCGAGGGCGGCACTTGGGTGCTTGGCTCGGTTCGCGTTTCTCCCAACATCTTTACCCGAATTCCCATCGCGCTTGCACCGTTCGGGTTACTCCCCTTGGGTATCTGGTATGCCGTCGCTCATTCAGAGGCATCGGGCGGGTGGTATCTGGTGCATATCTGGGTGGCCAGCACGTTCATAGCCGCCAGCCTGCCATCAAGACAGGATTGGATGGTTGCCTTGCCTGCGATCCTTTGCGCGGTTGGGGCGTATTTCGCGCTTCTGCAATTAGGTTGGATCTGATCGATGTTGTTCAATTCGGCTCTCTTCCTGTACGCCTTCCTTCCATTGACATTGCTGGCGTTCTGGGTGGCTCACACGCGATTCAGCGTTCGATCGGCACAATGGGTGTTGCTGGTGGCTTCCTGTGTGTTCTATGGCGCTTGGGACTGGCGCTACCTCGCCATGCTGTTGCTCTTGCTGGCTTTCAATTATCAGCTCGGCGGTGTGTTGGCACGTCGCCAGTCTGTTGGTGCGCTGACGGTGGGCATCATCTTTAATCTGCTGGTGCTCGGCTATTTCAAATACGCTGATTTCTTCATCGGCAACGTCAATGCCTTGACTGGTACGCAATACGCGCTGCTGCACGTAATTCTTCCGTTGGGCATGTCTTTCTTCATCTTCCAGAAAATCGCCTACTTGGTGGATTGCCATCGAGGTTTGGTGCTCGACCGAGATCCGTTGCGCTTCTCCATCTTTGTGATGTTCTTTCCGCAACTCATCGCAGGTCCTATCGTGCATCACGCGGAGATCATTCCTCAGTTGCAGAAAAAGAGTCTGCTGCCGGATGCGCGCATGGTGTCCGCTGGTTTGTTCCTGCTGGCCGTTGGCCTCTTCAAAAAGGTGGTGATCGCCGATTCGCTGGCCAGCTATGTGGACGCACCTTTCGCGCACGTCGCGGAGCTGCAATTCCTTGATGCGTGGACGGCGGCATTGGGGTATTCGCTGCAACTGTACTTCGATTTCTCGGCGTACTCTGAAATGGCGATGGGCTTGGCTTTGCTGTTTGGTGTGGTGCTGCCAGTGAACTTCAATTCGCCCTACAAGTCGGCCAGCATCGCGGAGTTCTGGCGCCGGTGGCATATCACCCTGGGGCGATTCCTGCGTGACTACCTCTACATCCCGCTTGGGGGCAATCGAAACGGCTGGGGGAGGGCGATGCTTACCGCGCTGGTGGTGATGGTGCTGGGAGGGCTGTGGCACGGCGCTGGATGGACGTTTGTGTTGTGGGGGCTGATGCACGGCTTTTATCTGGCCATTCATCGGGCATGGGGCTTTGCAGGCATCACATTGCCGCGCGCTGTCTCGGTGGCGATTACCTTCTTGGCCGTGCTGTTCGCTTGGGTGATGTTCCGCGCTGCGTCGGTCGATGACGCGCTCTTGATTTGGCAGACGATGCTTGGTCTGAAGGGGGTAGTCCTGCCTTCAGCGTATGCGACTTGGTTTGGTAGCTCATTTCTGTTCCAGCACTCGCCTTTCATCAACGGCATCGAGATCCTGTTCATGTTCGGACTTCTACTGTTTGCGATGAGTGCCAATAACACCCATCAGCGCGCCTCCTTTGAGGTTGCCGTGCCTACTTGGCGTTCTGCCGTGGTTACCGGCTTGATGGTGGTGTCTAGCATCTTGGCACTTGGCCATCCCACCACGTTCTTGTACTACCAGTTCTGATTGGCCAATTCGATGAGCGCACCTCAAATGACGATAGCTCAACTGCAAATCATCAGTTTTGAGCCATATTTTGGCTTTTTTTGCCCAAATCCATGCCTTTTTTAACAAAATGAGCAACTGTGCATGGAATTATTGGATTGCAGCGACGTTCCTGATCGGCGGGATGTTGGTCGCGGCATTCAACTATTTTGTCGATCCCTATGAGGTGTTCGGTCATTCGTATCTGCGCAGTGGCTACGCAGTCAACGAGCGGTACCGAAAAGTGGAACATCTATTGCGGGCTGATGACCACCATGACGCTTACATCCTTGGTTCGTCGGTGATGGGTGTGTTCGACCCGGATACGGCGAGTCGGCTCACCGGCCATTCGTTCTACAACCTATCGTTCTTGGCTGGAACGCCTAACGAAGCATTCGATGCGCTGCGTGCGCTCAAGCGCGAAGGCAAGCCCATCAAAGAGGTGTTGATCGGGATTGATTTCTTCACGTTCTATGAACGTCCAAATGGCGTTGCACCGTGGGGGCGTGCGCATCCGGCTGTGTCTGGCGAGTCTCAGGCGGCGTTCTTCGGGTACTACCTGTTCGCGTCGGGGATGATGCAAGGGGCGACACGGGTAGCTCACCACATCAAAGAATCGCCCTCGATCTTCTTCGACGTGGACGGGACCGGCATGTACCACCTTTACGGATATGACAAAGACCGTGTGGCCGATAGCGCGAAATACAGCCAGGCACATTTCCAAGGGGGCGCATGGAGTGGCACTGAAGTTCGCTGGATCGATGAGCGATTCACTGAATTTGAGAACCTGTGCCGCTGGCTTGATGCCAACAACATCGAGGCAAAGCTATTCATCCATCCGTACTATCAACCAACGCTTGAGACGATATCGGAGAAGTCCTACCTTGAGTTCAAACGTCGGGTGTTGAAGATTCGGCCTGACGTGGTGGATTTCTCGGTGGCGCGCTACATTACTCAGAACCAGTCTTGGTACTACGACAAGGGACATTATCGGGGCGTGGTGGCCGATATGATTATGACGAATTTGCTTTGAAGCATTTGAATGTTCGGCTATTTGCAATCTGGGGTTGAAATCTTGTTCCCTAAATTTTCTGGCTATTACTCCGTACTGTGCAAGCTAGGGTTGGACAACCCCGAATCAGTATGCCCCGTTGTGTGCCATACGTGGTATTTCCAAAAGCGGCAGCTGGAGCGGTCATCCCAGTCATGGTGTCCACCGTCAGCAGCTCGGCCATAAGAGACACTGATGAATTGCTGAAATAGCTGATTGATTGTTCTGAAT
>CAZSPN010000061.1:0-11293 GCA_964608835.1 uncultured Gallionella sp.
AGCAGTGCGGGTGGCGGCGGGGGCAATTGCCAAAAAATGGTTACACGAACGTTATGGTGTGGTGATACGCGGCTATCTATCGCAGCTCGGCGAGGTGGTCATGCCCTTCAAAAGCTGGGAAGGGGTGAATGACAATCCGTTTTTTTCCGCCGACGCTGGCATCGTTGAGCAACTCGAAAACTACATGGATGCGCTACGCAAATCCGGTGATTCAATCGGCGCAAAGCTGACTGTGGTTGCGGAGAACGTTCCTGTCGGTTGGGGCGAGCCGGTGTATGACCGGCTGGATGCCGAAATTGCTTACGCGCTGATGGGCATCAACGCGGCAAAGGGTGTGGAGATCGGTGCGGGTTTCAATTGCGTCACACAACGCGGAAGTGAACATGGTGATGAAATGACCCCGCAAGGATTTTTGACAAATAACGCGGGCGGAATACTCGGCGGCATTTCCACAGGGCAGGACATCGTTGCTCATCTCGCTATCAAACCAACTTCCAGTATACGCTTGCCTCGTCGCTCGATTAACCAAGCAGGCGAGGCGGTAATGGTTTCAACAGAAGGTCGCCACG
Organism: uncultured Gallionella sp.; assembly: GCA_964608835.1. Lineage (GTDB taxonomy): Bacteria > Pseudomonadota > Gammaproteobacteria > Burkholderiales > Gallionellaceae > Gallionella. The sequence goes on from CAZSPN010000061.1 coordinate 570, forward strand.
ATCCTTGTGTAGGTATTCGCGCTACGCCAATTGCGGAAGCGATGCTGGCACTGGTGCTAATAGACCATGCGCTACGCCATCGCGCACAAAATGCTGATGTGGTGTGCGCTACGCCAAAAATTGCAGGGAAGATTTAAACGTACAGTTGCCATAATTAAGAACAAGGGAGCGAGCCATGCTAAAACTAAAAGAATATTTGTTGGGGATTTTGGCTGTTACTTTGGCCAGCGTAATGATCGTCGGATGTGTGCAAATGGGTGAAACGCCTGAGGGTTACGAGAGCAATGACGATTGCATGTTTTGCCATTCTCGCGCCAACGCAAAAACTGCCAGAGCACTCGAAGACATGTACATCAACACTGCGGATCATCATCCCGTTGAAATTGTATATCCGCCGCAATTGAAGTCAGATACCTTTAATGTTTTTAATGCTAAACGTGGCAATAAGCATTATTTTGACTCAAATGGTAATGGCAAGCTGGATGATGATGAAATCAGGTTGTTTGAAGATGGTGAGGGTAAGATTGAGATTACGTGCAGCACCTGCCACCGGGAGCATGAAAAAAGTCCAGTGCGGATGGAAGAACCCGATGAGGACTTTTTACGGGGTGACAGCCGGGAATTTTGCCATGTCTGTCATCGTAATGAAGTTAGGCCGATCGTGCACCATTGAATTACTTGATCGAAATCAAGTCTCACGGGAGCGGCTGGTTAGCTGACTACCAAGGGGGTGTGATGTTAAAGCTAAGTTTGTGCACAGTTAAACTGATGTCGATAGTATTGGTTGGCATGGTGATTTCCGGGAAAACGTTGGCGGAACAAGCCCGGTTGGGCGATTGTCTGCGCTGCCATCTGATGGGTAATGCGGTCGGTACGAAATATCCCGAAAAGATGGATAGCCAAAACAAAACGCATCATCCTGTGGGAATTCCCTATCCTCAAGATGTGGCGGATTTTAATCCAGTCAATGAACAGAGCAATGAAGAGTCGTTTTTTGATGCTAATCATAATGGTCTGGCTGATACGGATGAAGTTCGCATGAAGATTGTGGAGGGGGCGGCAACCGTAACCTGCTTATCCTGTCATCGTGAACATGAGCAATCCTTGGCGAAAAAATCGGGCAATAGTTATTTGCGCAGACCAATAGAAGCAAGCGAGCTGTGTCTTGCTTGTCATCGCAAATAATCGCTGGTTCAAGTAGGTTTGGTTTTACCCGTCTTTCCTTGCTGGGTCGTGCGCTGATATAAGCGGTAATACTCGGTCTTATCTCCTTTGCGGCGGCCTTCCCAAATTTTATCCCAGCGTTTTTCATCGGATAAAGACTTGGGAAGTTTATCACCTTGGATAAGGCGCAAATCACAACGATACTTGGCATCCGGTTGCGTGATGATGTTGCCGAAATAGTGCAACATGGCGCGCTGAGCCGCGCCGACATTTTCCCGTGCGATACACCGGTATGTTTGGGGAAGTGACACGCGCAACGAGGCAACCATGCCGCGATAACTTTTTCCGCTGTCCAGCCACGGTAACCAAAGCGTCATCGCCAAAACCCAAATCAGGGTCATCCCCGCCGCCCAATTAACCACGGCACGGCGCATTGAACGCCCCACACGCCACACCATCACCAACCACAGCACCGTTGCGATAATGGCTATGGTGAAAGCGTCGGAATCAAGTCCTGGCTCAAATCCCGGCTGGAAGTCTTTCAACCAATGCGTAATTTTTGCCTGATTGTCCAACAACAATCCTGTCCAGCCCGACCACATCACGATGGCGAGCAACGCAAAAGTCATTAATCCAAACGAGTCGAGTGCATTCGCTGCACCCCGCTTCAACATGGATAGCGAGGCAGTTGCGAGCAGCGCAATGGGTAGCAGCATCGGCAAGGCAAATACCTCTTCAATGCTGGGTACAAAACTGAGTGTTAGCATCATTACGCCAAACGCCACGAGCGGCAACTGCAAATCATCGCGTTGTGCCAAACGATGACGGGATTTCCACACCACCCATATCGCCAGCGGTAGAGCAGGCCAAGCCAGCCATGGCAGATTTTTTAAGTAGTAGAGAGACTCCGCATTAGGCCCAGCTTTGGCATAGCTAAGCCAATTGCCGATGTTGTGCGTCCATGCCCAATCAACGAAGAGCTGCGGTGAATGTTGATACAACAACAGCGGCCAAATTGTGAGCCACGGCATGGCAAATAAAATGCCGATAACCATGCTGTTCAGAAAATTACGTGTGCGCCAGATATTGAATAGCGCGGGTAAACATGCGGCAATTAAAATAAACAATATCGGTGCGATGAAACCCTTGGACATAAAGCCAACACCCGTTCCCATGCCGATCCAAAATCCTGCACGTAGCGCACGCTCTTGGCTATGAATAAAGCCGTATAACATCATCGCGCAACCGGTGAGCAACGCGAGATCGGTAATCATCTCGTGCGCGCGCACCAGCATACCCAGGCAGCCTATCAAAATAATTGCCGTTGCCCAGCCGCGATTCTCACCATATAACTTGCGACCCGCCAAGCCGACAAACAACAGCGTCAGTATCGTGTAAAAACCACTCACTAGTCGTGCGCCATCATGCAGAGGAAGTGCGGGAGAAAATAATTTGGCGAATGCCGCGCCTGTCCAGTAGAACAGCGGCGGCTTGTCCATGAAGGGCTCGCCCGCTAGCGTGGGGATTAGCCAATTACCGCTTTGCAGTATGGAATAAATTAAGCCGAAGCTGTAAGCGTCATCGTGCTTCCACGGATCGTGTCCGACTAACCCTGTACCCAGCCAAATCAGGCATAGCAATCCCAGCATCACCGCTTTGGCGGGTGTGATGGGGTAGGGGTCGGTAGGCTTAATAAAGTACATTCGGTTACTGTAAAAGAAAAAGGCAGCAAACGCTGCCTTTTTGTGAGCCTTCCGGCAGCGTGCTTACGCAGCGGCTTTAGTGCCGTATTTTTGACGGAATTTATCGATACGACCGGCAGTATCAACTATCTTCTGCGTACCAGTGTAAAACGGGTGGCACTCCGAGCAAACTTCAACGCTCAACGTTTGCTTGCCTATTGCCGATTTGGTTTTGAAACTGTTACCGCAGCTGCAAGTCACGGTAAGCTCTTGGTAATTTGGGTGGATATCTGCTTTCATTTGGTTTTCCTTCTAATGATGTTTTGTGCGGCGGGTGTACGCACTAAGGGCGCGCATTATCCATAAAACCGTGGGATTGCGCAAGCCGGTGTCTTCCTTCAATACATATTGCGCTAATGATGGATTTTCAAAAAACTCATAAAGCGGTAATAATTGTAGCGTCATTTTCCGCGCATGAACATTTTGTCCAGTTCACTGAGCGTCACTTGAAACCAAGTTGGGCGACCATGATTGCATTGCCCTGAGCGTTCGGTGTGCTCCATTTCGCGCAATAGTGCATTCATTTCGGTGAGGCTCAAAATCCGATTGGCACGAACGGCGGCGTGACAGGCAAGCGTACCAAGTAATTTGTTCCGTCGTTCCGTTAGCACACGACTCGCGCCGAAATCGCGCAATTCATTTAACACTTCACGCGCGGCATTTTCTGCTTCGGATTGTTTGAGCAAAGCTGGCATCGCTCGTACTGCAAGCGTTGTAGGAGAGAGCGGTGCTATGTCGAAGCCAAGTTGATGCAATGCGGTTTGTTCACAATCGGCGGTGGCAACATCCAATTTGTCTGCATAAAAGCTAACGGGAATGAGCAGCGGTTGTGTGCTGATTTTTTCTGCATCCAAAGAAGTTTTCAGTTGTTCGTAAACGATGCGTTCATGTGCAGCGTGCATATCCACCACGATTAAGCCATGTTGATTTTGCGCGAGGATGTAAACGCCTGATAGTTGAGCGAGTGCAAAGCCGAGCGGTGGAATTGCCTGGTCGTGATGAGCGAAGGGAGAAGGTTGTTCTGAGTATGTCGAGGTGAAGTTAAGGTTAATAACGGGAGTGTTGCTACCTTTTTCTACTACATTTCTCTCCTGCATCGAGAAAGCTTCCCACACTTGATAAGCCGCATTTGATTGCGCGACAGCAAGGCTCATGTTCTTTTGTATTGGAATAAATATTGCGGACTGTTGTGGCGGTTGATTCACAGTTTTTGCAGGAATTGCGAGGGCTTGTTGCACGGTGTGAAAAATAAATTGGTGTATGCCTTGGCTGTCGCGGAATCGCACTTCGCTTTTGGCGGGATGCACATTTACGTCAACTTGTTCGGCCGGCATGTGGAGAAACAACACAAAAGCAGGATGCCGCTGGTGATGCAAAATATCTTGATAAGCTTGACGTAGCGCGTGGCTGGCAACTTTGTCGCGTACAAACCGGCCGTTGACAAAGAAGAATTGTGCATCGCGGTTGGCGCGCGAATAAGCGGGTAGGGCTGCCAAGCCTTGTAATGAAAGGCTTGCGGCGGTGTGTGATACCGTTACTGCGGCTTGTCCAAAGGTATCGCCCAATATAGCAGTGACGCGTTTGATTGCATCTTGTCCCGCAGCTAATTGCCAAATAATCTTACCATTGTGCTGCAAAGAAAAGGCCACATCAGGGCGCGATAATGCAACGCGCTTGAAAGCCTCTTCGCAATAAGCAAACTCAGTGGCCTCGGTTTTGAGAAATTTACGGCGTGCAGGCGTGTTGAAATACAGCTCACGAATTTCTACCGTTGTGCCCTGCGTTTGATTGGTGGGTTCTAGCTCACTTAGTTGCCCATCAATCGCTTCAACTTTCCAGCCGTGCGTGTCAATTGGTGTGCGGCTACTTAGTGTGAGTTGCGCAACCGCCGCCATGCTCGCCAGTGCCTCGCCGCGAAAGCCCATGCTAGAGACAGATTGCAAATCATCGAGCGAGGTGATTTTGCTGGTGGCATGGCGCATCAGTGCCAGCTTGAGTTCATCTTTGGCAATACCCTTGCCGTTATCGCGTAAGCGCAATAGCTTGATACCGCCGTTTTCCAGTTGTACCGAAATGTCTGTCGCGCCTGCATCCAGGCTGTTTTCCAACAACTCTTTGAGCGCGGATGAGGGGCGTTCAATTACCTCGCCTGCGGCGATTTGGTTGATGAGTAAGTCGGGTAGTAACCGGATGGAGGGCATGAAAAAGAAAGGAAACTTGAAGCGGTCAATTATAGCGGATGGATAAAGTTGTTGTTTTCCGCAACAGGATTTGTAGATTTTTCAAGTTGTCTGCTACCATCAACCTCCCAAACTGGTTGAAGAAGCTGTCTGCCGCGATCAGGACAACTTAAAATCGATCAACTGATTCAGAATAGTTTGGGTGTTGGCTGGTACAGCCTATTCAAGGTTTGTGTGACTAAATCTTAAGGAGCATTGAGATGGGTACAGTGGAATTTCTGAGTGATACGATTAGCCCGATAAAAATTCAGTACGACCAAGTGGTTACCAGATTTGATCATGAACATGGTATTTCATGGATAGAGATGAGACCGGAAGGCGTGCCTTGTTGTACCCAAGAATTGCTGAGTGAGTTGCATCGTTACAACAGATCCATTGAAAATAGTGGGGGGAAAATACAAGTTGGGAATGAGCTGCATCATATTCACTACTCGGTGGTGTCATCCTTAATTCCTGGTGCATTCAATCTTGGCGGACACTTGGGGTTGTTTAGCCAACTCATTAAAAATAAAGATGGTGAGTCTTTATTGAACTATTCAATGAAGTGTTTAGATGTGATTTTCTCGCGAGTGAATCACTACAATTTGCCATTAACAACTATTTCGCTAGTGCAAGGTGATGCCCTTGGTGGGGGGCTTGAAGCCGCGCTTTCGAGTGACATTATCATTGCAGAACGTAGTGCAAAAATGGGCTTTCCGGAAGTCCTGTTTAATTTAATTCCAGGGCATGGCGCGTTCAGTATGGTCGCAAGAAAAATAGGTGTGACGCATGCGGAGAAAATGATTCTGAATGGTAAGATATACTCTGCGGAAGAGCTTCTTGAAATGGGGTTGGTTGATATTCTGGTTGAAGATGGGATGGGTGATGTTGCAGTATATGACTATGTCGAAAAACAGGCTCGACGATCCAATGCATTCATGGCTCTTAAGAAGGCTCGCCAACGCTTTAATCCAATAACCTACAAAGAGATGTTGGATATCACTAATATTTGGGTGGATTCAGCACTGAAACTTAGTGAAAAAGATATTAAGGTAATGGATCGTTTCGCGAGATCCCAGCAAAGGCTTTTTGGAGAAGTTGATAACCCACTCGCTACCAAGAAAAACTTGGCCTTGAGTGCGTAGCTACCTATCTGGGTGTAGTGGTGCTTTGAGGTAAATTAGCAGCATCGTACGCGTGGCATGAAAGGCATTTTGTACTGTATGTAGTTGGGCATCCCCCGAATCTCGCAACTCTGTCAAGCTGAGTTGCGAGATATCTCGACAAATCTGAGAAAGAGCCTCCGCCCCCAAGTTACCCGAACTTCCTTTCAAGGCATGAGCCTTTTCTTTGAAAGTAGTGTATTCTCCCTCGCGCAAAGCAGCATCCATTGCCGTTAGCAATTGTTCGCCTTCCAGAATAAATCCTTTGATGATGCTATCCAGGAAATCATCGCTTCCATCACCCAGTATTTTTAACCGATGTACGGCATCTTCGTTGAGCGTGGCTGCATTGGCTGTTTTTGTCGCTTTCTCAGGAGGAGGCTGAAGATTGGGGGTTGACGATGGCCGGTTGCGCAACGTTAGCCGCTTGATAGTTTCAAGCAGGATGTGGGTTTCAATAGGTTTGGTCAGGAAGGCATCCACACCTGCTTCTTCGCAAGTTTGGCGAGCTTCAACTGTGGCACTGGCCGTGAGAATAATGACAGGTATTGGCGGTTGCTTTCGGTCGGTCACACGATAAATTTTGAAGGCTTCCAGTCCGCCCATCACGGGCATATTCATATCCATGATAGCCAGATCGTAGTGATGCTCTTCCAGAATATCGAGTGCCTGCTCGCCATTTTCCACCATGTTGACGTTGTGACCGGCGCGCTCCAGAATTTTTGCCAAAATGATACGGTTTGTCCCGTTGTCATCGGCAATCAGGATGTTGAGTTTTTGTTTGCCTATATTGGCGCGCTGGTAGTGCCGCATGAACGAAATGGTGTCACTTGACTCGGCATCGGCAGAGCGAACGCTATGTATGGTATTAAACAGTAGTGCTTTATCTATCGGTGTGGCAAGCCGGTACTTATAACCCATCGCAGTTAATTGGGACTCGTTGTATTCCTCGTCATTCAGCATGACCAGTGCAACTTTACTCGGAGTGTATTCGGACAAGATTTGCTCGGCGAAATTTTTGGCCTGCACAGCATTTCCTTGCGGGTGGCAGAGTACGAGGTGATTGCGTTGTCCAGCAGGCGGAATTTGCTCAAGCAATGAAAATAACTGGTTAAATGACTCCGCGTGGTTGAAGCGAGCACCCCAGCTAGTCAGATAAGCGGCTACGGAAGCTTGTTCGTCGGATGACATGCCAATGCCAAATAAGCGCATCTGGTGCAATGTCTGCCGGATTTCCGGTGCGCGCTTTTCCGGTGGTTTTTCGAAGGGCAGATCAAACCAGAATGTCGTGCCTTGATCAACAACACTGCTTAAGCCAATCTTGCCACCCATGAATTCCACCAGCTGCTTGGAAATGGTTGTTCCCAGCCCCGTTCCGCCGTAGCTGCCCGCATGGGCCTGTTTGAAACTTTCGAATATATTTGCTTGTGCTGATTCTGGGATGCCGATGCCTGTGTCACTGACTTCAAAATGCAATCGTGTGAAATTATCGTCTTGCTGAAGTGTGCGTACACGCAATTCCACTTTGCCCATTTGTGTGAATTTGATGGCATTGCCCATCAAGTTGATAATTACTTGGCGCAGATGTTGCAAATCACCGCGCAGTAGATAACTGGTTTCGGGCGAAACATTGATGTGTATGCGTAACCCTTTTTGTTCCGCCTGGACGGCAAACATATCAGCACTGTTGTTAATGAGCTTGTGCAGATCAAAATCTACAATATCTGCGGTGAGTTTGCCGTTTTCGATTTTGGAAAAGTCCAGCACGTTCTCAATCAGCTTGAGCAAGACATTGCCGGAGTTGCGCATCGTGTTGGCTAGCTCCTCTTGCTCTGAGTTCAAAGGCGTTTCCAGCATGAGTTCACTTGCGCCGATGATGCCGTTCAACGGGGTGCGTATTTCATGGCTGACATTTGCGAGGAAAAAACTCTTGGCCTTGTTAGCTTCTTCGGCGTGTTTGGTTGCGTGTTGGAGCCGTTTAAGTAGGGAAAAAGTAAATAGCGGAATAGCGAGCAAGGTGAACAACATACCTGCTGCAAGAGTTTTGTGTGCGGGCCAATAATCACTCCACAAAACTACGCTCACAAATCCCAACACGCTTAGTAACTGAGTTCTAATCAGTGCTTTTGCTCCGTAACGCAATCCGTTGCCGACAATAATCCATAAATAAATTCCGTAAAAAAGTGTACCAATTTCGCCATTCATGAACATGCCATAGGTGATGGCACAAACATCGAGAAGCATCGCTATAAATTGTCTTGTACTCGAAGGCTTCTTCAGAAAAACAAAGATTGTGAGTAATATGCTGTATAGAAAAAATGCACCAGAGAAAATAAAAAAATCCTGAATATCATCAGGATGTTCTGCGGAAAAATACTGATAGGTTAAATAGCCGAAAGCTAACAGTGAAATAATGATGCGAGATAATGCCTGTTCGTGTTCGCTGCCATAGTGTGGAAATTTGTCGCGTAACCGCTGGAAAAAGTTTGGCATAAAGCTTATGCCGTGCAATCTTGAAGCTGCTGTTGAATGACCACGACTTGTCCCATCTGCGCGATAAACGCACCTACGCAAACGGGATCAAGGTGCGAGCCGCTATTTGCATTGAGAAATTCCAGTGCCGCTTCGTTTGTCCATTTCTTCTTGTAGGGGCGTTCCGAAGTCAGTGCATCAAACACATCGGCCACGGCGACGATACGGGCTTCGATGGGAATGGCCTCGCCCTTCGTGCTGTTAGGATAACCGCTGCCGTCGTATTTTTCGTGGTGTGCCAATGCGATTTCCGCGCCCAAGCTAAGGTATTTTGATGGGCTGCCGTGCAAAATTTTATAGCCTATGGTCGGATGCGTTTTCATAACAGCCCATTCGTCTGCACTGAGCGAACCCGGCTTGAGCAAAATGTTGTCCGGGATGCCGATTTTGCCGATGTCGTGCATGGGTGCTGCAAGTTCGATCAACTTGCAGTGTTCTTCAGGCAAGCCTAATTTTTCCGCAATCAAAAACGAGTACTTCGCCATGCGCAATATGTGGTTGCCAGTGTCGGTATCGCGGAACTCACCTGCTTTGGCGAGCCTGAGCAGCGTTTCCTGTTCACGAAAAAGAATCTGTTTGGTGGCTTCAGCAATCTGCTGCTCCAGGGAACGAGAGTGCAGTAGAATGATTTTTTGCTGCAAGCGCAAATACAACATGTTGCGGCAGCGGATGCGGCATTCATAAGGGTCAATGGGTTTGGTGAGATAGTCACTTGCACCAGCATCCAACGCCTGGTAACGGATGTCGCGATCTTCGGCAGAGGTGATCATAATAACCGGCACGCCTTCAATTGAAACAATCTGGCGCATTTGCTTGATCACCTCAATGCCTGTCATGCCCGCCATCATATAATCGACGAGAATCAGGTCGGGTTGATTGTCCCGTACCCAGTCCATTGCGATAAGGGGATCTGAAAATGTTTTGACAGAAAAGTTTTTCTGTATGCTGTTGACAACTCTTTCGAGGATGGCACGGCTGGTGAATTCGTCGTCAATGATGACAACCTGTGGAACTTCGGAGTTGTCCAGCGAATTTTCTATAAGTTCGAAAGGCATTTTATTTTCCCTGATTATATTTTTGTGGCGGTTTTATAGCCATTTTTTCCGACCGATTGTAGAAGGTTTAACAGCGTGTTGCCAGTCTGTTAAGCAGACAAGTCTTGCCGCCTGTCTGCCCAACGACCTTTCGTCTGTCAAATCATTACGTTGGTTGGGAAGGTGACGGGAGGTGTTCTATGTCCTTATGATAATCGGTATAATACGCAGCTCAAATTTCGTGTTCGTTACAGCCTGTAGCAAGCGCGCCATAAAGCGTTTTACCAATTAGGAGAAATGTATGCAAATAGGCATTCCTGCAGAAATATGCGCAGGCGAAAAGCGCGTTGCGACGGTCCCGGAAGTCGTCGAGAAGCTCGTTAAGCTGGGGTTTAAAGTCGCGGTTGAGTCTGGTGCGGGAGAGGGAGCTAACTGCAGCGACGATACTTATCGCGCCGCAGGTGCCGAAATCATTGTTGGCACAGCTAAGCTGTGGTCTGAATCTGACATCGTGTTTAAAGTGAGCGTACCAACGGCTGAAGAAGTCGGTCTCATGCGCGAAGGCGGTGTGTTGATTGGCTTCATCTGGCCCGCTCAAAATTCGGAATTGATGCAACAACTGACAGCGAAAAAGGCCACTGTGCTGGCCATTGATTGTTTGCCACGCATGTTGAGTCGCGCCCAAAAGATGGACGCGCTGACTTCACAGGCGGGTGTCGCTGGCTACCGTGCCGTCATCGAAGCGGCTAACGCTTTTGGTCGCTTCTTCAACGGCCAGATTACGGCTGCGGGTAAAGTTCCACCGGCCAAGGTATTCATCGCCGGTGCGGGTGTGGCAGGTTTGGCAGCCATCGGTACGGCTGCGGGTTT
>CAZSPN010000062.1:0-9703 GCA_964608835.1 uncultured Gallionella sp.
CGTAGTTTTGGGGAGATTTTGGGGGAATTTTGGGGAATGGCGTAAATACAAGGGGATCAAATGTTGCCCATTCACATGCCTGAGATGTAGTCAGCCAGCCCGTCTATTTCTTCATCGCTCAGTAATTTTGTGGTGTGATTCATCACTCCGCTAGCGCTATTGGTACGTTCACCGAGCTTAAAATTTAGTATCTGCAAGCTGAGATATTCTTTGTGTTGTCCGCCAATTACTGGAAACATGGCAGTGCCTGGCAACCGTCCTTTTCCATTCATACCGTGGCAATTTACGCAGGCAATTATTCCTCTGGATCGATCGCCTTTCAGAAATAAATATTTGCCGAGTGGATTTTCAGAAGCGGAATGTCCCGACATTTTTTCCTGCGCGGCAAAGTAGGCTGAGATATCAGCCAAATCTTCATCACTCACGGTAGCCGACATGGCATTCATAATCTGGTGTGTGCGAACTCCAGCCTGGTAGTTGCGCAACTCTTTGGCGATGTACAGGCTGTATTGCCCAGCGAGTTTGGGAATCAAGGGTTCGGTGCTGTTGCCTTGCACACCATGGCAGCCTTGGCATAACTGTGCTTTGACTTCACCGGCCGCAACATCGCCCTCACCTGTTCTCAGTTTAATGGCCTCTGCACTTTCCATATCAACAGGAACAGCGTCCTTCGCAAAGGCATGCGGCACTGTAATGAGTGCGGTAAGCAGAGTGCAAATTAAAACGCTGATTTTCATAGTCGATTGATTAGTAATGCTTGCTGGCACTGGCTTGAGAGTTAACGCCCCGAAATATAGTCGGCTAGTGCTTCTATTTCTTCATCAGTCAACAAACGTGTCATTTGATTCATTATGGCAACGGGGCTGTTGCTGCGAGTGTCACTCCGAAAATTTTGCAATTGTACACGCAGGTAATCTTTATGCTGCCCGCCTATGACCGGGAAGATCGATGTCCAAGGGCGGCGACCTTTCCCGTTTGACCCATGGCAATTCACACAGGGGAGGATTCTTCTTGCCACATCACCGTTTAAGAATAAATCTTTGCCTATCGGGTTTTCCGTCAAGTTTCCTCCCGACATTTTTTTTTGCACTGCAAAATGTGCGGCAATATCATCCAAGTCTTCATCGCTAATGGAGGCTGCCATCGCGCTCATAATCTGGTGGGAGCGCGAGCCTTCCTGATAATTGCGCAACTCTTTGGCGATGTAGTGTGCATATTGTCCGGCAAGCTTGGGAATTAGGGTGATGACGCTATAACCGCGCAACCCATGACAACCTTGGCATACCTGGGATTTCACCTTGCCTAGCACCGGATTGCCCGGACCAGAACGGACAACAATTGCATCGTGATCTTCGATGTTGATTTCATCCACCGCTTTAAGCTTGATCGCCTGGGCATGAATTTTATCCCTGCGGATCCGCTCCTCCTGAGCCTCGGCAAAATGTCTGGCCTTTTCTTCCCTGATTTGCTCATCATGCATTTCGACCGCATCTTTGGCGATTTTGGCGGCACATATCCGATCTCGCTCGGCTTTAACCGCATCACTTGCTTGCGGATCTTCCGACGCGCAAAACTTGGCTAACTCGGTTTCGGCCTTAGCGAGTTCGGCTCTGGCTTTAGACTTTTCGGCACTACCCCGTTTTTTGCTGATTTCTTCAAGGGAGTCGGTGTGTGTAACAGATGGCTCGGCCTCCAGTGAGGTGTCATTTTCGGTCGCAAAAGTAATAGTCGCTGTAAACAGTGACAGAAACAAGAACCCGACAGCAACGCAATTATTCACGTCAGTATAGCTGTGCGCTTACATGAAATTGAGAGACCGTTAAAGCCAAGGAAAGCGATTCACAGGCCGAATGGCGGTTTGAAAATCGCTAACAGTGATTACAGGCCGGCTACATAATCCGCCAATGCCTCTATTTCAGCGTCGGTCAATTGCGTAGCAATTTTAACCATGATATTCCCTGCGCTATTACTCCTGAGGCCAGATCTGAAATCCTCAAGTTGCTTGCGGATATATGCCTTGTGTTGGCCACCCAGTACGGGGAAGGTCGAGGTAAAAGGGGTTAATCCCTTGCCATTTACGCCATGACAATTGACGCAGCCAATGACCATGCGCTTAATGTCGCCTTTTAAGAACAGTTTTTTGCCGACAGGATTGTTGCCAGAACCGTCACCTTTCATCGTGGTTCGGCTGGCAAAATAATTGCCGATGTTAATGAGTTCCTCATCTGTCAGTGTTGCAGCCATAGCGTTCATGATTTGATGGGTGCGTGTACCTGCTTGGTAATTGCGGACTTGTTTGACGATGTAATCGCTATATTGTCCGGCGAGTTTGGGTGCGAGAGGCTCTACACTATTACCATCTTCGCCGTGACAACCTTGACAAAGTTGTGAGCGATCACGACCCGCAACAGCATCTCCTACGCTACTGCGTATCTTGACTGCATTAGCATCATCCACGTTGCGATTGGTTTCGATGCGCCCAGTTAGCGGGTTGGTATCTTCATTTTTTGCCAATACTGAGCTTGAAGCAACCATTGCCGCAATTGTTAAGCAGGTGACAATATTTTTTTTGGTATAAAACATTTTGCTCTCCTCCGCCATGACTAAAAAGTGCCGACGGCTTTCCTCTATAAAATAAATTAGTTTGATTTTTGGGTTGCGTGGCTATCGCCGCTTGGGTCAACTCTGGGTGCAGTAGATAAATACGCGGAGATGTTCATAATGTCATCCTCAGACATTTTCTTGGCGATGCCGCGCATAATGCCAACCTTCAACACCACGGGATCATTGGTTCTCGTGCCGGCCTTAAATGCCATGAGCTGGTTATACAAATAGACATATTTTTGCTGATTGATGCGAGGAAACCTGGGATCACGCCCGTTAAAGCCGTGGCAATCTTGGCAGGCGGGTACTTTGCCAGTGATGCCGCGCGTGGCAATGATTTGCCCCAAGTCGGGTTTGCCCACTTTAGTGCCATCGGCTACCAGACCTTTTAGATCGGAAGGTTCTAACTCGTATTCCAAGGTGTCCAGATAACCAGCCACATCGCGGCGATCCTGTTCGGAAAGTGCTGCGGCAATGCCATTCATGGCCGCTCCCGCACCTTCGGGAACGCGCTTGTCAGTGGCAAAATCGTTGAGCTGTTTGGCAAGGTAAATCGCACCGATGTTGGCCAAGCGGGGGGCACCCATGCCATCGTTACCCAGGCCTTTTTCGCCATGGCAACCCATGCAAGCTGCCGCGTCGCCTTTGCCCTCGTTGAAAATCGCTTCACCGTTGAGTACATCAACATTGGCGGCAAGTGCTGTGCCTATTTGGAGACTCGCAATTGCAAGCCACAATACTAGTTTTGACTTCTTCATTTTTTCTCCACCTAATTTTTTAAGGTACAAATTTTGTTTGGGTGATGGTAGTGTGTTACGACTCAAAATTATGAACATTAATTAAAGACCCGAAACATATTCGGCAATTGCCTCAAGCTCGGCATCGTTAAGGCGTTGCACCATGATATTCATTACGCCCCCCGGACTGTTGCTGCGATCACCCAAGCGGAAATTGATTAGCTGTCCCAGCAGGTAGTCTTTGTGCTGGCCGCCCAATACCGGAAAGGCTGCATTGTCAGGTGTTTTACCCTTGCCTGTTACTCCGTGGCATTGTGCGCAGGCCACCAACATTCTGGACATGTCGCCATTCAGGAACAGCTCCTTACCCAACTGATTATTCAATCCCACCCCGCCGCCATTCATCATCGGCTGATAGGCAAAAAATGCGGCAATATCAGACAACTCGTCTTCAGTAACGGTTGCGGCCACAGCTCCCATAATTTGATGGGTACGTATGCCCGCCTGGTAGTTGCGTACTTGCTTGGAAATATAGTTGCCGTATTGCCCTGCTAACTTGGGGATGAGCGGCTCAGTGCTGTTACCGGTTTCCCCATGACAGCCTTGGCACAGTGCGGCTTTTTCGGCACCTGCAACGGGATTGCCGGGCCCCCCGCGTTGCTTGAGGGCTGTCTCACTGGTGAAGTCTGCCAAAGGTGAGTTGGCTGGGGTGGTTACTAGGGACGGTGCGGCAGGTTGTGCCGGGGCAGCGACTTTCTTGGGCTTTTCCGCAGCAAAAGCCGCCGTAGTCGAAATTGATAGAGCAAGCACGAAACTTGCGGCAACGATGGTCTTCGGGTGAAACATGTTGGTCATCCTCATGTCATTTTTATGTGTTATTCGGAGCTGCTAGAGTAATACTATGCTACTGAAACTTTTTTGCGTCAATGTTGTCGTTGATCCTTTTTTGGAGAATCGCTTAATTGAAGATGGGCTAAATGCTTGCTTCTTGCCTATCCTAAACAAACATCTTTATTATGCAACGTAGTCAATTACTATCCCCACACAGGATAAAAATACTACACTTCGATAAGGCGACCTACATGTAACCCATTTTTCTGAGCATTTCACCGTTGAGTTCGCGGAATCTTTTTGGTAGTGGCTTCGGCATAACAGGTTTAACGACAGAGGCTTTCTTGTCAGTCCGTCCATCCACATCGGCAATGATATCTCTGGGGGGCGGTTTCGGTTAGTACTGGGATATCCAAGAAAAGACTTATCTTGTTCAGCGATCCGGGCAAATTGCTTATCATGTCTTCGTACCTCAGAAAAAGGGTATCGGGCCTTTCCCAAGGTTTCCACAATTGTAAGTGGTTAGCCCATGTACCGAAGTCGTGTTGACCTTCAATGATAATTTCAAGCGGTGTTGCGGGATAAAACTGTCCCAGGCTCAGGGTTGCAGCTTCCCTGTTTCTGACGACATAAATTGCAGGATTGTTATTAGTCGGTGCCTTGTGTGTTTTGATCAGAGGAAGATTTCCTTTGACATAAAGACCATTCCAGTCTTTAACGTGATCGATATATTCTTGGAGCTTTTCTTTTCCCGCTAACTCGTTCAGATAAATACTCCCAGAGCGGAGACCGAAGCAATGCCAGAGAATAGTTCTGAGATAGGTGTTTCCACTCCGCGGTCAAGAAGCCAGCCAAACAAATTCTGATTTGATCATTATTTAATGGTTGTAGATGATGAGGGCGTGTTTACATCTTACGTTAGCGGATCATTTAGTGTAAAGGCAATGACCGAAAAGCCGCATTCCGCTACACTCTCGCGCCATGAGATGGTCATCACGTTTTTTTTCTTTGTATCTGTGCTTGGGTTGCGGTGTTTCGCAAGCAACTTTTGCCGCGCACGCGATTGCTTTGCATGGCACTCCCAAGTATCCGGCAACCTTCACCCAATTTTCCTACGTGAATGCGCAAGCTCCTCAAGGGGGAGAGTTACACACGTCGGGGCTGGGCAATTTTGAGAAGCTGAATCCCTTTATTTTGAAGGGGCTGGCGGCGGATGGCTTGCAGCTGCTGGCATTCGAGACTTTGGGTGTATCTTCTTGGGATGAGCCTGATACGATTTATGGCTTGCTTGCGGAGGACATTGCTTTGGCATCGGACGGTCTTTCAGTAACATTTCGCCTGAATCGCAACGCACGGTTTTCCAACGGCGACCGCGTGTTGGCGGAGGATGTCAAATACTCTTTTGAGCAATTAACGGGCAAGTTGGCCGCGCCGTTTTATAGCCGTTATTGGAGCGATGTGAAACGGATGGTGGCGGTTGATCCTTACACCGTGCGCGCCGAGTTTAAGCGAAAAAACCACGAGCTCAAGTTAATCATGTGTCAATTACCCGTGTTCTCGCACAAATGGGGTGAAGGTAAACCATTCGACAAAATCATTTTGGATAAACCTCTGGCGAGCGGACCTTATGTGATTGAAGATTACGATCTGGGCAAACACATCACCTATCGCCGCAACCCAAATTACTGGGGCAGCAATCATCCCACCCGGCGCGGTATGTTTAATTTCGAGCGCATCACCTATCGTTATTACAAAGACGCGCTGACCCGCATGGAGGGCTTGAAGGCGGGTGAAATCGACTTTATTCAAGAAAACTCGTCGAAGAACTGGGCGCGCAGCCATCAGGGCAAACGTTGGGATCAGGGCGAGTTGGTCAAGCAGCTTTTTCCACATTCCAACGGCGCGGGTTGGCAAGGCTTTTCGATGAATTTGCGCCGCCCGATTTTTCAGGATAAGCGCGTCAGAAAAGCCCTGTGGCTGGCGATGGATTTTGAGTGGATGAATCGCCAACTGTTTTTTAATTTGTATGCGCGTAGTCCAAGTTACTTCAGCAATACCGAACTGGCTGCAACGGGTGCACCGAACGGGCATGAAGTGAAAGTAATACGAGAGCTGAAAAAAAAATTCACCGACAAGCTGCCGACAGAAATCTTTGCCGAGATACCGCCGCCGCCCACCACGAATCCCCCGCATTCTTTGCGCGACAATTTGCGTCAGGCGCGCGAACTATTGACTCAAGCAGGATGGACATATCGTGATGGCGCATTGCGCAATGCGCAAGGGCAGCCATTCAGATTCGAAATGATGTTGCCGGATCGGCTTTACGAAAGAATCGCCGCCGCCTATGCGCGTAATTTGGAAAAACTGGGTATCCAGATGGATTATCGCGCTTACGATGCGGCACTGAACCAACGTAAAGAAGAAAATTTTGACTACGACATGACGTTGGGGTTGATGGGTGGCTCGCAAAGTCCCGGCAACGAATTGTTCGATTATTTCGGTTCGGTAAGCCGCGACCAGACTGGTTCCAACAACCTCATGGGCATCGCCGATCCGGTGGTGGATGAGTTGTTGGGAGGCATAGTTCAGGCGGAACGTCGTGAGGATTTGGTGACCCTGGTACGCGTGCTGGATCGGGTGTTGCGTCTTGGTTACTACATCGTGCCGCATTTCCACAGCAGAAATCATCGCGTGTCGTTTCGCCGTACTTTGGCACAACCTGCCGTGTTGCCTGATTATTACCGCATTGAGGAGTGGGCGGTGGAAACATGGTGGATGAAGCCCGCCTTTCAGGAGAACCGACCATGATGCGCTACATTGGCAAACGCCTGTTGCTAATGATCCCCACGTTGCTGGGGGTACTGTTTTTAACTTTTTTGGTGATTCAATTTGTACCCGGCGGACCGGTTGAGCAAATGGTTAGCGAAATGCGCGGCAAAGGTGGCGGCGGGGCTGAAGCGAGTGGTTCGCAACAAATGGTGTACCGCGGGGAGCAGGGGATAGATGCGGAACGTCTGGCGGAGATCAAAGTGTTATACGGTTTTGACAAGCCCGCGCCGGAACGTTTTTGGATCATGCTCAAAGGTTTTGCCACTTTTGATTTGGGGACGAGTTTTTTTCATCAAAAATCCGTGTGGGATCTGATCAAGGAAAAGATGCCCGTGTCGATTTCATTGGGATTTTGGGCATTGGCGATTACCTATCTGATTTCCATTCCCGTGGGCATTGCCAAGGCGTTGCGCGATGGATCACGTTTCGATACGGTGAGCAGTTTTATCATTATGAGCGGTTATGCGATTCCGGGTTTTGTACTGGGTGTGGTGCTACTGGTGCTGTTCGGTGGTGGAAGCTTTTTGCAATGGTTTCCGTTGCGCGGTTTGACTTCGGATAACTGGGCGCAGCTTTCGGTGGGCGGCAAGGTGCTGGATTATTTATGGCATATCACCTTGCCCGTGTTTGCCGAAGTGGTGGGCAGCTTCGCAGTGATTACCATGCTTACCAAAAACACCTTCATCGAAGAAATACGCAAACAATATGTGCTGACGGCGCGCGCCAAGGGCTTGCCGGAGCGCACGGTGATTTACCGACATATTTTTCGCAATGCCTTGCTGCCTTTATTGACGGGTTTTCCGGCGGCATTTATTGGTGCGTTTTTTACGGGCAGTTTGTTGATTGAGACGCTGTTTTCACTAGATGGCCTGGGCTTGTTGTCATACAACGCCATCATGCAGCGCGACTTTCCCGTGGTGATGGGTATGTTGTTTATTTTTACGCTGGCGGGATTGTTCGCCAAACTCATTTCTGATATCAGCTACATGTTAGCTGATCCGCGCGTGAAATTTGAGGGAGTGGCTTCGTGAGCGAAGTGGTGTCCACTCCGTCCCTATCGCCCAACCGGCAACGCTGGTGGCGGTTCAAGCAGCATCGTTTGGGCTATGCTAGCCTGTTGATTTTTTCCGCATTGTTTGTGGTGAGCCTGCTTGCCGAAGTTATTTCAAATGACCGTCCGCTGCTTACGTACTTTCAGGGTTCGTTGTACTTCCCGTTGTTGCGCGACTATCCGGAAAGCACTTTTGGCGGAGACTTTCCCACTCCTGCGGATTATCTGGATCCGTTTATCCGCGAGCAGTTTTCCCGTTCTGGCAACTGGGTGATTTACCCGCCCAACACTTATCGCTACGACACGCTGAATTATTTTTCCCAAACACCTAATCCCGCGCCGCCCAGTGCGCAGAATTGGCTGGGGACGGACGACAGGGGGCGGGATGTGCTGGCGCGCGTGCTGTACGGTTTCCGCGTGTCGGTATTGTTTGGCATGGCATTGACGATTATCGGCGTGTTGCTGGGCGTGCTGGCGGGTGCGGTACAGGGTTATTTCGGCGGGCGTGTTGACCTGTATCTGCAACGCTTGAGCGAAATCTGGGGGTCATTGCCAGAACTGTATTTATTGCTGATTTTTGCTTCGATGTTCCAGCCCAGCATTACCTTGCTGTTGATCTTACTGTCGCTATTCGGCTGGCTGGGGTTGGCCGATTACGTGCGCGCCGAATTTTTGCGTAATCGCCAGCTTGATTATGTACGTGCCGCACGCGCACTGGGCTTGGGTAGCAGGCAAATCATGTGGCGGCATATTTTGCCGAACAGCCTGACTCCCGTGATTACCTTTTTGCCGTTCCGCATGAGTGTGTCTATTACCGCGCTGACCAGCCTGGATTTTCTTGGCCTGGGTGTGCCACCCTCCACGCCAAGCTTGGGCGAGTTGTTGGCTCAGGGTAAGGATAACCTGGATGCCTGGTGGATCGGTCTATCAGCCTTTCTGGTGCTGTTTGTTACCCTGTTGCTGCTGGTGTTTATCGGCGAAGCATTGCGTGATGCGTTCGACACGCGCAAGTCGGGAAGCAGGCGATGAGTGTCTTGCTGGAAGTGCGCAGTTTGAGCGTGAGCTTCAGCGAGTGTGAAGATGCGCCCCGTGCGGTTGATGATGTGTCATTCAGTATCGCGGCAGGCGAAAAATTTGCCTTGGTGGGTGAATCGGGTTCGGGAAAAAGTGTCACCGCGCTTTCTTTGCTGCGACTTGTGCCGCACGTGCGTTCCGGTGGTGAGGTGTTGCTTGAGGGTGAGAATTTGGCAAATGCCGCTGAACGGCGGTTGCGCGGCGTACGCGGCAAAGACATCGCCATGATTTTTCAGGAGCCGATGACCGCACTCAATCCTTTGTTGTGCATCGGCGAGCAAATCACCGAAGTGTTGTCACTGCACGAAGGCATGACGTTTTCATCGGCGCGGGAGCGAGCCATCACGTTGCTGGCACGTACGGGCATTACCGAGGCAGAGCGGCGTTTCTCCAGTTATCCGCATGAACTTTCGGGCGGGCAGCGACAACGCGCGATGATTGCAATGGCACTGGCTTGTCGTCCCAAATTGTTGATTGCCGACGAGCCGACCACCGCGCTGGATGTCACCATCCGTGTGCAAATCATCGAATTGCTGGAAACGTTACAACGCGAATACGGCATGGCGATTTTGCTGAT
>CAZSPN010000063.1:0-9688 GCA_964608835.1 uncultured Gallionella sp.
ATGGAAATGAAATAGAAAATCAAAACCGCTTGTGATTTTGGGGAAGCCCTTGTAGTAATATAGAGGGCAAAAATGCTTGATATGGTGGAGTGGCTTGCCTTATAAGCTGGAACATTGTCCTTGCCTTTGACTTAACGAGCGATTCAAAACTCAACACGGCAATGATACTTTCAAATTAGGCGTTACAGTTTGTAACCCCGATGCACTGCCACCACCCCACCCGTCATGTTGAAGTACTCGACTTTTTCTAATCCCGCGTCTTCCATCATCTGCTTCAAGTCGTCTTGTCCCGGATGCATGCGGATGGATTCTGCGAGGTAGCGGTAGCTGTCGGCATCGCCCGCAATCAGCTCGCCCATTTTGGGCAGCAGTTTGAATGAGTAGAGATCGTAAATTTTCTCCAGCGGTTTGGCGACCTTGGAAAATTCCAGCACGATGACGCGCCCACCGGGTTTGATGACGCGGTGCATTTCGCGCAGTGCGGCATCCTTGTGGGTGACGTTGCGCAGGCCGAAAGCGATGCTCACGCAGTCGAAATAATTGTCGGGGAAGGGCAGGTGTTCGGCATCGCATTGTGTGGTGGGCGTGGTGATGCCAGCGTCGAGCAATCGGTCACGTCCCACGCGCAGCATGGCGTTGTTGATGTCGGTGAGTACCACTTGTCCGCTGCTGCCGACTTTTTTCAAAAACAGCTTCGACAAATCTGCCGAGCCGCCCGCCACGTCGAGTACGCGCTGCCCTGCGCGCACGCCACTGATCTCAATGGCGAAGCGTTTCCACAGGTGGTGCAAACCGACCGACATGAGGTCATTCATCACATCGTATTTACTGGCGACGGAAGTGAATACGCCCGCAACTTTCTTGGCTTTTTCGGCTTCATCTACGGTCTCGAAACCGAAATGGGTGGTTTTATTCATAGTCTATTCCAACTCAAAATGAACGCTCCTGCAGGCCGGTTATTTATCGCCCGCAACTCCTTGGTGCTTCAGTAACAGGTTGATGCGCACTAGCTTCACGGCTTTGTCCCGCCGCTTCCAGCTTGGTCAAATAGTCCTGCCACATTGCATTCTGATATTGCCCCAATTCTTGCAGATATTCCCACGTGTAAAGCCCGTTATCGTGACCATCATCAAACAGTATCTTGAGGGCATAAGTGCCGACAGGCTCAACGCCGGTTACACCGATATTTTTTTTGCCCACTTGCAACACTTCCTGCCCTGGGCCGTGGCCGCGCACTTCCGCCGAGGGGGAATAAACACGCAAAAATTCGTAGGGCAGGCGATACCGTTCGCCGTCATCGAAAGCGATTTCCAGCGCGTGTGATTGCTGGTGCAAAGTGATTTCGGTGGGTGTAATCATGTTGTGAGTAAAGTGGCCGCAAAAAGTGGTGGGACATTATCGCAGTAAAGGCGCAATCCACAAATTTTGTGTCGCGGCGCGTTACCGTTACACTTGTGGTGTATTGACACAAAGGGTGGCAAATGGGGCTTTCAATAAATATAGAGTCAAAAGTGATGCGCCAACTATTTGCGGCACTGGCGGCATTGGTGGCGGTGTTTGTGGTTGGCACAGCGGGCTATCGCCTCCTTGGCGGTGTGCAGTATTCGTGGACAGATTGTTTCTACATGACTTTCATCACCATCGCCACGATTGGATATAGCGAAGTGGTTGACGTGTCGCATTATGAATATGGACGGCTTTTTACTGTATTCATCGGCATGGCGGGCATGGGGGTGTTGGGATACTTGCTGTCAACAGTGACAGCATTTATGTTGGAAGGCGAATTTGGTGAAGTCAGGCGGAGAAAGAAAATGGAAAAGAAAATTGCGCAGTTGAGCGGTCACTACATCGTGTGTGGCGTGGGGCTGGTGGGACGTAACGTGGCGCATGATCTGGAGAAGGACGGACTAACTTCGGTGATTATCGATGGTGATCTGAAGACGCTACAACTCTATCTGGAAGCACACCCTTCGCAGCTTTATTTGCACGGTGACGCAACGGATAACGATGTGTTGCTGGCGGCGGGCGTGATGCGCGCCAAAGGCGTGTTTGCCGTGGCGCATGAAGACAGCTCCAACTTGGTAATTAGCTTGAGTGCGAAACAGCTCAACCCCAACACACGGGTGGTGGCGCGCTGCCATGATTTGAAAAATGCCGATAAAACAAGGCGGGCGGGCGCGGACGATGTGATCTCACCCGATTTCAGCGGCGGTTTGCGCATCGTTTCCGCGATGGTGCGGCCTAACGTGATGAGTTTCCTCGACGAGATGCTCAAATCGGATAGCAGCTTGCGTATGGAAGAAATTAACATTCCGCAGGAGATGAACAATCAACCCTTGAGCGTGTTGTATCACAATAATCAAAATGCGATGGTACTGGCAATTCAGCGGCAAAATTCCTGGCAATTCAATCCCCACGCCAATCAATTGCTGCAAGAAAAGGATGTGCTGATGGTGATGACCACCCCCGAAGGTCGCTCGCGCCTTGAGGTGGTGATGCAAGGCGCAGTTTAATTATATTTACCGACACCACGCTGTCAGTAACGCGTCACGTAATTTGACATGGACATTGCAGGCCTTCCCAATTTCGGTGCGAAGTCGCAGCAAATGCTGGCTCAGGCAGGTATTCATACCATTGAGCAATTACGCGAATTGGGTGCAGTGCGCGCGTATTTGCAAGTGAAACAATCTGGCGTAAACGCAAGCTTGAACCTGCTCTGGGCGATGGAAGGCGCGCTGACCAATCGGCATTGGCAAGACGTGGCGAAGCGGGATCGGTTGAGTTTGTTACTGGCACTGGAGGATACAGAAAAAGATACTGTAGCGACGGCAAAGATGGCGCGCACAAAGCGTGAACGCCACCCCATGCCCGACTTCATCCGTGATGCGCTGGACGCGAAAAAACTCACTGCCGCCTACGATGCGCGTCCGCCGTATCAACGCAACGACTACATTGGCTGGATTACGCGCGCCAAACTTCCCATCACGCAACGGAAGCGTCTGGACCAGATGCTGGACGAGTTGGTGAGAGGAGATGTGTATATGAAAATGGTATGGAGGAAAAAATCATGAGCAAGACGACAGCTACCTACTGGAACGTGTTCAGCACAGAAAATCAACATCACTGGGCGGCGGTGAAAGGGTTGGAAGGCATGGCCGAAGAACTCACCCTCAGCATCGACTCGAACACGGGCGAATACACCCGTTTGACGCGCTTCTTGTCGGGGGCGGACACCTCGGCGTTCGGCGGCAAGTCACACGCTTACCCTGAAGAGATATTCATCGTCAGCGGACGTTTGTATGACCATGCATTCGAAATGTGGTTGGAAGCAGGGTACTACGCCAGCCGCCCACCCAGAGAAATGCACGGGCCATTCAGCACGGAAGAGGGGTGTGTGGTGCTGGAGGTGTCGTTTCCGAATCGGGTTGAATGAAGAGCGTCGCAACTTTCGGCACGATCGCACCTAGCGTATCAATTGCTTGTCCGAACATTACCCGCAACCTCAACAATGCAATTGAGTTACCCTAACTCTGCGCTAATTCAATCCGTGTAAGATGCGTAGTCAAGTGTCGCACGATGATCGTCATGTGCCGCCTTTTTCCCACCAAATTTCGGTATCAGGAACCCATAATGAATAAAACTATCCCTGCAATGACGCTTGCCGTTCTTTTCACCAGTTCCGCTGTCGCGGCTCCAGCCAATCATGTGGGTATCAACTACAGTTTTGATAATGTGGTGGGTACCCATCTTGAGTTTGACATCGCCAAAGCGGCAAGCAACAAACCCGTGTTCATTCAACTATTCTGGAAAAGTTATCAGCAGCGGCTGAATACCAATAACACTTGGAATACCACGGGGATAGGAATAGCCGGAATTTATGACTTAACTTCTGTTGTGAAAGTTAATAAAAGCGTCCATCCCTATGCGGGATTGGGTTTGATGTCGGTGTCTTACACGTGGGCGGGTTTTGGAGTCAGACAAAATTATACAGGTGTGGACAGCGGGCTTTACATCACCGGCGGTGTCAGATACAACCTCACTCCGCAAGTTGATGCGGACTTCAACCTCAACAATTTTGGTGGCTTGACCGTTGGGGCAAACTTCAAGTTTTAGTGTGGGCTCCACACCGTTTGGCCGCCCCATCAATTGTCGGTGGAAATTCTTAGAGGCTACGAATTTTCTTTAGCAACGCAGTGGTGGAGCGTTCATGCAGGAATGGAATGCTGTGGACTGTGCCTCCGCGAGCCAACAATTCTTTGCTGCCGACGATGTTTTCGGGTTGCCAATCACCGCCTTTGACCAGCACGTCTGGTCGGCAAGCGAGTATTAAATTGAGTGGCGTGTCTTCATCAAACTTTACTACCAGGCTCACTGACTCCAGCGCGGCTAAAACCGCCATGCGATCCTGTTCGGCATTGATGGGTCTATCATCACCTTTGCCCTGGCGTTTGACTGACGCATCGCTATTCACGCCGACAATTAACGATGCGCCGAGCGCGCGGGCTTGGGCAAGATAGGTAACATGCCCGCGATGCAATACGTCAAAGCAGCCGTTTGTAAACACCAATGGGCGTGGTAGTTTGGCGAGTTGCGCAGCGAGGTTGTTCGCATCGCAAAACTTGCTTTCAAAGGATGGCAGTGGGTAAGTGGTATTCATTTACAACCCTCCGTTCGCCCTGAGCTTGTCGAAGGGTTTGGAATCGGCAGTAGGTGGCGGAGATTGGAGGTGCATCATTCGCCCAGCAACATGTAATCGATGATGTCACATAGCGAGTGCAAGCACACCAAATGCACTTCCTGTATGCGTGCGGTACTCTGCGCATCGACGCAAATCAGGATGTCGTCAGGCTTGAGTATTTTTGCCATCTCACCGCCATTGCGCCCGGTAAGCGCAATTACCGTCATGCTTCGGGTATGAGCGGCTTTGATAGCCGCGACGACGTTGGGGGAGTTGCCGCTGGTTGAAATCGCCAGCAGCGTGTCGCCTGGCAAGCCGAGCGCGTTCACTTGTTTGGAAAAAATCTGATTGAAATCGTAATCGTTACCGATGGAGGTGATGATGGAGCTGTCGGTGGTAAGCGAGATACAGGCTAGGCCAGTGCGCTCTTTCTCGAAGCGATTCACCAGTTCGGCGGCGAAATGTTGCGCATCGCCTGCCGATCCGCCGTTACCGCAGCATAAGATTTTGCGATCATTGGTGACGCAATCAAAAAATGCCTGCGCGGCGGCGGCGATGGGCTTTGCCAATGAGTCTTTTACGCGCAGTTTCAGCTCCGCGCTGTCGCTAAAGTGTTTGGCAATACGCTTGTTGATGTCCATGTTGGCTAAAGATTGGCTATTGATTGCCGACATTATCCTACAATCCGTCATCCAGAACGCAAGCTCATCGTTGAAGAAATTTGCCACGTTTTGTTATTGAACAAGGGATGTGGTTTAATCCAACTTTCCGCCGGAGAAACTCAAGATGCTTTATACAAAAAATATCATCGTTGTCTGCTTGTCTGCCGTTTTCTTATTTTCCGCTACGGCCTCGATTGCAAGCGACACGCCGGAAGCAACCAAGCTGCGCATCGGCAGAGGGGATCCCGTCAAAGGCAAAACATCATCACAGCTTTGCCAAGGGTGTCACGGTGTTGCGGGTACCAGCGTAGAAGATTTGATCCCCAGCTTGGCGGGGCAATACTCCTCCTACCTCATCATACAGTTTAATAAATTTAAGACGTTTGAACGCAAGCACCAAATTATGAATGCAATGGCGCAAACGTTGAGCGAGCAAGAGTTGCTGGATTCGGCGGCGTATTTTGCCGGACAGAAACAAATGAAGGGCAACGGTAAAGGTGAAAATGCCATCGCCAAAAATTTGTTCTTTAAAGGTGATGCTGCGAGAGGTGTATTGGCCTGCGTAACGTGTCATGGCGAAAACGGCAAAGGGCAAGCACCCAACGCGGATACCTTCCCTGTAATAGGCGGACAGCACAAGTCATACCTTGTGGCACAACTCAATAACTGGAGATCGGGTGAGCGCGTCAGTGATGGCGGAATAATGAACGCCGTCGCCAAATCCCTGACCGATGCGGAAATCAATGCGTTGGCGGACTATTTGTCGGGGCTGTAATGATCTTGCTGGTGAGGTATTCTTTTTACACAATGCGTACAACCATGTGGGGCTAATCAGTACTTATCTAGAAATTTTTCAATCCAGTAGTTGTTCTCGCAGCAACTATGACGGATAACCTTCTTACCCAATTTGCCGATTTTGCGTCCAACTGGTACGGGCTGTTGTTGCTTGTGCTGGTCGGGCTATTCGCACAGCAAATGTCGCGGATACCCGCCGATCATCGCAAATTCACGGCAGTCATGGCACTGTATTTCTTTTTGGTTATCGTGGCTTACTGGATTCTCAAGCCTATCAAGAAAGCCTTGTTTATCGGTTATTACAAGGTGCACGGCGGGCTTTATGATTTAGCCCCCGCCCAGATGGAGCTGCTCGCCAAAGAAACGAATATCCTGTTGGCACTGGTGATGTCGCTGGTGCTAATTTGGTTGCGCAGACGCTTTAACGCAACAGGTTTCGGGTTGGCTGTTACTTTGCTGTTTGCATTTGGACTCGCGTTACTCATCCCTTTTGCCAAGCAACCTGGTGAGGCGATTGTCTGGGGCTTGTATCTCTACGGCGATATGTTTGCCAGCAGCATGGTTGCTTTGTTCTTTGCCACCTTGCATGATCGTTCCAGCGTGGAAGATTCTCGCCGTATTTATGGCTTGGTTGGTATGGGCGGGGTGGTAGGCGGACTGGTGGGCAGTATTCTATCCGGCAGTTTGGATCGTTTGGCGGGAGTTCAAGGTGCGATGGGTGTGAGCTTCACCATGATGCTGTGCCTGGCTGTAATCAGCGGGTGGGTTGCCCGGCAAGTTCATGCGCACCATGCTGATAATTTGTCAAAAAATGACGATTTATTTGACAGCTCCAAAACAATTATTCAGGCGCGTCCGTTACTGTTGCATGAAAATAACAGCCTGTTTAACGGCGCAAAAGCGGTTCTGCATTCCCGCCCGCTGTTGTTGATTGCCGCGATATTGCTGCTGTACGAAATGACATCGGTGCTGATCGACTATCAATTTACCAGTACGGTCAGCAGGGAAGTTGGCGCGGACAAGCTTAAACAATACTTCAGCGCGGTTTACACCTTCTCAAACTCAATGGCCGTGTTAATTCAGCTGTTGCTCACGACTTGGGTGATGCGCAAACACAGCTTAAGGCTGGCATTGCTGGTGATGCCGCTGGCTATCATGCTGGGCGAATCGGCCTATATTCTTGTTCCCACTTTGCTGACGGCGAGTTTGCTCAACACAGCCGATAGTGCGTTTGCCTATTCGATCCACCAAACCGCGCGAGAAGCTCTGTATGTGCCGCTCTCGCGGCGTGATAAATACGAGGCAAAAGCCTTTATTGATATTGTCTGGCTCAGGTTTTCCAAAGGCATTGCGGTGCTGCTTGGCTTGGGGTTGAGCCTGTTCATTACGACGGGTGGCGCGGATACGGGGGGTGTGCCATTGGCGGCGGGTGTGGTAGCCTTTGTGCTAGCTTGGGTATGGCTGCTGAACAAAGTCCCGCGTCAGGACGCAATTGCGAGAGAGTTTGCACCAAAACCCTTTCTTCCCGATTAACAATAAAGTTTCAAATTTAATATGACAACCACCATAAAATTTTTTACGCCACTTTGGGTCGGTTTGATGCTGATATCGATGAGTAGTGCGGCACAGGCAGATTTGCGAGTCTCCACAACACAGGCCAATTTGCGCGGCGGGCCTGCCCTTAAATATAACGTGACGGGTGTGGCTCGCAGCGGAGAAAAGCTTAAGGTTAAGGCTTATGAGGGGGGGTATGTCCACGTCTCCGTGCCAAATGGCAAATCGGGTTGGATTTACGCCAAATCGCAGGGCTGGCAAGAGGCGGAGATTTTGGCTGAGATAAACGGTGGTGGCGGCGAAGCGGCCGCAGCGGTGCAGGTGCAACCCGCCCCAATCACACCTCTCTCCGGAACAAATGTGCAGACCGCACCCGGAAAATTTACGCTCTCACTGGCTGATTTGGGCTATCAGCAAGGGCATTATTTCGAAGGAGCTTACGGGGTACACAGCAAGGATTATTTCTTCCCGCTGCCTCAAGGGGTCAAGCTGAACCAGGGATCGCTGCGGGTTCATTTCAGCGCGTCATCACAATTGAGCGAGGCTTCCAGTTTGCGTTTCGATATTAACGGCAAACCGGCCTTGTTGCGCGGACTGAATAATTTGACCCAGCCCACTTATGTTGACATACCGCTGGATCAAATTGCTTTGCAGAGCAGTGCGTTGCGTCTCACAATCAAGGCAGTCATTATTCAAACTGACAACAGGTGTTTGGACGAGCGTCGTTTGGTGCTGAATTATGTGCATATACTTCCGCAGACATCGTTAACGCTGGCGTTGGACTCCGTTACTAATTTGGCTGCGACCTGGACATCGTTGCCCGCCCAAGTGAAGATTGGCATGCCCGCCGCACCTGACGAATTCTCCACGGCAGCATTGTTGCAGACGGCTATCTGGCTGCGCGGTATGGGTCGACAAGTCAGCTTTGTTCCGCTCTCGCAGATGGCCAATGTAGTGGTGGATAGCGAAGCCGAATTAAACCGCCGTTACCCCAACGTACTTCCCAAAGTCACCGGAGAGGAGGGTGCGATAGCCCTTACTCGCAACGCCGAAGGACAACCCTTGGTTTTAATCTCAGACCGGGTATTGGCCAGGCCCCTTGCCTCGCAACCGTTGCCTTGGCCAGTGTTGTTGCGTGGTGAGCAATTTCTTCACACCCCGGTTATCTCGCCTGGCAATCAAAAACAAACGATAGATTTGATGACCTTAGGGCTGGGCGAGGTGCAATACATCAGCCGGGCGATTGATTGGAATGTTGATTTGTCCGCACCCTTGGTTGCGGCAGACAAGCAACTGGGTCGTTTGACGCTCAATGTGGTAGCAACACCGCTAGCTAACGAGAACCAGCAATTGCTGCAAATTTTTGTGAATGGCAAGTTGCAGGAAATCCGTCCGCTGGAAGGAGATGGCAAACCGCATACCATGCATTTCGATTTGGAGCGTTCCTTGCAGCGTGCGGGCACCAACTCTTTGAAAATTGCGGTGCAGCGAACCAACGAGCAGGGAGATTGCGGTGGTGACCTGACCGCTTTCCCGGTTCAGCTATTGCCGGGATCGCGGGTCGAATTGACGGACGCGGGCATTAACCCCGTGAACTTTAACGATCTGCGCGCCCATTTTGCCAAGGGGATGGAAATTTACCTGACCCCGGACAGCCAGAAAAATCTTCTGCGCGAACTGCAACTCGCCGCCACAATTTTTTCCAATCTGGGTTTGTCGGTAAGCGAGGGCCAGGTTCATTTTATGAAAGCTGACGAACCGCTAAAAGCCAAAGAACCCTTTGTCTTGATCGGCCGGGGTATCACGCCGGAAAAGGCGGCGGTGCGGTTTGATCGGGGACAGATTCGCGTGTCGGACAGTGCGGATAAACCCCTGCTTACGCTCAATCAGATGCCAACCATTGGGTTGGCGCAAATTGTCAGGCAGAACAATGTTCAAGGCTTATCAATCATGGCTCCCATGGGAGAAAGTTTGCCAACTGCGGCAAGGTTACATTTAA
>CAZSPN010000064.1:0-8385 GCA_964608835.1 uncultured Gallionella sp.
ACCAGCTGAGCTATACCCCCGGCACGCCGAAAAGAGCGCGCATTATAGTGATGCGTCCCATGCTTGTAAAGCTGACTTTGAATATTACGAGTTGACTGCAGATTCCAAGCAGAACTTGCCTGTCGCGCCAAATCTACTGAAGCGAGAATTCACGATTAACGCACCGAGCAAAGTTTGGGCTGTTGACATTACCTAGGTTTTTACGCTGACAAGACTGCAGGTGCCTTTGCCGAAAAAATGTAACAGCTAAAGCAGGTTATTTGCATACCAAATGCTGGTTGTGTTTGGCAGGGTTGAGGAATCCATTTAACGCTGAACTGGCAGGCTATACCATGAGTTGTGTGACTGCTCATTTTATATAAATTCGCCTCAGCGATGCTGCTATGATGACACCTTTAATCAATTATCCCTCTGCTTATGAAAGCTTTATTCCATAACCCTTCACGCCCCTTCGATTCTGCTCAGGACAGGTTCTCACACACCGATGCGGCATTGCGCCACATAGCGCAGGATATGCTGGCGTATGCCAAGCGACGCGGTGCGACGGCTGCTTCCGTCGAGGTTTCTGAAGGCTTTGGTCAGGCGGTGACGGTGCGGCGTGGTGAGGTGGAGGCCATCGAATACAACCGCGATAAAGGGTTGGGTATCACCGCATATCTCGGCCAGCAGCGTGGCAATGCCAGTACCTCGGATTTTTCCCCACAGGCGATACGCGATACGGTGGATGCAGCGTTGTCGATTGCGCGCTACACGGCGAAAGATGATTGTTCCGGTTTGCCCGATGCGGATAAATTGGCGCGCAAGCAGGTTGATCTTGACTTGTATCACCCGTGGGTATTGCCCGTGGAGGATGCGATTGCGTTAGCGCAGGAGTGTGAACAAGCCGCGTTAGATACCGATAAGCGCATCAGCAATTCCGAAGGCGCAACGGTGAATGTGCATGAGGCGCAATTCATCACTGCGAATAGCCTAGGTTTTATCGGCGGTTATCCTACGTCGCGCCATAGTGTGAGTTGCGCCGTCATTGCGGGTAAAGGTGATGGTATGGAACGCGATTACTGGTACAGCGTGGCGCGTAATGCGCGTGAAATTGTCGAGGTGAAACAAATCGGACGCATCGCGGCGGAACGAGCGGTGCGTCGTCTAAAGGCGCGACAACTTGCCACCATGCAAGTGCCGGTGATATTTGAAGCGTCGGTTGCGGCTAGTTTGCTCGGACATTTTGTCGGCGCGGTGAGTGGCGGAAGTTTGTATCGCAAATCCTCTTTCTTGTTGGATAAAATTGATCAGCAAATCTTCGCACCACACATCAATATTCAAGATATTCCCGACATCCCACGTGGTTTGGCTTCCAGCCCGTTTGATGATGAAGGTGTACAGGTGCAGCGTCGCAGCGTTGTTGAAAATGGTGTGCTGCGAGGTTACTTCCTCGGCAGTTATGCGGCGCGTAAGCTGGGCTTGAGTACCACTGGCAATGCAGGCGGCAACCATAATCTAATTCTGCAATCGGGCGAGCTGGACTTTAATGGACTAATGAAAACCATGTCGCGCGGGCTGGTTGTGACCGAGTTGATGGGGCAAGGAGTGAATGGGGTGACGGGCGATTATTCCCGTGGTGCGGCCGGACTATGGGTGGAAAATGGAGAGATTCAATATCCTGTACAGGAAATTACTATCGCGGGCAATCTCAAGGAAATGTATCGCAACATCGTTGCGGTTGGGAATGATGTTTTGGTACAAGGATCGAGACAGAGTGGTTCAATTCTGGTTGAGGGCATGACAGTTGCGGGCCGATAAAAATCAATTCTGTTGCTATGCTGCATCGCGCGCTGACATGTTGCAAATATGCGGTAATGCTGGACGTGCATTAACTTGGTCGGGTTATTTGAACTGTATTGTTTGAGAATTAAAATGTTTGTGGCTATCGCGAGGATTTTTTGGGTTCAAACTCGAGGTTTGGTACAATCGCCGCATAATTAAACCAACGCCCTTCTTGTTTGTATGAAACTAATTCCAACGATTCTTTGTGGCGGAGCGGGTTCCAGGCTCTGGCCGGTTTCCCGCGAGTTGCATCCCAAGCCCTTTATCCGCTTGGCGGATGGACAGAGCCTATTGCAAAAGGCCTGGCTGCGCGGGGTGGCTTTGCCAGAGGTGGTGGAAACACTGACCGTGACTAATCGAGAGTTATTCTTCAAAACTGAGGATGAATACCGTGAGGTGGCAAGTCAGCACAGGGAGCTTGTTAACAGCTTTATCCTCGAACCCTTTGGTCGCAATACCGCGCCTGCAATTGCGGCAGCAACTCTGCAAGTCGCCGCGAGCCACGGCGAAGATGCACTGTTGCTGGTGCTTGCGGCGGACCATCTGATTGCCGATCAAGCGGCCTTTGCTCAAGCTGTTACCCAGGCAATGAAGTTGGCCACCCAAGGCAAGCTGGTTACTTTTGGTATTCAGCCCGATGCGCCAGAAACGGGTTACGGCTATATTGAGGCAGATGGCAACGCTGTTCTGCGTTTCGTCGAAAAACCCAGTTTGGAAAAAGCACAAGTGTATTTGGCATCGGGGCGTTATCTGTGGAATTCAGGCATGTTCTGCTTTTCGGCGGGAACAATGCTGCGCGAAATGCAGCAACATTGTTCGAGTATTTTGTCTGCTACCCGCGCCTGTTTGGAGCAATCGCGCAGTGCGCAAAGTAAGAGCCACACACAGACTGAACTCGATCAAACAACTTTCGGCCTCGTACCGGATGACTCGATTGATTATGCCGTGATGGAAAAATCCAAAAATGTCGCTGTCGTGCCATGCAGTATTGGCTGGAGCGATATAGGTTCCTGGGATGCATTGGGCGATCTCACTGCGCCAGATGCGCAAGGCAATCGCATTGAGGGCGAAGTTATTCTGCATGATGTGAATAACTGCTACATACAAAGCAATTTGCGTATTGTCGGTGGTGTCGGCATTGACAACTTGATTGTTATTGATACACCGGATGCCGTGTTGGTGGCAGACCGCAGTCGCGCTCAGGATGTCAAACATCTCTATGCAAGCCTGAAAGCACAAGGTCACGAAACTCATAGGCTACATACCACTGTGCATCGCCCTTGGGGGATTTATACGGTGCTGGAAGAAGGGTCGCGTTTTAAGATCAAGCGTATTGAAGTTAAGCCGGGTGCAAGCCTGAGCTTGCAAATGCACCACCACCGCAGTGAGCATTGGGTTGTGGTGAGCGGCATGGCAAAAGTGGTCAACGGCGATCGGGAGCTGTTTGTAAATACCGATGAATCTACTTATATTCCAGCGGGACACAAACACCGCCTAGAAAACCCCGGTGTGGTTGATCTGGTTATGATCGAAGTACAAAGTGGAGAGTATTTGGGCGAGGATGACATCGTGCGGTTTGAAGACGTGTACGGGCGCGTAAAATAAATTTAATAAATTAATAAAGTTGATTCACTATATTTGTATAGTGACCGACAAGTTTCAATCAATACTAATTTGGAAGACACAAAATGAATCAAAAGCGCGCACTCATAACCGGAATAACCGGTCAAGACGGATCGTATCTGGCCGAATTCCTGCTGGAAAAAGGTTATGAGGTTCACGGTATCAAGCGTCGGGCTTCGTCATTTAATACCGCGCGTGTCGATCACATCTATGAAGATCCTCACGTCAAAAACCAGCAGTTCGTGTTGCATTATGGAGATTTGACGGATTCTTCTAATCTCACTCGCATCATTCAGCAAGTGCAGCCCGACGAGATATATAACCTCGGCGCGCAATCGCATGTGGCGGTGAGTTTTGAGTCACCGGAATATACCGCCGATGTCGATGGTATGGGTACGCTGCGTTTGTTGGAGGCAATCCGAATTTTGGGTTTGGAAAAAAAGACGCGTTTTTATCAGGCATCTACTTCCGAGCTTTATGGTTTGGTGCAAGAAATTCCGCAGAAAGAAACGACACCTTTCTACCCGCGCAGTCCCTACGCCGTGGCAAAACTTTATGCTTATTGGATCACGGTCAATTACCGTGAGGCTTACGGCATGTATGCATGCAACGGAATATTGTTTAACCATGAATCACCGCGTCGCGGAGAAACGTTTGTGACGCGCAAAATTACACGCGGTCTTTCCAACATTGCCCAGGGTTTGGAGTCTTGTATTTACATGGGCAACATGGATGCGTTGCGCGACTGGGGTCACGCGAAAGACTTTGTCAGGATGCAATGGCTGATGTTGCAACAAGATAAACCGGATGATTTTGTAATTGCGACAGGTGTGCAGTATTCGGTGCGGGATTTTATCCGTATGAGCGCGACCGAGCTGGGCATTACCTTGCGCTTTGAGGGTGTAGGCCCTGATGAAAAAGCGATAGTTGAGCACATTGATGGTGACAAAGCCCCCGCGCTAAAAAAGGGTGATGTGATCGTTGCGGTTGACCCGCGTTACTTCCGACCTGCCGAAGTGGAAACATTGCTCGGCGACCCTGCCAAAGCCAAAGCAAAACTCGGCTGGACACCTGAAATTACTTTGGCGGAAATGGTCAAGGAGATGGTGGCGTGTGATTTGGAGGTGGCGCGCAGCCATGCACTTCTTAATAAACATGGTTATAAAGTGGCCGTATCGAGAGAGGGTTAATTTTGGCTCATGATATGACGCAAACTATTTTTGTCGCGGGTCATCGCGGAATGGTGGGTTCGGCGATTATTCGTCGTTTGAAATCGTCGGGTTATCAAAATATCATTACCCGTACTCATGCCGAGCTGGACTTGACACGGCAAGTTGAAGTGGAGAAATTTTTTCACGATGAACACATAGATCAAGTGTATCTGGCGGCGGCAAAAGTCGGTGGTATTCACGCCAACAACACCTATCCTGCAGATTTTATCTACGAAAATTTGATGATGGAGTGCAACCTCATTCATGCCGCGCATACGGCGGGTGTGCAGAAGTTGCTGTTTCTGGGTTCGTCCTGTATCTATCCCAAGCTGGCAGTCCAGCCGATGCGCGAAGATGCATTGTTGACGGGCACATTGGAATCAACCAACGAGCCCTATGCGATTGCCAAGATCGCCGGAATCAAACTGTGTGAAAGTTACAATCGGCAATATGAGCGCGACTATCGCAGCGTGATGCCAACTAACTTGTATGGATCCAACGACAACTTCCATCCTGAAAATTCTCATGTGATTCCGGCACTGTTGCGGCGATTCCACGATGCGGTGCAGTCGGGGGAACATGAAGTGGTGGTGTGGGGTAGCGGCACGCCGATGCGTGAATTCCTGCATGTGGATGACATGGCAGCTGCAAGCGTGCATGTGATGGAGTTAGATAAGGCTGCGTATTGCGCACATACACAACCCATGCTTTCACACATCAATGTGGGTACGGGGGTGGATTGCACGATACGCGAGTTGGCGGAAGCAGTGGCGCGTGTCACGGGGTTTGCGGGGAAGCTAACCTTTGATGCCAGCAAGCCAGATGGTACGCCGCGCAAGTTAATGGATGTTTCCAGACTGAAAGCTCTGGGATGGCAGTCAACTATCGGGCTGGAGGACGGGCTACGCGATGCGTATCAATGGTTTCTTGCCAATCAGCGGCAATTCAGGGGGTGATGCGGGGTTTGTGTGAAGGCTTTGCACATTATCTCAATCCCTGGCTGGTTTTTCCCGCACACCTCTGCATGGTAGAATCCGCGCCTTTCCAGTTTTCAATCCTTTAGGAATCGTCGCTATGTTCTCCAGCAAAAACACCATCGCCATTTCCGATCCGGAGTTGTGGGTCGCTATTCAAAACGAAAATCGCCGTCAGGAAGATCACATCGAGCTGATCGCCTCGGAAAACTACACCAGCACTGCAGTGATGGAAGCGCAGGGTAGCAAGCTGACCAACAAGTACGCCGAAGGTTATCCGGGTAAGCGTTATTACGGCGGTTGCGAGTATGTGGACGTGGCGGAACAATTGGCAATCGACCGCGCCAAGGCGTTGTTCGGGGCGGAATACGCCAACGTGCAACCGCATTCCGGTTCGCAAGCCAATCAGGCGGTATATGTTTCCGTACTCAAGCCAGGCGACACCATCCTCGGTATGTCGCTGGCGCACGGCGGTCATTTGACCCACGGCGCATCGGTGAATATCAGCGGCAAGTTGTATAACGCCATTCAGTATGGACTGAATGCCAAAGAAGAAATCGACTACGATCAGGTGCAGGCTTTGGCAAACGAACATAAGCCCAAGATGATTGTGGCGGGTGCGTCCGCTTATGCGCTGGTGATTGACTGGAAGCGTTTCCGCGCGATCGCCGATAGCGTCGGAGCGTATTTGTTTGTGGATATGGCGCATTACGCGGGCTTGGTAGCAGCGGGTTTGTATCCCAACCCCGTCGGCATCGCAGACTTTGTGACGACTACGACGCACAAAACGCTACGTGGTCCGCGTGGTGGATTGATTTTGGCCAAGGCTGAACATGAAAAAGCTCTCAACTCGGCAATTTTTCCGCAGTTGCAAGGCGGTCCGTTGATGCACGTGATTGCAGCCAAAGCGGTTGCGTTCAAAGAGGCGGCAAGCAAGGAATTCAAAGCGTATCAAAAGCAAGTCATCGACAACGCGCGCGTAATGGCCAAGGTGCTGCAAGAGCGCGGTTTGCGCATCGTGTCAGGCCGTACCGATAGCCATGTGTTTTTGGTGGATTTGCAAGCCAAGCACATCACGGGCAAAGATGCCGAAGCCGCGTTGGGACGCGCGCATATCACCGTGAACAAAAACGCAATTCCGAATGACCCGCAAAAACCATTCGTCACCAGCGGTATTCGTATCGGCAGCCCCGCCATGACGACACGCGGATTCACAGAAATAGAAGCACTCAAACTTGCCCATCTGATTGCGGATGTGTTGGATGCGCCGAATGACGATGCTGTGATTGCGCGCGTGGTTGGCGAAGTTAAAAAGTTGACCACGCATTTCCCGGTATATGGAGATTAGTCACTGGACGTTGGTTGCGAGTGACTAGTTGGTTGTGTCACCGCTTTGCGGCGGTTTTTTAACTAACGACTAGCGACCATCAACTACTGACTGCTTCTATGAAATGCCCTTTTTGCAAACACCCCGACACCCAGGTCGTTGATACCCGCGAAGGTGAAGATGGTGAATTTGTCCGCCGCCGCCGCCGTTGCCTGTCCTGCGACAAACGTTTTACCACCTATGAAAAGGTTGAGTTGCGGATGCCGCAGGTGGTCAAGCAGAACGGTATGCGCAGTGAATTCGATGAAGAGAAATTACGCACCAGCTTCAGTCGTGCGCTACATAAACGCCCCGTTTCAGCCGAGTTGGTGGATGAAGCCATCGATCACATCGTGCAAAAACTTTATGCGTCGGGCGAACGTGAAATCGGTTCCCGGCAAGTCGGTGAGATGGTGATGCGGGAATTGTTGAAACTCGACAAGGTTGCTTACATCCGCTTTGCGTCAGTGTACAAAAGTTTTCAGGATGTCGGTGATTTCACTGAAGCCGTGGAGGCAGTGCGTAAATCACCCCGTCGTGCCAAGAAAAAGTAATGTTCAGCCCCCAAGATAATGTCTGGATGGCGCAGGCTCTGCGTCTGGCAGAGCAGGGTGTGAATAGCACCAGCCCCAATCCGCGCGTTGGTTGTGTGCTGGTTAAGGATGAAAAAGTAATCGGTAGCGGCTGGCATAAACGTGCGGGTGAACCCCACGCGGAAGTGTATGCGTTGCATGAAGCAGGTGAGGCAGCGCAGGGCGCAACGGCTTATGTCACGTTAGAGCCGTGTGCGCATCAAGGCAAAACGCCCCCCTGTGCTGATGCCCTGATTGCGGCGCGTGTGGCGCGTGTGGTGGTGGCGGTACAAGACCCGAATCCGCTGGTGGCAGGCAAAGGCATCGCAAAATTGCGCGCCGCTGGCATCACAGTTGAATGCGGTTTGATGGAAGTCGCCGCACGCGAATTGAATATCGGATTTTTTGTGCGCATGACCCGTGGCACGCCGTGGGTACGCAGCAAAATCGCCATGAGCTTGGATGGACGTACCGCGCTGGCGAGTGGGATAAGCCAATGGATTACGGGCGGCGCGGCGCGGCAGGATGTACAGCACTGGCGCGCCCGCGCCTGCGCGATTCTGACCGGCATCGGGACGGTGCGCGACGACGATCCGCAGCTCAATGTTCGTGACGTGGACACATCGCGGCAACCCCTGAAGGTGGTGGTCGACAGCCGCCTCGAACTAGCGCCCGGTGCCAGGGTGCTGCGCGATGGCAATGTGCTGCTTGCCGCGGCGGTCGACGACCCCGGCAAAATCGCCGCCTTGCGCGAGCGCGGCGCCGAGGTCGTTCTGCTGCCGGGGCCTGGCGGCAAGGTCGATCTGTCGGCCCTGATG
>CAZSPN010000064.1:8395-9102 GCA_964608835.1 uncultured Gallionella sp.
TGGAGCTTGCGGATCTCATGCAGGAGCTTGGCCGGCGCGGCATCAATGAAGTGCACGCCGAAGCCGGGTTCAAACTGAATGGTTCGCTGCTCGGGGCGGGGCTGGTCGACGAACTGCTGCTCTATCTCGCCCCGTGCCTGCTCGGCGACGCCGCGCGCGGCATGTTCAACCTGCCCGCACTTGAATCGCTGGACGGCAAGCGCACGCTGGCGATTCGCGATGCGCGCCTGGTCGGCGCAGATCTCAGGCTGCTGGCGCGCTTCGGATAAGGCCAGGCTGGCCGCAGACGGCGCATTGCGGGTCTTTGCCGAATTTCACGCTGCGCCATTCCATCGCCAGGCCGTCGAGCAGCAGCAAGCGGCCGATGAGCGGTTCGCCGATGCCGACGATCAGTTTCAGCGCTTCGGCCGCCTGCATGGCGCCGATGATGCCGGTCAGCGGCGCGAACACCCCCATCACCGCACAGCGCACTTCGTCGACATCCTCGCCTTCGGGGAACAGGCAGTGGTAGCAGGGCGCGCCATCGCGCCGTGCGTCGAAAACCGACAGCTGGCCGTCGAAACGAATCGCCGCACCTGAAACCAGTGGCTTTCGATGCTTTACGCAGGCGCGATTGACGGCGTGCCGGGTCGAGAAATTGTCCCAACAGTCGAGAACGACATCGGCGCTGGCTACCAGCGCTTCCAGCTGATCGCCGGCAAGCCGTT
>CAZSPN010000065.1:0-7691 GCA_964608835.1 uncultured Gallionella sp.
GGCACCATGGAGCGGGTGGCCTGGAGCGACGCGCTCGACCATGTCGCGCATCGCTTCGCGCACATCGTCAAGCGCGACGGTCCGGATGCGGTCGCATTCTATCTGTCCGGACAGCTTCTCACCGAAGACTATTACGTCGCCAACAAGCTGATGAAAGGCTACATCGGCAGTGCCAATATCGATACCAACTCACGGCTGTGCATGTCCACCGCTGTGGCGGCGCATAAACGTGCATTTGGTGCAGATGCCGTGCCAGTCTGTTATGAGGATATTGAAGCAGCCGACTTGGTGGTTATCGTGGGTTCAAACTATGCGTGGGCGCATCCGGTTTTATACCAGCGTTTAATGGCTGCAAAAAAAGCGCGGCCCGACATGCAAATCATAGTCGTTGATCCCCGCCGCACCGCAACGTGTGACATAGCTGATCTGCATTTGGCGATTGCGCCCGGAGCGGATGCGTATTTGTTTGAAGGCCTGTTGCATTACTTGCGCCGTGAGGACGCGATTAACCTGAGTTATGTGGAAGCCCATGTGGAAGGCTTTGCGGGTGCTTTTGAAGCCGCGCGCGCAGTCGGCTCAATTCCAAAAGTGTCACAGGTTTGCGGTGTACCTGAATCACAGGTCAGCGAATTCTTTCGCCTGTTTGCGCGTACCGAGCACACGGTGACAATCTTCTCGCAGGGCATCAATCAATCTTCCAGCGGCGTGGATAAAGCCAATGCGATTATCAATGTGCATCTGGCAACGGGGCGAATCGGCAAGTTGGGCATGGGGCCGTTTTCGGTGACGGGGCAACCCAATGCGATGGGTGGGCGCGAGGTGGGAGGACTGGCGAATCAACTGGCAGCGCATCTGGATTTTTCTGATTCGGCGAGTGTGGACTTGATCGCGCGTTTTTGGTCTACAAACTTCCCTCACCCTAACCCTCTCCCGAAGGGCGAGGGGACAAACGAATCGCTTCGCGATGCTCGCGTAAATATGGCGCAAGCTCCCGGTCTGAAAGCGGTGGATATGTTTCAAGCCATCGCCGATAAAAAAATTAAAGCGGTATGGATCATGGGTACCAACCCGGTAGTCAGTTTGCCCGATGCCGATAAAGTGCGTGCCGCACTGCTGGATTGCGAGCTGGTGGTGGTATCTGATTGTGTAGAACACACCGACACCACAGCCTGCGCGGACATACTTTTACCCGCACAAGGGTGGGGTGAAAAAGACGGCACGGTGACTAATTCCGAGCGGCGTATTTCACGGCAGCGATCTTTATTGAGTGCGGCAGGCGAAGCAAAACCGGACTGGTGGATCATCACCCAAGTCGCTCAACGCATGGGCTTTAACGAAGCTTTTCCTTATACCAACCCCGCACAGATATTTCGTGAACATGCGCAATTATCTGGCTTTGAAAACAGCGGAACACGTGCCTTCGACATCAGTGCATTGGCCACATTGAACGATGCTGAATACAACGCGTTGCAACCAATCCAATGGCCGATCAACAGCGGCTCACCTAACGGCACGCCCCGCCTGTTCACCGACGGAAAATTTTTCACGCCCAGCGGCAAGGCACGCATGGTTGCGGTCACACCGCAATTGCCTGCCGTTTCTGTTGATGCAAAATTTCCTCTGGTGCTAAACACAGGCCGTATCCGCGATCAATGGCACACCATGACCCGCACCGGAAAAGTGCCGCGTTTGAATGCACATGTATTCGAGTCTTTCGTGCAAGTGCAAGCGTCTGACGCACAACTCTATCAGCTGCAAGGTGGCGGGTTGGCGATGCTGACTAGCCGCCACGGTAGCATGTTGGCACGCGTTCAAGTCAGCGAAGATCAGCGTCCCGGTTCGGTATTTGTGCCTATGCACTGGAACGATGCCTTTGCCAAATCGGCACGGGTCGATGCTCTGGTCGCGCCGATTACCGATCCAATCTCCGGTCAACCGGAATCCAAACACACACCCGTGCGAGTTGAGCCGTATCGCCCCGCTTGGCAAGGCTTTGCATTGAGCAGGGAAAGACTGGATTTTGCCGATGCCAGCTATTGCGCTTGCTCTCGTGGCGCGGGATATTGGCGGCATGAGCTTGCGGGTGAAGCCTTGCCTGAAAATTGGCGTGATTGGGTTAAAAAATTTATCGCGGATTCTGAAGGATGGATTGAATACCGTGATGCCGCGATGGGACGTTATCGCGCCGCTTGTTTGCATGATGGAAAGCTGGAAGCGGTGTTTTTCATTGCCCCGGATCAACGCTTGCCAGAGCGGGAATGGCTAAGTAGCTTGTTCAATCAAGCGCAAATCGAGTCTGCGGACTTGGCTGGATTACTCTCCGCACGCCCCCCCAAAGGCACTGCGTCTGACACGGGACGCATCGTTTGCGCCTGCAACAGTGTGGGCGAAAAAACCATCCTGAATGCTATCCAGGCGCAAGGGTTGGATAGTGTCGAAGCGGTCGGCCTGTGCCTGAAAGCAGGGACAGGGTGCGGCTCGTGTGTCCCGGAAATCCGTCGCCTGCTAAAACATCGCGTTGCATAATTTTGCCCACGGGCTGTTAATGACTTAGATTCGCGGTGTATCATCATCCCCTGATTTTTCTTACCCCCGTTTTGTCTCAAG
The DNA here is from genome assembly GCA_964608835.1 of uncultured Gallionella sp. Lineage (GTDB taxonomy): Bacteria > Pseudomonadota > Gammaproteobacteria > Burkholderiales > Gallionellaceae > Gallionella. Next base: position 2,608 of record CAZSPN010000065.1, read on the forward strand.
AATTAAACACCATGAACAGCCTTACACACTTTTCAGATTCAGGTCGCGCGCGCATGGTGGATGTTTCCGACAAATCCAGCACCCAGCGCGTCGCCATTGCCAGCGGCGTATTGCGTATGCAGACGGAAACTCTGGTGCGTATTCAAGCCGGAAAAATTGCCAAGGGCGATGTGCTGACGGTCGCGGATGTGGCGGCGGTGATGGCCGCCAAGCGCACGGCGGATATGATTCCCATGTGCCACACCTTGCCGCTGACAGGCGTGGAAATTTCTTTCCATGAAATTCTTGAGCCTGACAACAGCGGTTGTGTGGGGCTGGCAGTCACCGCAACGGTGAAATGCGCGGGGCAGACGGGTGTGGAGATGGAGGCACTCTCGGCGGTCAGCGTGGCTTTGCTCACGGTGTATGACATGTGCAAAGCGATTGATAAAGCCATGCGCATCGAACACGTGCAACTGGATGAAAAGCATGGCGGCAAAAGCGGTGTGTGGAAGCGTAGCGAAGCAATTAAACAGGAAACGAAATGATACGGGTATTTTTTTTTGGCCCTGTCGCGGATCGTGTGCAGACGCGCGAGATGCAACTCGACTACGTAGCCGGAATGACCCTGCATGATGTGATCGCGCAACTGGGCGCGCAGTACCCCAATATGTTTGGCATCGTCAGCTTCATCGCGGTCAATCAAAATCAGGTGCGCGACAAACAAACCGTGTTGCACGATAACGACGAGATTGCGTTTATGGCGAAGTTTTCGGGAGGGTAGGGTGAATCCGAAGTCCCATCATCCTTTATCCGTTCGCCCTGAGTGCCGTGCTTTGCGCGGTGTATCGAAGGGTAAGCGGATAACACATCAGGGCATTTGTGATGAATAAGCCAGTTCGCATACAACAACAAGATTTCTCACAAGACGAAGAGATCAGAGCATTGAAATCCAGCTCAAAACGTATGGGCGGCATCGCCACATTCTTGGGCTGCGCGCGCGATTTCTCCGAAGGACGCGATGTCTCACAGATCAGCTTCGATGCCTACGGCAGCATGGCACTTGCCGAAATGAACAAATTGCGTGACGAGGCGATTGAAAAATTCAACCTGCTGGATGCGCGCATCGTGCATCGCATCGGCACGGTGCAAAGCGGCGAAAATATCGTATTCATCGCGGCGGGAGCCGAGCATCGCGCACCCGCACTGGAAGCCTGCCGCTGGATCATCGACGAACTCAAGCAGCGTGTGCCAATCTGGAAAAAAGAAATTACTCTGGAAGGTGATTCGTGGGTAACGCCGCATCCTTAATTTTTCCCTGTGACGCTGAATCCACACCCCTTAAATCTTTAGTCGCGGTTAGCCACGAGCAAATAACATCTAGTCATTTTTATAGTCAATTAAAACTGATAATGTTTTTATTTTATTTATTTACAATAAGTTGAATTTAATATAGGATAAAATTATCTAGTCACTTTTTAAGTAAATCCTCAAATGGCATTAACCATAAGCGAATATTTGATGCGGGGTTCGGCAACCTCTAAGGAAATACAGGCTGAGACAGGTTTGAGTCAAACTGCGGTATCGCGACAACTAAGAGGTATGGGTGATGGGGTTGTCACATTATCCAATATGCGCCCACCAAAATATGCATTGACCCGTAGCGCATTTGGTGGAATTAACAAGCTTCCTGTGGTGATGGTCGATGCGCACGGAAACACTGTTTTAGTCGCATATGTCCGTCCTCTGATACCTAATGGTTTTCTTGTCGAACCAGCGACAGGCATGCCCCAAGTTCTATTAGGGGAAAGCGGGAGTGGTCTGTATCAAGATTTACCCTACTTCTTGAGTGATCTGTGCCCTCAAGGTTTTCTGGGGCGGCAAATCGCTGGCGATTTGGCGAGTCAATCAGGTGATTTTCCAACCGATCCGAGACAGTGGAATACGAATCACATAGGTCGCTACTTAATTTCGAATGGCGATGATCTGCCAGGCAATTTTAAGTTTGGCGAACAAGCACTTTCACGTGTAAGGCGTAAGCCTGTCGTTACAACAGAAAAAGATTATCCTGCGCTTGCAGATAGCGTGATGAGCGGAGTGATACCTGGCTCATCTGCGGGAGGTGAGCAACCAAAATTCACCGCCTTTTGTGGCACTCGTGCCACGCACGTTATTGTTAAGTTCTCACCTCTGGGTAGCAGTGATGTTGTCCAAAGGTGGCGCGACATCTTGATTACGGAGTATCACGCCACAGTAGCCCTCCATGGCCAAGATTTTCCCGCTGCCGAAACGCGACTGATTGAAATGGACGGCAGGCTTTTTCTCGAATCACAGCGATTCGATAGAGCGGGGGAGCTTGGGCGCATGCCTATGTTGTCGCTTCAATCTATCGATGCGGAATTTGTCGGGATTGGGAGCGATTGGCCGCGAGTGATGGATGCGCTATACAGGAAAAATTTGGTCAGTTGGCAGCATACTTTTGATGCGGAATGCCTATGGTGGTTTGGACGTTTAATCAATAATTCCGATATGCATTTGGGTAATTTGAGTTTTTCCATAGACGGGGGCGCATTCAGGCTACTGCCTGTGTACGACATGTGTTCAATGGGATTTGCCCCGAAGAGTGGGGGGGAGGTACTTCCCTATGGTTTTGTGTCACCCGAATATAAGGGTATAAATCTTGATGCCAATAGCATTGGAACAATACAAAATATGGCGCGCAGTTTTTGGGAAAGCGTGGCAAGTGACGCACGAATTTCTGATGAGTTCAAAGCATTTCTTGAGCGCGGAAATCCAATTGACCTGAAACTGTGATGAGTATGTTGCTTGTCAGCGTGTGTCGCATCCATAATGGTTTTGGAGTGAGTGCTTTGTGCCACACTTAATAAATGCCTTGCGAATATGTGGCTTATAAGACACTACAATAACGCCATGATTGAAGTTTCTCGATACGAGACTGAAAAGGAAAATAGGCGTGAGCAAAAAATTAAGTGCTGTCGAATCACACCATGAGCGCGAAGTTGAAGAACTACGCGCAGATCGTGAGTTGGCGGTTGAGTATTTGAAAGCCGCAATGGAATCTCTCGATAACCCCGATGACCGTGCGGCGGGCTGCTCGCGCTTCGCACAGTGGCAGAGGCATACGGTGGACTGGGTGCGGTCGCTGCTGAAGCGGGCATCAGCCGCGAATCACTGTACCGCACGCTATCTGCGAAGGGTAACCCAACATTGAAAACACTACTTGCGGTGTTAAAGGCAGTTGGAATGAAGCTCTCAGTTGAGCCGGAACATCACGCCACGGCATAGGCAGTAAGCGCGGAAATGATTGCGGGTAGGTAAGCTAGAATGACGGCTCAATGCCAATTTCAGCCAATGCCCCATCATAAAAAATCTATCGTCCAGTTTCGGAATTCAACGGACGGATCAAAGATGGATTTAGGTACAATGCGGCAATCGTGACAGTTGTAGCCGAAAGCCTTTTGCTTATGAGTCTGATCAAATCTCGAAAACGCGTTGCAGACCACGGAGAGGTGTTCACTCCCGCGTGGATGGTCGATGCCATGCTCGACCTTGTGAAGGCTGAGTCCGAGCGCATCGACTCCCGCTTTCTGGAACCGGCATGCGGAAGCGGGAACTTTCTTGTTCAGGTCCTCAAGCGCAAGCTCGCCACAGTCGAGCTCAAGTTCGCCCAGTCAGACTTTGAAAAACTGCACTATGCGCTCCTTGGTCTGATGTGCATCTATGGAGTCGAACTCCTGGAGGACAACATCGCCGAGTGCCGCGAGAACATGCTGGACATCTTCGCCGACTACCTCAAATTGCAGGAATCGGATGATCTCTATCGCGCTGCTTACTCTGTGTTGTCGTATAACTTGGTTCACGGTGACGCTTTAACAATGCGCACCATCAGTAATGATCCGATCACCTTTGCCGAATGGGGCTACCTCGGCAAGGGCAAGTTTCAGCGACGCGACTTCCGCTTTGACGTGCTCACTGGCTCTTCGGCCTACAGTCAGGAAGGGACGCTCTTTGCCCACCTCGGCAAGCACGAGATATTCATGCCGACTAAGACTTGGCCGCCGATGTCGGTGAGCGAGTTGGCCGCTCTGGGGGAGAATGAACATGGCCAAGATTGATGACGTGAGCGACAAGCCAGTGCGCATGACCGCGTCGCCCGAAGGTTACGCCGACTGGCTGGCCGATCTGAAAGCCCGCATCCACAGTGCACAGCAGCGCGCCACGCTGGCGGTCAATCGCGAGCTGGTGTTGCTTTACTGGCAGATTGGTCGCGATATTTTGGCTCGTCAGTCAGCGCAAGGTTGGGGCGCGAAGGTGATCGAGCGGCTGGCGCAGGATTTGCGCGCCGCCTTCCCTGATATGAAGGGGTTTTCGCCGCGCAATCTCAAGTACATGCGCGCCTTTGCCGAGGCGTGGCCGGAGGCTGAATTTGTGCAGCAGGCTGCTGCACAATTGCCGTGGTTCCACCTTTGCACCCTGATGGACAAGCTCAAGACGCGCGAAGAGCGGGATTGGTATATGGCGTGCGCTATAGAACACAACTGGTCGCGCAACATTCTGGAAATGCAGATCGAAACCCGTCAGCGGGAGCGCAGTGGTAAGGCTGTGAACAACTTTGACACTCGCCTGCCCAAACCGCAGTCCGACTTGGCTCGTGAGTCCCTGAAAGATCCCTACCGCTTGGACTTTCTTGGCCTTGGCCGTGAGGCGGGCGAGCGCGAAATTGAAAACGCCCTGGTGAAACATGTCACCGATTTTTTACTGGAGCTGGGCGCTGGCTTTGCGTTCGTCGGGAGGCAGGTGTTGCTGGACGTAGGGGGCGACGAGTTTTTCATCGACCTGTTGTTCTACCACCTCAAGCTGCGCTGCTATGTGGTGATCGAGCTCAAGGGTGGCAAGTTCAAACCCGAGCATCTGGGACAGTTGAGCTTTTACCTTACGGCAGTGGATGAGCAAGTAAAGCACCCACAAGACAACCCTACGATTGGCCTGCTGCTGTGTCGCAGCAAAAACAAAGTGGTGGCGGAATATGCCTTGCGCACCAATGCTCAACCGTTGGGCGTAGCTGAATACAAGTTGCTGGAATC
>CAZSPN010000065.1:7701-8995 GCA_964608835.1 uncultured Gallionella sp.
CGCTACCCGCCGAACTTCAAACCAGCCTGCCCAGCATCGAGCAGATCGAGCGCGAGCTGGCGGGCGAGGTCAGCCCAAACGACGAGGACGAAGCATGAACGAACAAGTCAGCTTCACCTTGCGCGGTCGCAATCCCGATGTGCTGACCTGCATCGCCAACCTTTCCAACGACGAAGTATTCACGCCGCCCGCGTTTGCCAGCCGGATGCTGGACACGCTCACTGAAGCGTGGGCGGCCAGCCACAACGGGGCGGATATTTGGACTGACAGCACAGTGAAGTTCCTTGATCCGTGCACCAAGTCGGGCGTGTTCCTGCGCGAGATCACCAGCCGCCTCACCCAGGGGCTGGCGGAAGAGATACCGAGCCTTGAAAAACGGGTCAACCACATCCTGACCCGGCAGGTGTTCGGCATCGGTATCACGCATCTCACTAGCTTGCTGGCACGGCGCAGCGTGTATTGTTCGAAGCACGCCAACGGGTCGCACTCGATTGCCAAAGGTTTTGACAGTGACGCGGGCAACATTTGGTTCGAGCGGCTGGAGCACACATGGGTGGGCACGAAGTGCAGCTTCTGTGGCGCGCCGCAAACAATCTTTGACCGCGAGGAGGGGCTTGAAAGTCATACCTATGCGTTCATTCACACCGACAACATTAGGGCTCGGCTCGCCGAGTTGTTTGGAGGCAATATGCAGTTCGACGTAATCATCGGCAACCCACCTTATCAGATGACAGGCGGGGGTGGGGGAAGTAACGATTCCTCGATTTACCACCTGTTCGTGGAGCAAGCGATGCAACTGGAGCCGCGTTACCTCAGCATGGTCATCCCTTCGCGGTGGATGGCAGGCGGACGAGGTATGGATGAGTTCCGCAAGAACATGCTCGGGGACGGGCATCTGCGCACCCTTGTTGACTACCCAAACTCAGCGCAAGTGTTTCCCGGGGTAGACCTCAAGAGTGGTGTTTGCTATTTCCTGTGGGACATCGAACACGACGGCGACTGCGCCGTCACACTCATTCGCGATGATGATGTAATTGGTCCGACAAAACGAAAACTCAATGAATACGACGTGTTCATCAGAGACGAACGCGCTGCTGTGATTCTCCATAAAGTCCTTAAACAAGAAGAACCCAGCTTCGGGGACTTGCTCAGTGGAGATACGCCATTTGGCTTACCCACGAATTTCGCAGCGTTTAGGCAAGGTGATCCTCGTGAAGGGGAAGTAAAGGTCTATGCGAGTTCGAACGCAGGTAGACGAAGCGGCGCAATGAAGCGCTCGCTCATAGCAAAAAAC
>CAZSPN010000066.1:0-8601 GCA_964608835.1 uncultured Gallionella sp.
TGGCTTACGGTCTGATGAAGGTGTTGGGTGTGAGCCGTAAGATCGTTGAAACATGGCTTTACATTGAAGTTGCCTTGATGTTCGGTTCCGGCATCTTGGGCTTGGGTCACCACTACTTCTGGATTGGCACACCTGAATACTGGTTCAGTATCGGTGGCTTTTTTTCCGCACTTGAACCTATCCCCTTGGTGGCGATGGTGGTGCATGCCGTGTTTGATGCAGGTGCGCGTCATGCCAAAAACAACAACCATCCCGCCATGGCTTGGTTGATCGCACATGCCTTCGGTAACTTCTTTGGTGCGGGTGTGTGGGGTTTCATGCACACCTTGCCGCAGATCAACCTCTATACGCACGGCACACAATGGTCGGCATCGCACGGTCACCTCGCCTTCTTCGGTGCCTATGCAACCATCATCATTGCCATGTTCTACCTTGGTATTCAACGTTGGCGAGGCAGCATTTGGATGTCAGGCGATTTGCCGGGGAATGGCTGGAAGTGGAAGTGGGCGTTGGGTTTGCTCAATCTCGGCATGGTCGGTATGACGGTCTCAATGCTGGTCTCTGGTTACGTGCAATCTCAAATCGAGCGTGCCATCGAAGGCTCGACTTGGATGGGATATTTCGCGGCACAGATGCATCCTTGGTTCGTTCAAGGTATGTGGTGGCGTGAGGTGTTCGGTGTGGTGTTCCTAGTTGGCTTCATCTTGTTGGTGTGGGACTTGCTGACCATCGGCAAGGGCGAGAGCCGAAAGATGGTCGAAGCATCCAGCGCTACCTAGGTTTTAGCATCTGCTAGTAATCCGCCTGCATAACGCGGGCGGATTTTTTGTCGTCTGCACGGATTTCCATATGCTAAAAAACCTTACCGCTGCACCCCATCGCGTCATGTTCTTCGGAGGTGCATTGCAAGCCATCGCCGTCATGTTGTGGTGGACGCTGGAATTAGTTTCGCGCTATGGCATCATCGGCCAACCTATCAGTTGGACTGTCGCACCGAGTGCTGCGCATGTTTATCTTATGATCTACAGCCTGTTGCCGCTCTTCATGTTTGGTTTCTTGATGACCACTTTCCCACGTTGGATGGCTGGAAAAGAGATTCCACCTAAGCTTTATGTCGCTGCATTCGGGTTGATGTTTCTCGGTGCGATGGGTTTCTATGTTGGCTTGATTTTCAGTGCAGCAATAATCGTTACGGCAGTAGCTAGTACTTTGGCAGGTTGGGGGGCCGCGTTCTATGCCTTGATGCGCGTGTTATTGGGTACTCGTCCCAGTGACAAACGTCACCCCATCGTATTGGTCATCGCGCTTGCGATGGGATGGTGCGGCCTGGCGAGTTATCTGAGCTGGTTGCTCACCAACAGATTTTTCTTCCTGAACTTCTCGATTCAGAGTGGTTTGTGGTTCTTCCTCCTGCCCGTATTCGCCAGTGTCGCGCACCGCATGATTCCTTTTTTCACCAGCAATGCCTTGTCGCAACCCGATGTACCGCGTCCCTTTTGGCTGTGGTGGACGATGTTGATTGGAAGTGTCGTTCATGGTGTGTTGTCATTCGTAGGACCGACGAATTGGTTATGGTTGTGCGATGTATCGATTGCGGGATCTGCTTTGTATCTTAGCTACTTATGGGGCTTCCGCCGTAGTCTGAGTAATCCGCTACTTGCTGTATTACATGTGGGTTTTGCGTGGATGGGAATCGCTATGCTGTTGCACGCCGTGCAGAGTTTCGTGCTGTTTTACAGCCACGGCACAACATCAATCTGGGGCTTCGCCCCCTTACATGCCCTCACCATTGGTTGTTACGCAACGTTGATGATTGGCATGGGAACGCGCGTCACGTTGGGACATTCAGGTTTGCCATTCAATATCGACATCCCCATCAAACTCATGTTTGTAGGAATGCAGTTGGTGGCGTTAACGCGCGTGTTGGCAGATGCATTGCCACTTCAATCTGGCTACATTTGGTACGTTGTTTCAGCACTGGGCTGGCTGGGTTGTTTCGCACCTTGGGTATGGCGCTATTTGCCTGTTTTTTGGTATCCGCGTGCGGATGGTCAGGCGGGATGAGAGGGAGATTTATCACCTCGTTGTAGCCGTGGTTGTGTTCTTTCTTTAGATCAATTAAGATAGTATCCAATTACTAACTTGAGTGGTATTTGATGTCTGGGCAAAAAATCAAATTTCTAGCTATCGGGCTTGGGTTACTCGCAATCTTTGCGTGGGTCGTGTTAACCCAAGGCCCTTTAGCACCTATCAAAGTTACGGTCGAAAAAATCCGCATCGGCAGTCTTGGCAATGCGGTGTTTGGCATCGGCACGGTGAAGGCTAGACGCAGTTACAACCTGGCACCCACCATGACGAGTCGAGTCAAAAACGTTTTGGTCGATCAGGGGGATGAGGTCGTTGCGGGGCAGGTGCTGGCCGAAATGGATCCCGTCGATCTGGATGATAAATTCACGGGTGGTCAGCGCGTGGTCGAAAAGACAGCCAATGCGATCCAAGTGGCAGAGGCTCAAATAAGTGAATCCCAAAGCCGCTTTAATACCATCTCTGCGACCTTAACTCGTTATCAAGAGTTGCGCATCAGTGGTTTTATCAGTCAAGAGATGCTGGAAGCGAAGTTACATGAGAAGAATGCAGCCATCTCTGCCTTGAAGATGGCGTCTGCGAATCTGGCTGTGTCCCGCGAAGAACATGCCCGCGCTCAAGCCGACATGCGGGGTATCGGCAAAGCGCGCGCGCAGATGCGCTTGATCAGCCCCATCAATGGTGTCGTCGCGGTCAGGTTGGCAGAGCCAGGCAGCACGGTGATTGGCGGGCAGGTTGTTCTTCAGGTGGTCGATCCGAATAGCCTGTGGGCGGAAACGCGCATTCCGCAACAACAAGCGGGATTAGTGCAGGTCGGCCAAGTGGCCGAGGTCTTGCTGCGATCACAGCCGCATGCCCCGATTGCGGGCAAGGTGGCTCGCATTGATATGGTGAGCGATGCGGTGACTGAAGAACGCATCGTCAATGTCTCACTTTCTAATGCGTATGCCAGTATCGGTGAATATGTGGAAGTCACACTCAAGTTACCCGATCTGAATGACACGCGCAGCATTTCTAGTGCTGCCGTTAAACGAGTAGATAAAGTGAGTGGCGTGTGGGTCTTGCAGGAGGGCAAGGTGGCCTTCAAGCCTGTCAAAATAGGCTTCTCCACGATGGATGGGCGGACTCAGATATTGGATGGCTTGGGGGAAGGTGATGAGGTGATCGTGTATAGCCAACAAGCTTTGCGCGAAGGACTCAAAGTCAAAGTCGTTTCCGCGCTGGTGAAAGGCTAGGCCGTGATCAATTTAGCGAGTCGCGACATTCTGCATGGATGGGGAAAGTTTGTCTTCACCGGTATCGGGTTGGGGCTGTTGATCGGTGTGACGCTGACCATGGCGGGTGTCTATCGCGGCATGGTGGATGATGCGCAGGTGTTGATTGAAAACGCCGGTGCCGATCTGTGGGTGGTGCAGCGTGATACGTTGGGACCGTATGCTGAACCTTCCAGTGTGCATGATGATGTAGCCAGAGATTTGCTCGGCATACCGGGCGTTCAAGCAGTGGGTAATGTCACCTACCTGACGATGCAGGTGCGTCACAACAGCAAAGATATCCGCGTGATGGTGGTGGGGTATGAGATCGGGAAGCCGGGAGAGCCGGCATACCTCATTGCTGGCCGCCCGATCACCCGTTCGCACTATGAGGCGTTAGCCGACATCAAGACCGGACTGGTCGTGGGCGACACCGTCACTATTCGTCGTCACGAATACACTATTGTAGGGGTGACGCGACGCATGGTTTCCTCCGGTGGCGATCCGATGATCTTCATCCCGCTCAAGGATGCGCAGGAAGTGCAGTTCCTCAAAGACAACGATGCGCTTGTCAACGAACGCGCGCGCACGGCTGCAAACCCCTCCTTCAATCGTCCCGGTGTTCCAGGATTGCTGGAGGCGATACAAGTCAGCCAAACCTCAAGCCGCTTCGTGAATGCAGTGTTGGTGCGCACTGTGCAAGGAAGCGAAGAGGCTGTATCTGAGCAGATCGTGCGCTGGAAACATTTGCAAGCCTATTCCAAGGCCGAAATGGACGAGATACTGGTGGCAAGGCTGATCGCCACTTCGTCCAAGCAAATATTTATGTTCCTTGTGATACTCGCCATCGTTAGTGCAGCCATCGTGGCTTTCATTATTTTCACGATGACGATGAATAAGGTACGCGAGATTGCCGTACTTAAACTGATTGGCGCGACCAATCGCACCATCAGCGGCATGATCCTGCAACAAGCTCTAGGGCTGGGCTTGATCGGATTTCTGGTGGGAAAATTATCAGCGACACTATGGGCTCCCCTGTTCCCAAAATATGTATTGCTGTTGTCGAACGATGCAGTCCTAGGGTTTTTTCTGGTGATGCTCATGTGCTCACTCGCCAGCGTCTTTGCGATTCGTGCAGCATTGCACATTGATCCAGCCACTGCGATTGGTGGGTAGTAATGCGCGAACCTGCCATTCACATCGAGAATTTGAAGAAGCGTTACGGCGAGGGCGATACCGCCGTGGATGCGCTCAAAGGTGTGGACATGACCATCTGGCCAGGGGAGGTTGTTGGACTGGTTGGCCCCAGTGGTTCCGGCAAAAGCACGCTGCTTAAATGCTTGGGGGCGGTGATCGAACCCACTGCAGGGCGTATGACCTTGGGTGGACAAATCATCTTTGACGAAATTTGGAAAATCGAAGACTTGCGCACCCTGCGCCGTGATCGTATCGGTTTCATCTTTCAAGCACCCTATCTCATTCCGTTCTTGGATGTGACCGACAACGTGGCTCTGCTACCGATGTTGGCGGGAGTCTCGAATACCGACTCGCGTATCCGCGCACAAGAATTGTTAGCGGCACTTGATGTTGGTCACCGTTCCAAGGCGGCGGTTTCGCAGTTATCGGGCGGAGAGCAGCAGCGCGTTTCTATCGCACGCGCCTTGGCGAATCATCCGCCGGTCATTCTTGCCGATGAACCGACCGCGCCGCTGGATAGTGAACGCGCGCTCAACGTGGTGCGCATCCTGAATCAGATGGCGGAGCAGTATCAAACCGCCATCATCGTCGTCACCCACGACGAAAAGATCATACCCACGTTCAAGCGCATCTATCACATTCGTGATGGGCGTACTTATGAGGAAGCAGGCGAGGGCCGCCATGTTTAACGGTGTATTCGAAGGAGAGAGATATTGAATCAAGAAACAGTAAAAAAACGCATGAGTTCGGAAGAGCGCCAAGGCGAGATCATCCGTGTGGCGGTGGAACTGGCTGCCGACAAAGGCGTGGATAGCGTCACCACGCAAGATATGGCCGATGCCATGAACCTCACACAAGGCGCGATCTTTCGGCACTTCGCGACCAAGGACGACATCTGGTTCGCCGTCATCGTATGGGTGCGTGAACGTCTGATGAAAATATTAGACAAGGCGGCAGCGGAGGCGACTGACCCTTTGAACGCCATCGAGCGCATGTTCTTTGCACACATTACTTTCATCAGCAAACATCCCGCCATTCCTCGATTGCTGTTCTCCGAGTTGCTGCACAAGAAAAACAGCAAGTTGCGCCAGCTCATCGAAGGCATCATCTCCGGCTACGAGGCCAAGATTGCAGGCTTGCTTGAAGCCGCCCAAGCGCAATCCTTGGTGCAAAATGATTTGGATAGTCGGAGTGCGGCGGTTCTCTACATCGGCATGATTCAGGGCTTGGTCATACAGTCATCTATCTTCGGCGGGAAACATGCCCTTCAGCAACAAGCAGATAAAACATTCCCCATTTTTTTACACGGCATCAAAACACGCAGTTGATTTTTACCCACACAAGGAGACACCATGAAAAAACAATCCGTCATAGCCACATCATTTATCACCCTTGCTTTGTCGCTATCTCACGCGCAAGCAGCCGAGCCGCTTGAACTACAAAAAGTAATGAAAGAGCTTGGCAGGAACATGCAGGTTATCACCGATGGTATCTCGCGCGAAGACTGGGAGTTGGTCGCCAAGACCGCGCCCCTGATTGCCACACATCCGCAGCCCCCTGTTTCCGAAAAGATGCGCATCGTGAAATTCATGGGGTCAGAGATGTCTAAGTTCAAAGCATTCGATGGCGAGACGCATGAGGCAGCACATGGCCTTGAGCATGCTGCACACGAAAAGGACGGGCAGAAAGTCATCGCTGCTTTTCAGCATGTGCAAACCACCTGTTTTAATTGTCACCAGACATTCCGTGGCAAATTTGTTGAACATTTCTACGGTACAACAAACAAGTAAAACGGTTATTGGCGCACCATCACCTAAGGAGAGAATAGTATGAAGAATTGTAAATTAAGTTGGATTTTGGTTGTCGTGCTGGCCGTGATCGTTGCTGCATTGGGATATAAATTCACGGTGGGCAATGTGCAACCCTCAGATGATGGGCGGCAGGCGGTTATGTTGAGCAAAGATGAACGCAATGCCTTGTTGCTGGAGATGCGCGTCTGGTTACAGAGTTCGCAAGGCATTCTGGCGGCGGCATCCGTAAAAGATTTCGATGCGGTCGTCAAGTCTGCAAAAGCATCCGGCATGGGGGCAGAGGCAGATACGCCTGGTTCATTGTTCAGAAAACTTCCAGTTGAGATGAAGGCTCTGGGTTTTGATACGCGAGGGAAATTTGATGACATCGCCGCCGAAGCGGAAAAGTCAAAAGACAGCAATCAGGTGGTGGCTAAACTGAGTGAGGCCATGAATAACTGCATTGCGTGCCACGAGATGTATCGCTTCGTGGAAGAAATGAAATAAATCCAGCCGAACCGTTCAGGTTCGGTATTCATTCAAAAGAAAGGTGACATAAGCATGACTACAATCAAACAACCACGAAGCTGGCTCATAAGTGCGCTCTCGATCGTGGCGATCCTATTTGGTTTGATGACGATCAAGGAAGGTGGTGCGGTGTTGCTGGGCAATAATGAGGCAGTTGCGGCGGCTGGTAATTATGTGCCATTCGTACTCTGGTTCAATTTTCTGTCGGGCTTCGCCTACATCGCTGCCGGTGTTGGATTGTGGTTACAGCAACGTTGGGCGGTCTGGCTTGCCATAGCTATCGCAGTAGCGATCATGATTACATTTGCCGCTTTCGGAATGCACATCAACTCCGGAGGTGCTTACGAGCAACGCACGCTGATTGCAATGAGTATGCGTACTGCTGTGTGGTTCGTGATTGCGGGGGCAGCGGTACAAATGCTGTTGCGTAAGCATACATAGACACCCCATTTCCGATAATCAACAGCATGCGATATTTATTGGGTATGACAATAGGCATGAGTTTGTGGCTGCCACTCCAAGCGCAAGCCGACAATGGATGGATCATTGCTAGCCAGCATGAATGGGTGAGTAGTGGGGGGGAATTGCGGCTTGAAATTATTCGCCCTGACGCAACCAGCGTGTGGCCGGAGGCGTTGGTTTTAAACATTAGCTCAAACAATGAAGCTAGCAAGATGGTTCTCTTGCCGCTGTCGGTCGCAGGGGATAGTACTAGCAGGCGTAGTTACGTTGCCAGCCTGCCACAAAGATATACCGGGTTGCTGCGGATCAATGCACATGAACTCGCAACAAACTCATTGCTGATAAGTGTCATATCTCCAAGCCCCCCGATTACTTTGGCGGAAGGCAAGGATAAGAATGTCGAGTCAACGTTGAATATGGATCCCCTGCTAATCAACGAGCCTGCACTTTCGGTACTTGAACCTGTGTATTTCGTAGTAGGCTCGAGCAACACGTTAAATTCACGCTTCCAACTGAGTTTCAAATATCGTCTCTTTGATGCTGAATCTGATCTCTTAGCATGGCTACCTGCGTTGAATAAATTTCACCTTGGCTATACCCAAACTTCTTTTTGGGATATGGGTTCAAGTTCAATGCCATTCCATGACACCAATTATCGCCCCAGCCTATTCTGGCAATCCAGGCTAGATGAAAAGGGTACATATGGGCCGGCTTTTTTACGTGGTGGACTAGAGCATGAATCCAATGGCAGGGACGGTGCATTTTCCCGCAGCATTAACATTGCATTTTTTCAGCCTGCCTGGAGAAGAAATCTCGATGACGGCAAGTTGCTATTCTTCTCGCCCCGTCTTTATGGTTACCTGAATCAGGATGGCAATCCAGACATTGAGAGTTACCGTGGTTATGTGGATTGGCAATTTAGATACGGAGATGAGCGTGGATGGCTGCTTACTAGCCGTATGCGTACAGGCACAGCGGGCTATGGGAGTGCCCAACTAGAATTTTCGACACCGCTTCGAAAGCCCTTGTTTGCGAGAACTGGGGGATTTTTAAGTATTCAGTTATTTGAAGGTTACGGTGAAAGCCTGCTGGACTATAACGTGAAGAAGCCAACACAACTTCGTATCGGTTTTTCAATCATAAGGTGAACATGGCAGGATGGCCGCGCCAACGGCAAAAGCTCTGATAGATGTTTTCCATCCGCCATAAGAGGCAGGTAAGTCTCGTCACAGCGTACAGGTGCGACGAATCCAAAACACAGTATTAGCGAATAATAATATTATGTA
>CAZSPN010000067.1:0-2716 GCA_964608835.1 uncultured Gallionella sp.
CGGGCGATGAAGGCGACGAAAGCGACAGTACCCAAGCCCACACCCAGTGCTTCAAGGCCGATGACGATGGCAAGCTGGGTGCGTTCGGCGACACCAATCGTGTCGAAATGGCCGTGCGAGGCTAGCCAGGCGAAGCCGAAGATGGAGACCACCTGCACCACGCCGAACAGCCACAGCGCGCGGTTGATGCCGATCTTCACCATCCACAGTCCGCCCAGCATGCCGCCGATGATGGAGGGCCACAGTCCGGCGTTCTTGGCGATGAGTCCGATGTCGGTCTTGGAAA
Organism: uncultured Gallionella sp.; assembly: GCA_964608835.1. Lineage (GTDB taxonomy): Bacteria > Pseudomonadota > Gammaproteobacteria > Burkholderiales > Gallionellaceae > Gallionella. The sequence goes on from CAZSPN010000067.1 coordinate 287, forward strand.
AACCCATATCCAGATAGAACGGCGTGGCAAGCGCGGTGCACATGCTGTCGCCGAGTTTGTAGAACAGCAGGAAAGCCAGCACCAGCAGCGCGCTGTTCCAGCCTTTGCGGGTGATGAACTCGTGGAACGGTTCCACCACCGCCTCGCGCAGCGTCTTGGGCGGCGAGGCGCGGTACGGCTCGCTCACCATCAGCGTCATGGCAACGCCGGGCAGCATAAACAGCGCGGTGATGATGAACACCGTGCTCCACGGCAGGAAGTCGGCGAGGATGAGCGAGAGCGAGCCGGGTACTAACCCCGCGATGCGGTAGGCGTTGACGTGGATGGCATTGCCGAGACCAAGTTCGGTGTCAGACAGCAACTCGCGGCGATAGGCATCGATTGCGATGTCCTGCGTGGCGGAAAGAAAGGCAAGCAAGGTGCAGAACAGCACAATGGCGGTCATATCGGTCTGCGGCGAGAAACCGCCGAGCGCGGCGATCACCGCGAGCAGGCCGATCTGTGTGACCAGCATCCAGCCGCGCCGACGGCCCAGCACCGGCAGCACGTAGCGGTCGAGGAAGGGCGACCACAGGAACTTCCATGTGTAGGGGAACTGGATCAGTGCGAACAGGCCGATGGTCTTGAGGTCGATCTGCTCGCTGCGCAGCCAGGCGGGGACGAGGTTGAACAGCAGGAACAGCGGCAGGCCAGAGGCGAAGCCGGTGAAAACGCAGATGAGCATGCGCTTGGTGAAAAGTTGTTGCCAAATGGTCATAAAGCTCCTTGCCTAACCTGCGCTTGTGACGTGGCGCGGAAAGCTTTCATGCAAATCAAATTCCACGCTGAAACCTATATACCGCTGTACTTCCTAACAAATTTGGCATCACATTGACCATTTCATTGCCCGTCATTACCCGACGTTCGATCACCGCGACATGGTGATCCTGGCAGAAGGTTTCAAAATCGCGCAGGGTACAGAGGTGGACATTCGGCGTGTCATACCATTGGTAAGGCAGTACTTTTGAAACGGGCATGTTGCCGAACAGGATGTTGAGGCGATTTTTCCAGTAGCCAAAGTTGGGGAAGCTGACGATGCCCTCGCGTCCGACGCGCAGCATTTCCTGTATCAGCGGCTCGGTGTGGCGCGTGGCTTGCAGGGTTTGTGACAGCATTACAAAATCAAACGAGTTGTTTTCAAAATCGGACAAGCCGGATTCCAAATCGTTTTGGATCACGTTCACGCCATTGCCAATGCAGGCGGCAATACCAAGGTCGCTGATCTCCACACCGTAGCCGCGCACGCCGCGTTTTTCCTGCAGATACCGCAGCAGGCTGCCATCGCCGCAACCCAAGTCCAGCACCGATGCGCCGAGGGGTATCCATTTTGCTATCGCCGCAAAATCGGGACGCTCGATAGCGAGTTTGTTGAGGTCATTCATCATCATATTGCCACCCCTTTGGCAACGTTATCGAGATAGGCGCGCACCACGTCAAAGTAATGCGGATGCGGCATCAGAAAGGAGTCATGGCCGTGTGTCGAGGTGATTTCCGCATAGCTCACATTGCGCCGATTGTGCAGCAGCGGACGAATAATTTCGCGCGAACGCTGCGGTGAAAACCGCCAATCGGTGGTGAATGAGATCACCAAATAATTCGCCTTCGCGCGCGCGAAAGCTTGATTCAAATCGCCGCCGAAATCATGTGCAGGGTCAAAATAATCCAATGCCTTGGTCATCAGCAAATAAGTGTTTGCATCAAAGTAGGAGGCAAATTTGTCGCCCTGATAGCGCAGGTAAGATTCAATTTCAAATTCGATGTCGTAGTTGTAATTGAATTTTTCAGCGCGCAGCAAGCGACCGAATTTGTCTGCCATCGCATCGTCTGACAAATAGGTGATGTGTCCCAACATGCGTGCCAGTCGCAGACCGCGAGTGGGTACGACGTTGTGCTGATAGTAGTTGCCGCCATGAAAATCGGGGTCGGTCAAAATCGCGTTGCGCGCCACATCGTTGAAGGCAATGTTCTGGGCCGTGAGGCGCGGCGCGGCGGCAATCGCCAATACATTTCGCACGCGGTCAGGATAGGCGAGCGACCATTGCAATGCCTGCATCCCACCCAGACTGCCACCGATAATCGCAGCGAATTGCCGGATGCCCAGCAGATCAGCCAGTCGCGCCTGCGAGGTGACCCAGTCCTCCACGGTAATCAGCGGGAAATTTGCGCCGTAAGGCTGTCCCATTTCCGGATTGATGGATGATGGCCCCGTCGAACCGTGGCAGCCGCCCAGATTATTTAGTCCGACAACGAAAAATTTATCCGTATCAATAGGTTTGCCGGGGCCGACCATGTTGTCCCACCAGCCGACATTCTTGGGTTCATCGGCGTAATGACCCGCCACATGATGATGGCCGGAAAGCGCGGCACAGATCAGGATGGCGGTGGACTTCT
>CAZSPN010000067.1:2726-8462 GCA_964608835.1 uncultured Gallionella sp.
ATTTGGCTGGTCGGCATACACGCCCGCGACATGATGATGTCCCGACAAAGCATGGCAAATCAGAATGGCGTTGGATTGATCGGCATTCAACGTGCCATAGGTTTCATATATCAATTCATAATAAGGCAACACTGCGCCGCTGCGAAAAACCAGCGGTGTGTCAAAAGTTGCGCGCTGCGCGCTAACGATGCCTACTGAATCACTCAACCCACTCTCCAAAAGAAAAACCCGTTTAGCTTGTGCTAAAACGGGTCGCCTCGCTTTAGCTGGTATTTTTAACGTGCCCCGCAAGCTGATTCAAATCGGCACTAATGGAACTGCAACTAGCCATCTACTAAGGCAGCAAGCCGCCAAGTGATTGGTTTAGCCATTCGACCACACGAGAAAAAAACACTCGTTAAGTCACTGGTTGTGGTGCGCAGTTTCTGCGTTTTAACCAAGGCTGTCAACAAAATTGTGGAGCAGCACGGCGTGCTATGGCTCATAGAGCAACTGTCCTGCGATTGCCCAGTTCTCTTCAGGCAACTCGTCAAACGCGATGTGGGTAGCGGCTGAGACACGGTGGGGCGCAGCCCACTGGTGCGGGAACAGCCGCGTACACATTACTCTTCATCAAGCAGCTGCCCTGCAATAGCCCAGTTCTCTTCAGGCAACTCGTCAAACGCGATGTAGGTGTACGACTTGGGCTTGAGCGCGATACGTTCCAGAGTGTCAGTGATTTCGGCGGCGATCTGTTTTTTCTGTTCGCGGCTTAAAGTGCCCGCGATGCGGATATTGACGTAAGGCATGGTTAATTTCCTTTCAGTGACGGATGTTATTGGAAGTCACCCCAGAGGGTTTGCATGGCTGCAAGTCCTGTAACAGCGGCGGTCTCAGTACGCAACACCCTTGCACCCATGCGTATCGGCGTAAATCCGCACAGCTGCGCAGATTCGCTTTCTGCCCGGGAAAATCCGCCCTCCGCACCAATCAACAAGGTGATTTTACCAAGGGGTTTGTTTTGGCTGGATAATGAAGACGCACCTTCAGGCAATAAAATAAATTTTGTATCAGGTGCTATTCGGGTTTGTTGCAGCCAGGCCATGATATCGAGCGGCGCGTGTATTAGTGGCAGGACATTTCGCCCGCATTGTTCGCAAGCTGCAATGGCCACTTGCCGCCAATGCGCGATGCGCTTTTCCGCGCGTTCGTCGGAAAGCCTGGCGACACTGCGCTCGGTGGCAAGTGGCTGAATTTCGGTTACACCCAGTTCGGTGGCTTTTTGAATTACCCAATCCATTTTTTCGCTGCTGGACAAGGCTTGAGCCAGCGTGATATGCAAAGGTGATTCGCGGTTCGTGTTGGCGGTATTTAGGTTGCCAACCACGACGCGCTTGCCGGCCATTTCGGAAATGATACCGTGGCATTCATGACCGTTACCGTCAAAAATTTGCACCTCATCGCTTTCGCGCAAACGCAATACGCGCGAGGCGTGGTGTGCCGCGTCGGCAGGCAGCTCAAACGAGCCGCTTTGCGGCAATGGTGGAGGGCAATAAAAGCGGGGCATGGTTAAGGTATCTGTAGTGGAAGATGGTCGGCGTGATAATATAACGCATCGGAAGAAGTTGTTTGGGATGAAAAGGAAATGGTCAGTTTACAACCGCCGTTGTGTGATTTTGGCTGGAAAGCGCGGGATTTCGATTTGCCCGGTGTGGATGGCAAGCGATATAATCTTGCCAACGTACGCGGCACCAAAGGCTTGCTGGTGATGTTCATTTGCAACCACTGTCCCTACGTGAAATCGATACGTGACCGTATCGTGCGCGACGCGCGAGAACTGCAACAGCACGGCATCAATACCATCGCTATCATGTCGAATGATCCTGCCGAATATGAGGAAGACTCGTTCGACAACATGAAGCTCATCGCGCAACAGTATGCTTATCCCTTCCCTTATGTGTGGGATAAGACACAACAGGTCGCCAAAGATTACGACGCGGTTTGTACGCCGGATTTTTTTGGCTTCAATACCAATCTGGAGTTGCAATACCGGGGTCGTCTGGATGCATCGCGCAAAGAGGCTGTTCCCGATGCACCGCGCGATCTTTTCAATGCCATGCTGCAAGTAGCGCAAACCGGACAAGGTCCGCGCGAGCAAATTGCCAGCATGGGGTGTTCAATAAAATGGAAAACGTAATGGGTGCAACAATCAGAACCCCCGCATATGGCACGATGAGTGCCATGCTCAAGGCGGTGATCGCGGCAGTGAAGCTGGTGGCGGCAGAAGAAATTATGCCGCGTTATCTGAAAGTGTCGCATCAGCTTAAGAGCGATGGCAGCTTAAGTACCGAAGCCGATTTTGCCGCACAAGCCGCACTGATTAAAAAACTCCAAGCGATCCTCAACGTACCCGTGCTGGGCGAAGAGATGACCGAAGAAGAGCAACATACGGCCTGGACGGAAGCAGAACACGGGCTGTGGTGCATCGACCCGATTGATGGCACATCTAATTTTGTGCGCGGATTACCTTACTTTGCAACGTCGGTTGCCCTGCTGCGTGACGGCAAAAGTGTTCTGGGCGTAGTTTATGATCCCACATCCAAAGAAACTTTTGCCGCCGAGCAGCATAGGGGTGCGTTTTTGAACGGTACAAAACTGGTTAGCCGCGTAACGGTAGAAACACTGGGCGACGCGCTTGCCTGCGTTGATATGAAGAGGCTCAAGCAAGGGCTTGTCACACGCTTGGCGACCAATCCACCCTATGCCTCGCAACGCAACTATGGCGCGAGTTCATTGGATTGGTGCTACACCGCAGCGGGTCGGTACGATTTGTATTTGCACGGCGGGCAAAAGCTGTGGGACTACGCAGCAGGCTCGTTAATTTATGCCGAATCAGGCGGTCACGCATGTTGCCTTGAGCATGATGATTTTGCATCCGGCAACATCTGGCAGCGTTCGGTAGTCTTGGCGCGTGACAAGCGCGTGTTCGAATCGTGGAAAGATTGGGTGCGTGCTTAGTGATCGCGTAGCCGCGAACAAAATGTGCACCCTGCTTGATCCTACTTCGTTTTTTCCCTTGAATGCCCGTAGCTCATCTGGATAAAGTGACAATTTCCGAACAAACAACTTGAAGGACTTTGCCAGATACCCAGGCGTGCTTTCCGAGAATTAGTTGGCTACAACGGCATAATCGGGAAATCACATTATTGGGGCCCATGCACAATCAAGTTCAGTAATCAATCACATCTTCAGCTGTAATAACATCATAAAGCCCGTCAAAATCCTTAAGATTCACCCGGTGGCTATCATCTTATAGTCCTGTTTAGTGGACACGGCGGGCAACTTCACCAGACCATTCTTGAACTCAACGGTATTCAAGCACTAACTAATTAGGAATTAGGATTTGTTCTTAAAATATGCTTTACTCAACAGTGTGTTGAGTTATACTTTTTCGTTATAACATAGCTGACAATGACGTCAATAACATAGTTAATGTTAAATTAATAACATAGTTGGCGATACCGTCAATAACATAGGTGATGAAATGGCCAAACCTAATGAGAAACTTGCAGAAGCGTTGCGAGTACTCAAAAAGTTGCAGGACAAACATAACGGGGTGGTTGAGTCCAGTGATCTGAAAGAAGCTCACCGATCTATATTGGTGGAAGAAGGTTTCCTGCGTCCGGTGATGAAGGGATGGTACGTCAGCTCTAATCCAAGCGACAGCCATGGGGATAGCACCTCATGGTATGCCAGTTTTTGGTCATTTCTTTCAGGATACTTGGATAAACGTTTTGGCAAGCGGTATTGTCTCAACACAGAAGCCTCTGCTCTATTGCATACCCGCTGTACGGTTGTTCCGCGCCAGATTGCAGTGATTGCCAAGGATGGTGGCACGTCAACGCTTAATCTACCTCACGATACCTCGGTACTGATCTACACCGACGAAAAAAATGTGCCAAAAAATCGAATTGAGGTAAATGGATTGCAGGTAATTCCCTTGCCGGAAGTACTATGCCGTCTGGGGCCGCAGTTTTTTAAAAACAATCCCCGTGAAGCTGAAATCGCATTAAATTTAATCCGCGATCCCGGGGATTTGCTCGCTATTCTGTTGACAGGTGCAGGGATGCCTGCTGCGGCTGGTAGATTAGCCGGTGCCTTGCGTTTCATGGGGCGAAGTGCAGATGCTGATCGCATCATTGAAACGATGAGGCGAGCAAAGTACTTCGTGCGCGAATCAAACCCTTTTGAGATTAGCTTGCCAACATTGGGTAACAGTCGAGAGCGTTCGCCTTATGCTATGCGTATTCAATCAATGTGGGTGGGTTGGCGCGAAGATGTTTTGTCGGTATTCCCTGCCGCACCAGGTTTGCCGCAGCGGGCTAAATCCTACCTGTCCGACGTAGATGAACGATATGTGGCCGATGCATACAACTCTCTATCGATTGAAGGATATCAGGTCAACGATCAATTGATCGAGCGAGTTGCTCAAGGCAACTGGAATCCAGATGGTGGTGAGAAGGGTAAGAGTGATCGGGATGCTCTGGCAGCCCGTGGTTACTACCAAACATTCCAATCTGTAAAAGACAGTTTGACTGAAATTCTATCCGGTAAAAATCCGGGTGAAGTCGCAAGAAGGGCGCATCATCAGTGGTATGGCGAATTGTTTGCCCCTTCCGTTGTAGCCGGGATTATTGAGCCCCACCAACTAGCCGGATACCGTAGTGGACCGGTTTTCATCCGAAATTCTATGCACACACCGCTTCCTCGTGAAGCACTGGCAGATTCCATGGAGATGTTGTTCAACCTGATTGCGCAAGAACCAGAACCTGCTGTCCGTGCCGTGTTAGGACACCACCTCTTTGTCTTCATCCATCCATATTTTGATGGTAATGGTCGAATCGGCCGTTTTCTGATGAACGCGATGCTGGCATCGGGAGGTTACCCTTGGACGATTGTTCGTATGAAAAGCCGTGATCAGTATATGCGTGCGCTTGAAGCGGCAAGTGTGGACAGAGACATCAAACCTTTCGCTAGTTTTATAGCACTCGAAATGAATTCAGATTTGAGCGTCAAGAATAAAAATCAATAACTATTTTCAGTTGATGGTTTCGCCAAGAATGGTAGGTTAGAATGACCGTTAGCTGCAATCAGAACTTCGTGCCTATTTTCTGACTTCCTCATACACGCGCCCGTAGCTCATTTGGATAGAGTATTGGTTTCCGAAGCTTATGGTCATTTGGAAAGTATAGGGTAAAATGACCACAAGTCTCAATTTCAGATTTCTCTGAAAATCTTAGTAATTTTTCACAAGCGCTCGTAGCTCAGATGGATAGAGTATCGGTTTCCGAAGCCGAGGGTCGTGGGTTCGACTCCCGCCGAGCGCACCAAAAACAGACTTATGGTCATGTGACTTATGGTCAACCAAATTCGAAAAAATATCGTGGTGACTTTTTGGTGACTAAATGGTGACTTTTTGGTGACTATGAAATTTATTCATCCCCAAAAATTAGCCAAAAATGAATATTAGTCTTGGTGACTATATTGATAGCGAAAACGAATATCAGCTTTGAGGAATGTAATGTGGCAGAATGAATCGTAACAATTGCCAGGAGCGGATGGTCAAGAAGCCTTTTATATTTTCTCCAAGCTAACTATGGAGCCAATCTTTTCTTCATATAGTGCGCGAAGATATACCTATCAGCGCAGACGGAACAGAATTATGCGGAAAAAAATGGATATGGTTAAATGTATCCA
>CAZSPN010000068.1:0-8264 GCA_964608835.1 uncultured Gallionella sp.
AGGCGTTGCACTTCAAACTTGAACTCGCGAAGCAATAACTTCGTCGTCTGTTAGTTTACGTAATTGTTCGATTGATTGTGACATATAGGGCCAGTGTAATTTAGAAAGCATTCCATAGGGCGGCAATGTCGCCCATATCCGAGAGGCCTGTCAAGCATTGAAACCGCGCCACTATTTTTCATTGCCTTAGTCGTTTGTTGGGCTGGACTGGAATTCATTTTTAGGGAAACCTAAAAATTCACGGATGGATGTTCAAGTTACCTCTCAAAAATTATCCTCATTTGTGCTTTCACTTCTGACAGATCCCACAGTAAAAACTCGACCGCTGCCCCTGTTTGATTTGCTTGATCATCCCGCCGCATTTTCGGCACGGTTCACCCGTTCTGCCATAGACAAAATACTCCTGCTGAAAATAGCCGCTACTGCCATCGCTGTGCACGAAGTCGCGCAGGGTACTGCCGCCTTTTGCTATGGCGGCTTGCAGAGTAGTGCGAATTTCTGTCACCAGTTTTTCACAGCGAGGTAGGCTGAGTTTTCCCGCTGCGAGTTGCGGCTTGATGCCGCTGCGAAACAGCGATTCGTTGGCGTAAATGTTGCCCACGCCGACCACCACATGATTGTCCATGATGCATTGTTTGATGCTGATGCTGCGACCGCGTGTGGTTTGGTAGAGATAGCGAGCGTCGAATGTTTGAGCATGGGTAGGAGCGCGCCCTGCGCGCGATATTTCTTTCATTTCGCACGCAGGGCGTGCTCCTACAACCCCCATGTAGGGCGGACAAATTTCGGCTAGTGGCTCAGGGCCGAGTTTGGCGAGTAGCGGGTGAGTGGTGATGTCGCCTTCATGCCATAACACTGCACCGAAGCGACGCGGGTCGCGCAGGCGCATGAGCTTGCCGTTGTTTAACGCCAGATCAAAGTGGTCATGGGCAGCGGGCGGCGTGTTGCTTGGCAAGATACGCAAACTACCCGACATGCCGAGATGCAAAATAAGAGTGCCGTTGCCGCAATCTGCCAGCAGGTATTTGGCACGACGGGTGAGGGTGAGAATTTTGTGCCCACATAACAGCTTGGGCAGGTTTTTCGGAATCGGCCAGCGCAGGTTTGGATTGCGGATGATGACATCGGTGATGGTTGCACCGACGAGGTGTTCAGCTAGACCTCTGCATGTGGTTTCGACTTCGGGGAGTTCAGGCACGCCGACGTTTCCACCATAGCCATACTCCCCAGCCCGCCAGCATAAGCGGCAGGATCAGCAGGAAGCTAATGCTGATGGTATAGAGTTGGGTTTTGCTCAAAGCAAGTTTGCTGTCTTTCGCCGTATGCGGCCCCAAGTTAATGAGCTTGTCTTCACTTGCCAGCCAGTTCACCATGTTCACGCCGAGATCGACATTGCCGCCATTGCCCGCGTAGCTGTTGGCAAGGAACGCGCCGTTGCCGACCACGACGATGCGCTGCTCCCTATCGTTGATGGTACGTTGAAGCGCGGCGGCAATGTTGGCTGGGCCGGGAGTGTCGTGAGCTTTATTAAAACGTACTTTGTCGTCTTTTGGGATGTTACGACTCACCCAACCGCGTGCGGCCACTTCAACTAATGCGTGGTGTAGCCAAGCTGATTTTTGATTCCACATCAACGGACGTGCGGAAGGGAAAGCGGTAATCAGGTTGAAGTTGCGGGTGATGGGGTGGGGCAGGTAACTTGCGCCAATCGACCACGTGGCAGGCGCGCGCATTTCGCTGGCAGCGGGGTCAATAACGATGCCGGGCGGCAACAGCAGGTCGAGTTTTTCGGCGACTCTTTCTAATCCGTGCAACGGCTCTGCGTCAATCAGCCACAGCACATTTCCTCCGCGATCAAGGTAGCGCAGCAGTTTGTCGATTTCGCCAGGCATCAAATCAAGTTGCGGTTGGGTGATGACCAACACGTTGCAATTGTTCGGCACTTCTTGAGCGAGTGCAAGATTTAGGCTGTTGAGATGAAAGCCATTTTGCTTGAGCTTCGCGCCGAACAGCGTGCCGAGATCATAGTTGGCGATGCCGTCCAGTTTACGTTCGCCGTGACCATTCAGATACATTACCGTTTGATCTCGTGTGTGTGCCAGACGCAGCAAGGTGCTGGTGACGATCTGCTCGTTGATTTGCGTGAGGTGTTCGCTACGTCCCGCATATTCCAACACCATTTCGCCGTTGAGTTGGATGCGCGCCTCGCGGGTTTTTTCTGGTTCTTTTTCGGGGTCGATAAACGTCAGATTGATGTCGGTTTTGTAGCGTTGATAAAGCGACAAAAACTCACGGATGATTTTGCGGATGTCACCGAGACGCGCGTCCTGCTCAGTTGCATACACGGTGATATTCACCGACCCGGTCAGTTGCTTGAGTACCGCGATACTGCCGGGTTCCAGGCTGTTGATCGCGTTCTGCGTGACATCGCGCTGCACTTTATGTTGAGAGGCGAAGTAACTCAAGCCAATAACTGCACTGACCAAAAGCAACACGAAAAGCACATTTCCCCACGCGGATTTTTGCAAAAATTTACGCATGACTGCCCAACCTCTTTATGGTGAGCAGCAAGAACATGCTGGTGAACAGTAGGAAAAAAATGGCATCGCCACTGTCCAATAATCCCGTACTGAAACTTTGGAAATGATGCCAGGGCGAAATGAAGTGCCACGGTGAAATTTCAGCAGTGGCGGCAAGGTCTGCCAACCACAAACCAACCAGCACCGCCAACGCACCGATAGCGGCGATGATGGGTTGCGCCGTAAGCGAAGAAATGTACAAGCCGACGGCAACGTAGCTGGCAATCAGTAATAACAACCCCAGTACGTTGCTCAACAGTAAGCCGTAATCAAGATGTGAGCCGACAGACAAGCTGCCTATCATCAGCGGAATGCCGCACACCACCACGCATAAAAAAATCAGCAGTCCGATAAATTTACCGAGGACGATTTGTCGGATTGATAGCGGTGACGAAAGTAATAGGGATAAAGTTTGATTGCGCCGCTCTTCGGCAATCAGTCGCATGGTGAACATCGGGGTGAGCATCATCAGTAACAGCGCGACCATGTTGAACAACGGAACGCCGATGATAGTGGTCACACCGGGCGTATTGGCGAGTTGCGCCAACTGCGGCTGCATGTCCAAAAAGCTTTGCAGGTTGTTCAGAAAAAACCAGGCGAAGATAAATTGCAGGACAGCCAAGATAAACCATGTGGAAGGGCTGGTAAGCAGGCTGCGTAACTCTCTTACTGCGAGTAGGCGGATCATGGTTGTTCCTCCGTCAGGCGAATAAAGTTCTCTTCAAGCTGACCCGCCTCACCATTTAATTTATCCAACTCCGCCGTTGTGCCGCTGTACACCAACGCGCCGCAATGCAGTATTTCCACGCGGTCACAGATACTTTCCACTTCGCCGAGCGAATGCGTGGAAAGTATCACGCTGTGGCTGTCGCCCAGTTCGCGGATCAGGGTACGCACTTCGCGGATTTGCGCGGGGTCGAGACCCACCGTTGGCTCGTCCAGCACAATCACATCAGGCTGGTGAATGATGGCTTGCGCGATACCGACACGTTGCTGGTAGCCCTTGGATAACGTGCCGATGGTTTTTTTATTCACAGCTTCCAGGCCACACTTTTGCTTGGTTTTCGTCAATGCTGCGGAAGCCTCGGTGGACTTCATACCGCGCAATCGTGCCGCAAAAATCAGGTAGTCATCCACCGTCATTTCGCGGTACAACGGGGGAGATTCGGGTAAGTAGCCGAGATGTGCTTTGGCTTGGGTGGGTTCACTCAGCAAGTCGATGCCGCAAATTGCTATCGAGCCGCTATCGGGAGACAAGCAACCCGTCAGCATTTGCATCGTGGTGGATTTTCCCGCGCCATTATGTCCGAGCAAGCCCAGCACTTCGCCGCGATTTAGCACCAGCGACACATCGCGGATGATTTCACGGTTTCCAAAACGGCGCGTCAGGTTGCGTGCGGCAAGGGTTATTTCGGGGGTAGAGTCAGGCAAGGTTTGAGATTTGTAAATGTGATGTTCGCTAAATATAACCGAATATCCGCTGCCGCAACAAAGAAAGGCAGCAATACTATTGATCTGGCACGAATTGAACTTGATAATCGTTCGTGCTGAGCCTGTCGAAGCACATGAATCCAGTCACATTTCGACAAGCTCAATTCGAACGGACTCGAGGATAAACAATGCCGAATCTATAGGCTGGTAAACCGAATTGTGATTTCATCAGCAAAGTGAAGTTGGTGCTGCATCTTGATTGTCGCCAGCTTACTTTGCTTGTATGATGCGCAGCATATTGCACAATATATTGTAACAAATATAAGCGGAGGCAAAATGGGAATTTCTGTACGGGATGTGGTGGCATTTTCTCAAGCGCGCGCCAATCTTTCTGATTTGGCGGAGCAGGTGAAAGCCGGAGCGGAGAAGATTATTACCAAAAACGGTGAAAGCTATGTCGCGCTGATTGATTCGGATCGGCTTGATTACTATCATCGCTTGGAGCGCGAGCGCATTCACCTGTTGCTGGTTGATGAAGTCGGAAATGGCTTGGACGATGTGGCAGCGGGTAGGGTAAAAGACGCGCGTCAGGCTATTCAAAAGTTAAAGCGTCGTCGGGCGGCGTAGCGGTGGCAAAGAAAAATACGGTTAAGCTGACCGCCAATTTTGAGTGTAATCTCGAAACGATTGAGGCGTTTTTGACCGAGGTAAATGCCGGACAGGCGTATGACCGACTGCTGAATGATCTGGCCGATGCGTTGATACCCAATCTGGAACAGTTTCCCGCGTTGGGTCGGCTGTTCCTTGAGCGAGCGGTGTGTTCTGTGGAGGTTGCGAATACACTTGCGCAGTTGCAGTCCAGGCTGGGAGATGGTGAGTTGCGCGAATATCTTTTTGCCGATTATTTGGTGCCGTACGCGCAGTTCGGCGAAGTAATACATTTGCTGTCGATTAAACATCATCGCCAGCTTTCGTTTAACTTTGAATCGCTCTGGGCGAAAAATCTGTGGGAAAAACACGATAACCAAAAACTCCGTGGAGTACATGATTGAAATGAAACAACTGGGATACTTTATTTTTTGCAGTTTTCTGCTTTCCGCTTGCGCGCATCAGCCAGCGCAACAGGTTGCCGTGCAATCGATTCCGCAAGTTATTCAGTCCGAAAATGTTGAGCAATCCGATCAAGCGGCAGATACGCGCGTATTGCCTAATGTGGCACTGACGGATGATTTGCTCTATCAGTTTTTATTGACAGAGGTTGCCAATCAGCGGAGTGAGGTTGATGTTGCTGTCAAAACGAGTGCCAGTCTGGCCAATCAAACTCGTGATCCGCGTATGGCGATGCGTGCTGCGCAGCTTGCGATGGAAGCGGGCGAGATGGATAAGGCAATTGATGCGATCAAATTATGGCGCGAGGTTGAACCTGCTTCGGTAATAGCCAAACGCATGTTGCCTTCGGTGCTACTGCGCGCGGGGAAGCTGGAAGAAGCCCGCACCGTATTGGCCGGAATGCTGAAGGAGGATGCGGAGAAAGTAGCGCCAAGCTTCATTCACTTGTATCAGGTCATGGCCGGGTATCCCGACAAATCTGCGGCGTTGAAATTGATGCGCGATTTGGCGCAGCCTTATCCGGAAGTACCCGAAGCGCATTGGGTAGTGGGGCAAGCGGCGCAAGCGGCGGGAGATGAAAATCTTGCGTTAACCGAAGTCAGGCTGGCAAATAATCTGCGTCCGGACTGGGATATGGCGGTGTCGTCCGAGGCGGCGTTGCTGCAAAAAAGCGCGCCACAAGAAGGGCTGGATAAGTTAAAAAATTACCTGGCCAAGCATCCGTCAGCGCGCGAAATTCGAATGCAATATGCGCGAGCTTTGCTGGAGCAGCAACAGTACAAACTGGCACGTGATGAATTCCAAAACTTGGCAAATGATCGTCCCGATTCATCGGAAATGGCGTTTGCCATTGCCATGATTTCTTTGCAGATGCAGGATTATCAGGGCGCGGAAGAGCAATTGAAAATGGCACTGGGCAAGGGTAAAAAAGATCAGGATACGGTGCATTACTACCTCGGACAATTGGGTGAAGCTAAGAAAAATGAAGCCGAGGCAATCGAAAATTATCGGCGGGTGAATGGCGGTGAATACCAATTTTCCTCGCAAATTCGCATTGCCTATCTGTTGAAAAAGCACGGGGATAGTACCGCTGGCATGCAGCAGTTGCGCCAGATTCAGGCGGCCAATAATCAGCAGCGTGTACAGCTGATTATGGTGGAGTCGAAATTTTTGCTGGATGCCAAACAAGACGCGGAAGCGTACGAGGTTTTGCAGCAGGGGTTGGCCACGCTGCCGAATCATCCCGATCTGCTTTACGAAACAGGCATGGTAGCGGAAAAAATTGGCAAACCCGCCGAATCGGAAAAACTGTTCCGCAAGTTAATCAAAGCAAAACCCAACGATGCGCAGGCATACAACGCGCTTGGGTTCAGTCTGCTGGAACGCAACGAGCGCATTCCGGAGGCGGTAGCCTTGGTGGAAAAGGCATTGCAGCTCGCGCCGGACGATGCCGCGATTATCGACAGTGTGGGGTGGGGCTATTACCGCAGCGGCAAGCTGGAGGAGAGCATAAGGATGTTGAGACGCGCTTTTGCAAGCAATCCCGATCCTGAAATTGCCGCGCATCTGGGGGAGGTGCTATGGGTGTATGGCGAGAAGGAAGATGCAAAAAAAATCTGGCAGGATAGCCTGAAAGAAAATGCCGACAGCGCGCCATTGCAATCTGTCATCAAGAAATTCCTTCCCTAATGGTTCGTTTGCTGGTTCTAATCGGGATAGTTTTTCTGAGCGGCTGCGCATCGCTGCGTGCTTACCGCGTACCCATTCCTCCATCGATACAGCTTGAATCCGCACCGTTTGTGCTGAATGGCCGCATTTCGGTTAATTATCAGGGACAGCGTCATTCAGTCGGGTTGCACTGGACGCATCAAACACAATCAGACGAAATTTTATTGCTTGCCCCACTGGGAAAAACGGTGGCACGCATCGTCAGCGATGCACGACATGCAGTGCTGGATCAGGGCGAGCAACACCATGAGGCAGGGGACATTGAAACGTTGATGACCCAAGTGCTGGGGTGGCATTTGCCGTTAAACGGCTTGCATTATTGGGTATTGGGCAAAGCGACGATGGATAGTCCTTCGCAAATTGAGCGCGATCGGCAAGGGAGGGTAGAGGTGTTGCGTCAGGCGGGGTGGGAGGTGCGTTACCTGAGTTACGCCGACAATACGTCGAGCAGCTTGCCATCGCGGATGGAACTGAGCCGTGACGACTTACAGGTGAAGCTATTCATAGACGAATGGGATTGGGGGGTGAAATGAAATTAAGTTGCCCTGCGCCAGCCAAGCTCAATTTATTCCTGCACATTGTTGGTCGCAGAGCGGATGGCTACCATCTTTTGCAAACCCTGTTTCGTTTTATCAGTTTGCAAGACACGTTGCATTTCAGTTTGCGCGAGGATGGCGAGGTACACCGCACCAATAGCATTGAAGGTGTGGCGGAAAAGCAGGACTTGTGTGTGCGAGCCGCACGCTTATTGCAAAACGAGACGGGTTGTCGCTTGGGTGTGGATATTGCACTGGAAAAGCATATTCCGATGGGCGGGGGGTTGGGTGGGGGTAGTTCGGATGCCGCCACTACTCTGATTGCGCTGAACCGATTATGGGAGCTGGGTTTGTCGCGTGAGCGGTTGATGCAACTTGGCCTGCAACTGGGGGCGGATGTACCCGTATTTATTTTTGGTGAAAACGCTTTCGCCGAGGGTGTGGGCGAGCAATTGCAAGCCTATTCGTTGCCCGATGCTTGGTATGTGGTGCTATTTCCGCCCGTGCATGTGCCGACGGCAGAGGTTTTTACGCATCCAGAATTGACACGCGATACCGTTTCCATCACAATGCGCGCCCTCGAAAGTCGGCAAAAGCTGCTGCTTCGTAATGACTTGCAATCTGTGGTGTGCGGTCTCTACCCTGAAGTGGCGAATTACTTGGTTGCTCTGGGTGGTTTTGGCGATGCAAAAATGACGGGATCCGGGGCTTGTGTGTTCGCTGAATTCACCAGCCAAAGTGCAGCCGAAGCGTCATTGCAGAAATTGCCGAAGGAGATGCGTGGAGTCGTCGCGCAAGGTTTAACAAAACACCCATTGCACGATTGGGTGTTTGAATGAAGTAATTGGGGAGTCGCCAAGTGGTAAGGCACCGGATTTTG
>CAZSPN010000069.1:0-1874 GCA_964608835.1 uncultured Gallionella sp.
GGTACGGTAATTGATGGTCTCGGGCTTCTTCACTTCACCGTAAGACCAGGAACGAATTTTTTCCGGCGAGGCCAACCCGATTTTGATCGCGTCGAATTCCTCTTTTTGCGTGACCTGCTTGAACAAATCCAGTAATGATTTCATGCGTAACTCCTTTAGGATCCAGGATCGAGGGTCAGGAAACGGGGCTGGCTCACTCCCCGGTTCCCACTCCTGCCTTTTAGTGTCTTACCAAATCCATATCAATACCCAAGGAACGAATTTCCTTGATCACCACGTTGAACGACTCCGGCATGCCGGCATCGATCTTGTGGTCGCCCTTGACGATGCTCTCGTAAACCTTGGTGCGCCCCGCCACATCGTCCGACTTGACGGTGAGCATTTCCTGCAAAGTGTAAGATGCGCCGTAAGCTTCCAGCGCCCAGACCTCCATCTCACCAAAGCGCTGTCCACCGAACTGCGCTTTACCGCCCAAAGGCTGCTGGGTAACCAAGCTGTAAGGCCCGGTAGAACGGGCGTGCATCTTGTCATCAACCAAGTGGTGCAGCTTCAGAATATGCTTGTAGCCCACTGTCACCTGACGATCAAATGCCTCGCCGGTGCGGCCATCATGCAACGTGGTTTGACCGGACAACGGCAAGTCGGCCAGCTCCAGCATGTACTTGATTTCCTCTTCGCTAGCTCCGTCAAACACGGGCGTTGCGAACGGCACACCCTTGGTCAGATTGCGGCACAACTCAATGATTTCATCATCACTGAAAGCTTCCAAATCTACCGCCTGACCATTGTGATGGTTATAAATTTTATTCAAGAATTTACGCACCTCAGTGATCTTGGCATTCGTTTGCAGCATATCGTCTATCTTTTTGCCCAGACCTTTCGCCGCCCAACCCAAATGCGTTTCGAGAATTTGTCCGATGTTCATCCGCGATGGAACGCCCAGAGGGTTCAACACCACATCGACTGGCGTTCCGTCCGCCATATACGGCATGTCTTCCACAGGCACAATGCGCGATACCACACCCTTGTTACCGTGGCGACCCGCCATTTTGTCGCCAGGCTGCAAGCGGCGTTTCACCGCCACATACACCTTAACCATCTTCTGCACACCCGCCTGTAACTCATCGCCTTGCGTGAGTTTCTTTTTCTTCAACTCAAACGCCGCATCAAATTCCAAGCGTTTTTGCGCGAGACTGTCCTTGGCTTGTTCCAGTTGTGTCGCAACCTCATCATCTGCCACGCGAATATCAAACCATTGGTGATGCTCAAGGTCGTGTAAATACTCTTTGTTCAGCTTCGTACCTTTGGCCAATTTTTTAGGGCCACCGTTGGCAACCTTGTTGTGCAGCAACTTCTCCAATCGTGCAAACACATCAGATTCCACAATACGCATTTGATCGACCAGATCTTTTTTGTAGCTATTCAATTCATCGTCGATAATTTGCTGCGCGCGTTTATCGCGCTGCAAGCCTTCACGGGTAAACACCTGCACATCGATCACCGTACCTGAGCTACCGGTCGGCACACGCAAGCTGGTGTCTTTCACGTCCGAGGCCTTTTCGCCGAAAATCGCACGTAGCAATTTTTCTTCCGGTGTCAGTTGCGTTTCACCCTTGGGCGTAACCTTGCCCACCAGCACATCGCCCACCGCGACTTCCGCACCGATATGCACAATGCCGCACTCGTCCAGCCGTGCCAGTTGCGCCTCTGCCAGATTGGGAATATCGCGGGTAATCTCTTCGGGTCCCAGCTTGGTATCACGTGCTGCAACAGTCAGCTCTTCGATATGAATTGAGGTAAAACGATCATTCGCCAATACACGCTCGGAAATCAGGATCGAGTCTTCATAGTTGTAACCATTCCACGGCATGAAA
>CAZSPN010000069.1:1884-7731 GCA_964608835.1 uncultured Gallionella sp.
CCCATGTCGGTGGAAGCACCATCCGCCACCACGTCACCGCGCGCAATCACATCGCCCACTTTCACCAACGGACGCTGATTGATATTGGTGTTTTGGTTGGAGCGAATGTATTTGGTCAAATTGTAAATATCCACACCCACTTCGCCCGCTGTCGTTTCATTGTCATTGACACGCACCACAATACGCGCCGCATCAACATAATCAATACGCCCACCGCGCCAAGCCTGTACTGTTGTACCCGAATCCACCGCCACAGTACGCTCGATGCCCGTACCCACCAATGGCTTTTCAGCCCGCACACAAGGAACGGCCTGACGCTGCATGTTTGCGCCCATCAGTGCGCGGTTTGCATCGTCGTGTTCCAGAAAAGGAATCAATGAAGCCGCCACTGAAACCACCTGCGAAGGTGACACGTCCATGTATTCCAAGCTATCAGGCGCGGCAAGCACAAACTCATTATGCAAACGCGCCGACACGATATCGTTGGTGAAATGGCCTTTTTTATCCAGCTCGGCATTGGCTTGGGCAATGGTAAATTTCCCTTCTTCAATCGCCGACAGATAATCAACTTCACTCGACACCTTGCTATTCGCCACGCGACGATATGGGGTTTCGATAAAGCCATACTCATTGGTGCGCGCATACAATGCCAATGAGTTAATCAGTCCGATGTTCGGGCCTTCCGGTGTTTCAATCGGACACACTCGGCCATAGTGAGTAGGATGCACGTCACGCACTTCAAAGCCAGCACGTTCCCTCGTCAAACCGCCCGGCCCCAATGCGGAAATACGACGCTTGTGTGTAATCTCCGACAAGGGATTGGTTTGATCCATAAACTGCGACAATTGCGACGAACCAAAAAATTCTTTTACCGCCGCCGAAATAGGCTTGGCATTGATCAAATCATGCGGCATCAGGTTATCAGTTTCAGCTTGTCCGAGACGCTCTTTCACCGCGCGTTCCACGCGAGCCAAGCCAGCGCGGAAAGTATTCTCAGCCAACTCGCCTACCGCACGCACACGGCGATTACCCAAGTGATCGATGTCATCAATTTCGCCGCGACCATTGCGCAACTCGACCAAAATTTTCACCACTTCAACGATGTCTTCGTTCGACAGAATCGACGAGCCTGTCAAGTCTTCACGACCCACACGACGATTGAATTTCATTCTGCCCACCGCAGACAGATCATAACGTTCTTCGCTGAAGAACAAGCCATTGAACAAACCTTCAACCGCATCTTCAGTCGGCGGCTCGCCGGGACGCATCATGCGATAGATCGCCACGCGCGCAGTCCATTGATCGACCGTTTCGTCAGTACGCAAAGTCTGCGAGATGTACGCGCCGTGATCCAGATCATTGGTGTACAAGGTGTGTATCTTCTTGATGCCCGCTTCCTGCAATTTTTCCAGCATGGCTTCAGTAATCTCATCGTTGGCATTTGCAACGATTTCGCCGCTGTCTTTATCCACGATATTTTCGGCAATCACACGACCCAGCAGAAACTCGTCGGCAACATCCAGCTTGGTGATACCCGCCTCTTCCATTTCGCGAATGTGGCGCACAGTGATGCGTTTATCTTTGGCAACAATCACCTTACCTGATTTGCCAGGGATATCGAAACGTGCGGTATCCCCGCGCAAACGCTCCGGTACAACTTCAAACTGGATAGACTTTTTCCCCAGATGAAACGCATCGAACTCGAAGAACATTTTGAGCATGTCTTCGTTGTTAAAGCCTAACGAACGCAACAAAATGGTGACCGGCATTTTGCGGCGACGATCAATGCGGAAATAAACATAATCCTTCGCGTCAAACTCAAAATCCAACCATGAGCCGCGATACGGAATGATACGCGCCGAGAACAACAGCTTGCCTGAAGAATGCGTTTTACCGCGATCATGCTCAAAAAACACGCCGGGTGAACGGTGCAGTTGCGAAACAATGACACGCTCGGTACCGTTAATCACAAACGAACCCGTTGTCGTCATCAACGGGATTTCACCCATATAGACTTCTTGTTCTTTTACCTCTTTAACCGTGGGCTTGGATGCTTCTTTGTCCATAATGGTCAAACGCACCCGCGCGCGCAGTGGCGAAGCGAAAGTCAGACCACGCTGGCGACACTCTTTAACATCGAATGGCGGCATACCCAACTGATAGCTGACAAAATCGAGGCGCGCATTTTTGGAATGACTGTGGATCGGAAAAATACCGTTGAACGCGGCCTGCAAACCGTCATTTTTGCGCTGCTCGGCAGGCGTATAAGCCTGCAAAAACGCGGCAAAGGATTCCAGCTGGGTGGACAGCAGGAAGGGAACCGGCAGCGCACCAACACGCTTGGCAAAACTTTTACGGATACGTTTTTTTTCGGTAAAAGAGTAGCTCATATAATCTCCACGATTTAAGGTTTGCACCAACACTAAAAGACAGGGGACAAAAAATTCCCAGATTCGTTGTCCACTGGCTTCTACAAGCGGCAAAAGGCTGACGGTTTTGCCGTCAGCCTTCCAGCCTCACACAAAATTACTTGATTTCAGCCGTTGCGCCAGCTTCGATCAATTGCTTGGCAATGCCGTCAGCGTCAGCTTTAGACACGCCTTCTTTAACTGCTTTGGGTGCACCGTCAACCAAGTCTTTGGCTTCTTTCAAACCCAGACCGGTAATTGCACGAACCACTTTAATCACGTTAACTTTGCTGTCACCAGCACCCGTCAACATCACGGTGAATTCCGTTTGCTCCGCAGCAGCAGCGGCACCACCACCTGCAGCCGGTCCGGCAACAGCAACAGCCGCAGCAGATACACCGAACTTTTCTTCCATCTCTTTAATCAGACCAGACAATTCCAGCACGGTCATACCGGCAATCGCGTCCATTACACTTGCATTAGTTGCACTCATTTTATTCTCCTAAAATTTACACTATCAAAAAGTTAAGCAGCAGCAGCGGCTTCTTTGCTGTCACGGATTGCAGCCAAAGTACGCACGAACTTCGCAGTCGTCGCATTCATGGTTGCCATCAACATCGCAATCAGCTCATCGCGGCTTGGCGTTGCTGCCAGCACAGCCACTTGTTCCGCAGACATCACAGAACCGCCCATTGCACCTGCTTTAATCACCAACTTGTCATTCGTCTTGGCAAAATCGAACACCACTTTCGCCGCAGCAACAGCATCCGCGCTCATGCTATACACGAGCGGGCCTACCATTTTGTCAGCCAATGATTCGAAAGGCGTACCTTGCACAGCACGACGCGCCAAGGTGTTTTTCAACACATGGAAATACACCCCTGATTTACGTGCATTAGCACGCAAAGTAGTGATGTCGGCGACGGCGATGCCACGGTACTCTGCCAAAACGATAGTTTGCGATTGTGCAACCTGCGCACTGACTTCCGCCACTACCGCTTGCTTTTCTTGCAGATTGAGACTCAAGTTATACCTCCATTATCCGAAGTGAGCTTACGCACACCTCATCATTTACCACTGCGACCTTGAGTCAGGAGAAAATTTTCCTGCTCGCGGACACACCATCTACGTGGGCAGCCAAATTTCTTTGACCATTAAGCATCCAGCTAACTTCGCCTTCTGCACCTACGGTCTCGGACGCTGCAACCCGCCAGCATTCCAAAACTTGCGCCGACAAAGAAGCTATCTTTGTCGGCAAATTTAATTACAACCGTTAAGCAGTCAGGCTCGCTTGCTCAATACGAATACCCGCACCCATGGTGCTGGAAATTGAAACTTTCCTCAAGTAAATACCTTTTGAAGCAGCTGGTTTAGCCTTGTTCAGCGCATCCACCAATGCCAGCAAGTTTTCACGCAATGCTTCTGGCGCAAAAGATGCGCGGCCAATGGTGCATTGCACAATGCCGTTTTTATCAGTACGGTACTGCACTTGACCCGCCTTAGCATTTCTAACCGCGCCTGCCACGTCAGCCGAAACCGTACCAACTTTAGGGTTAGGCATCAAACCACGAGGACCGAGAATCTGCCCCAACTGACCAACCAAACGCATCGCATCTGGACTCGCAATCAACACATCAAAATTCAAATTGCCGCCTTTGATGGATTCAGCCAGATCGTCAAAACCCACAATATCTGCGCCCGCAGCTTTGGCTTCCTCCGCCTTCGCACCCTGCGCAAACACCGCAACACGGACTACCTTACCAGTACCCTTGGGCAACACCACTGAACCGCGCACCAACTGATCGGACTTCTTCGCGTCGATACCCAAGTTAAATGCCACGTCAATGGACTCATCAAATTTTGCAACCGCTGTTTCTTTGACCAGATTCAGCGCGTCGTTCAGTACATATAATTTATTGCGATCAACTTTTGCCGCAATCGCCTTATAACGCTTAGACATATTAAATGCCCTCCACTG
Source organism: uncultured Gallionella sp. (assembly GCA_964608835.1). Taxonomy (GTDB): domain Bacteria; phylum Pseudomonadota; class Gammaproteobacteria; order Burkholderiales; family Gallionellaceae; genus Gallionella. Next base: position 6,271 of record CAZSPN010000069.1, read on the forward strand.
TAATGCCCATACTACGCGCGCTTCCGGCGATAGTGCGTACCGCCGCATCCATATCCGCAGCGGTCAAATCGGGCATCTTGGTTGTCGCAATCGCCTCGGCCTGCTTGCGCGTCAGCTTGCCCACCTTGTCGGTGTGCGGTGTTTTACTACCCTTTTGCACACCCGCCGCCTTCTTGATCAGAATAGTCGCGGGGGGAGTCTTCATAATGAAGGTGAAGCTCTTGTCCGCAAATGCGGTAATTACCACCGGAATCGGTAGTCCAGGCTCGACACCTTGAGTTTGCGCGTTAAACGCCTTGCAGAATTCCATGATATTCAAGCCACGCTGCCCCAATGCCGGGCCAATTGGCGGGCTTGGATTTGCTTTACCAGCTGGCACTTGCAGCTTGATATAACCAATAACTTTTTTTGCCATGATGCACTCCTATCAAACGGGTACAAACGAAACGTTTAGTCTCTCCCCAACATGAAAAATAAAAAACTTTTCAGCCTCTTATTTTTCGCCTTTCAGACCTTTTCCACCTGTCCAAAATCCAGCTCCACAGGCGTGGAACGACCAAAGATAGTCACCGCCACGCGAATTTTATTCTTATCGTAATTCACTTCCTCAACCGAGCCGTTAAAGTCGGTGAACGGGCCTTCCTTTACGCGCACCAATTCGCCCACCTCAAACAACACCTTAGGCTTGGGTTTCTCCACCCCCGCCTGCATTTGATCCATAATATTCTGCACTTCTTTCGCGCTGATCGGCGAAGGCTTCATGGCAGAACCACCCAAAAACCCTGTCACCTTGGGCGTACTTTTTACCAAGTGCCAACTTTCATCGGTCATTTCCATTTCGACCAACACGTAACCAGGGAAGAACTTGCGCTCGCTCAACACCTTTTGCTGACCACGCTTTTCAGTCGTCTTGAGTTCAACCACCTCTTCAACCGGCACTAAAATTTGCCCGAACTTATCCTGCATCCCTTCGCGCTGAACGCGATCAAGCAACGCTCGCTGCACGCTTTTCTCAAACTGCGAGTACGTATGCACAACATACCAATTCATGCCCATCAGTCGCCTCGCCCCATCAACTTATTGACCAACACCATCAAACTCGCATCCACCGCCCACAGAAACAATGCCATAGTGACCGCAAACAAAATCACCACACCCGTGGTTTGCATTGTTTCCTTGCGCGTCGGCCACGTTACCCGCTTGGCCTCCGCAACCGAATCTTGCGCAAAACCAAAAAAAGTTTTGCCATATTGACTCGTGTACGCAATGCCCGCCGCTGCCGCAAAACCCAGCAAGATTGCACCCAACCTGACCACTGTCGCGCTGTCGTGCAAATAGTAGTAGCCGGCAATGCCTGCCGCCATTAATGCAAAAGCTACAACCAACTTAATTTTGTCTTGCATGCGCTAATGATCCCAATTACAACTTTACTTACTTGGCAGGCCAGGAGGGTCTCGAACC
>CAZSPN010000070.1:0-7118 GCA_964608835.1 uncultured Gallionella sp.
GCACCCAATCCCACTTTGACACGCGCGCCGGGTAACGCTGTCAACGCCTCGCGCAGCTGTGCCTCAATAACTTGTTTGCGAATACTGCGCTCGCTACGCGGGGTTAATTTCAGGGTCAGCGCGGCTTTGGTTACTTGCGCGCTCCCTCCAGACATAAACGGATCATCTCCCGAACTGCCGCCGCCTATGGTGGTGTAAACCAGCTCTACCCCCGGATTTTTTTCCACAATGGCACGCGCCTGCTCGGCCAGGCGGTAGCTTTGTTGGAAGGTGCTGCCCGGCGGTAAGGTCAGCGTTACCTGCGAGAGCGAAGCATCATCGGCGGGAACAAATCCCTTGGGCAACAGTGCCGCGAGCGAGAATGAGCCGATGAAAAATACCGCCGCCGCAATTATCGTAATAACGCGATGCTTCAGACAATAGCCCGCCCACTTGGAATAGTATTCGACCCATGCGGGAATTTTATGCGCGACCCTCGGTTTGAGAATGTACGCCGACATCATGGGGGTTAACAGGCGCGCCACCACCAGCGAGAAAAATACCGAGATGGCTGCTGTCCAGCCAAATTGCACGAAGAATTTTCCGGGTACGCCGCTCATAAAAGCGGTGGGCAAAAACACCGCAATCAACGTGAACGTGGTCGCAATCACGGCCAGCCCGATTTCATCCGCCGCTTCCATGGCCGCCTGATACGGGGTCTTGCCCATTTCCAGATGGCGCATGATGTTTTCGATTTCGACAATGGCATCATCAACCAGCACCCCGACCACCAGTGACAACGACAACAACGTCACCACGTTAATCGTAAAGCCCATAAAATACATGCAGGCAAACGTGGGAATTGCCGCCAACGGGAGTGCTGTTGCCGCTACCGCCGTGGCACGTCCGTTACGCAAAAACAGCCACACCACCAGCACGGCTAGTGCCGCGCCTTCGTACAACAGCGACATCGATCCCTGATAATTTTCCCTGATTGGATTAACAAAATTAAATGCCTCGGTCACTTCCAATTTGGGGTGTTTAACTTTGAGCTCTTCCAGAATTTTTATGACACCGTCTTCCACCTCTACCGAGCTCGCACCGAGAGAACGGGTGATTTCAAAGCCCACCACCGGCTTTCCATTCAACAGGGCTGCCGAACGTCGCTCTGCCGCGCCGTCGGAGACTTCCGCGACTTCGTTTAAGCGAATGCGCCTACCATCACGCAGGGTGATTTCCATCTGCCCCAATTGCTCGGCTGTTTGAACCGTGGCGATGGTGCGTACCGATTGTTCGATACCGCCAATATCGGCGCGTCCGCCCGCCGCTTCCTGTTGAATTTTGCGCAACTGTTGCGAAATTTCGCCCGCAGAAACACTGAGCGACAGCAATTTATCTGGATCAAGCTCGACATTCACCTGCCGCGTTACACCCCCCACCCGCGTAACCAAACCCACCCCCCGTACCGACAGGATGGCCTTGGTCACATTATTGTCGACAAACCAGGACAAATCCGCTTCGCTCATGCCCTGCATGGTGACCGCATAAGTCAAAATCGGCGTGGCGGATAACTCCATCTTCGCCACCGTGGGATCGCGTACATCCTGAGGCAAATCGGCGCGCACCTTGGAAACAGCAGACCGCACATCATCAATCGCAACTTGCGAATCCTTCTCCAGACGGAACTCCGCCGTCACAATCACCACACCGTCCTGCACCTTGGTGTAGAGATGCTTCAGCCCCTGCAAGTTGGCAAAGGCATTTTCCAATTTGCGCGCCACTTCGGTTTCCAACTGGGCGGGCGATGCACCGGGCAACGAGGCGGTCACCACTATGGTCGGCAAATCAACATCGGGGAACTGCTGAATCTTCATGGCGCGAAACGCCATGAGACCCATCAACGTCAGCAGAATGAAAAATAAAACCGACGGAATGGGATTACGGATTGACCATGCGGAGAAGTTCATTTGCCTGCACCCGCAACCCGCACCACATCACCGTCCACCAGAAATGCACCGCCGGACTCCACCACCGCCACGCCTTTTTCCAGACCGGAGACAATTTCAATTTGCTCACCCAAGCGACGACCCGTCACCACTTTTTGTTCGTGTATGCGCCCCTCTGCACCCACCGCCAACACAAACGCCGCACCACCGCGCAATACAACAGCAGACTGCGGCAACACCATCGAAGCCGCATTTTGTTGCGTCAATTGAAACGTGCCGCGTGCAAACATGCCCGCAATCAAACCCGAACCATTCGGCAGATCAACCAACACTTTCCCGTAACGTGTTTGCGGATTGATGGCGGGAGAAATGGCGCGCACCTGCCCCTTCACCAGCTTGCCCTGCGGCGATACCATCTCGACTTTCATGCCCTTACGGATCAAACCCAACTCATCGGCGGTCACGTCCGCGTGCCACTCCAGCCGCCCCTGGCGTATCAGGCGAAACAGCTCCATACCCGGCTGGGCGAGCGTACCCACAGTAGCAGAGCGTCCCGAAATCACGCCCGAATCGGATGCTTTGATATTTAATTGCGCCAAGCGCAATGCTCCCGCCTGATAACGCGCCCGCTGTGTTTCCATTCTGGCGCGCGCGGTATTTTCATTGGTTATCGCCTGCTCCGCCTGCTGGGCACTGACAAAATTTGATTCGCGCAGCTTTTTAGTTCGTGCGGCCTGCGCGCTAGCCTCTGCCAACACGGCTTCGCTTTCACGCAAAGCCGCCTGTACTTCGGCAACATTAGCCGCAACCGTGTCCGTCGCGAGCGTTGCCAACACCTGCCCTTTGCGCACCTGGTCGCCCACATTTGCACGCACATCGGCAATGCGGATACCGGTTAACTCCGAACTAATTACCGCCTCTTGCCACGCCACCACACTACCGTTCGCCGCCAGGCTTTGTATCGATTGCACGGGCTGCAACGTGGTAGTACTCACCGTCAACGCGGGCTTGCCGACATTTACAACAGGCGTGGGCGCGGCATTGCTCATCGGTGGCATCTTCCACCACACCACACCCAACAACGCGACCGAAACCGCACTGATTTTCACCCAACGAATTTTGTTTAAATTGGCATCACGCAAAGGCATTTACATCCCCTTAAAATAAAAACCGCCGACAACAAGCAGGGCGGTAATTCCTTGACTTACAAGTAATGACGAACGTCACACGGATTTATTGTATCCCAATACGAATTAACCTTTCTTGCTGACTTCAACCCTGAGCACGTTGCCGCTCTCCACAATTTCCAGAAGTCGGTCGATGTTGGGATGTTTACCCGGATTGTTTTGCGCATCTGTCGTATGTTCTGCGTAAAGCACCAAGCCTTCACGTGCCGCATCCACGCTGATGTTGCACCATTTTTGCAGCAGGTGGTGATACACCCTGATTGAACCCTGACTGCCAGGCTTGTTTTCAATCACGCCTACTTCAGCACCATCACTATTGAACAAACTAATGTGTCGCACATGATCGACGTTAGCTAATGTGGAAAGATTTTCGTTAAATGTTTTCATCGGGCTTTAATTTACAGGAAAAAGTCTGGCAAAACCTCCGCCAGACTTAAGGGAACTGATGACGGTCAAATTGGATTACTTGAAATATTTAACCCGTTATTTTTGAAAAATGGCAGTATCTTTGCTTCCGGCAACGGATGGCTGAGAAAGTATCCCTGCACTTGCTGACAGCCCTTCAGGCACAACTGTTTCAGCATACTTTCAGTTTCAACACCCTCGGCAATGACAACCAACCCAAGATTTTTGCCCAGCTGAATCGCGGCATTCACTATGGTGGCTTGTTTACTATTCGCACCCATTCCCTGCACAAAAGATTTGTCGATTTTCAATGTATCAATCGGCATCGTCGAAAGATAACTAAACGACGAATATCCCATACCAAAATCATCCAAGCCAAAGCGAAAGCCCAAAGCCTGCAAACGTTCCATATTGGCTATCGTCACCTTGGGTTCATACATAAACGCACCTTCTGTGATTTCGAATTCGATACGGTGCATCGGCACATTACTCGCACGAACTGCCTCAATCAGCTTCAATACGAATAGCTCATCGTTCAACAAATTGGGCGAAAGATTCACCGCAACCGGCACGTCCAAACCTTGCGCTTGCCACATCTTCCAATCACCACAAGCACGCTTTAACACAGTCAGCGTCAGGTCTTGAATCAAACCGGACATCTCTGCCAGCTTGATAAACTCATCCGGGCCCACATCGCCAAACTCAGGGTGGTGCCAACGTGCCAAGGCTTCCATGCCTACCATCACATTGCCGGCAACACTGATTTTGGGTTGGTACACGACATCAATTTTTTGGTCGTGAACAGCCAAAATCAAATCATGCATTAACTTTAGTTTGCGAGTCGAGTGCTTATCTTTACTGGCGTGATAAATCTCCACACCGTTACGCTCTTTAGCTTGATACAGCGCAATGTCGGCGAACCTGAGCAGTGAGTAAACGTCTTCGCTGTGATCCGGATACAGGCTGATTCCGATGCTGGCATTGGCACTCAGTCGCGCACCTTCAATATCCGCCGGCTCACGGATGGTGCGCTTGAGCAATTCGCCTTGCATGAGCAACTCGTCCGGTGAAAATTCACCGGGGAATAAAATGCCAAATTCATCGCCACCCATGCGCGCCAAAATAGCCTGTTCCGATACGCTCGCTTTTAAGCGTTCTGCCAATTGCACTAATAAGCGATCCCCAATGGCGTGACCCAAACTGTCGTTAATTTCCTTGAATTGATCAAGATCAAGCATGAATAGCGCAAAGGGTTGTTTGGGCTCCGCATTGCCAAACACCTCCAGCTGCTTGCACAAGCCGTGTCGATCCAATAAACCCGTCAAACTATCGTGTTCCGACTGATGGCGAACCGATGCCAACAGGTTGCGGCTCTCTTCCGCCTCCATCAGCAACGTCACCATATCCGCCACAGAAGCAGCGAAATGCTGCTCATCCAACGCCCAGTTACGATGCGGGCCAATATGCTCGCAACACACTACGCCTACTGTTTCACCTCCCCGTCGTAGTGTGGCTTCCATCATCGACGTGATGCCCAGTACCTGCAAATAATTGTTATTCAATTCTTTGGTTCGATAGTCGGTCGGCGCGTAAGAAACGGCCAGCACGCGGCTTTCATGCAGCGCGGCGAAATAGCCGGGATAATCCCTGGAAAATAATTCCGCACCTTGCTCGTGCTGTTCATTTTTGCTGGTGAACAAGTCCAGGCAACGCAAAATTTTTCGGTCATCCGAAAGATGCCAAATACCGACCCGCGCGACTTCCAGATTTTTTAACACGCTCTCGGTAATTTTTTGCAGCCCCTGGGTCAAAGGCAGATTATCAATGCGGTTATTGGCAAGCAATTCAAACAGCAGCGACTGCTGCGCACGCATCCGCCGCTCTGCTATGACTAACGGCGGAATTTCTTGAGCGACTCCAATAAGTAAACCAGGTTGTCCGTATTCATTGCGTTGCAGCTCACCCTGCCAGGCAAACCAGCGCAGCCCTGCCGAACCATAAATACGCACTTCCGAGGCAATATCTTTTTGATCGCGAGGTAAATTCAGCACTTTTTCAAGTACTCGATCCCGATCCAAAGGGTAGAGAATGTCCAGAAGAGAGTCGATACGACCATCAAATCCACCGGGAGGAAAACCAAACAACATCTCCAACCCCGGCGATAGCTTGAGCGTGCGATCTGTGATGCGCCATTCAAACGTGCCTGCGTTTGATGCCACCAAGGCTGCATGAACCATCTGATTTTCCACTTGCATGCCCCTGTCGATTATCATGCGATTGCTCAGGCAAATCAGCAAAATTTGTCACATCTTACCCGTGCGGGTACACAACCACAAGCGCAGCCTGATTGCCTTTTTAGGCTATTTCCAGTACCTTGCGCAACTCGCTAGGGGTCTGCAATTTACGCAGTGAGATACACCCTTTGAACCTGTACGGGTCATGCCGTCGTAGGGAAGCATCCTGTGGTGCTTTCTGAATTATTTAGGAGCATCACCATGAACGCCAATCCCCAGTTTTTATCTTCCGCCGCTCACGTCGATGAGGCCGCTATCAAGCCTTTGCCCAATTCGCGCAAGGTGTACGTGCAAGGCAGCAGACCCGACATTCAAGTGCCGATGCGCGAGATTTCACAAGCCGAAACGCCCGCCAGCATGGGTGCGGAAGTTAATCCGCCGATTTATGTTTATGATTGCTCCGGCCCTTACACCGACCCTGCTGTGAAGATCGACATACGTTCCGGTCTGGCCGCCATGCGCGACTCATGGATAACCGAGCGTGATGATACTGAGTCCTTACCCAAGCTCACTTCCAATTACGGACAACAACGCTTGGACGATCCCGAATTGGCCGAGATGCGTTTCAATTTCAAGCGCGCACCGCGCCGCGCCAAGGCTGGTAAGAACGTCACCCAAATGCACTATGCACGTCAAGGCATCATCACCCCGGAAATGGAATACATCGCCATTAGAGAGAATCAACGAGTTGACGGCATGTCCGAGATGATGCGTAAACAGCATGCTGGTGAAAACTTCGGCGCGTTTATGCCGAAGAAAATCACGCCTGAATTTGTGCGTGACGAAGTAGCGGCGGGTCGCGCAATTATTCCCCTGAACATCAATCATCCCGAAGCTGAACCGATGATTATCGGGCGCAACTTCTTGGTCAAAATCAATGCCAACATTGGCAACTCCGCGCTGGGTTCCAGCATCCAGGAAGAAGTGGAAAAAATGACTTGGGCAATCCGCTGGGGCGGCGACACGGTAATGGATTTATCCACAGGCAAGCATATCCACGAAACCCGCGAATGGATTATGCGTAACTCACCCGTACCGATCGGCACCGTGCCGATTTATCAAGCGTTGGAAAAAGTGAACGGCAAAGCCGAAGACCTGACTTGGGAAATTTTCCGCGACACGCTGATTGAACAAGCCGAGCAAGGCGTGGACTATTTCACCATCCATGCGGGCGTGTTGTTGCGTTACGTGCCGATGACCGCAAAACGTATGACCGGCATCGTGTCGCGTGGCGGCTCAATCATGGCGAAATGGTGTCTGGCGCATCACAAGGAAAACTTCCTCTACACCCATTTCGAGGACATCTG
>CAZSPN010000070.1:7128-7649 GCA_964608835.1 uncultured Gallionella sp.
ATCATGAAGGCGTATGACGTGAGTTTTTCACTCGGCGATGGACTGCGCCCCGGCTCGATTTACGATGCCAATGACGAAGCGCAATTGGGTGAATTAAAAACACTGGGTGAGCTGACGCAGGTGGCGTGGAAGCATGATGTGCAGGTGATGATAGAAGGCCCAGGTCACGTGCCGATGCACATGATTAAAGAGAATATGGATCTGCAACTCAAGTGGTGTCACGAAGCCCCGTTCTACACCCTCGGTCCGTTGACCATGGACATCGCGCCCGGCTACGACCACATCACCAGTGCCATCGGCGCGGCGATGATAGGCTGGTTTGGCACAGCCATGCTGTGCTATGTGACTCCCAAGGAACACCTCGGCCTGCCCAACAAGGCCGACGTGAAGGAAGGCATCATCACGTACAAAATCGCCGCCCACGCCGCCGATTTAGCCAAGGGACATCCCGGTGCGCAAGTGCGTGACAACGCGTTATCCAAAGCGCGCTTTGAATTCCGCTGGGAAGACCAGTTCAACCT
>CAZSPN010000071.1:0-3497 GCA_964608835.1 uncultured Gallionella sp.
CGTAGTTTTGGGGAGATTTTGGGGGAATTTTGGGGAATGGCGTAAATACAAGGGGGTCAAATGTTGCCCATGCAGATAAATAGAACGCTTATTTTTTCATAGGTTCTCAAACTTCCTCACCACGCCTCAGAAAGAATTTTTATTGGGGTCATAAAAGCATTCCCAAATAAAAATAATTTGCGTTTTCATGCGTCTCGCTTGTCCACCGGCACATAATCACGACGTTTTGCACCAACGTACAGCTGGCGCGGACGGCCGATCTTGCGGTCATCCGCATCCAGCATTTCATTCCACTGAGAGATCCAACCGATGGTGCGACCCACAGCGAAAATCACGGTAAACATATTGGTCGGAATGCCCAAGGCACGCAGCACGATGCCGGAGTAGAAATCCACATTGGGGTACAGCTTGCGTTCGATGAAATATGGATCGCTCAAGGCAACTTTTTCCAATTCCATCGCCAGCTTGAACAGTTTGTTGTTTTCCAGACCCAGCTCACACAACACCTCATGGCAGGTATCGCGCATCACTGAGGCGCGCGGATCCATGTTTTTATAGACGCGATGCCCAAAGCCCATCAGCCGATATTTTTTATCTTTCACGCCTTGCACATATTCGGTAACGCGCGACACATCGCCAATTTCTTCCAGCATTTTCAGTGCGGCTTCGTTCGCCCCACCGTGCGCCGGCCCCCACAACGCAGCGATGCCGGACGAGATGCAAGCGAATGGATTCGCGCCACTTGAGCCTGCCAAACGCACCGTGGAAGTGGAAGCATTCTGCTCATGGTCGGCATGCAAAATGAAAATCCGCTCCAACGCACGCACCAACACCGGATTGGGGACATATTCCTCGGCTGGCGTGGCGAACATCATGTACATGAAGTTTTCCACGTAGCTGAACTTATTTTTTGGGTACATGAACGGATACCCACCGTGGTATTTGTACGCCATCGCCGCGATGGTGGGTACCTTACCCAGCAAACGCATCGCCGCCAGATCGCGGTGTTCGGGATCATTGATGTCCAGCGAATCGTGATAAAACGCCGATAGCGCGCCGACCACGCCGACCATCACCGCCATCGGATGTGCATCACGGCGAAAACCGTTGAAAAATCTTGCCATCTGGTCATGCACCATGGTGTGAGAGGTGACCTTGCGCACAAAGTCGGCCTTTTGTGCGGCACTCGGCAACTGACCTTCCAGCAGCAAATGGCACACTTCCAGAAAATCGGATTGTTCTGCCAATTGCTCAATCGGGTAGCCCCGGTAATACAACAAACCCGCATCGCCATCGATAAAGGTGATTTCCGATATGCAACTCGCCGTCGAAAAAAATGCCGGATCGTAAGTGAAAACGCCGAGTTTGCTAAGGTTGTGAATATCGATCACATCCGGCCCTAGTGTACCCGACATAATCGGAAGCTCAATACTGCGACCATCGTCTAAAGTCAGTGTTGCAACGCGCTTGTTTTCCATCGTCTCCCCTACCCTTCCGTTACACCGATTTTATTTTTTCCAGCAATGCTTGATGACTTGATTGCATTGCTGTTTGCACCTCTCGCTCCGCCCTCCCCGCAATCATATCCCAGAGCGGGTTGTCGGGCATATCGAGCAATTCCTCGAATGCTTGTTGCTCTGATTCACTGAGCTGCAAATAATACGACTCAATAAAACGCCCCAACACAATATCCAACTCCAACAAGCCGCGCCGACTGCGCCAGCGCACCCGTTCCAAATTCTTCATACCGTGCGCTTAACCATCATATCCTTGATGTGACCAATGGCCTCGGTGGGATTCAATTCCTTGGGACACACATCCACGCAATTCATAATGGTGTGGCAACGGAACAGCCGATACGGGTCTTCCAAATCATCCAGCCGCTCTGCAGTGGCTTGATCGCGGGTGTCTGCAATAAAGCGATAGGCCTGCAACAGCCCCGCTGGGCCAACAAATTTATCGGGATTCCACCAAAACGAAGGGCAAGCTGTCGTGCAACAGCCACACAATATGCACTCATACAATCCATTCAGATGCTCACGCTGTTCAGGTGATTGCAAACGTTCCGTCTCCGGCGGAGGATCGTTATTAATCAAATAAGGCTTGATGGAATGATATTGTTTGAAAAACTGCGTCATATCCACGATCAGATCGCGTATCACGGGCAAGCCTGGCAGAGGACGCAATTCAACAGGTTGCTTCAAAGTCGACAATGGGGTGACACAAGCCAGCCCGTTTCGTCCGTTGATATTCATCGCATCTGAGCCGCATACTCCTTCTCGACAAGACTTGCGCAAACTCAAACTATCGTCTTGCTCCTTGATGAGCAACAACGCATCCAGCAACATCATGTTTTCCGCCTCGATATCCAGATCATAGTCCTGCATATACGGCGCAGCATCTGTATCGGGGTTGTAACGATAGACTTTGAATTTCATATACGCACCTTAGTTTTTTTCTAACCGCAGATTATGCGGATTATTTGTAAGGGTCATTCGCTTGCGTCCTCAAAACTTCGAGTATGACCGCAGGTCTCAACCCGAAACAGCGGACGGGTAACTTTGCAGATTATGCATCATCTTTAAAAGATGATGTGTTTTCGGCATACATTCGAACCACCGCCCCAAGCGTAATTTATTTCCCGCGTCGTGCGGCAGGTCTGGGTGAAAACAGCGCAGGTTGTGGCATTGCCTGATGCCGAGCCGCTTCGGACAGATGTTTTTGTTCGGCTGGTTTGCGTGGCTGTTGTGGCTTGGTGATTTGCTGTCCATTACGTGGTGCATTTGGATCGCGTTGTTGAGGATTGCGAGCATGCGGGTTACGCGGTTTAGCGGCTTGCCCGTTGCGCGGTGACTGGCTGCGATTGCCGTTTCCTGCCGGGTTTGCGGTGGTGTTGCTGTGCCGCCTTTGCCCATGCTGCGGACGCGGTGGGCGGGGTGCTTCGGCGGGAATGTGTGTCGGCGGTACAAAGCTATCGATGCTTATTTTTGGAATCTGCGTTTTAATCAATCGCTCGATATCTTTGAGGTGTGGCAGCTCCTCACTATCCACCAGTGAAATTGCCGCGCCGTTGCTACCCGCCCGGCCTGTTCTACCGATGCGATGCACATAATCTTCCGGCACATTGGGCAACTCAAAATTCACCACATGCGGCAACATGTCAATGTCCAAACCGCGCGCGGCGATGTCGGTGGCAACCAGTACCGGCAGTGATCCGTCTTTGAATTGCGCGAGAGCTTTGGTGCGGGCTGATTGGCTTTTGTTACCGTGGATCGCGGCAGAGGGAATGCCGTCCGCAATCAATTTTTCTGCCAAGCGATTCGCGCCATGTTTGGTGCGGGTAAACACCAGCACTTGCTTCCAGTCGTTATGTTTGATGAGATGCGAAAGCAAATGGCTCTTCAGCTTTTGCGGAATCAGATGCACGCTTTGCGATACCAATTCAGACGTGGTGTTGCGGCGCGCGACTTCAACGTAGCCGGGGTTGTGCAATAAAC
>CAZSPN010000071.1:3507-6813 GCA_964608835.1 uncultured Gallionella sp.
ATCAGAAACGACAACAGCTCGCGCTTACGCTCGCGATCCACCGGATGCATTACTTGCGTGACTAATTCGGTGGTGGCGTTGCGTCGCGCTACTTGCACGTAGGCAGGCGAGGTCAACAGGCCGTCGGCGAGTTGTTTAATCTCATCGGAGAAGGTAGCGGAGAACAACAAATTTTGCCGTTGCTTGGGAAGCAGCGCGAGAATCTTGCGAATGTCGCGGATGAAACCCATGTCCAACATGCGATCCGCCTCGTCCAAAATTAGAATTTCGACACCAGACAGGTCTAAAGTTTTTTGTCCCACGTGGTCGAGCAAACGTCCCGGTGTGGCGACCAAAATATCGACTTGCCCGCGCAGTGCTTTAATCTGCGGGTTGATATTCACGCCGCCGAACATCACCATGGATTTCAACGGGAGATATTTGCCGTAGGTCTGCACCGATTCTTCCACTTGCGCGGCAAGCTCGCGGGTAGGGGTAAGTATCAAACAGCGGGGTTTACCGGCGCGCGTATTCGCTACGGGCTTTTCGCTCAAGCGATGCAAAACAGGCAGCGTAAAGCCAGCGGTTTTTCCCGTGCCTGTTTGCGCGCCAGCCAGCAAATCGCCACCCGCTAGAACCAGCGGGATAGCTTGCGCCTGAACTGGGGTGGGAGTGGTGTAGCCCGCGTCTGCAATGGCGCGTAATAAGGGTTCAGCCAGATTTAAGCTGGCAAAAGTAATTTCATTAGACAAGGTAAAACTCCTGCGACGGCCTACAGCAATGAAGCAGTACCAATCGAGGCAGACGAATAAGTGATCGAGATGATCGGGGTGAGTAAAAAACCGTTGCGCTGATTGGAGGGCGCAAGGGGAGCGCATTATACCTGTGTTGCGGTCAACTCCAAGCAATGCGCTCCATACGACTCGGCTTTACAAAATAGCCGAAGCTATCTTGTAAACACTTCCTTCAAAAACACAGTCGCTTGTTGCCATGAATCTTTATCCGCCGCTTCGTTGTAAGCCAGCGGCAATTTGAATTCCTTACCCAGCGCGTCTGCTTCGTCGTTGGTGAACGCATGTTGCGCATTGGGATAAGTCACCACGCGATAGTTCGCTTTCGCCGCGTCCATCTCTGCCTTGAAGGCGGCAACTTTGTCCGCGCCTATCATCGGATCGGCCCCACCGCTGAACGAAATGATGCGCGCCTTGATCTTGCCCGGTTGGGCGGGAGTATCCGTACCGAGCGATCCATGAAAACTCGCCACACCTTTCAAATCCTCGCCCATGCGCGCCATATTCAACACCACACCACCGCCAAAACAATAGCCAATAGCGGCGATTTCACTGGCATCCACCGTGTCATGATCGCGCAACACTTTCATCCCTGCTTCAAATCTCGCCTTAGCCATCGGCATATTTTTGCTCACTTCGGTGGCAAATTTTCCCGCCTCATCCGGGTGATGCGCTAGCTTGCCATCACCATACATATCCACCGCTAATGCGGTATAGCCCAGTTCCGCCAACATGCGTGCGCGCTTGCGTGCGTATTCGTTATGCCCCCACCACTCATGCACCACCAACACCGCCGGACGCTTGCCTTTGAAGGCATCGTCATAAGCCACATAACCTTTGAGTACAACACCTTGTGCCTGATAGCTAACTTCTTTACCAATCACGGCTGCCCATGCTGAATGAGCCAAACAACAAAACGACATCATCAATAATAATTTTTTCATGACTGCCTCCTGTGTAAAAACGGCTTAGTCCGTTCGCCCTGAGCCTGTCGAAGGGTGAAGGATTTAATTCATTGAATTACAAGTCCCGCTACTCATGGTTCGACAAGCTCACCACGAACGGCGGGATATAGTCAGTGTTTCCTTAAATTTGTGCGACTTCAATTTGCTGCCGAGTGTAGAGTATTTTCAAATCCGCAGCATGCAGCGCATTGAGCAACTTTTCAGCTTGATCTTCATCAAGAATAAATTCTACTTTTACCGCCAGCTCACCGGCCAATTCAAAAAATGTATCTTCATGCATCCGGCCATGTCGCCCAAAACCCGCGATGGCACGGAACGCCGACCCCCCGCTGATGCCCTGTGACTTAGCCTGTTCCAGCAACCATTCAAACAATGGCATTCCCGCGTGATGTTGCTTTTCACTCACGTAAAATGATAATAAATTCATGTTGGCCTCCTCATGATTGCAACCATTTAAACGTTTGAATTCCCAACACTGTCATCAGTAACGAGCCGCCGAGGTGCGCTGCAATAATGCCCGCGCCCCATGCATATTGTCCGCGCAACAACAGCGTCACCGTTTCGGCTGAAAAGGTCGAAAAAGTAGTCAGCCCACCGAGAAAACCAGTGATGATGAACAGCCGCCATTCGGGAGAAAGTCCGGGTTGCTGAATAAAAAAAGCGACCGCAAGACCCACCAAATAGCCGCCGATTAAGTTGGCGAGCAACGTACCAAGCGGCAATTCAGGCAACGCCGGATTGAGCAGCAATCCCAGTCCCCAGCGCAACCACGCGCCCAACGCTGCACCGACACCGATTGCAAGAAATGAGTAAATCAACATGGTCGCATTTTACTCCGTCACTCGCACCAACGCGAAACCGCCGCCCGGAGTGCGGAAATTGGTAGTCTGTCCTTGGTAGAGCCGCGCCGCGATTAGCTGAATCTGCCCATCGTAAACGTAGCAACGCACATCATATTTGAGCTGAACAACTTCACCATTCAACAACACGCTACACTCACCCGGCACAGCCATTTTTTGTGCAACATACTCACCGCTCACAATCTCTTCAAACACCCGCTTGGTGAGCTTTTCGCCGCGATATGCACCTCTGCTCCCATAGCCATTTACGGGTTTGAAAAACCACTGCTTACGATCCGCCCACAATTGTTCGGCATCTGCCATGTTGACCAATTTCGTTTGGGGGATGCCTTGCCGGAGCGCATCGATACTCGCTTGCGACACTCCTGCATTGCCCAGCCAATCGGCATCCGAAAGCAATGCCAGTTTGCGCTTATCCGCATATTTTTGATAATGGAACGGACTGGGAGTCAGTACGACTTGGCGGTTTTCCCAAGCTGCACGGATATGCGGAAATTGCTGCAAAGAAAAATCCGTGAGGCGGTTGTAGATCAAATCAATTTTCCGCTCACCCTTATACAACCCGTCTTCACGCGCTTGCAAATCCGATGGATCAACAATGTGTGCCTCAACACCAACGCGCTCAAACATCGCTTTCGCCAACAAAAATTCCGGGTAGAGATATTGCGATGTCAGTTGCTCATCCACAATGGCAACCGCTTTGAGCGGGGG
>CAZSPN010000072.1:0-6711 GCA_964608835.1 uncultured Gallionella sp.
CTCACCCACCAACCAGGATTACTCGAAATTGCACTTCATCCTAAAATTCGCCAAATTATATTTGGTCGAATAAGTTCTGTTAGAAACAACACATGACATCCAGAGTGGCTTGTGGCGAAGGCGACAAAACCGTGGTGCTGGCCAGCACTAAGTGGAAAGTTGAGCAAGCCTTTGAATGTCCTGTTGACAGAATCATCAATTATTTGAGTGGCTTAGTTTTGTAACGCGGTACTTGTTCAGGGGCTGGCACTGTATTTGCCACTTAAGAGGTGTGGACGCGTCATTCGTCAGAATCTGGAAAAATTTTATGCCTATAAAACATCATCTCGACTGGTCGTCTTATGAAACGGCAGGACAAGGCGATGCTTATGCCGATATTCCTTCTGCAGGCGGAGATTTCGCCAAAGCGGTAGCGGTGTGTATAAACGATAAACTATGTCAACGAACCCCCAAGGGCGTGATGTGCCCCAGCTTCCGCGTCACAGATGATGTAGCACATTCGCCGGGCGGCAGAGTGATGGTGCTCAAGGCAGCACTGAACGGAGAATTTGGCGAAGATGTGTTCGCCGATCCCAGGCTTGCGGCATCCATGGAGCTTTGCCTTGGCTGCAAAGGATGCAAGCGAGAGTGTGCGAATCAAGTGGATATGGCCGCTATCAAAATTGAATATCAGGCGCAGCGTAATGAGCGACAGGGTGCGTCACGTCGAGATTGGCTGGTGGCGAGATTGCCAAGCTGGCTGCGTCATCGTCATGTATTGAGCGGTTTGATCCGTGTGCGAAACCGATCACCGTGGTTGGCAAAGTTAGGTGGACGCTGGTTTGGCATCGCCGCGAATCGCCAATTACCTGAACCTTCAGCCACGCCTTATAGACCACTACCTTCAAGCATCGAAAGTGTAGCAAATGACAGGGATGTTATTTTGTTTGTCGATACGTTTGCTTGGTATTTTGAACCGGAGATCGCGCAAGCAGCCAATCAAGTTTTAACTGCTGCGGGTTATCGCGTTACCACCTTGCAAGCGTTACCGAATGACGAGCCAGACCGCGCATTATGCTGTGGTCGCACCTATCTTTCGTTGGGGCAAGTTGAGGCGGCACGCCACGAAGCACGCCGACTGCAAGCGGCTCTTCGTCCGGCATTGGTGTCAGGTACGCCGGTCGTCGGACTGGAGCCCTCGTGCATTCTGTCACTGCGGGATGACCATCTGAAACTAGGATTGGGCGAAGAGGCAGTGACCTTGTCGAAGCAGGTCTATCTGCTCGAGGAATTCATCGCCAAAGAATACGAGCGCAAGCGTTTTACTCTCAAATTCAAACCATTAATGCGCAACAAAACACTGGTGCATGGACACTGCCACCAGAAAGCAGTCGGTGCGATGAAGTCGTTACGTAAAGTGCTGCGTCTGATTCCTGATTTTGAGTTCGAATTCATCGAAGCAAGCTGTTGTGGTATGGCTGGGAGTTTTGGTCTGGAGGCCGAACATGCGGACATCTCTATGCAAATGGCAGAACTGGATTTGCTACCTGCCCTGCGTGCTGCACCTGCTGATACCACTATTCTTGCCAATGGATTTTCCTGTCGCCATCAGATACGTGAAGGCATCGCGCGACAGCCTGTTCATGTTGCCTCGTTACTGCGCGATGCACTCATCACTGGAGATCAAACATGCTGACTGGTGCAATGTTGGGACTGATGGAACAGCTTGGGCTGGACATCCTGACACTGACGGAAGAAATTAATGAGGCCGAGTTTTTTGCCAGTCGATTAACCCGCACAGAGACGTTGCGACTGTTGGGTAGCCTGACCCAAACAGTCGCCAATTTGCCCATCGGAGTACGCGAACAAATGCCTGAAATCAACTGGGCTGCATGGGCTGCCTTGTCATTGGTGCTGCCAAAGCCAACTCATCATCCATTGCAAATTTGGGTGGCGATTAAAGAACTCACACCAATGACTTTGCAACATCTGAACGGTTACAAGCGGACACAGCCGAAGTTGTTTTCTATTGTGCCGTGATCCAAATCAGGCGCGTAACAGTGCCTTGCCTAGCCTTTCGGAAAGCTGGTCGGCAGTGAATTGGGGTTCATTGGGAGGATACATTTCATCCTCTTCAAATTTAAATCCGTTTTCACGCGCAAGCGTGAGCAGCTCGCGCACCTTTTGGCAGGCGATAAGTTTTTCTTTCAGCTCAGGTTCGGCTTTGGTTTTTTCGGAGAATGCTTTAATGTCTTTGATTGCCATGTTGGTCTCGTGTATTTTTCAGGAAGGATTGAAATAATAAAATCGGAAAGTGCAGCATTCCGATTTTGTCAGTTGAATTGTCGCGTTTTCAACCTTGTGTGTTGGTCAGCAAATTCCATGCCTGTTGGATGACAACTCCATTCGACGATTTCCAACCTTAGGAAGGTCTGATTAAGTCCGAAAGCCATGGTTCGATACATTTTCCGTTCGTCCTGAGTCCGCGCTTGCGTGGTGTATCGAAGGAATGAACGGAAAATACTCACCACGAACGGACTTAATCAGACCTTCCCTTATGAAGATGAGTGGCCGAATCTTTATTCTTTGAGATGAAGCTGTTTGTCAAACAGGTAACACTGAGAAATATTGCGGTTGTTTTGCATGTGGTACACGAGCTGTGCATCAGTTCTGATGATTTGTTTGTTAAAGTTGTCTGACCTTTATGTTCAGTGTTTGGATACGGTAAGCGATTTGGCGTGGAGTCATGTCGAGTAGTCGCGCAGCCTTGGCTTGTACCCAGCCTGCTTGCTCCAGCGCGGCAATGACTTTTTCACGTTCATCGAGATTGGGATCATCCAGATCCAGATTTTGAATTGCACCACGATTCGTCGAGATTTTTTCGTCGATGCCGGTGAGCAGAATGGCATCACGGTCAATCACGTTGCCTTCGGTCATCACTGCAGCGCGCTCCAGACAGTTTTCCAATTCACGCACGTTGCCCGGCCAGTCGTGGTGCATCAAAACGCGTAATGCCGTATCGGTCAAGCTGAGTCCACGACCTTGTTTCGTGCCGACCTTATCTACTAAAAAGCGCGCAATATCAGGGATGTCCTCCATGCGTTCACGTAGCGGGGGCAGGAACAACGGCATGACGTTGAGACGGTAATACAAGTCTTCGCGGAAGCGTCCCGCTTCGACTTCGACTTCCAAATCACGGTGGGTAGCGGCGACAACGCGCACATTAACTTTGATGGTTCGTGTTCCACCGACTCGTTCCAGTTCACCTTCCTGCAAAACACGCAGTAGTTTGGCTTGGAAAGGTGCGGAGACTTCGCCAATTTCATCGAGAAACACTGTGCCACCATCGGCTTGTTCAAAACGCCCCAAACGCTGTGCAATCGCACCGGTGAAAGCACCTTTCTCGTGTCCGAAAAGTTCAGATTCAAGCAGGCTTTCCGGAAGAGCTGCGCAGTTGAGTTTCACGTAACTTCCGCGCGCACGAGGTGAGTTGTAATGGATGGCGTTGGCAATCAGCTCTTTGCCTGTGCCTGTCTCGCCTCGAATCAACACGGTAGTGTTCCACTTTGCAACAAGTCTTACTTGCTCGAAGATACGCCGCATAGCTTGAGTGTGCCCGATGATGTTGTCAAAACCGTATTGGCCGCGCACTGCGCGGCGCAGCACATCGCGCTCTTCGGTGATCTCCATTTTTTCCAGAGCGACCTCATGAGAAAGGCGCACACTCTGTCCGATCATATTGGCGACCATTTCCAAAAAACGCCGGTATTCGTTGAGTAGTTTCGTTACGCCGAGTACGGGTTGTGCGGCCAGGACACCAACAACTTTTTTGCCAACGCGGATCGGTACGCCGACGAAAGCTGCTTGCGGGTTATAAATGCCAAGTCGACTCAGAAAGCGTGGCTCATCCATGATGCGTTTAACCACGACGCTGTCGCCCGACTTCAGGATAGTACCGACGATACCTTCGCCGGGCAGGTAGCTTATTTCTTCAGTGATTTTGTCTGATACGCCGTAAACCAAAGAGACTTGCAACTCGCCACTCTCAGCATCCATCAGACTAACCATGCCACGCTCTAATCCAATTCCCTCATGTAGAGCGTGCAACACGCCATCAAGCGTTTCCTTCAAGTTAAGCGAGCGCGATAACACCTTGCTCACCTGACACAACGTCTCCAGTTCGGTACGCAACATCTCAAGTTCTAATTCCGACCAATCTTCCCGCTGTGCGTTAGATTTTTCTGATTCAATAGGCATGGCCACCTCCTACTACAGGGAGTTGCACGCGCACTCGACAGCCGCTTCGGTAATCAGGGTCAATGTCTATGGTTCCACCATGGCGTGTTACCACGTCTTGTGCCATTGCCAAACCTAAGCCCAGATGTTGTTGCTCCGCACCTTTGGTGGTGAAGAAGGGTTGGAATACTTTGAAGCGCAACTCGTCTGCAATGCCTACACCGCTGTCCTCAACAAATACTTCCATGCAGTCTGGGCGAGAAAAGCAAGCGATGCGTATTTCACGACGTGAACCGCGTTTCTCATTGATCGCTTCAACCGAGTTCGCAATGAGTTGTTTGAATAAATTGGATAGCTGCGCGGGGTGTCCGAGCACTGCATCAGAATTCGTATCAGGTTGCCACTCAACCACGATGCTCGCACCAAGCAGGCTTGCGGTGGAGAGCTTGAGTACATCCGCCAATATCACATTGAGGTTTACTGATTGCATTGCATCGGTGGTTTGGTTCGGAATGCAGGCGCGTAAGGTTTCGAGTGCCTCGCGGCTCTTGCAAATGGCCTCTTCCAGTGCGGTGGCCGCTGGTAATTCGCTGCCGGGTTCGCGACGGCGTTCCAACATGTTGGTCACAGCGGACAATATGTTGAGAGGTCCTTCCAGTTGATAGACCGCACCGGCTAACGTTTCGCGCAGTCCTTGAATACGTTCCTGCTCCGCCAGTAGTGCGTGCAGACTGTTAATTCGTATTGCTTCCTGTTGGCGTTTTAATTCGCTGATGTCTTGTATGGTGAGCAGTAAATAATGTCGGCGCGTCGGTTCGTAAAAAGCATCCGCGCCGACATCTTGTTCCTCGAACCAAGAGACGGCGCAGGAGAACCAGCGTGCGGCGCGATTAGGAAATTCCACACAAACTTCACGTGCGTTGATGTTGTGATGTTTGTTTTGCTCTTGCTCAAAAACATTGCCCATTTGCGCACGAATCACACTAAGTAATTTGACGGCAGGTTCATTGCCTAGATCGCTGATAAGTTTTTTGTATTCCTGATTGTCCAGTAACACATGCTCATTTTCGTCTAGCAACACGATGGCGACCTGCGCTACGTCAACTACTGATTCAATGAGCGTTTTTTGATTTTGCACCTGTCTTTCCAGGCGATGTACTTCGGTGACATCGCGGTGCATACCGAGATAGTGCGTGGTGTTGCCTTCATCATTTATCACCGGAGAGATGGTCAGATCGGCCAGATAACGACTGCCATCCTTACGCTTGTTGACCAGTAGGCCGTTCCAAGGGCGCTGTCGTTTGATCTGTGCCCACATGGTTTCATACACCAGCTTAGGGGTGACCCGGTAGGAAAGCAGAGATTGGTTCTTTCCCAAGATTTCAAGTTTGGAGTAACCCGTGGTGCGCTGAAAAGCAGAATTGGAATACAGGATATTCGATTTCTCATCTGTGATTGAAATCGCAAGCGCAGATTGATCGACCACCTGGCGAAAAATTTGTGATGGCAAGGAATCAGCTTCTTCTTCCTTGGAAGACAAAGTGCTCATGTTTTTTTCAGGGGGCAGCTTGGTCATGATTTATCCGATTGCGATTTGATAAACATAAATCAGCAATAACTATGCCCATCATATTTTCGTTTTAACTCAGCGGCACACGGAGCAAGCTGGTTGTCATGTTTACTACATTCGGTGTGGTGCATGACCTGATAACGACAAAAGTTCTGCGCTCTTGATTGGTGCAACAAAGCCGCAATTGCTTGATTTAGTGTGTGTCCAATTTATTCTGAATTGCTGGCATGGCGTTTGCAGATAATTGCAGTAGGAGATTGTCGATTATGAGCGAATACCTGTTGTTGCTGCTTTCCACAGCTCTGGTGAATAACGTGGTACTGGTGAAGTTCTTGGGGTTATGCCCGTTCATGGGTATTTCCAAAAAGATGGACACGGCTTTAAGTATGGGGCTCGCCACCACCTTTGTGATTACTTTTACTACCGCCGGCTCCTGGTTGCTGGAGCACTGGTTGCTGATGCCGTTGGGAATACAGTACCTGCGTATTCTGACTTACATCCTTGTAATCGCTGCAGTGGTCCAGTTCACTGAGATGGTCATTCGTAAAGTTAGCCCACCTTTGTATCAGGTGTTGGGCATTTACTTGCCACTGATTACAACCAATTGTGCCGTGCTTGGACTTCCACTACTCAACGTGCAAGAAAAAAGTGGTTTTGCCGTGAGTCTGGTTGGTGGTTTTGGTTCTTCGGTAGGTTTTACGCTGGTGCTGGTTTTGTTCGCTGGCATGCGCGAACGTATCGCCCTCGCCAGCGTGTCGGAAACTTTTGCCGGGGCTCCTATCGCTTTCATTACAGCAGGAATGTTGGCTCTGGCCTTTATGGGGTTTGCAGGGCTGGTTCCGCATTGAGCCATTGAGGACAATATTAATGATGGCGAATTTTAGGATGAAGTGCAATTTCGAGTAATCCTGGTTGGTGGGTGAGAT
>CAZSPN010000073.1:0-6345 GCA_964608835.1 uncultured Gallionella sp.
CCCCCCTAAAGAGTCGTTCGAGACCAGGACGTTGATAGGTCGGGTGTGGAAGCGCGGTAACGCGTTAAGCTAACCGATACTAATTGCTCGTGAGGCTTGATCCTATAACCTTAAGTAGTCGTTATAGTGTGACGCAATGCAATCAAATACTGCTTTACTTCTTCCAAAAATATCGTTCGTTGACGAGGCCTCAAAACCAAAGCAACGGACAACAAACACGGTACGCTGCAGCTCACCGCAGTGAACCTAACAGTTTGTCTGACGACCATAGCGAGTTGGTCCCACTCCTTCCCATCTCGAACAGGACAGTGAAACGGCTCCGCGCCAATGATAGTGTGGATTACCCATGCGAAAGTAGGTCATCGTCAGACTCCTTATAAATAAATAACCCTCAGGTGCGAACTTGGGGGTTTTTTATTGGCTACAAATTATGGACTCGGTTCGCTTGAGGTTTACGTATGTCTCGTTCTATGAGGAAATGCCTTCCGCCATCGCGGCAAGCTGCTCGGCCTGATGTTCTGCCATCAGCGCGCCGCACAGTTCACCTATGTCGCCATCCATCATCGCATCCATTTTGTACAGTGTGAGGTTGATGCGGTGGTCGGTGATGCGGCCTTGGGGGTAGTTGTAAGTGCGGATGCGTTCTGAGCGATCACCGCTGCCGACTAGGCTTTTGCGTGTGGCAGCCGTTGCGGCATTTTGTTCGCGCACTTGCGCATCTTTGATGCGCGCTGCCAAAACGCGCATCGCTTGCGCTTTGTTTTGATGCTGCGAACGACCATCTTGGCATTCAACCACTACGCCTGTTGGAATATGTGTGATGCGCACGGCAGAATCGGTTTTGTTGATGTGCTGACCACCCGCACCGGAAGCGCGAAATGTATCAATGCGCAAATCGGCATTATTCAACACTACATCATTGACCTCATCGACCTCTGGCATGATTGCCACCGTACACGCCGAGGTATGCACACGACCCTGCGTCTCGGTAGCGGGGACGCGCTGCACTCGATGCGCCCCGGATTCAAACTTCAGCACGGAATATGCACCTTGCCCGACAATGCGCGCGATAATTTCTTTGTACCCGCCCATCTCACCGGGGCTGGCTGAAATGACTTCCACCTGCCAACGTTTGCGTTCGGCAAAGCGGGAGTACATACGAAAAATATCACCGACGAATATGGCGGCTTCATCACCGCCCGTTCCTGCCCGCACTTCCAAAAATACACTGCGCTCGTCATTCGGGTCTTTCGGCAAGAGTTGCAATTGCAGCTCTTTATTCAACTCGACTAAACGTTCATTGCCTTGCTTGATTTCGGCATCGGCAAATTCCCGCATTTCGGGGTCATTTGCCATTTCCTGTGCGGTGGCAATATCTGCCTGACAGGCCTGATAGGCGTGATATAGCTCTACCACGGGTTCAAGCTCGGCACGTTCGCGGTTCAGCTTGCGAAAGCTGTCCATGCTTTTGGTGGCTTCTTCGGTGCTTAACAGTTGGTTGACTTCAAGCAGACGCTCGCTCAGTTGAGCGAGCTTGTTGGAGATGCTGGGGATCACAGCAGCTAGTTTTCGTCGGAGTTAACGTGATACATGCGATGTATCACATCAAGGAATTTTTCACGATCCGTACTATGCACTTGGTTTAGCGCGTGAGTGGGCGCATGCAGGAATTTGTTGGTCAGGCCGTTGCTCATTGCCTCCAGTATTTTTTCAGGACTCTCGCCTTTGGCCAGTAAACGCATGGCTTTTTCCAGTTCGTGGCGGCGATTGCGTTCGGCATGATCGCGCAGGGCGCGAATGGTTGGAACAACTTCGCGTGACTCCATCCAATGAATGAAATCAACCACACCAGAATCAATAATTACTTCAGCTTCTTTAACCGCACCCTGACGCGCATCTAGGCCATCTTTTACCACTTCGGCAATGTCATCCACGGTGTATAAAAATACATCGTCCAACTCGGCCACTTCCGCTTCCACGTCGCGCGGTACCGCCAAATCCACGATAAACAAAGGACGATGCTTGCGTGCCTTCAATGCGCGTTCCACCATCCCTTTGCCGAGTATCGGCAACTGGCTGGCCGTACAAGTCACAATGATGTCGTGCAATGCCAGTTGTTCCGGCAAATCTGTCAGCGTAATCGCATGACCATTAAAGCGTTGCGCCAATGTTTCCGCACGCTCCAAAGTACGATTCGCCACGGTGATGTGCTTGGGTGATTTTGCCGCGAAATACACCGCGTTCAATTCAATCATTTCACCCGCGCCGATAAATAAAACTTTTTGTTCGGAAATGCTGGGAAAAATACGTTCCGCCAGCTTTACTGCGGCGGCGGCCATTGAAACTAAATTCGCGCCAATCTCAGTTTGGGTACGCACATCTTTCGCCACCGAAAAAGTGCGCTGAAATAGCTTGTGCAGCAAAAAACCCAACGTGCCCGCTTGTTCGGCGTGGCGCACTGCCTGCTTCATCTGGCCGAGTATCTGCGGTTCACCCAATACCATCGAATCCAGGCCGCTTGCCACGCGGAACGAATGCTTCACTGCCATTTCGCGCGGCAGGGTGTACAGGTAAGGTTCAATCTCCGCGCGCGGCATGTCGTGATATTGAGCCAGCCAATCAATCGCTTGCTCGGGCCGTTCCGCGTTGCAATACAGCTCCATGCGGTTACAAGTTGATAGGATCGCCGCCTCTTTCGCACCGCCTTTATCTACTAAATCGCGCAGTGCGTTTTCCATCCCATCCACGTTGAATGCGACCTGCTCGCGCACATTTAGCGGCGCGGTTTGATGGTTAATGCCAAAAGCGAAAAGTTGCATTTGTTGTAGTCAAATGTACCAAAAAGGAGGGCAATTATAGACGGAACAAGGGTGCAATGCCATATATCGCCCATCTGCCCAACAGCCTTGTTAGAATGCTCCTCCGACCATCATGACATTTTGAAAATTCTGCAATGGCGATTAACGCGACCATCTTCAAAGCCAATCTGCAAATTGCCGATATGGCCAGGCACTATTACGCCGACCATGCCTTAACTTTGGCGCGTCATCCTTCCGAAACGGATGAACGCATGATGGTTCGCTTGCTGGCATTTGCCATGTATGCGAACGAATTATTGACCTTTGGCAGGGGCATCAGCGGCGATGAAGAGCCTGACATCGCACACAACGATTTGACGGGTGCGATTGAAACCTGGATTAGCGTCGGTCTGCCCGATGAGCGGCTAATCCGCAAAGCCAGCGGACGCGCCAATCAGGTAGTCGTGATTAGTTACGGGCGTTCGGCAGATATTTGGTGGAATGAAAACAGCAAACAATTACAACGCCTGAAAAATCTCGCCGTACTCAAGCTGCACACACAAACTACACTCGCGCTCGCTGCTCTGGCCAATCGCACCATGCAGCTGCAATGCACTATACAAGAAGGCCACATTATGATGACCAGCGACGCAGGCATGATAGAAATCGAGCCTGTCGTATTGCAAGGGAAGTGGAATGAGCCGCACTAAAGCAAGCATGCCTTGTCCCTGTGGCGGAGTTGAATACGCCGTTTGCTGTGGTCGTTATCACCAACAATTCAACGTCCCCGATGCTGCCAGCTTGATGCGTTCTCGCTACAGCGCGTACGTGCTCAAACTCGAAGAATATCTGCTTGCGACTTGGCATTCCGAAACCCGCCCCGCCTCGCTGGACCTCGCCGCAGGTCAATCTAAATGGCTGGGCTTGGAAGTAAAAAATCATGCCAGTGAATCAGCCACGCGCGCAACGGTAGAATTTGTTGCGCGTTACAAAATTGCTGGCAAAGCGCATCGCCTGCACGAAATCAGTCGCTTCATTTTTGAAGGAAATAAATGGCTGTATGTGGATGGAAAATTTCCGAATGAGTAAATTGACGTTGGATAGAATCCTCCAGTCGCAAGGTTTTGGCACACGCAAATGGTGTACTGAACTGATAGCCGATGGCGAAGTGAGCATCGCTGGTAAGGTGGTGACCGATACACGCGCAGTCTTTGAAACATCAGGCTTGCAGTTCATACTCTACGGTGAATTGTGGACGTACCGCGAACACGTTTACATCGCGCTGAATAAACCCGGCAACATTGAATGCTCGCGCAAAGCCAGTCACCATCCCGGTGTACACACACTATTGCCCGAACAATTTACGCGGCGTGATGTGCAGCCGGTGGGTCGCCTCGATCACGATACGACAGGGCTGTTGCTGCTATCGGACGATGGCGCGTTCATCCACCAACAATCATCGCCCAAGCGACACATCCCGAAAATTTATGTCGCTACCACGCACGATGAAATTACGCTTGAATTAGTTGCGCAATTATTGCAAGGCGTAAAACTGCATGACGAACCCGCACCCTTAGCCGCCGTTACTTGCTGCAAGTTAGATTCACACCAATTGGAAATTGTGCTGGAACAGGGTAAATACCACCAAGTAAAACGCATGTTGGCTGCGGCAGGCAATCATTGCGTGGCACTGCACCGTGCCGCGATAGGGCAGTTACAGCTAAGTAGGATGGGCTTGAAGGAAGGTGAGTGGTGCTATTTGAGCGAGACACAATTGGCACTGTTAGCTTCTCCGTAATTCCGTGTAGATGCACTACAATGAAATTCTCTTATCAGAACGATTGTTAAGGAGCGCGTGATGAATTCCAATCTTTGCAAACTTGCCGTCATTGCTGTGCTGTTTTTATTGGCGGGTTGCGGCACCAATCCGGTGACACACAAGCGCGAGTTTCAAATTATTTCCGAGTCGCAGGAAATTGAAATGGGACAGAAAAATTATGCCCCCGCGCGCCAGCAACAAGGAGGCGATTATGTTATCGACCCTGAGTTGACCGCTTATGTGCAGAGCGTGGGCAATAAATTGGCCACGGCCTCGGATCGACAGTTACCTTACGAGTTTGTGGTGCTAAACGATTCTTTACCCAACGCTTGGGCGATGCCGGGTGGAAAAATCGCGTTCAATCGCGGCTTGCTCTATGAATTGAATAGCGAGGCGGAATTGGCTGCCGTGTTGGGTCACGAGATCGTCCATGCCGCCGCGCGGCACGGCGCACAAAGTATGGAAACCGGCATGTTGTTGCAAGGCGCGGTCATGGCGGCGGGTGTTGCGGCACAAGATAAAAGCTATGCGAATTTGATTGTGGGTGGTGCGCAATTAAGTTCGCAACTGATCGCCACAAAATTTGGTCGGGACGATGAATCTGAAGCAGATTTATATGGGATGCAGTACATGAAAAAAGCGGGTTATGACCCGCGCGCTGCTGTGACGCTCCAGGAAACATTTGTACGGCTCAGCAAAGATCACAAGTCCAGTTTTATCGAGGGCTTATTCTCCAGCCATCCGCCTTCGGACGAGCGTGTTGCCGCCAATAAGGTGACCCTTGCTGCGTTGGGTGAAGGCGGGGAATGGGGCAGAGAAATCTATGCGCAGAAAGTCGGCAAGCTCAAGGCCACGCAAGCGGCTTATAAAGATTACGACGATGGCGTGAAAGCACTGGAAAAAGGCGATGCCGCAAGAGCGGCTGCACTTGCCAAGCAGGCCATTGCGGTCGAGCCGCGCGAGGCTCGCTTTCAAGAGCTGCTCGGTGATGTGGCGATGTCCAAAAAGCAAAATAAAGAGGCGTTGGGCTACTATGAAAAGGCAATTAAAATGCAGCCAGATTATTTCCGCCCGCATGTGCAAAGTGGCATCGCGTTAAATAATTTGGGACGCAAGTCGGAAGCCGAGGCCGCGCTCAATCAAAGCAACACCTTGTTGCCGACCGCCCCCAGTTATTATTTGCTTGGGCAATTTGCCGAGGATCGCGGTGATGTCAATACCGCTTTGCAGCATTATGAAATGGCGGCTGGCTCTGAATCGGACATAGGGAAATCTTCCACCGAGCGATACATTCGCCTCGACCTGCCGCGTAATCCCGCCAAGTATTTAAAGGCTGGTGCGCAGATGGACGCGCAGGGGAACGTGTTTGCCGTGGTGCAAAATCCCACACCCTCAACCGTTTCACGTGTTCAAGTCCGCCTGGTGCGTTATGACCCCACCTCCGGCAAACCTGTCGCCCAAAGCCAGCCTTTATTGATTGCATCCAACATCACCGCAAATCAACGCGGGCAAGTTGCTGTGGCGGGCGTGAAGTTGACATCTCAGGCGGAGTTAAACCAGTACGGCGTGACGATAGAAAAAGCGGAATTGGTTAAGTAGCTATTTTCGGTTGTTTCGCTTCCCACATCCCCCACAGAGCCGCTTCAAAGTTTTTGGCAAAACGCGGCGCATCAAACAGCGGCGAGCCCCGAACCTGCTCGCGCAACCCCGCGCGCAAGGCGGCCAGTT
>CAZSPN010000074.1:0-5993 GCA_964608835.1 uncultured Gallionella sp.
CGACTATTGGTTTTCCAGCTGATTTACGAGGTGGCGGGTCCTCGGTATGCCCTACACTGCTTTGTAACCCACGTCGAAGCCAAGTCGTCCCCAAGTGGTTGTGGTACGGTGAGAATTGTACCACGCAGATTTAGGGGGCGAGATGGTTGAGAAGTTCCACCGGGTGGTTCACGCTGCCGTGCGCTTGCCAGTTTTTCACGGACACATCGTCACTCACATAACCCCACTGGGCAATGATGCCGCGCATCCCCGCTGCATGGGCGGCCTCCATGTCTCGCTTGTCATCGCCCACGTACAGGCATTGCTCAGGGGCGACACTCAGTAGCTTGCAAGCGGCAAGTATTGGCTCAGGGTGAGGCTTGGCATGAGCGCAGGTATCGCCACTGACCAAGCAAGATGCGCGTTGCGCATAATCCAATGCTTCCATCAACGGTACGGTAAACCGGTGCGGTTTGTTGGTGACAATGCCCCACTTGATGTTGCGTTGCTCTAATGTGGTGACAAGTTCAGCCATGCCGTCGAATAGTTTGGTGTTTACGCAGATATGCCGCGTATAGTGGTCGAGAAATATATCGCGTAAGGACTGAAAATCATACGAATCGGGGGTGATGTTCATGCCAACTTTAAGCAGGCCTGCCGAACCATGTGAGGCTTGCGGGCGTAGCGCGGTAAGCGGTAGCGGCGGCAAATTTTTAGTGGCGCGCACATGGTTGAGCGCGGCAGCTAAGTCGGGTGCGGTATCGGCGAACGTGCCATCCAGATCGAATAGGATGGCTTTGACGATGTGATGAGTACCACTTCTTATCGAATTAGATGCGATGCCCATTGCGGTACAGTTACCCAAGAAATGTGAAAGGCATTGCTGAAACTGCCAAAATTAAGACCGTATTGTTTTGTAATTATCTGTAGGCTCTTTTTTGAAAATAAGCTGATGTGGCCATTTCTGGGGGCGGCATACCACCAAGTTAATTTCTGATTTGGACGAATTTGGTTATCAGAAAGCAGGGTTGAAAATATGATGACCCCGCCTGGGGCAAGCAATGTCCGAAGATTAGACATCAGCACGTGTGCGTCAGGTACATGCTCAAAAACTTCAAAAGCGGTAATTAAATCGAAAGTCCCAATTTGCTTAATACACACGCCTTTGTTTACGAATGGATCATACGAAGTTGAGTTCCATCCTGAACGACAAAGTAATTTTGCGAGTAATCCATCTCCTCCCCCATAATCCAAATGTCTTAAGGGCTTTGGAAAATGAGGGAACATAGAAATTAAATTTTCGGTGTTAGCTTGAGGCCTTGCTTCAATATAATCCGGATCAATAATTATGTATTCGCTGTTGTAAATATTTTTCTCGAAGTCTTGTAGTTGCCAAGTGTAAATTTCGGGTGAAAAGCAAAAATTGCAACTATTACAGAACATGTAGCTGATTGGAATGCCTGAAAGTTCGAGATACTTTCCGTTAACTTCCTCACAGGATTTGTTGAAGTCAACGGTATCCAAAAATAAACAGGTGTTATCACAAATAGGGCAAGTGTGTTTTTTAACGTCCATTGAATTTCCTGTAAAACCGAACCACTTCTACATACACAATATGGCTTAGGCTGATTAGAGTATCGTAGTGTTGGAAGTCGCTGAGGCAATTAAAATCTTTTTGTCGCCATAAGTTTGGTGCCAGTATTCCATATAGAGTTGATTTGCTCAATCATATCCGGCTGGTTCCCAGGATTTTTTTGTAGGTGAGTTACAATGACGCTGTACTGTCACGCAAGCTTTAGGAAGTCGCAATGAACCATCCGCAAGGTGAAATAACCGGGCAGCAACGTGTTTATGATGTCGCACCCGCTCTGTCGTTTGATACTGAATCCCAGTTATCGTCCGAAGTTCCGCTCCGCGTCAAAGGATTTCTGGCATTTGCTGCCGTGGTTATTTATGCCGTACTTTTGACTACTTTCACTTTCAATAAGAAATCGGAACTGGCAAGCGAGTTTGAAAAGCTGCAAAATTTTTACAAGATTGAGGAGCAACTGAGGCAGGTGGACGCTACCGCCTTCCATATTGTCATGGGAGTTTTTATGAGCTCCAATGACACCAACCCCAAAGCTGCCGCACAACGCTTTGCATCCAATTTTGAGTTGCTCAAAAACAAGAATGATGAATTGGCAAAACAGTATCCCTATGCCGCTATCAATCTGGTAAAAATAGAACAAGCGGCACGCCAAGCCAACGCTACAGACCATCCAACTCCCGAAGAGTTGGCGGCGATGAATTCTGAGTTGCTCAAAGTCAAAATCGAAATTACCCAGCGCATTGATGAATCACGCCAAGAACAAAAAGCTTCTGCGGATCGATTTAACACACAATGGGACTCCGCCGCTCTGGCATCCATGATGTTTGGAATTATCGGGCTATTATTATTGGGTGCAATTATTGGTTTGTTTTTTACGCGACTGACTACAGACCTGCACGCACTTAAGGGAGTGGCTTGGGACATTATCAAAGGCAAGCGCGATGTTGCCACGCCCGTTACGCGCAATGATGAGGTGGGCGAACTCATGCAGGCGATTAATCAGATGGCGAGCGCATTGGATGAAAGGGAAAAGGAGTTGGTGATTGCCCGCCAAAAATTTTTCCATCAGGAAAAAATGGCGGCGGTTGGGGCGTTGGCGGCAGGTGTTGCGCATGAGATTGGCAATCCTATCGCGGCCATGTCGGGTGTGCTTCAGGAAATGGTCAACGCGCAAACGCACTCCGCAAAAATAGACGACTCTGCGACCAGTGGAAAATTAACGTTATTGCAAAGTCATATCCACCGACTTTCGGCCATTACTCGTGAAATCTCCGAGTTCGCCGCGCCACAGCCGGTTGCCCGACAATTGTTGGATTTGAACGCGCTTATACGCACGACCTCCGGTTTGATGAGCTATGATAAAAGAATGCAAAAAGTAAATTTACAACTCAATCTTGACAGTCAGTTGCCCGCCATTGAGGGGGTTGCGGATCAGTTGACGCAGGTGATTATGAATTTGCTTATTAATGCGGCGGATGCTCTTGAGTCGGTATCCGACCGCGTGCAGGAAATTGCGGTCCAAACCAAAATTTTGGAAAATTCCGTGCAGATGATCGTCAGCGATACCGGTAGTGGTATAGATAAAAATACACTGGGTCGGGTGTTCGAGGCTTTTTTTACGACAAAGCGCAGGGGAACCGGCTTGGGCCTCGCGCTTTGTTACTCGATTGTAACGGGTCACCAAGGCACAATTGAAATCGACTCAACGCTTGGTGAGGGAACTCAAGTGCTGGTTACCCTGCCTTTGCCGAATGATGAAGAGGTTGTTTAATGAGGTCACTGCAATTACTGGTTGTTGAAGATGAAACCGCGATTCGCCAAGTGGTGTCTGCCCAATTAAAAAAAGCGGGACACTCCGTCGAGCAGGCCGGAGATGCGGAAGCTGCCTTGGAGCGGTTGGCTCGCGGTGACATTGACATTGCCCTCAGCGACATTAAGTTGCCCAACATGAGCGGTATAGATTTACTGCGCCAGGCGCGCGCTTCAAATATAGACACAGCCTTCATTATGATGACCGCCTTTGCTTCGGTAGATACCGCGATCGAAGCCATTAAAGCCGGTGCGGCGGATTACATGATCAAGCCGCTTAATCATGACGAGTTGTTGCACCGTTTAAGCAAGGTGGGTGACCTGCGCGGATTGCGTGCGGAAAACAGAGTGTTGCGCAGATTGGTGCTGGGTGGCAACCAAGAGGTGTTTGGTTTTAATTCGCCAACCATGCGCGAGATGGAACACATGGCAGCCAAAGTGGCGCGCACCAATAGCACAGTTCTTATCACGGGTGAAAGCGGTACGGGAAAAGGTGTGGTCGCCCGTTTAATTCACCAGCAAAGCCCGCGTGCCGACGGCCCTTTTATTCCCGTTAACTGTGGTGCAATTCCGGAAAACTTGGTTGAAAGCGAATTTTTTGGACACACAAAAGGCGCGTTCACGGGCGCGGATAAAGTCCGCAAGGGGTTATTTTTAGAGGCCGACACGGGAACAATATTTCTGGATGAGATCGGCGAATTGCCACTATCTCTGCAAGTAAAGCTGCTGCATGTTATCGAGCAAAAGGCGGTGCGCGCGGTTGGCAGCGAGCAGGCTCGCGCGGTCGATGTGCGCATCGTTGCGGCGACCAATCGTGATCTGACTGAAATGGTTGCGCAGGGTAAATTCCGCGAAGACCTCTATTTTAGATTGAGCGTTTTTCACGTCCAGGTTCCCCCTCTGAGAGAGCGTCGTCAAGACCTTGCGGCTTTGATCCATTTTGTCATGCAGCGCAATGTGCGTCGTTTGGGAAGCGGGGGAGTTAAGCCCGTTTTGGATACGGGAGTTGAAGAGATGCTGGTGAATTATGCTTGGCCGGGGAATGTCCGCGAATTGGAAAATGTATTGGATCGCGCACTCATTTTGGCGGACGACTATCACATCACTGCGGCAGATTTACCGCCCTCAATCTCCAAGACTGGCAATCCGCTCCCCGTTGGCGATCATTTTAATGCCACTGGTTCATTGCGCGAACAAGTGCGCAAATTTGAAACCCATCTCATTCTTAAAACTATCCAAGAAGAGGGCGGGGATCGCCGTGCGGCGGCACAAAAGCTCAATATCGGTGTATCCAGCTTATATCGAAAATTAGAAGAAATGGATGCGCGACCCAATCCGGGCGAAATGGAGTAGGGTAGTCACTCGGCTTGGTGTTAGCGGAGCGAACTCAGGTTTGATGCAGCAACATTTTGGTTGCCAACAAAATCAGCATGATCGCAAACAGCTTGCGCAGCCATTTTATATTCAGATGATGCGTGGCTTTTGCTCCCATCGGCGCGGTGATAACGCTGGCGAGTGCAATCCACAACAAGGCTGGCAGATAGACGAAACCCAGGCTGTAAAGGGGCAACGCTTCATTGGATAATCCCGTGAGAATGTAGCCTAATGTACCGCCCACTGATATAGGAAGTCCGATAGCGGCGGATGTGCCGATGGCATTGCGCAGCGGCACATTGCACCAGACCAAAAAGGGTACAACCACTGTGCCACCACCGATGGAAACCAGGCTGCTGATCCAGCCGGTGAATGTCCCTGCGAGGGCAAAGCCCAATCTTCTTGGGAGTTGGCGTGCGGCATGCGGCTTCACATCGAGCAACATTTGTGTCGCGGCAAAATACACGAATAGCGCAAAGAAAATACTTAAAAAATGCGGCGCGGCACGGGTGGCAAGCAGTGATCCGAGTGCTGTGCCGAATAAAATTCCCGGTGTGATGTTGCGTACCACGACCCAATTTACCGCGCCGTGTTGATGATGTTTGCGCAGGCTGGCAAGCGAGGTAAAAATAATCGTTGCCATGGATGTACCGAGCGCGAGGTGCAGTAAATGGTCTGATGCAAAATGTTGCGCATCGAATAAAAATAACAGCACGGGTACAAGTAACAAACCGCCGCCGATACCAAAGAGCCCGGCAAGAAATCCAACGCACGCACCCAGCAACAGGTAGGCAAGCATCCACTCCATATTAGTCGCACACCAAGTTAATCGCGCACCAGGTTTTTCAGGATAAATTTCCACTCGGAAGGATCAACGGGTGTGATCGACAAACGATTGCCGCGTTGCAGCGTCCCCATACGTTCAAGTTCAGGATGCGAGCGCAGTTCGGGGAGTGAAATCAGCGCGATTTTTTTGACCAGTTGCACATCGACATTAAACCAGCGCGGCTGTTCTTGTGTGGCCTTGGCATCGAAATACTTGCTCTTTTTATCAAATTGCTTGGCATCTGGATAGGCCGTGCTACTTACCTGTGCGATACCCGCAATACCCGGCTCTTTGCAGTTGGAGTGGTAAAACAACACGCCGTCGCCAATTTTCATTTGGTCACGCATGTAGTTGCGTGCCAAATAATTGCGCACCCCATACCACGCGACACTTTGATTCGGAAAGTTGGCAAGA
>CAZSPN010000075.1:0-317 GCA_964608835.1 uncultured Gallionella sp.
AATATCTTTCCAAAAGGGTGCGATGTGGCGTTTGGGGATCTGGTGGCAGCCAGGGGGGCGCGTTTGGTACCCGGTTTGATCGGAATCCATTCATCCGCAATCGCCGCATAGCCGCTGCGCACCGGGTTAATCGCAACAAATCGTCCACCATTGCGTTTGAATTCGCCGATCGCACTCTTCAACGGATTGGAGTGATGATCTTCCGCCGTGCCTATCATGTAAAACACTTTGGCACGATCCAAATCCGGCCCGCCGAATTCCCAGAACGAACCTCCGATGGTGTAAATCATGCCTGCCGCCATATTCACCGAACAGAA
>CAZSPN010000075.1:327-5557 GCA_964608835.1 uncultured Gallionella sp.
CCGGTCAATGCCTGCATCTGATCACGCCCGGTAAACAGCGCGAATTTTTTCGGGTCGGTGGCACGCAAATGCGCGAGACGTTTTTCTAACGTGTCAAAAGCCTCTTCCCAGCCAATTTCCTCATACTCATTCGCACCGCGCTCTGTTCCTGGCTTGCGCTTCAACGGCTTGGTCAGGCGCGCGGGGGAATACTGTTTCATAATCCCCGATGAACCCTTGGCGCACAGCACACCTTTATTCAGCGGATGCTCTGAATTGCCCTCAATATAACGTACTTCACCGTCACGCAGATGCACACGTATACCGCAGCGGCAGGCGCACATATAACAAGTGGTGGTACGCATCTCGGTAGACGCATCGGGTAGCGGAGCAGAAACGGGGTCGTGTAGAGGCATAGCTTATTTATCGTGAGTTTTGTGTCGTATTTGTCGGTCAGACAGCCATACCAACACACTAAAATTTGCCCGTCATTAAGCGCAATCGTTGCGGTCAGTGTCTATAACCACATCGGGTAGGGAGTGGCATAACCCTGATGGGTGGTGAGGATACTCTTGGAATTTAGTTTGTTGATATTTTGGGGGATTCAGCATAGCCTATCCGGTATCTTCTCCGGGGTCGTCAGAGCCGAACAAATGGAAAAAAAAACGCCTCTCCATCCCAACCACGATCATCGCGATTTTTCGTGGAAAAGTGATCCCGATTTCTCCCCTCCTCACAGAGGAGAGAATGTGGTCGCGCGCGTGGCGCATAAATCTGGCAAGCCCAACGTCGGGGGGTTGCGCGTGCTGCTGGAAACCTTTCTGGAAAGTATCATAGGCACGGTCAATGCGACTGCCGGCGTGGTGCGTCTCTTTTCTCCGGACGGCTGCACTCTGGAAATAGTCAGCTCTGCCGGACTGTCTGCCGACCTGCGCCAGCAAGCAGAAAGTTTTGTCGGGCTGGATTACAAGGCCAGCAACAACGCCACTTTTGGGCATGTCATCCATGCACTGGATGCTGACTCCTACAATTCACAACAAAATAATCACCCCGCCAGCTATCACTTCCAATCACTAGTAGCCGCTCCGCTTGAAATTCCCAACTCATCAAACGCACCGCTGGGTATCGTGACCATATTCTTCGATGTGCCGCGCAAGGCAGCAAGTCAAATCATGAACACTATTGCGGCTTTCGCTGAAGTGATGAGTGCCACGATTGTGCATACACGCGTCAACCGCGAAGCGCGACGCATTGATCTGCTTGCCGAGCGCCAGATGATATCCAACGACATTCACGATTCACTGGCTCAGACACTCGCGTATTCGCGTATGCGCGTCAGCCTGTTGCTTGAAGCAATACTGGCTGCGAATGAGCCGATGTCAACCAAGTATGCGCACGATTTGGAGGAGGCACTGGAAATCGCGCAAAAAAGCGCGCGCGAACTGATCACCGAGTTTCGTTGCGAAATGAATCCCGGTGGTCTGCTGGCTGCATTACAAAGCATCACCAGCCAATTTCGAGAACAAAACAATATCGTGCTCGAATATCATAATCGCTTGGTTGATCTTGAACTGCCGCTCGAACACGAGATTCAGGTGTCTCACATCGTACGAGAAGCTTTGACCAACATTGCCCGGCATTCCGGCGCAACTCACGCGCGACTGTTTGTCGATGCACGCTTCGGCTACTATGTTTTCACAATAGAGGATAATGGCAGCATCGCTTCCACTTTTACGCCTGTAGAGGGGCATTACGGCATGATGATTATGCGTGAACGGGCGCACCATATCGGTGGTGAAATTAAGGTGGACAGTATTTCTGGGTCGGGTACAACAGTGCAATTGTTTTTCCCCAAACCCCCGCTAGACTGGAGAACAACAAATGACTGACAAATTAAAGGTGGTGCTGGTTGACGATCAAAGCATCTGCCGCTGCGGGTTGAGCGAATTGCTGTCCAATTGCTATGGCTTTAGTGTACTTGGCGCAACGGGAAACATCGACGAACTGCGTCAATTACTCGACCAAAAACCCGATTTATTCATCATTGATTTGCGCATGAAACCGCTGGATGGTATCTCGCTCCTGCAACAATTGCGCGGCGAAGGCTACACCACGCCTGCCGTCATGCTCACCATCAGTGATTCGGAAGCGGATTTGGCCAGCGCAATCCGCGCAGGTGTGCGTGGATATTTACTCAAAGACATGGCACCGGAAGATGTCGTTGATGCGATTCGGCGTATAGCCGCTGGCGAGCTAGTAGTTGCACCTACCATGACGATGAAACTGATCGAAATGCTGCGCGGTGACAAAGCCGATCAGGAACCAAAAACCTCCATGAAGCTGCTCACCGAACGCGAGCGGGAAATTTTACAACTGCTAGCACGCGGAGAAAGCAACAAAGCCATCGCCAACACCTTGTCGATCAGCTATGACACTGTAAAGCAGCACGT
Source organism: uncultured Gallionella sp. (assembly GCA_964608835.1). Lineage (GTDB taxonomy): Bacteria > Pseudomonadota > Gammaproteobacteria > Burkholderiales > Gallionellaceae > Gallionella. The sequence goes on from CAZSPN010000075.1 coordinate 2,757, forward strand.
GAGGCACATTCTCACCAAACTCAATCTTTCTTCTCGTGTTAAAGCTGCGGTATTGTTTGCCACCGAACAGAATGCTCCCAGCAAAGAGGATCGTTCATCCCACCATTGGGAGCGTCGTCGGACACAATGAGCAAAGCTACCCACTTTGCGAAAAATACAGGCAATCACAGTGTTATCAGATAAGGCATATTAAGAGATGGTTTAGCCCCTGAAGTCATCGCGTATTTTGAAGTCAGAAAATTTCGACCCCAAACCTATCCTCGCCAGCCTGCCTTTGTTGCCTGGCGTGTATCGCTATTTTGATGCTCAAGGCAATGTATTGTATGTAGGCAAGGCGAGGCAGTTAAAAAGGCGGGTTTCGTCTTATTTCCAAAAAACCAATATCTCGCCGCGTATTCGGCTAATGGTTTCGCACATTGCTCGGATTGAGACGACGGTGACGCGTTCGGAGGCCGAGGCGTTGTTGTTGGAAAACAATCTCATCAAGTCACTCAAGCCGCGCTACAACATACTGTTTCGTGATGACAAGTCGTATCCCTACATCGTTTTAACGGGACATAAATTTCCGCGTCTGACTTACTTTCGCGGGACACCAAACAAGCAGCATCAATACTTTGGACCGTACCCCAATTCGCAGGCTGCTAAGGAAAGCAGTCAGTTGCTGCAAAAAATTTTCCGCATTCGCACCTGTGAAGACAGCGTATTTGCCAATCGCATACGACCTTGTTTGTTGCATCAAATTCATCGCTGTACCGCGCCGTGCGTGAATTTAATTTCCGCTGAAGGTTACCAGACCGACATACGCAATACCGTGTCGTTGTTGAAAGGTCGTCATCAAGAGGTTGAGCAGGCTTTGCGTGATGCGATGGAACATGCCGCTGCTGCTCAGCATTACGAGCAAGCGGCAGTGTTGCGCGACCAGCTGCGCGATTTACATGTGGTTCAGCAAAAGCAGTTTATTGAATCCACAGGCAGTGCAACTGATGCGGATATTGTGGCAGTGGTGCAACTCGACGGAAACGTGTGCGTGAACCTTGCGATGGTGCGCGGTGGCAGGCATCTCGGCGACAAAAGCTTTTTCCCGGAACATGCTGAAGATCTGACTATAAGCGAAGTGTCGGAGGCATTCATTGCGCAACATTATTTGAATAGCAGTGTGCCGCCTATACTTATATTGAACACCGAGTGTGGAGACGAAACACTGGAACAATTGCTCAGTGAACAAACCGGAGAAACTGTACGACTGGTTCAAGCCACAACTAAGGAACGCAAACAATGGCTAGACATGGCATCGCGCAATGCCTTATTGGCACTGCAACAACGGGCGATGCAGCAAGGCGGGCAACAATTGCGCCTAGATACTTTGCGTGAATTGGTTGGTAACCCAGATTTGCAGCGCATCGAATGCTTCGACATCAGCCACACTATGGGCGAGGCCACACAAGCCTCGTGCGTGGTCTACGAAAATCTCGAGATGCGTTCCGCACAGTATCGCCGGTACAACATTACGGGTATCACGGCTGGCGATGACTACGCGGCCATGCGCCAAGCTCTCACACGCCGCTATGAAAAATTGGCGGCAGGAGAAGGAACGCGTCCCGATTTGATTTTGATCGACGGAGGGCTGGGGCAATTACACATTGCGATGGAAGTAATGAGCGAGTTAGGATTGAACGATTTGACCTTGGTCGGCGTGGCCAAAGGTGCAGAACGCAAAGTGGGCATGGAGCAACTGATCTTCCCCGACGGGGCAGCAATGCGTTTATTCAGCGATAACCCCGCACTACATTTAATTCAGCAAGTACGCGACGAAGCGCACCGGTTCGCCATCACGGGACACCGAGCCAAACGTGGCAAGGCGCGTACCACATCAAGCTTGTCGGAAATCAGCGGTGTAGGAGACAAGCGCAGACGCAATCTCCTTGCGCATTTTGGTGGACTGCGCGAAGTACAACAAGCCAGTGTTGATCAACTCAGCGAGGTGGAAGGGATCAGCAAAGCCCTTGCGGAAGTGATTTACCAGCAACTCCATTAAACTAAAGTCCAAAATCTTGTTGCTGAAAAGATTTATCAGCGGCTACACTACTGGCATGCCGCTCAACATCCCCAATTTTCTCACTTGGTTAAGAATTCTGCTCATTCCAGTTTTTGTATCGGCATTTTATTTATCCGATGAAACACTCAGTCCGCATTCAAAAAATGCAATCAGTACTGTCGTGTTTTTTATTGCATCCCTCACCGATTGGCTGGATGGCTACCTTGCACGCAAGCTAAATCAAAGCTCTGCCTTCGGCGCATTCCTTGATCCTGTTGCCGACAAGCTCATGGTGGCAGCCGCACTAATCATCTTGGTGAAACTGGGGCGCGCCGATGCCATCCTCGCTTTTATTATTATTGGCCGTGAAATTACCATTTCTGCTCTGCGCGAATGGATGGCAAAGTTAGGCGAAAGCAAAAGCGTTGCGGTTTCGATGCTGGGGAAAATAAAAACCACGTTTCAGATGATTGCGATTCTATTATTGCTTTACCACGGGGAATTGCTGGGTATCAATTGCCACCTGATAGGCATATGGCTATTAGGGATTGCAGCATTACTCACTTTGTGGTCGATGGGTTATTACTTGATGCTAGCCTCGCACAAATTAAAAAAACATCTAAACTAAAATTGATTTTCAAGGCTGCATCTGTATAATGCGCAGCCTTCGGGGTGTAGCGTAGCCTGGTAGCGCGCCTGCTTTGGGTTCAGGATGTCGGGAGTCCGCAACTCTCACCCCCGATCCCGTTTCGGTACTTTTCCGATC
>CAZSPN010000076.1:0-5497 GCA_964608835.1 uncultured Gallionella sp.
CATCGGGCTGGAAATGGCGACGGTGTATGACGCGCTCGGCTCAAAGATCACAGTTGTGGAACTGATGGATCAGCTCATGCCCGGCGCGGACAAAGATATGGTCAAGCCGCTGCATACCCGTATCGGGAAGCGTTACGAAGCAATTTACCTGAAGACCAAAGTCACCAAAATTGAAGCATTGAAAGAAGGACTGAAAGTCACGTTTGAAGGCGAACAAGCTCCCGAACCACAACTGTATGACCGCGTGTTAATGGCTGTTGGCCGCCGTCCCAACGGGCGCGACATCGGCGCGGATGCGGCAGGCGTGACCGTCAACGAGCGCGGTTTCATTCCCGTGAATCAGCAAATGCGCACCAACGTGCCACACATTTTCGCCATCGGTGACATCGTGGGTGACCCGATGCTGGCGCATAAAGCCGTGCATGAAGGCAAGGTGGCAGCCGAAGTCATCGCGGGACATCACGCGGTGTTCGAGCCGTTGACCATTCCCTCCGTGGCTTACACCGACCCTGAAGTGGCATGGATGGGGCTCACCGAAACGCATGCCAAAGCACAGGGCATCGAATATGAAAAAGCGTCTTTCCCGTGGGCCGCATCCGGCCGTGCCGGCTCGGTGGGACGCAGCGAAGGTGCGACGAAAATTTTGCTCGACCCAACCACACGCCGCATTTTGGGCGCGGGCATCGTCGGTGTGAACGCGGGCGAACTCATCGCCGAAGCGATCCTTGCATTGGAGATGGGGGCAGACATGGAGGACATCGGATTAACCATTCATCCACATCCAACTTTGTCAGAAACATTGGGTTTTGCTGCCGAAATGGCAGAAGGCACAATCACCGACCTGATACCCCCCAGAAAAAAATAATACTGTCCATTTCCTAAGGAGTTTTCCATGCTGAGAAAATCACTCGTTGCCAGTCTAATCGTCACACCTTTGATCTTTGCACAGTCAGCAACGGCATTGAGCCTGAACGATCTGAAAGCGAAACTGAATGGGGCTGTGCAACAAAATGCCGCCCCCACTGCACCTGCCGAACCAGCCGCTGCAACCCCTGCGGCAGCACCTGCCACATCGAGCTCTCAGCCTTCCGTAGCCGGCGTGCTGACAAAATTCAGCACCAATGACCAAGTGGGCAGCCTGCGCCAGGCCCTAACTCAAGCGGCGCAAACAGCCGTGTCCGGGTTGGCCAAGGAAAATGGCTTTTTAGGCAATGACAAAGTGCGTATTCCGCTCCCGGAAAGCTTGCAAAACGTGGATGGAATGTTGCGCAAATTTGGCATGGGAAAATACGCCGATGACCTCACTACTTCGATGAATCGTGCTGCCGAAGCTGCCGTACCCGAAGCGAAAACTTTACTCGTGGGCGCAATCAAAAAAATGAACGTCACCGATGCGCGCGACATTATCACCGGCCCTTCTGATGCCGCCACCCAATACTTCCGCAAAAATACCGAAGAAGCCTTGGCGAGTAAGTTTCAACCTATCGTTGCCAAGTCGATGGCGAAAGTAAAACTCGCGGAAAAGTATGACCAGTTTGCCGGGCAAGGCGTACAGCTGGGTTTGGTCGATGCCAAAGATGCCAACCTGAAGGATTACATCACGCGCAAAACAATGGATGGTTTATTCACCATGATGGCGGAGCAGGAGAAAAACATCCGCGCCAATCCTGCGCAAGCAGTCGGCGATTTGGCGAAAAAGATTTTTTCGGCGATTAAGTTTTAACATTTCGTCATTGTAAAAACACTGGCCACTCGGTTTAGATCATTGCTGACTTAGTCGAATGGCCGATTGTATTATCAATGCATGACTGAATCAGCCAGCCTGCTTTCCCTGTTTGCCAGCAGCTTCCTCGCTGCCACCCTGCTTCCGGGCGGCTCTGAAATTGCCTTGCTTGCCGTACTCAAAATTTTCCCCGGCACATTTTGGACAACACTGGCCATCGCCACAGTCGGCAATACTTTGGGCGGCATGGTCAGCTTCGGCATGGGTTGGTTGTTACCACCCACGAAGCAACTCAAGTATGTTGAAAACATCCGCAAATACGGCACACCCGCATTACTGCTCGCGTGGACTCCCGTACTCGGTGACGCGCTATGCCTTGCTGCTGGCTGGCTGCGGCTAACTTGGTGGCAAGCCGCACTGTTTATGGCAATCGGAAAATTCGCACGTTATTGGGTCATTGCAACCATGCTTGCATAAGACAATTCACTCACGCGTTTACGAATTGTCTTGACGAAAAACGCCAACTCCCGTAAAAGGCTCGCAGGTATTTGATTCAAAGTTTTTTGGTACTTGGTTACACCATGTGCATTCTTCGATTCAGATTTTTTGCGGGTAGCCTCCCGTTTTTTATTAAGGAAGTAAACACATGGCAACAGGTACAGTTAAATGGTTCAACGACGCTAAAGGTTTTGGCTTTGTTACCCCTGACGATGGCAGCGACGATTTGTTCGCACACTTTTCAGCGATCAACATGAACGGTTTCAAATCGCTTCAAGAAGGTCAAAAAGTTAGCTTCGAAGTTACGCAAGGCCCAAAAGGCAAGCAAGCTTCTAACATCCAAGCTGCTTAACTAGCTTTTAAGTTAGTAAAAAGCCCGGTGCGAAAGTGCCGGGCTTTTTTATTTGCAGTGCTTTTACGCCTGTAACATCCTTAATCCCCAAGCCACTCCGAACCCCGTCACATCACTTGCCACACTACCCAATCCACCTTCGCAGCGGCTGGCCGACAAATCAACATGCAACCATGCTAGCTCTTCGTCTGACTTGGCGGTTGATTTTTTGTTTGTATCCGATACCAAAAAACGTTTCAAAAATCTGGCCGCAAGGATGTGATCTGCCTCACCATCCAGCGTGCATTGTTTGATGTCGGCAACCTTTGAATCCAGCGCGGGTTCGTAATCTTCATCCAGCGGAAAAGCGCACAAGCGTTCTCCACTTTCCTGACCTGCCCGTATCGCCGCTTGCAGTAAGGCTTCACGATTACCCAACACACCGCTATAGCGCGCGCCCAGAGCCACCGCCATGCTGCCCGTAAGTGTGGCGAAATCGATAATCAGATTCGGCCTCCCCCGCGCGGCAAGCGTGAGGGTATCAGCCAGCACCATGCGCCCTTCGGCATCAGTGTGCATGATTTCGATGGTTGTGCCGTTCAGCGCGGTAACAATATCGTTTTGTTTATAGGCTTTCGGGCTGATATGGTTTTGCGCAATGGCCAGCCAGCAGTCAATGTTGACCGCCAATTTCTGTTGCGTGGCCGCCAACAAAATTCCCAGCGCGACTGCCGAGCCATTCATGTCTTCGTGCATTCCGTTCATATAGCGTGCGGGCTTGAGGTTATGCCCGCCCGTATCAAAACAAATACCCTTGCCAACCAAAGCCACAGTTTGCTTGGCTTTGGCGTGGCTATAACGCAAATGTACAATCGCTGCATCGTCATCATGGCTACCCTGAGCCACCGCAACAAATGCACCCGCACCCATTTTGCGCAACGCTTTCATGTCGAATTCTTCAAGCTGCCAGCCATTATCCTTGGCGAGTTTTTTCACACGCTGGCGATAGTTTGCCGGTGTCAGTTCATTCGGCGGCAACACCGTCAGTGAGCGGCACAATAAATTTCCTTCCGCCTGTGCTTGCAGCGCATCAAAGCTTTTCCTGTCGGAGACACCGGCCAACGAAATCTTTTGCAGCGGTTTGCGCGTATCTTTTTTCTTGTGCAGCGGCAACAATGCGCCATTCACCCAAGCTGTATAAACGGCATGTTCGGCAATTTGTTGCCGCTGCGCCTCGTCGCCTTGCACGACGATAGCTAAATCGCCAGGATGCTCATCCAGCAACAACTGCACGGCTTTGCGAACTTGCGTTTGTATGGCGAATACTGATTTACCGAAATCCACCATCGCCCACACCATCATATTGCCATTCGTCTGATTTGCGGCAACGGGAGTATCAAATTCATCCGCTTTGATATTGCGGCGTTTCAACACAGCGGCCAATAAGTCGCGTTGTGGAAAATCGGCGGGCAAGGTTTTGCTCTTGGGCAATAACACAAGCATATGGGTAACGTTAAGCGATTTTGGCAGGGTCGGTGATACATTCAGTTGTGCTAGCATTACGTCCTCTAAAAATGTCATTTAACGCCGCGATTATACGGCGAACATCATGTATCAATACCTCAATCTAATGCAGCATGTGCTGGATCACGGCACGAAAAAATCCGACCGCACGGGGACGGGGACTATCAGCGTATTCGGCTACCAGATGCGCTTCGATTTGGCGCAAGGCTTTCCGCTGGTGACCACTAAAAAGTGTCACATGAAATCCATCACTCACGAACTGCTGTGGTTTTTGCAGGGCGACACCAACACGCGTTACCTCAAAGAAAATGGCGTAACAATTTGGGATGAATGGGCGGATGAAAACGGCAACCTCGGCCCGGTTTATGGCAAACAGTGGCGTTCCTGGGCTACACCTGATGGCCGGGTAATCGATCAGATTAGCGATGTCATCGCGCAGATTAAAAAGAACCCCGATTCACGTCGCTTGATCGTCTCGGCCTGGAACGTCAGTGACCTCGACAAAATGGCACTCGCGCCGTGTCATGCGTTCTTCCAGTTTTATGTGGCGGACGGAAAATTATCCTGTCAGCTGTACCAACGCAGCGCGGACATTTTTCTCGGCGTGCCGTTCAACATAGCCAGCTATGCCCTGCTTACCATGATGATCGCGCAAGTGTGCGATTTGCAACCGGGTGACTTTGTCCACACCTTTGGCGATGCGCATTTGTACCTCAATCACCTTGAGCAGACGCAGTTGCAGTTGTCGCGCGAACCACGCGCCTTACCGACCATGCACATCAACCCAGAGATAAAAAATATCTTTGAGTTTAAGTTTGCCGACTTCTCGCTGGGGGGTTACGACCCGCATCCCGGCATCAAAGCACCCATCGCAATATGAGCCGTGTATCACTCATCGTCGCGATGGCTAACAATCGCGTCATTGGCGTGAACAACACCCTGCCTTGGCACCTGCCCGCCGACCTCAAGCATTTCAAGGCTTTGACGATGGGACATCACATCATCATGGGGCGCAAGACTTACGAATCAATCGGCAGACCTTTACCCGGTAGAACGACCGTGATTGTCACGCGCAATGCCACACTTAAAATGGGTAGCTGCCTAGTTGCACACTCATTAGAAGAGGCCATCTATCTGAGTAGCAAGGACAACGAGATTTTCATCGTTGGTGGCGCGGAAATTTACGCGCATGCACTGCCTATTGCGGACAAACTTTACCTTACGGAAGTACAAAAAGACGTGGTCGGAGATGCCAGATTTCCCGATTTTAATTTGTCTGAATGGCAGGAAATTTCACGCGAAACCCACCAGCAGGAATCCCCCGAACCGCTGGAATTTCATTTTGTGGAATACCAACGGATCTCATAAGGGCACCTCTAAAAATTGCTGACGAATTCACCTTTTTGTCAGATTGAGGATGT
>CAZSPN010000077.1:0-5165 GCA_964608835.1 uncultured Gallionella sp.
TTCTGCGGCATTCGCTTTCGAGGCAGCCAACTTCTGCAATCCCTCGCTAATCATCTTGACCAGCTTTTTGTAAGGCATCCAGAACGCCTGACGGATACTGATCGGGTGATCGATGATGCGAACGACGTTGGCATCCCAATCTTGCCCCTTGCGGTCGTAAAACACACCATTTCTGCCCACCATCAAGAAGTCGGAATCACCCGAAGTAAAAGCGGCGGCGATAGTTATTTTTTCTTTGCCCTCATTACGCGTGCATTCGCAGTACACCAGGCACACACCGCTGGCATTGGCAAAGCCCGCATGTTTAGCCACGTCATCAATTTTGACGCACAGCTCACAACTGCGTCCATCCAGAAACAACGTGCCAACTTGAAAAATCGCCTTGTCTTTGCCCGTATAAAAATTACGGAACGACACAAAGTTGTTGACCAAATTGAACAGATCACGGTTGTAGCGCAACAATTTTTCAACCGATCGTATTGCTTGCACTTCTTCTGCAACGCCTTTGTCTTTGGTGATGAGCGCGTTCACGTCTGTCTGATGATCACTCGCCAAAATTGCTTTGATTCGATCACCGCCCAATTGCTCGACACTGATTACTGGTTTGCCAGTCTGCCAGGCAGCGAACGCGGAAAACTTGGCGCACAAGCCGTTCCACTCGGCAGCCGTCAGACTGTCCTTTTTACCCAGCACAGGCACAACGATCTGGTCATGCAATGCCGCCACTTTTGCGTGCCATGCCGGATTAACTCCCGTTAACAGCGGCAACGGCTTGTTGGCCTCGATGATGGCCAGCGGGAAGTTCGCAATGCCTTCACTACTTGCGGAAAGACTTTGCCCTGCAAACTCCTGATAGTCTCCCACTGAACGGCTTAGCGGTTCGGCAGCACGCGCGTCATAAGCCGCCAAATGACAGCGTGTATAGTAGTCTTCGACCTTATCTTTCACGGCATTGAATGAGTCGGCGGCGGCGGCGGTGCTGTCACCTAAAAATAAAATAGCATTGTCGCCCGTCCCCTTTGCGTGCCATTCTGAGTAAGCTGCCAACTCGGCAAAGAACTGGTCACTGATGTCTTGATTGATACCCAACTCGCCGCTCATATCCGCAACCGATCCGTTGCATTTGATCGCGTCTTCAACGATGCCACGCAATGTCTCGCCAGCAATTTGTTTGGGCGTAATCACACCATCACCGTTGAACTCCAACGCAACGACGATTTTTTCAATGTCATCCATGTCTGCCAAGGTAATTTCCGTGGCACTCGCTTTACCTAAACTTTTCAGGATGTGATGCGCCGAAGCCAATATATGCTTGCCTTCCGCGCTAGAATCATCAATGTCACTCAAGGCTAATTTGTCCGAGCCCTGCACCAACAAATCCGGGTTTTTCAACAAACCACCTGCCCAATCAATGGCCGACAACACCTCGTTGGCGCGCACATGTTTATCACCATCACTGTCGATCATGTCTAGCGTGCGGGAGTCGAATTCAACCCCGCGTGTCGGGCAGCTTAACGCCACCCAAAGCTTTTGGTCTAACTCCTTGAGTGCCAGCAGGTCTGCTCCATTATCCAATTGAACCTGATCGAACCCGCCTGCGCGGAAAAAATTCCAAGTGTGTGCAGTAGCCATATTTTTCCCTGATCGTTGTGAGTTAAGTTGGAGGTAACACAATAATTTAACCGAGGATTATACCCAATCAGCTATGAATTTTCGTGAAATTCCAAGGTATAGACAGCTTGCTCATCCCGCCCCAAATGTTTGACCAAATAAGGCATCACTTCTTGCAGCACACCGTGTAATAGCCACGGTGGATTAAGGATAAACATGCCGCTACCATGCATGCCAAAACCATCCTCACTCAGACCTTGCACACTCAGCACGACATTGAGCCAACTCTTAACGGGTAGTTGCTTGAGTTGCTCCGGTAATTGCTTCGCTTCGGCTCGTTGCAATTGCGGATACCACACCGAATACACGCCATGGGCAAAGCGTTTCAATCCTTCATTGAGTGAACTCACCACACGCTGATAATCCTGCTTGTCTTCGTAGGGGGGGTCAATCAATACCAGAGCACGGCGTGGTGGCGGAGGCAGCAAAGATTTCAATACACCAAAACCATCAGCAGTTTGCACTAACACTTGAGTACCCTGTCCGGCAAAATTTCCCCGCAAAATTTCGCTGTCAGTGGGGTGCAATTCAAATAACCGCATCCTGTCCTGTTCGCGCAACAACGCCTGCGCAACCAGCGGGGAGCCGGGATACAACTTCAATTCGCCATCGGGATTGATGCCCTGCACCAACGCCACATAATCCGCCAGCGGTGCAGGCAAATCATCGCGCGACCACAAACGCGCAATGCCGTTTTCATACTCCGCATTCTGCACGGCATAACCGCTATCCAGCGCATAGCAACCCGCACCCGCATGGGTGTCGATGTACCAAAACGGCTTATCCTTTTGAGACAAGTAGCGCAGCAGCTGCACCTCAATGAAGTGTTTTAGCACATCGGCGTGATTGCCTGCATGAAAGGCATGGCGGTAGCTCAGCATGAAATGGAAACAAAAACCAGAAAGCGCGATTGTGCCACGCGGCTTATCGTGTCACAAAGCAAGAAGGGTTAGAAATTTGCTTACCCCGAATTTTGGATACCAATGTAACACTTGGTACTCGAAAAACAAGGGTAAGGTCAGCAGATGGAATATCCCCTCGCGGGACTAGCAGGGGGACGAAAAGACCCTATGCTTTCAGCGCAACCAAAACCTCTTCCAACATTTTCTTGGCATCGCCAAATAACATGCGGTTGTTCTCTTTGTAAAACAACGGATTCTCCACTCCTGCATAGCCAGTCGCCATACTGCGCTTCATCATAATTGAAGTCTTGGCCTTCCAGACCTCCAGCACCGGCATGCCGGCGATTGGGCTGCCAGGGTCATCTTGCGCAGCAGGATTCACGATGTCGTTGGCACCGATCACAATGGCAACATCGGTATCCGGAAAGTCCGCATTGAGTTCGTCCATCTCCATCACGATGTCGTAAGGCACTTTGGCTTCAGCCAGCAACACGTTCATGTGACCGGGCATACGACCCGCGACAGGGTGAATGCCGAAGCGCACGTTGACACCCTTCTCGCGCAGAAACTGCGTAATTTCATTAACCGTGTGCTGTGCCTGCGCCACCGCCATGCCGTAACCCGGCACGATGATCACGTTTTTGGCTTCGCGCAGCAGCTCTGCCGTCTCGGCCGCACTGACAGGCATCACCTCGCCCACCGGTTGTGCATCACCGTCAGCCTTCTTGACTGGTTTACCACCACCGCTGCCGAAGCCGCCCGCGATCACGCTAATGAAATTGCGGTTCATCGCACGGCACATAATGTAGGAAAGAATCGCGCCGCTGGATCCCACCAGCGCACCGGTGACGATCAACAAGTCATTGTTCAACATAAAGCCGGTTGCCGCTGCCGCCCAGCCGGAGTAGCTGTTCAACATGGACACCACTACTGGCATATCCGCACCGCCGATGGCCATCACCATATGGATACCAAACAGCAATGCAATCACCGTCATCACCGTCAGCGCGAACATACCCGCACTAATTGTTTCAGCTTGCAAGAACTGCCAGCCGAACACAATAACGACCAACAGTCCAGCCAGATTCATGAAGTGACGACCTGGCAACAACAAAGATTTGCCGCCAATCTTGCCCGCCAATTTGCCAAAGGCGATGAGTGAACCTGAAAAAGTGACTGCACCGATCAGGATGCCCAGATAGATTTCAATCTCGTGAATACCTTTTTCAGCACTGCTCAAATTCAATGCCGCCATCGGGTCAATGTAGTTGGCAAAACCAACCAGACAGGCAGCCAGACCAACCATGCTGTGCATCAGCGCGACCAGTTCAGGCATCTGCGTCATTTGCACTTTGCGAGCGGCATAAAGTCCGATGCTGCCGCCCACCACTAAAGCACCAATAATCCACGGAATGCCCGCCATCGAAACACGAGGTCCGAACACCGTCGCCAGCACGGCAAGTGCCATACCAATCATGCCGTAGAGATTGCCGCGCCGTGAGGACTCAGGATTGGACAGACCACCCAAGCTGAGAATGAAGAGAATAATCGCGCCAATATATGAAACCGTTGCCAAGCTTGCAGACATAATTTTTATCCTTATTTACGGAACATCGACAACATGCGTCGCGTAACGGCGAAACCGCCGAACATATTCACCGCAGTGAGCGCGATGCCCACTACCGCCAACCAGCGTATCAACCCATCCGGGCGATCAAACCCTTCAGTCAGCGGCGGTGCAATCTGCACCAACGCACCGATGGCGATGATGCTGCTAATCGCATTGGTCACACTCATCAAGGGCGTGTGCAACGCAGGCGTGACATTCCACACCACCATATAGCCGACGAAGCAGGCAAGCACGAACACGGTGAAGTGTCCAAGAAACGCTGCGGGCGCGTAAGCACCGATGAGCAAGAACAGCAATGCGGCGACACCAAACATCGCAACCGTCTTACCTGCCGATGCAGGTGCGCCACCGCCGTCATGACCATGTGCCGCAGCTGCGGCAACCGGTTTGGCTGAGGCTGGCTTAACAGCAGCCGCAGGCAGTTTTGGCGCGGGTGCAGGCCAAGTGATTTCGCCGCCCTTGATAACGGTCAAACCACGAATCGCATCGTCTTCCATATTGACGTTGATGATGCCGTCCTTGGTCTTGCACAACTCTTCGGTCAGTCGAAACAGATTGGTTGCATACAACGTAGAAGATTGTTTAGCCAAACGACTATTCAAATCGGTGTAACCGACGATGGTCACGCCATGTTTCACCACCGCTTTACCTGGTTCAGTCAGCTCACAGTTACCGCCCCGCTCCGCTGCCATATCAACAATGACGCTACCCGGCTTCATGCTTTGCACCATCTCGGCGGAGATCAGCCTTGGTGCTGGCTTGCCTGGAATTAATGCGGTTGTAATAATGATATCCACTTCCTTTGCTTGCTTGGCATACATCTCGCGCTGTGCCTGCTGGAAGCCCTCGCTCATCACCTTGGCGTAACCACCACCACCACCACCCTCTTCTTCATATTCGACCTTGACGAATTCGCCCCCCAAAGACTTGACCTGATCGGCCACTTCGGCGCGCGTATCGTT
>CAZSPN010000078.1:0-4985 GCA_964608835.1 uncultured Gallionella sp.
CGCTATGATCATCCTGTGTTGCAACTTTGAGGGGAGACCTCAGGGTCAGACTCGAATTAACTTCGCCGATTTATATTCTATAGGCAGTATGCGTCAACACTTTGGAGCTGGCCTGCATCAGCTTCTTCACAGGTACAGGCAGTTCCGCACCGCCCAGTTGTTTTGCCATGTCCGAATGCCCCGTTTCATCGACATACATTTGCGAGACGATTGCGCGACTTTTCTCATCCTGCTGGGGCAATTTGTCCAGATGGCTTTGCAGATGCCCACCGACTTGGTGTTCAGTTTCGGCAAGAAAGCCGAGATTCCATTTGTCGCCCAACAAGCCAGCCACCGCGCCCAAGGCAAGTGAGCCGGTGTACCACAGCGGGTTAAGTACGCTGAGATGCCCGCCCAATTCGTGTACACGTTTTGATGTCCACGCCAGATGTTCGGTCTCTTCTTGTGCGGCTTGTTGCAGTTTTTGTTGCACCGCCGGGTCGCGTGCCGTTAATGCTTGCCCTTGATACAACGCCTGCGCGCAAATTTCACCGCTGTGGTTAATACGCATCAATCCGGCAGCATGTTTTTTTTCGGCATCGGTCATTGCCGCATCTGGCAAATTGGCATCCGGGCAGGGGCGCACACTGTGTGCTTGGCTCAACAGCGTGCGTAAGCCTTTGTCGAATTCGATAATCAAACGATCCAGCATGGTTACCCCCCAAAGTCAGCCAAATATTTTGGCTAGTTCTGCGCCGGGATTTTCCGCGCGCATAAATGCTTCCCCCACCAGAAACGCATGCACCTGATGGTCACGCATCAATTTGACATCCGCCGCATTAAAAATGCCGCTCTCGGTAACGACGATGCGGCCATTTGGAATCTTCGCCAGCAAGTCCAGCGTGGTTTGCAAGCTCACTTCAAAGGTGCGCAGGTTGCGGTTATTGATGCCGATCAGCGGTGTGACAAGTTGCAACGCCACGTCGAGTTCGTGTCCGTCATGCACTTCAACCAGCACCGCCATGCCTAACCCGTGTGCCAAAGCCTCAAATGCTTTCATCTGGCTCAGGGTCAAGACCGAAGCGATCAGCAAAATCGCATCTGCCCCCATCGCCCGTGACTGATAAATTTGATATTCATCCACGATGAAATCTTTGCGCAACACGGGCAAGTTACACGCGGCACGCGCTTGTTTCAAATAATCCTCGCTACCCTGGAAAAATTCTTCATCAGTCAACACTGACAAACATGCCGCACCGTGTTGCGCGTAGCTTTGCGCGATGTCAGCCGGATGAAAATTCTCGCGCAGCACCCCCTTGCTGGGGCTGGCCTTTTTAATTTCCGCGATGACTGCCGCCTGATCCGCCTCGATTTTATTGCGAATTGCGGCGACAAAATCGCGCGGCGCATCCGCCGCTTCAGCCACTGCACGAATTTCCGGAAGGGGGACGTTAAACAACTCAACGGCTACTTCATGTGCTTTGGCTGCAAGAATTTTTCTAAGGATGTCCGCCATGTTTAGTGTTCTATTGTTAGGGCGCGCATTCTAACACTTGGGGTAAAATGTGCGTCCTGCAAAGCACCACATAGAATTATATGAGTACCATAAAACACTACATGCAATCCATCGGGCAAGCGGCTCGCGTCGCATCGCGTCAAATGGCGCAGGCCGATACTGCGGCAAAAAATCGCGCATTGCACGCGATTGCCACGGCTATCCTAAGCAACAGCACGACGCTCATCACTGAGAATGCCAAAGATGTTGCGGCAGCCAAAGCCAATGGCTTGGATGCTGCGTCGGTTGATCGCCTCACCCTGACAGAAAAAACCATTCAGGGCATGGCGGAAGGCTTGCAGCAAATTGCCTCACTGCCTGATTTGATTGGCGCGATTAGCGATTTGAGCTATCGCCCCTCCGGTATTCAAGTTGGCAAGATGCGCGTGCCGCTCGGCGTAATTGGCATCATTTACGAATCGCGCCCCAATGTCACAGCAGATGCGGCAGGCTTGTGTTTGAAGTCAGGCAACGCCTGCATCTTGCGCGGCGGATCGGAAGCCCTTCATTCCAATCAGGCCATTGCCGCGTGCGTGCATCAAGGCCTGCGCGAAGCTGGCTTGCCGGATACCGCTGTGCAGGTAGTGAACACCACCGATCGTGCGGCGGTAGGCGAACTCATCACCATGAAAGATTACGTGGATGTGATTGTGCCGCGCGGGGGCAAAGGGCTGATTGAGCGCATCACCAGTGAAGCACGCATCCCTGTTATCAAGCATCTTCACGGTGTGTGCCATGTGTATATCGACGACGAGGCTGATCTCGACAAAGCGATCCGCATCGCCGACAACGCCAAAACCCACCGCTACGGCGTTTGCAACGCGATGGAATCGTTGTTGGTCAACGCAAACATTGCGGCAAAAGTGTTGCCGCCCTTGTGCAAAATTTATCTGGATAAAGGTGTGGAATTGCGCGGTGATGAAGCCGCACGCAAGCTGGTTACACAAATGAAAGTTGCCACCGAAGAAGACTGGCATACGGAATATCTCGCGCCAATTTTGAGCGTGCGTATTGTGTCAAATTTGGATGAAGCACTTGCGCACATCGCGACTTATGGTTCGCAACACACGGACAGCATTGTCACGGAAAATTACACCAAGGCAATGCGCTTTCTGCGCGAGGTGGATTCCAGCTCGGTGATGGTGAACGCTTCGACGCGTTTTGCCGACGGCTTTGAATACGGTTTAGGTGCGGAGATCGGCATTTCCACCGACAAGATTCACGCACGCGGGCCTGTGGGTTTGGAAGGACTAACCTCACAAAAATATATCGTGTTTGGCAACGGACAAATCAGACAATAACGCAACAAGAAAGAACACAACATGAGTCAAACCATCGAAGTAACCGTACCAGACATAGGCGATTTCAAAGATGTAGCCATCATTGAAATTTTTGTGAAAGTCGGTGAAACCGTCGAAGCGGAGCAATCGCTTTTGACCTTGGAAACCGACAAAGCGGCAATGGAAGTGCCCTGTCCAGCGGCAGGTGTAATCAAATCCGTCAACGTAAAATTGGGCGATAAAGTCAGCAAAGGCAGCGTGATTTTTACATTGGAAAGTAGTGCGCCCGCTGCTACCAAGCCGATTGTATCAACCGCTGCCAGCGCGCCTGCCAAAGCCGCTGCTGCGCCAGTTGCCGCTGCGCCTGTTCAAGCACCTGCTCCCGTCGTAAAAGATTTTCCCAAGGGTGATATTCACGCTGAAGTGGTCGTGCTTGGTGCAGGCCCCGGCGGATATACCGCCGCTTTCCGGGCTGCCGATCTTGGCAAGCAAGTTGTACTCCTCGAGAAGCACACCAACTTGGGTGGTGTGTGTTTGAATGTGGGCTGCATTCCTTCCAAGGCTTTGCTGCACGTTGCCAAAGTCATCACCGAAGCCGAGGAGGTGTCGCATCACGGTGTAACGTTTGGTAAGCCAACTATCGACATTGATGGTATTCGTGGCTGGAAAGAAAGCGTTATTGGCAAATCGACGGGGGGTCTTGCGGCACTCGCCAAACAACGCAAAGTGCAAGTTGTAACGGGCAAGGCCAAATTCACCTCGCCAAACATGTTGTCGGTCGAAACCGCTGAAGGCACTAAAACCGTCAGCTTCGACAATGTCATCATTGCCGCAGGATCAAGCGTGGCACGCATCCCCGGTTTTCCTTACGATGACCCGCGCATTATCGATTCCACTGGCGCATTGCAATTGCAAGATGTACCGAAGCGCATGTTGATTATCGGCGGCGGCATCATCGGGCTGGAAATGGCGACGGTGTATGACGCACTGGGCGCGAAAATCAGCGTAGTGGAATTGGCCGACAGCTTGATCCCAGGCGCGGACAAAGACTTGGTGCGTCCGTTGCATAAACGCATCGAAAAACGCTACGAAGCGATTTACCTGAAAACCAAAGTCAGCAAAATCGAAGCCTTGCCTGAAGGCTTGCTGGTGACTTTTGAAGGCGACAACGCCCCCGCACCGCAATTGTACGACTGCGCGCTGATGGCGGTGGGTCGTCGTCCGAATGGTCGCACGGTCGGCGCGGATGCAGCGGGCGTGACGGTCAATGAACGCGGCTTTATCCCCGTCAATGCGCAAATGCAAACCAATGTGCCGAACATCTACGCCATTGGCGACATCGTGGGCGACCCGATGTTGGCGCACAAAGCCGTTCACGAAGCCAAAGTCGCCGCTGAAGCGATTGCGGGACACAAAGTGGCGTTTGAACCGCTGACCATTCCGTCCGTCGCCTACACCGATCCCGAAATTGCCTGGATGGGCTTGACCGAAACCCAAGCCAAAGCCCAAGGTGTTGAGTACGAAAAAGCCGCGTTCCCATGGGCAGCCAGCGGGCGCGCCTTGTCCATCGGGCGCGAAGAAGGCATCACCAAAGTATTGCTCGACCCCAAAACTCGCCGCATCTTGGGCGCGGGGATTGTCGGCACGAATGCAGGTGAATTGATTGCCGAAGCCGTGTTGGCATTGGAAATGGGCGCGGACATGGAAGACCTTGGTTTAACCATCCATCCTCATCCCACGCTGTCCGAAACCCTCGGTTTCGCAGCAGAAATGGCAGAAGGCACGATTACCGATTTGCTTGCCCCTAAGAAGCGGTGAAACGAGTGAGCGTGCAACGGTTTGTTTCACGTTTTACCCTTCACGATCAAAATAGGTCGAACCCGACAGCGTGCGTGAATGTCGGCATCCATCCCAATCTGTAGGGGCGCGTTGCACGCGCCCAAGGGCGGATGCAATCCGCCCCTACGCGAGGGTATTCACCTTATCGGGTTGAAACCCGACCTACACCCCATTACCCTCGTCACCGCACGCCCCCCAAAATATCAGCGCGCACCCCACGACGTGGGAAGTGTTCACTTTAATGTCGTGGCGCGACAAGCGTTTGGCGGCGATCTGTCAAGCGGGGCTGGTCGAAAAATTTGTCGATGCGTTGGTATGGGTGTTTTACCCCG
>CAZSPN010000079.1:0-1554 GCA_964608835.1 uncultured Gallionella sp.
CGTCAAGGGCGAGCACAAAATTGACGCAGGTATGCCGGAGTCGTTTAACGTCGTTATCAAGGAAATTCGCTCTCTGGGTATCGACATGGATTTGGTCAGGCAGTAGTTGCTGGTTGTGAAAAGGTGGTTGTAGCAACCGCACTTAACTATTTGGAGTCGCAAAAATGAAATCACTGTTAGATTTGTTCAAGCAAGTCACGCAAAAGGAAGAATTCGATTCGATCAAAATTGGCTTGGCCTCGCCCGAAAAAATCCGCTCGTGGTCGTACGGCGAAGTTAAAAAGCCGGAAACCATCAACTACCGCACTTTCAAACCCGAACGCGACGGATTGTTTTGCGCGAAAATTTTCGGTCCGGTCAAAGATTACGAATGCCTGTGCGGTAAATACAAACGCCTCAAACATCGCGGCGTGATCTGCGAAAAATGTGGCGTGGAAGTGACGCTGTCCAAAGTGCGCCGTGAGCGCATGGGACATATTGAGTTGGCTTCTCCGGTGGCGCATATCTGGTTTTTGAAATCATTGCCATCCCGCCTCGGTATGGTTCTGGACATGGCATTGCGTGATATCGAGCGGGTGCTTTATTTTGAAGCCTACGTGGTTACCGAGCCAGGTATGACCCCGCTGACACGCGGTCAATTGCTGTCGGAGGACGACTACCTTGCCAAGACAGAGGAGTACGGCGATGAATTTAGCGCGACTATGGGTGCGGAAGGTATCCGTGCGTTGCTGAACAATCTGGACGTGGCGAACGAAATTGAAACCATACGCGCTGAATTGGCGGCGACGGGTTCGGAAACCAAGATCAAAAAATTTGCCAAGCGTCTAAAAGTGCTGGAAGCATTCGAAACTTCCGGGATAAAACCCAATTGGATGGTGCTCACGGTATTGCCAGTGTTGCCGCCAGAGTTGCGTCCACTCGTGCCGTTGGATGGTGGTCGTTTTGCGACTTCCGATTTGAACGATTTATATCGCCGAGTGATTAACCGCAACAATCGTCTGCGCCGTTTGCTAGAACTCAAAGCCCCCGACATTATCGTGCGCAATGAAAAACGTATGCTGCAAGAATCGGTGGATTCACTGCTGGACAACGGTCGTCGCGGTAAAGCCATGACAGGCGCGAACAAGCGTCAGTTGAAGTCTTTGGCTGACATGATTAAAGGCAAGAGTGGTCGCTTCCGTCAGAACTTGTTGGGCAAGCGTGTCGATTATTCGGGTCGTTCCGTGATTGTGGTTGGGCCGCAATTGAAATTGCATCAATGTGGGTTGCCGAAGAAAATGGCGTTGGAGTTGTTCAAGCCGTTCATTTTTAGCCGTCTCGAGGCAATGGGTTTGGCGACTACCATCAAGGCCAGCAAGCGTATGGTCGAGGCCGAGGAGCCTATCGTCTGGGACATTCTCGAAGAGGTTATCCGCGAACATCCGGTGATGTTAAACCGTGCGCCAACACTGCATCGCTTGGGTATTCAGGCATTTGAACCCATCCTGATCGAAGGCAAAGCAATCCAGTTGCATCCATTGGTCTGTTCAGCATTTAACGCCGACTTCGACGGCG
>CAZSPN010000079.1:1564-4822 GCA_964608835.1 uncultured Gallionella sp.
TGGAAGCGCAAATGGAAGCACGTACGCTGATGCTGGCTTCCAATAACGTGCTGTCTCCCGCGAACGGTGAGCCTATCATTGTTCCCTCGCAAGACATCGTGTTGGGTCTGTATTACATGACGCGCGAGAAAATTGGCGCGTTGGGCGAAGGCTCCATGTTCGCTAACATCGGCGAAGTGTCGCGTGCTTATGAAACGCGTGAAGTCGCTTTGCAGGCCAAAGTGATCGTGCGTCTCAAAGAGGTGCATCTGGATGCGGATGGTCAGCCGGTGGAAAAGCTGGTGCGCCACGAAACCACGGTAGGGCGTGCTTTGCTGTCGGAAGTGTTACCGGCACGATTGCCGTTCGCGCTGATTAATAAATCACTCAAAAAGAAAGAAATTTCGCGTTTGATTAATGCGAGTTTCCGTCAATGTGGGTTGCGAGACACCGTCATCATGGCAGACAAGCTGATGTACACAGGCTTTACTTATGCAACGCGTGCGGGCATTTCGATTGCTGTGGATGATATGTTGATGCCTCCGCAAAAGAACGATTTGATTAACGCGGCAGAAAATGAAGTCAAAGAAATATACACTCAGTACACTTCCGGTCTGGTGACGGACGGCGAGCGTTACAACAAGGTGGTTGATATTTGGCAGCGAGCCGGTGAAGTAGTCGCCAAGGCGATGATGGAGCAACTCGGTAGCGAGCCGATTGTTGATCGTTTGACTGGCGAGCCGCGCATGTCAAAAGGCAAGCCGGTGATGCAGGAGTCATTCAACTCCATTTACATGATGGCAGACTCCGGTGCGCGTGGCTCGGCTGCGCAGATTCGTCAATTGGCGGGGATGCGCGGACTGATGGCGAAACCCGATGGCTCAATTATTGAAACGCCAATTACCGCAAACTTCCGTGAAGGTTTGAACATGTTGCAGTACTTCATCTCTACACACGGTGCGCGTAAAGGCTTGGCAGATACCGCGTTGAAGACCGCGAACTCAGGCTATTTAACCCGTCGTTTGGTGGACGTGACGCAAGACTTGGTCGTCATTGAAGATGACTGCGGCACGAGCAACGGCACAGCGATGAAAGCCATGGTCGAAGGCGGTGAAGTGATCGAGGCGTTGGCTGAGCGTGTTCTGGGTCGGGTGGTGAGTGCCGATGTGGTTAACCCTGAAACAGGCGAAACACTTTACGAGGCGGGTACGCTGCTGAATGAAGCGGCGGTTGAGCGCATCGAAGCGTTGGGCGTGGATGAAGTGCGCGTGCGCACACCGTTAAGTTGCGAAACCCGTTTTGGTTTGTGTGCCAAGTGCTACGGGCGTGACTTGGGTCGCGGCGGTATGGTGAACGTTGGCGAAGCGGTGGGTGTGATTGCCGCGCAGTCTATCGGCGAGCCAGGCACGCAGTTGACCATGCGTACTTTCCATATCGGTGGTGCGGCTTCCCGTACTGTGGTAGCTAGCAACGTAGAAAGTAAATCGAACGGTGAATTGAAATACAGCGCGAACATGCGTGTGGTGACCACTGTGCGCGGTGAGGTAATCGTGGTGGCACGGAGTGCCGAAGTGATTATTGCCGACGATCATGGTCGTGAGCGCGAGCGTCATAAAGTGCCTTACGGCGCGACATTGGCGATTAGACAGGGCGATGCTGTGCGCGCGGGTGTGGTGTTGGCAACATGGGATCCGCACACCCGTCCAATTATCACGGAATACGCGGGTACGGTGAGTTTCCAGAATGTGGAAGAGGGCGTAACAGTTGCCAAACAGATCGACGAAGTGACCGGCTTGTCAACTATGGTCGTGATTGATCCAAAACGTGCGACAGGCGCAAGCAAAACAGTCGTGCGCCCCATGGTGCGTTTGCTGGACAAGAAGGGGCACGAGGTGCTGATGACCGCAACACAAACTCCAGTCAGTGTGACTTTCCAAACGGGTTCTATTATTACCGTGGAAGATGGTCAGCAAGTCGGTGTGGGCGATGTGCTGGCACGTATTCCGCAGGAAAGCAGTAAGACGCGTGATATTACCGGTGGTCTGCCACGTGTTGCGGAATTGTTTGAGGCGCGCATTCCTAAAGATGCCGGGATGTTGGCGGAATGTACGGGTACGGTTTCATTCGGTAAAGACACCAAGGGTAAACAGCGACTGGTGATTACCGATGTGGATGGCGTGGCGAATGAATTCTTGATACCTAAAGAAAAGCATGTGTTGGCACATGACGGGCAAGTGGTGAATCAGGGCGAAATGATCGTTGATGGCCCGGCTGACCCGCATGATATTTTGCGTCTGTTGGGTGTGGCGGAATTGGCGCGTTATATCACCGATGAGGTGCAGGAAGTATATCGTTTGCAGGGCGTTAAGATTAGCGACAAGCATATCGAAGTGATTGTGCGTCAGATGCTGCGCCGTGTGCAGATCAAGGACGCAGGCGAAACCCGTTTCATTACGGGTGAACAAGTTGAACGTGCCGATCTGCTGGTGGAAAATGAGCGCGTGGTTGCAGAAGGAAAAGAGCCTGCCACATTTGAATTTGTGTTGCTGGGTATCACCAAGGCTTCGTTGTCCACAGACTCGTTTATTTCTGCTGCCTCATTCCAGGAGACTACGCGTGTGTTGACCGAGGCGGCGATTATGGGCAAGCGTGATGATCTGCGCGGCTTGAAAGAAAACGTCATCGTGGGTCGTCTGATCCCTGCCGGTACTGGGTTGGCTTATCATGTGAACCGCCGCAAGGCGGGGTTGGGTCATGCTTCCACAGAGCGTGGCGATGCGGCTGCTTCAGAGGGTTTGTTCGAAAGCCCTGAGTTGCTTGACACGCCTGGGGTTTCTCAATAGAATTCGCAACCTTTTTTCCGTCGCCAGCGGCTGGAGTATATTGCCTTGCTGCGACGGTATTTTTTATTCATTGATTTGTAACAAATTTTTAGAACAATTTAGGGTCAGACCAACATGCCAACCATCAATCAGTTGATTCGCAAGCCTCGCGTTGCAATCGTAGAAAAAAGCAAAGTGCCGGCTTTGGCGGGTTCTCCACAAAAGCGCGGGGTATGCACTCGTGTTTACACGACAACTCCGAAAAAGCCAAACTCTGCGTTGCGTAAAGTTGCCAAGGTGCGCTTGACCAATGGCTTTGAGGTAATTAGCTACATTGGTGGTGAGGGTCATAACTTGCAAGAGCATAGTGTGGTATTGCTGCGCGGTGGTCGTGTGAAAGATTTGCCGGGTGTGCGTTACCACATGGTGCGCGGCAGCCTGGATACGGCTGGTGTGA
>CAZSPN010000080.1:0-4663 GCA_964608835.1 uncultured Gallionella sp.
AATGAAGATTTCCTGGGTCTCGTTGCGCGCCTGGTGTTCTTGCGAGTTCAGTTCTTCGAAACGTGCGATACGCGCTTTGGATTTTGCCTGACGCGCTTTCGGGTTCTGGCGCACCCATTCCAATTCTTGCTTCATCGCTTTGGCGTGCGCATCCAGTTGCTTCTGCTCTTGCGCCAAACGCTCGCCCTTCTGGTCGAGCCAGCTTGAGTAGTTGCCCTTCCACGGGATGCCGTGTCCACGGTCGAGTTCGAGTATCCATTCGGCGGCGTTGTCGAGGAAGTATCTATCATGGGTGACGGCGACCACGGTGCCGGGGAAGCGCACCAGGAATTGTTCCAGCCATTCCACCGATTCGGCGTCGAGGTGGTTGGTGGGTTCGTCCAGCAGCAGCATGTCGGGTTTTTCCAGCAGCAGCTTGCACAGCGCCACGCGGCGCTTCTCACCACCGGAGAGGTGTTGTATTTTCGCGTCCCATTCGGGCAGCCTCAATGCGTCGGCGGCGATGTCCATCTGGTGTTCGGAATCTGTGCCGCTGGTGGCGATGATCGCTTCGAGGCGCGCCTGCTCGGCGGCGAGCGCGTCAAAGTCGGCGTTTTCTTCGGCATAGGCGGCGTACACCGCGTCGAGTTTTGATTGCGCTTCCATCACTTCGCCCAGAGCGGACTCCACTTCCTGACGCACTGTCTTGGCGGGGTCAAGCTGCGGCTCTTGTGGCAGGTAGCCTATCTTGATGTTGGGCTGGTGTTGCACCTCGCCGTCGTATTCTTTGTCCTGCTTGGCCATGATGCGCAGCACGGTGGATTTACCCGAGCCGTTCAGACCCAGCAGACCGATCTTGGCACCGGGGAAGAAACTGAGGGAGATATCTTTGATGATTTGACGCTTGGGGGGAACGATCTTGCTCACGCGGAGCATAGACATGACGTATTGGCCTTGTACCATTTTGTTATTTCTCTAAGAGGTGAATCGGAAAGAGCGTAGCTTACCGCAAAGCAATGGTAACGAGAAACGGGCTGGCATAGTGGATTGTGTTTGAACGTTTAAGCGTTGCATTGACCATCTGCAAAAATACTGGAACACTGCGATCTGTTTGAAAAAAAATACACATAAACACTTGCGATGAATCCCCCGGCAACACCCTCTTCCGCTGAAAAAAATGCGTTAATCCTGCTTTATAAAACGGGTCAATTTTTAGCATTGGAAAATCAATCACAACAGTTGATTGAACGATTTCCCGATGCCGGAATTATCTGGAAGCTATTGGCCGCATCGCTGGGCAAGCAAGGCAAAGACGCACTGCCCGCCTTGTTAAAAACAGCGGAATTTTTACCCGATGATGCCGAGACCCAAAACAACCTGGGCATTATTTTTGAAGATCGCGGGCAACATGAAAGCGCGCTGGCAAGCTACAACCACGCCTTGCGGTTAAAGCCCGACTTTGCCGAGGCTCACTATAATTTGGGCAACACGTTCATTGAATTGGGCCGCATTGATGAGGCCATATCAAGTTATCGCAATGCCTTGAAATATCAGCCTGAACACGCGGTTATTCACAGCAATTTGGGGGCGGCATTACAGGATTTGGGCAGACATGATGAGGCGGTGCTGAGCTACCGCCGTGTGCTGGAACTCATGCCGGATTACAACGACACGCGCAGCAATTTGCTGTTTGCAATGAATTCCAGCTCAAGTTTTTCGGTTGGTGCATGTCTTGAAGAAGCCGGGCGTTACGGCACGGCGGTGGCAAAAAAAGTCCGGGGTAAATTCAATTTCTGGCAATGTGACCCGCAGCCCCCAAAATTACGGGTCGGGTTTGTGTCGGGAGATTTGCGCAAACATCCCGTTGGCTACTTTCTGGAAAACCTGATCACGCATCTTGACCTAGCTCACGTTGAATTGATTGCCTATTCCACAATCGACCATGCCGATGAGTTAACCCTGCGCATTCAACCTTATTTTTCTAAATGGCGCGTGATTTTTGGCATGAACAATCAAGCTGCCGCGCAACAAATTCATTTGGATGGCGTACACATTTTGTTTGATCTTGCCGGACACACTGCCAAAAACCGCCTCCCCGTGTTCGCCTGGAAACCCGCTCCCGTGCAATGCACCTGGCTGGGTTATTTCGCCTCCACGGGGGTGGCGGAAATGGATTATCTGCTGGCGGATGAAACTTCTATCCCCCAACCTCACCAAGTAAATTTTACCGAAGCAATTTGGTACTTGCCTGACACCAAACAATGTTTAACTCAACCCAACGTTGATATGCCCTGCTCGCCACCGCCCGCATTGGCGAACAAACAGATCACCTTTGCCTGCTTTCAACGATTGACCAAAATTGAAGATGCCGTCCTGAAATTGTGGCAAAAAATACTCGCACGCTTACCGGATGCACGATTGCACTTGGCTTGTAAGGAACTGGATGACGAACAGGCCAAGTCTCACATGATGCTACGTTTGCAAAATTCAGGTTTCAACTCCACACAAATCGTGATGAGCGGTGCAATTGATTCCTGGCAAGGCTATATGGCTCGATACAACGAGATAGACATTATGCTTGACACATCGCCCTACACCGGCACAACCACGACTTGCGAAGCCCTGTGGATGGGCGTTCCCACCATCACCTTGGCTGGTGATAGTTTTTTGTCTCGACATGGTGCAAGCGTGGTATCCGCAGCCAGTCTCCCCGACTGGATCGCCCGCGATGAGGACGACTATGTGGCCAAGGCCATTGCCTTTGCCGGAGACTTGCCCAAACTGGCCGCCTTGCGCGCGGGGTTGCGCGAGCAGGTGCGGGTCTCGCCGTTGTTCGATGCGCCGCGTTTTGCCCGCAATTTCGAGGCGGCTCTGTGGGGGATGTGGCAGAATTGGCGGATGCAACAAGGAATAAATAAATGACCCCCACCACCCTGATTACTGGCGGCGCAGGATTTATCGGCTCGCATTTATGCGATCGATTGGTTGCGGCTGGCGAAGAAGTACTCTGCCTGGACAATTTTTATACGGGCAGTAAAAACAACATCCGTCATTTGTTATCACTGCCCAATTTTGAACTCGTTCGCCACGACATCTGGCTGCCCATCTATGTGGAAGTGGATCGTATCTACAATTTGGCGTGTCCCGCCAGCCCTGTGCATTATCAAAATAATCCCGTCTCCACCACCAAAACGTCAGTGCTTGGCGCAATCAACATGCTGGGCTTGGCCAAACGCCGCAACGCGCGCATCTTGCAAGCCTCCACCAGTGAAGTTTATGGCGACCCCAAACAACACCCGCAGCAGGAAAGTTACTGGGGCAACGTCAATCCCATCGGTCCGCGTGCTTGTTACGATGAAGGCAAACGTTGCGCCGAAACCCTGTTTTTTGACTATCACCGGCAAAGCGACGTGGATATCCGCGTAGCCCGAATTTTCAACACCTATGGTCCGCGAATGCACCCCAAAGACGGGCGCGTCGTCAGCAATTTCATCGTGCAAGCCTTGAGTGGTGAAGCCATTACTTTGTACGGCGATGGTAACCAGACACGCTCATTTTGTTACGTGGATGATTTGGTTGACGGCTTGCTGGCCATGATGAAACAAGATACTGAAATCGGTCCAATGAATCTGGGTAACCCCGTGGAGTTCACCATCCGCCAACTGGCTGAAACAATACTCGCATTGACCCAATCAAAAAGCAAAATTGTATTCCGCCCCCTTCCTGCGGACGATCCGACACAACGCCAACCCGACATTACCCTGGCGAAAAAAACCTTGGATTGGCAACCCAAGGTGGCATTGGAAGACGGCCTCAAAGAAACCATTAACTACTTCAAAAAAATTTTAAAGGATTAACCATGAAAGGTCTGACCTCCTACAACATGAAAATTGTTGCCGAAGTATTGGCCGGCAGTTCTTACAATTTTCAGTTGTTGGACTTGGTGGGAAGCCAGCCTGTAATCGTGGATTGCGGCGCGAACATCGGCAGTTTTTCGCTGGCATGCAAAACGCTCAAGCCGGATTGCAAAATTGTTGCCGTAGAACCAGACAGGGATTCATTCGACGCACTCAAAACCAATCTGACACGCTTTGATTCGATCACGCTCGTTCAGGCTGCCTTGACCAATCGAAATGGCACGGTCAATCTGAATAGCGGGGAAAACGATGGGGTAGCAAATTCGATTTTTGCTGGAAAGATGGTTTCAAAATATTCCTCTGAGGTGGAAAGCAAAGCTACCGCAGAGTTTCTCGGCGAGGTGAAAAGGCAAAACCAAGTTATCGATGTGTTGAAAATGGATACCGAGGGGGGAGAATGGTTTTTGCTGGATGTCCCCACCACATTGCTCGCGGGAATTGGTGTAATTTATATGGAATACCATTCGGCCAACTTTCTGCCGCGTCTCATCGAAAAACTGGATGCGACTCATGTCGTGTATGAAGCAAAGATTCGCTTCCCGCACCGGGGCGAGATCGCTTGGGTGCGCAGAGATTTAGTGCCTGCCGAACAACGCGCATACGAAATCGAACCATTCGCGGATTGATTTATTAGTCCGGATAAATAGAGTTGTGTGAAATAATTTTACTCAAGCGGGCGCAGTAAAAGTTGCCTGATATGAATGTACAAACAGCATGACCTCCCCCAGCTCCTCCTCTTCCCCTTTGACTGCCGCCGACTTTGCGCC
>CAZSPN010000081.1:0-4517 GCA_964608835.1 uncultured Gallionella sp.
CTCTGGGTAGTTTTACACCGCGCACGACTGGGTAATTTTAAACGCGCGCCAACAGGAAGAAATACAAAAAGTGCTGCGGCTCATCTTGAACACGATACAAAATGGCAGCTTCTGTGGTGTCTTACCGTCTTCCGAGCATTGTAATAGCCTACCTGCAAGCTGCAGTTGGCTCTCTGCATTGCTGAGGTGTACTAGTTGATTGCGATAATCCCACGGCATTGCGGATAATTGCTGCATCCCCAAAACACATTGCCGATATTCACACCCTGCTTGGCTGTCCGTTGGGTCATGGCGCTGCCACACTTCGGGCAGTCAGGTGCAGCAGTTTTCGCCACTACGCTTTTCGGCGTGGGCTGCGCCGTGACAAGATCGGTTTGCGGCTGTCTTGAATTTTTCTTGATCATGGCTGTTAATTCAGAACCGTCGATCAGATCAATGTTTCTTCCCTCAGAAAAAGACTTAGCCTCTGCTGTAAAAGCGCCTGATGTCACCACAAACCCTCCTGCGGCACCAGATGCCGCCATCACGCCATACAACTCGCGAATAGTGGACACGCCGACCTTGTAAGCTTTCCATTGTTTGCATTGCACCAGAAATTTCTCACCGTTTCTATTCAGCACAAGATCAATACCGCCATCTGCGCCACCCCCACCCATTTCGGCAATCGTATAGCCCTTGCGACGATATGCCTCTCCCACCAGCATCTCGAATTCCTGCCAACTCATGTCATTGAGTGCCGAAGCGGAAACATTTTCCTGAACGTCCGTGAATAACATACAGCGCTTATGCTGCCCATAGGCGGATATGCTAGCACCAATAATAAATGCAAATGGAAGCAGGTATTGTCCAATCATTGCCAGCGTCTTGCCGAGTTGGCCTGCAACGACGTTGCCCATATGTCCTGGCGATGCAACTTGTTCAACTTCGACTGTTGCGTAGTGATGAAGAGCGAAGTATGCAATGAGCGCCAGAAGTAGACCCACCCACCACGGGAGCACGGCGGCAATGTCAATCAAGTCTTCGAATACGCCCTGCTTTTTCTTTCTAGCCATGAAGCTTCCTCTCGTAATCTATCTTTGCTGGGAGCAACAACAACCTGAATAGCTGCAAAAGCTACCCGGCTAATTTGCCTATCCGTATGTTCGTTAATAGTTCAGGCAGGAGCGAATGTTACCCTTCATAATAACCACTCAAATCTGACCAGCCCATGGTGCACTGCTCAGTAAGAAAAAGTAAATAGCACAAAATAATTAATGTTCCCCCGGCACTATTGGACGTGAACCTAAAATTCGATGATGGCTCGAAGTTCCAGTATCACTTTGTTGCGATACGTTCACGCATATCACCTTCAACAAGCCGTCACTGAATTATTTTAGTGAAGCCGCTTAATCAGTTTTAAAAAACTGACACTGGCGATCTTCAGCACTGATAGTGATTACAATTCACTGAGTTTTACGTCGCTTTTTTACCAGGTGATATGGGTGGAATATAGCCCGATATTCGACAAAGTATCCCCTCGACTTTTTTACCTTCTACATATCGTGTGGTATGACAAACGATGACTTCGCCTGTTGCTGTCAGCTCTGTCACATAAGCACGAACACGAGTCAGCGGGATGCTCGTGGCTATTGCTATGTCGGTGTCGAGTTTTTCACCGTGCTTTTTTAGGTATTGGAGTATTTGATTCATCTTGTGATTTTATCAGGTGAAGGCTGCAAGCAATCGAAACGAATTCCTTCAATTGTAAAATATTGATTTTTGCGCGCTAATTTTTTTGGATCAAAAAATATTGAAAGCCCCTCTCTCCCCTACTGTCGTTTGCTTCAAACTTCCAATCGAAATAATTACCTGGTAATTATTTCCAGCTTCAATTCTCAATTCGTCAAGAATGCTTTTTCGAGCTACTTTTGTTGACAGGGTAATTCCAGATTTTGTTATCCCGTGAGGATTGAGCATTACTGCTGTCAGGAATGACTATACCCAAAACCCACATCTGTTCCTGACACAAAAAATGTGCAATTAGGGTTGATATGCTTATTTCCTGACAGGGTGATGGCCGACTCTAAGAGGTTATCCTGACACACTGATCATGGGAGGCCAGCATGGTAGGACAGCAAGTGGGGTATATCCGCGTTTCAACACTCACACAAAATACAGATCGCCAGTTAGATGGGGTAGCGTTGGATCGCACCTTCACCGACAAGGTATCCGGTAAAGATGTGAAGCGTCCCGAATTGTCAGCCTGCTTAAAGCACCTACGTGACGGCGACGTTTTGCACGTGCATTCCATGGACAGGCTGGCGAGAAATCTGGATGATTTACGCAGCCTCGTTAAAGACCTGACCAGTCGCGGTGTAATGGTGCAATTCCACAAGGAGGGATTGAAGTTCACTGGCGACGATGCGCCCATGTCGCAATTGCTGCTATCAATCATGGGAGCGGTCGCTGATTTTGAACGCAGCCTGATTCTTGAACGCCAGCGCGAAGGGATTGCCATTGCCAAAAGCAAAGGTGTTTATAAAGGCAGGAAGTTATCCTTGCAGGATGATCAAGTCGAGGAGCTGCTTGAAAAGTTAAACAGTGGCACAAAAGTTACGGTCGTTGCAAAGCAATTGGGGATTAGCAGGGAAACTGTTTATCAGTACAAAAATAGGAGTCAGGTAATCTGCCCGCCATGAGGTCAAATCCCCTCTCACTACTGCGATTGTTTTTTAATTTCAGGAATACAGAGTCAGGCGTGACTGCACCTTATCGATGGCAAATAATTACTCGGTAATTATTACCGTCCCGTGCCGTTGCATCGCGGCCATTTTTAATTTTGACTGTTCGACGTGAACCGCTGTAACACCCCACAATACTCGGCCGGGTGTGCCCCACCTCTTCGGCAATTATTGTCCGGACAGAATAATCAAGCTCCGGATTGTCCCGCGCTAGGATGCCGCCTTCAACCGGCGATTTATCACCGGCCAATTCCTCATATCGGCCATTCACATATTCGTGCCGCAACCCGTGCGCCGTCACGCCCAGCTGAAGCCGGGTAATGCCAAATTTCTTCATCACGTAATAGAAACGATTTTTGTTCTGCAGCAGAGAGTGTGCCGGATCCCCAAGGAAAGCGTTCTTAGCATGCCCAACAAGTTTTTTGCACTGTTCCAGCAGCTGCCGTTTCTCATCGGTATCCAGCGGTACCGCCCTCGCACGCCCACCTTTGGTTCCGTCAGTAACAATCATGTAGTCGCCCTTGTCCACCCTGTGCGGTTTGAACTCGATGGTTTCCTTTACACGCAAACCATATTCCAGACACAACATCAATTGCATCCCGACTCGGGCATCAAATTTTTCGACCTGCTGGATGATTTCCGTTGAAACAGCATTAGCCGTCCAGCCCTTGGGTTCGGTTGCCACATAAGTCCGCGTCGCCGCGCCGGGCGTTTGCACGTAACTTTCCGCGTCCCTGATCATGCCTGCCTTGCCAATCCATCCCGCAAACACACGGAACACTGAGATCTTGTTCTGAATAGTAGAAGGCGACTGTTCGTCCTTTTCCCAGAGATTAACCAGTGCTTGAAGGTGCTTGGGTTTCAGGTTGGCCGGTTCATCCAATCGATATCCCAATCCTCTTAATTCCCTGAAAGAGGCGTACAAGACTTGTGCTCGGGTGTTATGAGTCTTGTGACTGGCAGCTTTTCTTTGATCAGTCGTCAGAGAACCATACTTGCCAAGTAGGGTGGCAAGCTTTCCCTTCCAGCCCCAACCCGTCGATTCCTTTTTACTTTCTATAGGCGCGTTCATGCTTCCCATTCCCAATGGATTAGTAAGTGCTGCATTAAAGCTCCGGGTTGCAGCAGAATGCCGGGCAGTTTTTGTTTGTGTCGCTAAACAAAGAAGCGTTGAGGAGGTCTTGCCAACTGTATTGGCGGGGCGGGTTCTTTAACAACTACGCGCTGAATGGATTTCCTAATTTCTTAGAGTTGTCCAAGCCTGGCTAACCAGCAGTTCCGTTTAGAGCCACGAAACTTTACGCATCCGATTTAGATGATCGGGAACTGACATCTGTCATCACACACAACTTTCCAACCCCATGGCTCAATCCTTACTGCCACCGCAAGGACTCATGGTTTCCTTTATTTCTCTGGGTACGGCACGACATCGTGCAGTAGTCCAAAGCGATCAGCCATGCTGATCCCGTTAAGGATGTTTTGTTTTTGTGTGGAACATGTTCGAGCGAACTCGAACGGAAAAGAAGATAAGAGTTACAAGGCTTATCTATTTTTGAGGCTCAATCAAAGTTTTTGAATGAGGTATTGACGACCACCCATTACATTTGTTGCAAGTGGTTGCGGCGG
Organism: uncultured Gallionella sp.; assembly: GCA_964608835.1. Classification (GTDB taxonomy): domain Bacteria; phylum Pseudomonadota; class Gammaproteobacteria; order Burkholderiales; family Gallionellaceae; genus Gallionella. The sequence goes on from CAZSPN010000081.1 coordinate 4,347, forward strand.
TGATTCTTGGTAAACCGATTAAGGCTTTAAGTTTAAGGCACGTTTGACACCATACGCCATGCTCGCGGGTGAAGACCACACCACTCAGTTGTGTAATCACAATACTCACGAAAAAATTTTCCGTCAAGTTTTTCAATTATTTTCACGGCTGAAGTGACACGCAGTTGCGTG
>CAZSPN010000082.1:0-4403 GCA_964608835.1 uncultured Gallionella sp.
GCCACGGCTTCCTTCCCTTCAAAGAAATCGCGCCCGAATATTACCAGCCTGGTTGCCCTAGCCGTCCTTCAATTAAGGAAGCGATGCGTGAAGGCCAAGAGTTGTTGGTGCAAGTTGAAAAAGATGAGCGCGGCAATAAAGGCGCGGCACTCACCACCTTCATCAGTTTGGCGGGTCGCTACATTGTATTGATGCCAAACAACCCAAACGGTGGCGGTGTATCACGCCGTATCGAGGGCGAGGAACGCAACGAACTACGCGAAGTGCTATCGCATGTGGAAGTGCCGCAAGGCATGAGCATCATCGCGCGCACTGCCGGTATCGGGCGTAACGAGGAAGAATTACAGTGGGATTTGGACTACCTCAAGCAATTGTGGGATGCCATCGAAGGTGCCGCCGCAGCCGAAAAAGCACCGTCACTGATTTATCTGGAAAGTAGCTTGGTGGTTCGTGCCATCCGTGATTATTTCAATCCTGAAATTGGCGAAATCCTGATCGACACCGAAGACGTGTATCAACAAGCTCTGGCATTTATGAGCACGGTAATGCCGAACAATGTGGATCGCATCAAACGTTATGTGGATGATGTGCCGCTGTTCTCACGTTTCCAAATTGAGCATCAGATCGAATCGGCTCATTCACGCGAGGTGCGCTTGCCTTCCGGTGGTGCAATTGTGATCGACCACACCGAAGCCCTCACCGCGATTGACATCAACTCGGCGCGCGCAACCAAAGGATCGGATATTGAAGCCACGGCGTTCAACACCAACCTGGAAGCAGCTGAAGAAATCGCACGCCAATTGCGCTTGCGTGACCTGGGCGGACTTATCGTGATTGATTTTATCGACATGGAAAGCAGCCGCAACCAGCGCGAAGTTGAAAATCGTTTGCGCGATTCACTGCACTATGACCGCGCCCGTGTCCAGACCGCGAAAATCTCGCGTTTTGGTTTGCTCGAACTGTCGCGTCAGCGTTTGCAACCCAGCCTCAATGAAGGCAACCACATCGCCTGCCCGCGTTGCAGCGGTATCGGTCACATTCGCGGCACAGAATCCTCGGCATTGCACATCCTGCGCATCATTCAGGAAGAAGCCATGAAGGGCAACTGCACCGCCATCCACGCGCAAGTACCCGTCGATGTGGCAACCTTCCTGCTGAACGAAAAACGTGGTGACATTCACCTGATCGAATCACGCTTAAAAGTGGCGGTCACGCTGATTCCTAATCCGCATCTGGAAACCCCCAACTACAGCATCAATCGTTTGCGCTCGGATGACATGAGTGCCGATATGTTGCAGGCCAGTTACAAACTGGTAGAGAAACCCGTTGAAGAAAAACCGGCAAACTCAACCCAAGAGCAGCAAAAAGCAACGCGTGCAAAAGCAGTAGTGCAAGGCGTAACGCCTACGCAGCCCGCGCCTATCCAAGTTGAAGCTCCACAAATTTCTCTGTTTGGTAAATTCATGGGTTGGATAAAATCAATCAGCGAACCCGCGCAGCCTGTGGCCAAGCAGGCCGCGATCAACCGTTCACGAGGCGCGCGCCCTGAACGAAATGAGCGCGGCGAAGGCGGCAACAAACGTCGCGAACGCGGCGGACGTAAAGACAAAGACAGTAATGAGGCGGGCAAAAATCGTGACCGCAACAAGCCTGTGTTCGCCGAACTTGCAAACAAGCCGCAAGAGACCATTGAGCCACGTGAGCCGCGCCAACCCAGACCGCCACGCCCACCTCGCGCGGCAAATGAGAACACGCAGCAGCGTGGCACAACGAATCAGAACGTCCAAGCTGTAGTGCAAGAAAAGCCTGTATTGGAAAACATCGCCGCTTCAGAGCAAGCAGAAACAACAGGCTCTCACAATGCGCGCCGCCGTGGCCGCCGTGGTGGTCGTCGTGAGCGTGAGCAACGCGAAAATGCAACTCAGCCGCCAACCTCTGTCGCGCAAAGTGTTGAACCAGTCATGGTGCAGCAATCATTCGTACAGATGGAAGTTGCATCCACACCTACCGAGGCGAAGCCGACTGAATACGTCGCCATTCCCGAGGGTTACGCACAGCCCAGCGAATATGTTGCCATGCCAACGGTGAGTACCAAGCCTGCGGCATCGGCATTTACCGCAATGCAGGATAGCGGTAGTTTGAATCTGATCCAGATTGAAACTGATCCAAGTAAAACGCAGGCGGTGGCAAGCATAGGCAACGCGGAAAAATCCACTCCTCGTCGCCGTGTACGGAAACATGAGGTGTACGTAGAAAGCGAACCATTAGTACAAATTGAAACTCGCCACTAGCCATTATTTGTTACGATAAAAAAACCGCACGATGAAAATCGTGCGGTTTTTTTATGAAGCTTTCTCGGTGGTTATGCCTGGAAATGCTGTTTTCGTATGTGTTGCAACAGCCCTTCCGCCGCATCCTCCACCATATCCAGCACGCGCTCAAAGCCCCCTGTCCCACCGTAATAAGGATCGGGAACTTCGCGCTCCGCATGATGACGCGCATAGTCAAGAAATAATTTTGGGGTTGTTGTACCGGTTGCGGGAACAAGGCGTTGCAGAATTGCCAAATTGGCGTGATCCATCGCCAGCACGTAATCAAACCGTTTAATATCAGTCTGCTCAACCTGCCTTCCGCGCAAGTCGCTCATGTCATAGCCGCGCTGCAAAGCTGCACGTTGCGTCCGCAAATCAGGCGCATCGCCGATGTGATAATCATGCGTCCCGGCAGAATCAATCGCGATTAAATCGGACAGACCAGCCCGTTCAACATATTGCCTGAACACCGCTTCAGCCGTGGGGGAACGGCAAATGTTGCCCATGCAGATAAATAAAATGCTTATTTTATCCTTATTTTTCATCACACTATGCGGAGTTAACCAATTATTCTGGGTAGATTTTAGAGCATTTTACGTCATTTAAAATCAGTTAGTTACAACTTAGTTTTGGGGAAGAATTAAATTAACTCAACCAAACATTCTCTTTCTTTTTGCCGATCATACTCGGTAATCTATCTGAGTGAAGGAGGTGCCGGGTGGGCGGCTACCAAGTAGATCGTTTATCGATTATTTTGCAATTTCCTCAATGCTGAATGTCTCACTCGAATGGTTATGCAAAATTACCTAACTTTGTAATCTTTTCAACTCTGCGATATCAGCGTCGGTAGGCTGATGATGTTGCCGCTGACAGTCTAACTTGCCACGCTGGAGCAGGTTCAATCGTACCCATATCCCCCCCTTCAATCACGCAAATTACTAAACACATAATCATGCTTCTTTTCTGGTTCGTGGCATCCAAAACACGCGCTGGCGGCATTTGCACCCACAGCGCGATCCGTTTTTGAATCGCCCTTAAATCCCTCAAACCCCCAGCCACCTGTCGCCGCATAACGCTTGCTGTCCTTGTGCATCACGCCCACCACTTTGCGTTTGCCTTCGACTAACGCATTGCCGCCATCATTCGCTTCCAGCAAATCGAATACGATCACCGAGCCATCGGCAAACCTTCCTTTGGCGTAACCACTTTGCGCTTTTTTATTCGCGTAGAGATGGTGGATGCCGCCAAACGCATCGTGTAAAGCATGTCCCGGACTAATCACCATGCTCTTCACATGATGCCAATCACGGTATCCGCTAGGGTAAGGCACATCTTGAGCGACTGCACTGGCAGACAAGGTGATCAAGCTGCCCAGCAAGCTAATTTTGGAAATGGTTTTCATGGTGTTCTCCTCAAGTTGTAATTAACGGGAACTCAATGTAGCCTAGTCGCATTGCTTGCAACAGCGGGCACAAAACGGTAACTCACTTACTTTTTGGTGCATCTTCCTGATGAAAAATGAAATAAATATTTTGGATATTGCGCACCCGACCGTCGGGCAAATGATGGAAAGCGTGGTGGGCTGTAAATGGTCGCTGGCCGTCATTGATTTGATTCGGCAAGGTGTCAATCGTCCGGGAAAAATGGAACATGCCATTGATGGACTGTCAGCAAAAGTACTGAACGAAAGGCTGCGGAAACTACAGCACTTCGGTGTAATCGAGAAACACGTGTTCGCGGAAATTCCGCCCCGCGTTGAATATCACCTGACAGAATTTGGTGGCCGCTTTGTAGGCATACTTGACTCAATTCATGCGCTACAAAATGAATTCCCTCACAAAATGTAACTGGTAATAATCTCTTTCCATGGGGGCGGCTTACAACTTTTAATGTTGCAACTTGTTTATTTTTCGGAACTGAATTTGCGATAAGTTAGGTGTATAAAATAAGCTCAGGTTTTGAATGTCAGAGCCGAAAAGTTTTATTGTTAGTGGGAGATGCCTATCGACCCTTCAAATGTTAATTTCATGTAGCAACAACCACGTCAGAATTTTATAGCTGTAGAGAAGCTATCAACCCAAAACTATTATC
>CAZSPN010000083.1:0-1337 GCA_964608835.1 uncultured Gallionella sp.
GTCCTGGGTCAAAATTCATTCAGCACGATGGGTCAATATTCAATCAGCGATAACAGTGCGCGAAACGATACGCGAAGAAATGCACGGTTGATGGAGGATATGTATAAACGAGCGCATTGACACCGATAACATATTTGTTATGATGCGCGTGGTGGGGGCTAACTTGGGTGAGCCACATACTAAGGCAATGGGTGACGGGTTGTTTGAATTGCGTTTGATGGGTGTCGAGGGGATTGCGCGGGTGATGTATTGCACGCTGTCCGGTCGGCGAATTGTGATGTTGCACGGGTTTGTCAAGAAAACCCAAAAAACGCCGCGTGCGGAGTTGGATGCCGCCATACGACGCATGAAGGAGATTAAACATGCTGACGCACAATGAATTAAAAACCAAGATGTTAAAAAATCCTGCGGTTAGTAAAGAGTACGAACGGCTGGAGAAAGAGGAATTCGCCTTGTTGGATTTGTTGCTGGAAGCGCGCCATGAAGCGGGCTTGACGCAAGCCGAAGTCGCCGAGCGCATGGGAACGCAGGCTCCCGCCGTGGCACGATTGGAACGTGCTTTGGCATCAGGCAAACATTCTCCTTCAGTCACGACGATACGGCGATATTTAGCTGCGTGTGGCAAGCAGCTGGTGGTGGACACCTGCCCAGCGTAATATTTCGGCATTTGGTGTGAGTCAGCATTACCCATTCACGCCTCCTGAGCGCAGATACTCGGCGAGGTAGTCGCTGTAATGGGCGTTGAGCTGCGGCTCTATTTGCATTATTTGGAAGGTTTACTTTCTAGCGGTCTACTTTTCACTCCGGCCTTCACGCCAGCTTGATCAAGCGACAGCTCGATCTGGCCGCCTTCGTTCAAGCCTGAAATGATTTCGGTGTGTTCCCAGTTAGCTAAGCCGGTGGTCACGGTGCGTTCTTCCAGCATGCTATCTGCTGGCCTGTAGGCCAATACCCGCTTGCCCTCTAGCAGGGTCTGCGTGGGGATGCGCAGCACGTTGGCATGGGTGGTGTGGACGATTTCGACATTGGCACTGTAACCCACGAGTAAGTTTTCCGCTGTAGGCGGATCAGTGAATGCCACTTCCACTTCCACGGTGCGCGCTTGTTTTTCCAGTTCCAGCACATAAGGTGCAACGCGTTTGACTTTGCCCGCAAACGACTTGCCTTTGATGGCATCCAGTGTGGCGCAGCTGACTTGGCTAAGGGCGATCATTCAGTGGCTTGTTGCATCACTAAGGTATAGCCACGTCTGCACTACGGTATCGGGGTTCAGCGAAATCGCTTCGATACCTTGCTCCATCAGCCAGCGTGCGAAATCGGGATGATCTGACGGGCCT
>CAZSPN010000083.1:1347-3929 GCA_964608835.1 uncultured Gallionella sp.
CGCAAACTCAGGATAATCCGAAGGAGCTTGTCCGCAGATGCCAATGTATTTTCCGTGCTTGCGGCAAGCTTGGATTGCCATACTAATAAGTTGCTTCACCGCTGCATCGCGCTCGTCGAAAGAACCTGCCAACACGCCTGAATCTCGATCCACACCGAGCGTAAGCTGGGTCAAATCGTTCGATCCTATGGAATAACCATCCACCAATTCGAGAAATTGATCGGCGAGTAGGGCATTGGAAGGAATTTCGCACATCATAATCACACGCAGTCCGTTTTTGCCCCGCTGCAATCCGTTTTCTGCGAGCGTGTTTATCACCGCCCGCATCTCCGCCACGGTGCGCACAAACGGAATCATCACCTCAACATTGGTCAACCCCATCTCGTCCCGCACACGACTCACAGCGCGGCATTCCAACGCGAAGCACGGCTTGAAACTGTCCGCCACATAACGCGAAGCCCCGCGAAAACCGATCATCGGGTTTTCTTCGACGGGTTCGTATGTGCTGCCGCCAAGCAAACTGGAATACTCGTTGGATTTGAAATCTGAAAAACGTACGATCACCTGCTTGGGGAAAAATGCCGCAGCAAGCGTGGCAATCCCTTCGACCATCTTGTCCACATAAAAACTTTGCGGATCGGCATAGCCCGCGCTTCTCTCTTCCACTTGCGCTTTAAGCTCGGCGGGCAGATTGGGATAATCCAACACCGTGCGCGGATGAATACCGATCATACGCGCGATAATAAATTCCAATCGCGCAAGGCCAATGCCGTGATTAGGCAAGCGGCAAAACTCAAAAGCCAGTTCGGGATTCGCCACATTAAGAGAGATTTTCAGCGGGGGTGTCGGCAACTTATCAAGTGCCAGCTCGGTAATCTCGACTTCTAACAAACCCTGATACACCTTGCCGACATCGCCATCAGCACACGATACGGTAACCGCATCACCATGCTGCAATATCTCGGTGGCATTACCGCATCCGACCACCGCCGGAATGCCCAGCTCGCGCGCCACGATAGCCGCATGACAAGTCCGCCCGCCCCGATTGGTGACGATAGCCGAGGCTCGTTTCATCACCGGTTCCCAATCCGGGTCGGTGATGTCCGTCACCAACACATCACCTGCCTGCACCTTGCCTATCTCGCTGGCATCCGCCACCAAGCAAACTTTTCCACCGCCGATACGCTGACCGATGGCGCGTCCACTCACCAACACTTGCCCCGTTTTTTTCAGGGAATAGCGACGCAACACATCCATGCTGGCTTTGCCCTGCACAGTTTCTGGCCTGGCTTGCAGGATGTACAACTTGCCGTCCATACCATCGCGCCCCCATTCAATATCCATGGCGCGTCCGTAGTGTTGTTCGATGATTAGTGCGTAACGCGCCAACTCTTCAACTTCAGTATCGGTAATTGAAAACTGCTGCCGCTCGGTAGAAGAGACCTCCACAGTCTGCACTGGGATTGCATTTCGCGAACCATCGGCAAAGATCATTTTGATGGCTTTGGCACCGAGATTGCGGCGTATGATGGCGCACTTGCCATCGCGTAACGATGGCTTGAATACATAAAATTCATCGGGATTAACGCTGCCCTGCACCACCGTTTCGCCCAAACCGTATGCCGAAGTAATCAGCACCACCTGATCGAAACCGGACTCGGTATCCAGCGTAAACATCACGCCGCTTGCCCCCAAGTCACTGCGGATCATGCGCTGTATGCCGGCTGACAAGGCAACGGCCTGATGCGCAAAGCCGTGATGTGTCCGGTAAGCAATCGCACGGTCGTTGTATAGCGAAGCAAATACTCGCCGAACCGCAGTGATAACTTCGTCCGCACCGCTGACATTGAGAAAGGTTTCCTGCTGACCTGCGAATGAGGCATCCGGCAAATCCTCGGCAGTCGCCGAAGAACGTACCGCAACGGAAAACCCGCTACTCGTCTCATCCTGCATCTGCTGATAGGCCGCGCGAATCTGCTGCTCAAGTTCAGGCTGCAAAGCAGCTGCCATTATCCATTCGCGTATCTGCGCACCCACCTCACCGAGCCTTGCAACATCAGCAACATCAAGATTCCGCAACGCAGTTTGAATGCGCTGATCCAACCCGTTCTGTGCAAGAAAATCACGATACGCCTGCGCAGTGGTAGCGAAGCCGCCCGGCACCCGCACTCCCAGTGCCGTAAGCTGACTAATCATTTCCCCCAGCGAAGCGTTTTTACCACCCACACGCGGTACATCGCTCATGCGCAGTTGTTCAAATCGGCTGATGTAAGAAGTGCTCATAGTGCTCTCCTTAAAAGTATTTGATAGGGGATTTTATTAGATGAACATCCTACAACTTGGCGATTAAAAGCGGGGAAGTATTTGCGCTTGATAACATTGCATACCAATCCAAATTGGTATGTCTAAGTAACGCCTCACGGGGTACGGCACCGATAAAAAATAGCCATTCGACTTAAGCCAGCAAACTGGTAAGTCGCTGGGTATCATGACTAACGGAGATGTATCGAACCATAATTTGGATTTAACCAACTTTTCCTTAATCGCGAGTTCAAGTTTGAAGTGCAACGCCTGACTTGAAG
>CAZSPN010000084.1:0-3840 GCA_964608835.1 uncultured Gallionella sp.
TCAATCATGGCTCCCATGGGAGAAAGTTTGCCAACTGCGGCAAGGTTACATTTAAATAATGATGATGTGGCTTTCATCAGCGAGCAAGGGATAGAGCTGACGCTGGATTCGCGCGAGCCATCACTATCGAAAGTGGATTATCCAAGTTATGGCGGATGGCGTGATTGGCTTTCCCAGTATCGCTTCCTGATCCTGGCATTGGGCTGGATGTTGATTGCCGCCGTGTTAGTGAGTTTGTACCGTAAAACCCGCAAGCACGAAAAAACGGCATGATCCCCGGTCAGCCCCACATACCGGGTGCACCCACGCTCTATATTGGTGACGCGCTGGTTCAGCGCGGACTGCTGACACAGGCTCAGCTGTTTGAGGCATTAAGCTTGCAGGCACGCTGGGGGACCCGGATAGGGGACGTTTTGCTGTCCAAGGGTTGGGTACGCGCCTATGATTTCTATCATACGTTGGCAAGCCTGTTTGGACTCTCTTTTGTTGATTTGCTGAAATTTCCCCCGGAAGCAGATCTGTTTGCGATCAAACAGTCTGAAGAATACGCGCAAGCACTTTTTTTGCCATGGAAGCGCGAGAATGGCGTGTTGTGGATTGCGGTAGCCGACCCCAGCAAAACAATGTTCCACAAGCTGAAGACCCAGTATGGTGAAGCAACACGATTTGTTGTGACCACCAAATTTGACATTATCTGGAATGTGCAACGCTACGCGAATAACAGCCTCACGGACAAATCGGTTTTGGATCTGGCCAGAAGCAACCCCAACCAATCGGCACGACAAGTTTTCACAGTGGGGCAGTTGGGGTTTTTAGGTGTTGTAGCCACGATATTGCTGGTCTGCCTAGTGTTGTGGCCCATTGGATCGCTCATTGCATTCAATGGACTAATCGCTGTTTTTTTGCTGCTCAGTTTTGGTTTGCGCGCATTGCTGACGTGGGTGGGATCACACCGAAGTATTGACATGAAAGTTACCAATGCAGAAGTGGCGGCACTGAATGACCAGGATTTGCCAATCTACACCATACTCGTGCCAATGTATAAAGAACCCAACACCCTGCCTATCCTCAGTTCGGCGTTGCGGCGCATGGATTACCCGCTGTCCAAACTGGATGTGAAATTGGTACTGGAAGATGACGATCTTGAAACTATCCAGGCTGCCAAAGAACAGGGATTGGAAGGCAATTTTGAGATTATTCGCGTGCCCAATTCTCTGCCCAAGACCAAACCCAAGGCATGCAATTACGCGCTCAATTTTGCCCGTGGCGAATTCGTCACCATCTATGATGCCGAAGATAAACCGGATTCGGATCAAATAAAAAAGGCCGTTATCGCTTTCCGCAAAGCACCCAAAAATGTCGCGTGTATTCAGGCTCGGCTAAATTACTTTAATGCCGATGAAAACTGGCTTTCGCGCATGTTTACCCTGGAGTATTCATTATGGTTTGATTTTTATTTGCCCGCGTTGGAAGCATTGAACATTCCCATACCGCTGGGGGGTACGTCCAATCACTTCAAGATGGATGTGCTGCGCAAAGCGAATGCCTGGGATCCGTTTAACGTTACCGAAGATGCGGATCTGGGTGTGCGTTTAACACAGCAGGGTTATCGTGTGGGCGTGGTGAATTCGACGACTTACGAAGAAGCAAATAACCATCTGGGCAACTGGATACGCCAACGCTCGCGCTGGTTTAAGGGCTATATGCAAACCTATCTGGTACACATGCGCAAACCCATGGTGCTTTATAAGTCATTGGGGCATGTCGGTTTCTGGGGGTTTCAGTTTTTTGTGGGCGGCAATGTTTTCACCGCACTGGCACTGCCATTCATGTTGGGTATGTACGTATTGTGGCTTATCGCCCAAGTGAGCCTGGATGTGATTTTTCCGCCCGCCATTTTGTATATCAGTTTGTTCAACTTTATCATCGGTAACGGTTTTTTTATTTACTTGAATATGCTGGGAGCGTTCAAGCGTCACAACTATCAGTTGATGCCTTATGCGCTGACTGTACCCGCCTATTGGTTTTTAATGACAGTGGCGGCCTATAAAGGGTTTTGGCAATTGATCCACAATCCATTTTTCTGGGAAAAAACCAACCACGGTCTTTCTCAGTATAAACACCATGACATCGATATACGTCAACCGACAGCCTAAATCATGGACTACTTTCTGGCTGCTATTTTTCAGCCTGACGGTACTCTATATCGGGCTCAATATATGGCTGACAAGCCAGGGTTTTGCCAGCGATTTTAACGCGCACCGCTGGAATAAAGTAATCACCGCATTTGATTCCGATGAGTTCAGGCTGGAGTATGTCGGGCTGCTTTACCCGCACGGCCCCATATATTTGTTGGCTTTGCTTTATAGCCTGCTGGGCATAGAAAGTGTGCAGGCCGCAACGGGCCTATCCGCAATACTTTTGGCGGTGATGTTCGGTTTATGGAACAGGCATTTGTGGCACAAGGGGTACTCGCAGCGAGCACGGATCGTCATGTTGGCACTGCTGGCACTCCACCCCTTCAGCCTGTGGGCGGCCAGTTCCGGGTTGCACAATACGCTGGTGTTGTTTACCTTCTACCTGTTTTGTTACGGTTGTTATTTGGTTATCAGCATCCACGATTTGCGCGCGGTCGTGCTGGTCGCATTTATGCTGGCAGTGTTGTTTTTTGTGGATGAGCGCACCTCGATTGTATTCTTGGCATTGTTGCCGCTGATCCCGTTTCTCGCACCCAAAAAAATGTTGGGCAGCTCGCTGGTTGGCGTGTACAGCATCCTCATTTTTCCGGTGGCCTTTACGGCTGCGGGATGGATTTATCTTAACCAGGTTTTCCACAGCAATCCCTGGGAGTTTCTCCAGGCCTCAGAAGCAAGCTTTCGCGGAGCGTTTAATCAGGCCGAAAATTCGCCCTGGTTGTCTGGGCTGGGAGGGCAATGGCTTGTTCCCGCCACCTACGGTTTGGTATTTACCATCCTTGCCTTTCCCTTTATACCTTGGGTGATTTGGCATTACAGGCAGCACCGCGTGCGTTTTGCGGCAACATTGGCGCTGGTAATTCACCCGGTTATCGCCATTGCGCTGGCAACCTCCATTTTCTTTTTGTCCGATTTGCTTAACCTGCTTTTTCTGCAAATCGCTATCGTGATGGCGACCATCCTGTTAATGCCCCGCGTACGTCAGGCCAAGCATCTGTTGATTTTGTTGGCAGTGGGAAATCTGGGCGGATGGTTGACATTGAATTGGCTGCCATCGCATGAAACCCGTGATTGGAGTAAAGCCCTGGCCGGTAACTATCAGGTCATCAAGGATGATCTGTCCGAGCTTGGCTTATGGTTAAAGGATGTTCGGCAGCCCACACTCATGGATGACCGCCAACTTTATCGCGCGATAGTCGCTCGCGGCAATGCGCATAATTTGGTGTTGCCTTTCAGCCATCAATTCAAAAATGAAATGAAACGTCTTCAGCCCACTATTGAACAGGTTGTGGTTGCCAATCCTACCCGACCCGTTGCGGCAATGGATAGGGTTACCCAGCAGTTCCCCGCCCTTTTTTGGCAAGGTGCGCCGGGATATTATCTGGTGTATGACTCCCGTGATTGGCGCGTTTGGAGAAGCCAATCGCTGCCCTCCCTACAATCTTCGCCACAGATGCCATGAAAAAATTGCTCTTAACAGGCTCGTTGATATTGCTCATGCCGCTGGTTGCCGGCGCGGGGGGCTATATGCGCAGCGGCGGTGAAACATTTGTATCGGGCGGTCTATCGGCTGATATGGCGAGTAAATTATTCGATAAACGCGGCAATCGGATCGACAGTACGTGCAACTCTGGACAGGCACTGT
>CAZSPN010000085.1:0-3474 GCA_964608835.1 uncultured Gallionella sp.
TGCTGCAGGATCTGCTCCTAAATCAGTAGCTGTCAGCGCAATACCTACCGGATCCCCAACCACTTCTTTGCCTCAAGTTTCGGCGCCTGCCAAGGCCAGTGACCTGGGTGAGCGTCCCGAGCAGCGCGTGCCCATGAGCCGTCTGCGTGCCCGCATCGCTGAGCGCCTGCTGCAGTCCCAGTCAACCAATGCCATCCTGACCACTTTCAATGAAGTGAACATGGCGCCAGTGATGGAAATGCGTAAGCGCTTTCAGGAAAAGTTTGAAAAAGAGCACGGCGTCAAAATCGGCTTCATGAGCTTTTTTGTCAAGGCGGCTGTGCATGCGCTGAAAAAATACCCGGTGCTCAACTCCTCGGTGGATGGCAATGACATCGTCTACCACGGCTATTACGACATCGGCATGGCGATCGGCAGCGAGCGCGGCTTGGTTGTGCCGATTATTCGGGATGCTGATAAATTAACGTTTGCCGACATCGAAAAACAAATCGCCGATTTTGGGGCGCGTGCAAAGGATGGCAAGCTGACGATGGAAGAACTCACGGGCGGCACGTTCACCGTGTCCAACGGCGGCGTGTTTGGTTCCATGCTCTCTACCCCCATCATCAACCCGCCGCAAGCTGCCATTCTGGGCATCCATGCGACCAAGGATAGAGCAGTGGTTGAGAACGGACAGATTGTCATTCGCCCAATGAACTACCTCGCCGTTTCCTACGACCATCGCATCATTGATGGACGCGAAGCCGTGCAGTTTTTATCCACCATCAAAGAAGCGTTGGAGTTTCCGGGGCGGGTGTTGCTGGATTTATAAACGTTGGAGAATTTTGTTTACAGGAGATATGCCATGAATCAACCATATTTGCCCAAATTTATTCTGGGGGCATGGATGTTGCTGTCGATGACCAGCGGTTTCGCCGGTAGTGACCGCTGGATCATGGTAATGACGGATCAACGCATGATTCAGGAAGACCTCGTGTTTGTGAAATTTTTAGCGGCTGATGGCATCCAACTGGAAAGTGATGCCCTTAAGCAAATGGTTATCCGTAAAGCAGATTGCGACACCGGACGTACACTGGAAATGATAATTGATTACAAGATGGGTTACGAACCTAAAAAAATGCAAGTGGGAATCTATTTGTATCCGCGTTCATGGACTCCCCAGCCACTTTGCTTCAGTGTGCCCCAATTGGGCAAAATACAACAACAGCTTGATCCGGCTGACAACCATGGTCGCATTTTTCAACTGAAAATGATCCAATAGGAATTTCTGGGCGAGTAGTGAGAGTTATATATAGCCGATAAGTGCAGCGTTATCTGCCCTGCCAAAAAACATAGAGTGATGTTAAAAACTCCATCCCCACAAAGTTTTTCCGCTTATCAAATAACAGAGCAAGACGGAAAATCCGCTGGGCATTTCGCCAATTTCTCGCTGAACAATCTCGACTCTGGCGAGGTAGCCATTCAAGCCCATTATTCCAGTGTCAATTACAAGGATGCACTTGCCGCTACGGGGGCGAGCAAGGTGGTGCGCCGCTTTCCTTGCGTGGGTGGCGTGGATGTGTCGGGTGCGGTGGTGCATTCCGACGATGCGCGCTTTGCCGTGGCTGACGAGGTGCTGGTCACGGGCTATGGCATGGGTGTGGATCACGATGGCGGGTTTGCCGAATATGTGCGCGTGCCTGCCGATTGGGTGGTGCCGTTGCCGCAAGGGTTGACGCTGTGGGATGCAATGGCATTGGGGACAGCGGGATTCACCGCCGCGCTGGCGATCCATCGGCTGGAGCAAAACGATTTGCGTCCTGAAAACGGTAAGGTGATCGTCACGGGTGCGACGGGCGGTGTGGGGAGCTTGGCGATTGTGATGCTGGCGCAACTGGGTTATCACGTGGTGGCATTGACTGGAAAAGAGGGCGAACACGATTACCTGAAATCATTGGGCGCGACAGAAATTTTGTCGCGTAAAGATTTGCCGATGGGAACGCATGCGCTGGAAAAATCGCAATGGGCGGGCGCATTGGATGCGGTGGGCGGTGAAACGTTGGCATGGCTGACACGCACCATGCAGCAAAACGGTGTGATCGCCAGCTTTGGCAATGCGGGCGGCATCGAGTTGCATACCACGGTGTTTCCATTCATTTTGCGCGGGGTGCGCTTGATAGGCATTGATTCCGCTGCAACGGCAATGCCACTACGCTGCCAAATATGGCAACGGCTTGCAACCGATCTGCTTCCAAAATCACTGGATCAAATAACCCACACCACCCCGTTCGCGGAATTGCCAAAAATTTTTCCTTTGCTCATCCAAGGCAATCAACACGGGCGAACGGTAGTGGCAATCAAACAGGGGTAGAAGCTGCATGGCTCCACTTTCCGCGACTCCAATATATGTTTAAATATGGGTGCGAATGATTTGATAAATTGAATTCGTGAAATGTTAAACTGCGCTTCGTTATGATTTTTCATCAGTTCATACCCCATGCAAGAATTAATTAACCACCCTGCGGTGCAAGCCGGTTTCGCGCCTTTCCTGGTTGCACTCATCATTGCGGAATTATTTCTGCGTATTCGATTAAGCGGACTGGCAATCATCGCGGGCTTCGCACTTACAGTTTATTTGGTAAGCGATTTCGGTTATGAACCGTTCACGGCCACACGAAAAATTATTTGGCTGGGAGTATTCAGCACGGCACTGGGCTTGCTGTTTGGCTCTTCTATTTCCAATTGGCGGAATTGGTTGCTAGTTGCCCTGAGCGGCGGGGCAACAGTTTGGACGCTGTTGCGCATCCTTGAGCAGCAAGAGTCAAGTATCCTCTTTCAGTGGGGTGCGGCATGTGCCGCGTATGTTGCCTTGTTGGTATGGAGCATGGATAAGTTGCTGGGAAAGGACTCGTTGCGAGTCCCATGTGCGGCAACAGCGTTAGGCTTGGGTACTGGCGGCGCGGCATTGATAGGTGCATCCGCACTACTTGGCCAATTGGGTTTGGCGATCGGCGCGGCAGCCGCAGCCCATTGGGTCATTCAACTAATCAGCAACCAGGCACTGCCAAACGGTCGGATGTTTACCCTTCCCCTCTCACTCATTGCCGGTTTGATTGGTTGTCTTGCAGTGCTCAGCGCGCAGTTGCCGTGGTATGCCCTGGCAATTTTGTCCGGCATCCCACTGGTGGCATTGCTTATGCCGCTGCCAAATCAATCTGTCCGCATGCAAAGCCTGTTGCTTATGATGGCATGTTTTTTATTTGTCGCCGCTGCGCTATATTTTACGTGGCGCGTTGCGGGTGATGTACCGCTATAGATTTCCATTAATCTTGCCTAATGCCCGCCTTTCGCTACGAAGCCGCTGATGCTACCGGAGTCATGCTCAAAGGCGTGATCAACGCCGATAGCCCGCGCGCCGCGCGCGCCAATTTGCGCGGACAGGGGTTGCTGCCCATTCAAGTGGAGGCCATTGCCACTCAGGTGGATGAGGCAGGC
>CAZSPN010000085.1:3484-3698 GCA_964608835.1 uncultured Gallionella sp.
TGTTGGGTGACAAACTTTCCAACAACGAATTGGCACTATTCACCCGCCAGCTCGCCAGCCTGCTGGAAGCCAGCCTGACGCTGGAACAAGCCTTCTCGGCCTTGCTGGATCAAGCCGAGCGCAATTATGTGCGGGATTTGATCGCATCCATCAAAACGCAAATCATCAGTGGATCATCACTCTCTCACGCGCTTGCGCAACATCCGCGCGACTT
>CAZSPN010000086.1:0-3540 GCA_964608835.1 uncultured Gallionella sp.
CGGTATGTTCCGCGTCCAGCAGGTGTTCAATCATGTTGACGCGCATTTAAAAATGACCAGATAAGCGCAGTTATGCGCGTTGAATTTTGACCAGGTAAAACCAGTATCCTGCTTATTTTATGAGCAGGAGTAAATGAGGTGATTACCATGGTCATGTATTCCAAGATTCGTCGTATGTTCTTTCGAGAACATTTATCAATTAGTGAGATTGCAAGACGCACCACCCTCACACGCAATACAATCAAGAAGTGGCTAAAATCCGCACATGGGTTAGAGCCAAAGTACCACAGATCTCCGAAGCTTAACAAGCTCACTCCTTTTGAACCCAAGATATTGATGGCATTGGTTGCTGATGCACATCGACCCAAGCGTGATCGGCGCAACGCACTCATGCTTTTCAACGAACTCAAGCAAGAAGGTTTCACCGGTAGCTATACACGTGTCACTGAATTCATACGCCACTGGCGCCACCAATCGTCAGCAGTCAGCAACAAGTCTGCCTTTGTGCCACTTCACTTTGCCTTAGGTGAAGCCTTTCAGTTTGATTGGAGTGAAGAATGGCTGGTGATTGGTGGCATCCACCGTAAGATTTTAGCTGCTCACACCAAACTATGTGCCAGTCGCGCTTTTATGATTTGCGCTTACCCAACCCAAAGCCATGAGATGCTATTTGATGCGCATACGCGCGCTTTTACTGCACTAGGGGGCGTCGCAAAACGCGGCATCTATGACAACATGAAGACCGCTGTCGATAAGGTGCAAAAAGGCAAAGGCCGTATCGTCAATTCGCGCTTCTTTGCCATGACGGCGCATTACTTGTTTGATCCTGATTTCTGCAATGTCGCTTCAGGTTGGGAGAAAGGCGTAGTTGAGAAGAATGTGCAAGATGCCCGTCGTCGCGTCTGGTCTGAGGCGAGGAAACATAAGTTTAGCCGCTTTGATGAACTCAACACATGGTTAGAAACGCAGTGTCGCGCGTTATGGGCAACGCTGCCTCATCCTGACTACGCAAGCCTGACCATTGCTGACGTGCTGGAGCAGGAACAGTTGTATTTGATGCCAATGCCTACGCCATTTGATGGTTATACAGAAGTGTTGGCACGTGTTTCCAGTACCTGCCTAGTGACGGTACAGCGCAATCGTTATTCTGTGCCATGCCACCTGGCTAATAGCCAGGTGGCTATCCATTTATACCCAGACCGTATGGCGATTTACGCAGAGAACAGCATGATAGCAAGTCACATTCGATTATATGAGCGTGACCAAACCCGTTATGACTGGCAGCACTATATTCCACTGGTTGAGCGCAAACCTGGTGCATTGCGTAATGGCGCACCCTTTACTGAAATGCCCTTGCCATTACTCAAGTTGCAATCCGAATTGCGACGACGTGAGCGACTCATGGGAGATCGCATCATGGCCAGTGTGCTGGCTAATGTGCCTGTGCATGGGTTAGATGCCGTATTGATTGCCGTAGAGCAAGTCCTGGCTTCAGGGGCCCCAAGTGCGGAGCATATTCTCAATGTGTTAACCAGACTAAAGCCACCAGCCATTCCAGTGCAGGTGACCACGGGCCTGACGCTACGGGAAGAGCCGTTGGCGAATACATTGCGCTATGACAGTTTGAATGCGAAGGAGATTAACCATGCCTGATATCCTCACCCAACTTAAAGCCCTTAAATTATATGGTATGGCCGATAGCTATGCTGTACTCATCAGTCAAGGCGCGCATGGCGCTACCGCGTCACTGGATTCCTCCGAATGGTTGCTGCGGCATTTGGTGGAGGCAGAATCCACGGATCGCGCAATACGCTCCATTGCGTATCAAATGCACACGGCCAGATTCCCTATTCATCGTAATCTGGAGGGTTTTGATTTTAGCCAATCCAGTGTCGACAGGGCATTAATTGACCGACTCACCACCATGACGTTTACGGATGCCGCCGAGAATGTCGTCCTGGTCGGCGGTTCTGGCACAGGTAAATCTCATTTGGCCACTGCATTGGGTGTGACAGGTATTCAAACTCATGGCAAGCGTGTGCGTTTTTATTCTGTCATAGAGATAGTGAATAACCTAGAACGCGAGAAAGCTGCAGGCAAACAAGGTAAATTAGCAATGAGTTTGATGCAGATGGATCTGGTGATTCTTGATGAGCTGGGATATTTGCCCTTCTCTCAAGCAGGAGGTGCGTTGTTGTTTCATTTACTGTCACGTCTATATGAACGTACCAGTGTGATTATTACTACGAATCTTAGCTTCTCGGAATGGAGTAGTGTCTTTGGGGATGCCAAACTCACCACGGCTTTGCTAGATCGACTCACGCACCATTGCCATATTGTTGAAACAGGTAATGAATCTTATCGATTCAAGCACAGCAGCACGCAAGCAAAGGGACGTATCAAGGAACGGGAGACTGAGCGGAAGAAATCTGTAATACCAGAAAATGCAGACATCTAATAAATCATTAAAAAAGGAGCTTAAGACCTAGTCAGTTTGGTCGACTTACCCACAGCGGTGTAGTAATCTACATCCATTAAACGCCTGGTCAAAATTCAACGCGCACAGGTGGTCATTTTTAAACGCGCGTCAACAGTTTAGGTTTCAGGTTGGCCGGTTCGTCGAGTCTAAATCCGAGTTGGCGCAATTCACGAAATGATGCATAGAGCACTTGCGCTCTTGTATTGTGGGTCTTGTGACTGGCAGCTTTTCTTTGATCAGTCGTCAGTGAACCATACTTGCCGAGCAACACAGCGAGCTTTCCTTTCCAGCCCCATCCCGTCGATTCCTTTTTACTTTCTATAGGCGCGTTCATGCTTCCCATTCCCAATGGATTAGTAAGTGCTGCATTAAAGCTCCGGGTTGCAGCAGAATGCCGGGCAGTTTTTGTTTGTGTCGCTAAACAAAGAAGCGTTGAGGAGGTCTTGCCAACTGTATTGGCGGGGCGGGTTCTTTAACAACTACGCGCTGAATGGATTTCCTAATTTCTTAGAGTTGTCCAAGCCTGGCTAACCAGCAGTTCCGTTTAGAGCCACGAAACTTTACGCATCCGATTTAGATGATCGGGAACTGACATCTGTCATCACACACAACTTTCCAACCCCATGGCTCAATCCTTACTGCCACCGTAAGGACTCATGGTTTCCTTTTTTTCCCTGGGTACGGCCAAATAAATGACAGTAGACCAAAGCGTTTAGCTGCAAGGGCTAAACAATAAAAGGTTGTTTTGTTTTTGTGTGGAACATGTTCAGGCGAGCCTGAACGGAAAAGAAGGCAGGTGTTACTAGTCCTGTCTATTTTTGAGGCTCATTCAAAGTTTTTGAATAAGTTAATGACGACCACCCATTTCAAGTGTTGCAAGTGGTTACACGATGATTCTTGAAAAACCTTTACGGTTTCGAGTTTAAGGCACGTTTAACTCCATACGCCATGCTCGCGGGTGAAGACCACACCACTCAGTTGTACCGACACGATAATCACGAAAAATTTTTCCGTCAAGTTTTTCAATTATTTTCACGGCTGAAGTGACACGCAGTTGCGTG
>CAZSPN010000087.1:0-3475 GCA_964608835.1 uncultured Gallionella sp.
TCTCACCCACCAACCAGGATTACTCGAAATTGCACTTCATCCTAAAATTCGCCAATCATTACCAGATGTAGCAGACTGCAGAGAAACCCTACTTACGTGCTTGCAAGCGTAATATTAATTTCGCACCTGCTAAGGTAAATTTGGCTTCAATGAATCTCTGAGTAAACCGTGCCACAAGATAAGTTAGCGTACTGACAAAGATAAATGCAATCACTAACTCAATATCTGGGTTAAACGGATGGGAAATATTACGGAAAATTATGGGGAGCAATACCCATGCAAAAATAAAGTGGAAAATATACATTGAATATGACACCACTCCGATTTTGCATAGCAAACGACTTTGATGGCCTGCGATCTTAAACCAATTCAATAGGAACAAAAATGAAACACCCGAAACGGTTGGAATAATAACGGGCACTAGCTGCCCCCTTGCTTTTAACAAGAGCAATGCAATACCCGAAAAAAATATGAATCCGAGAATTGAAATCATACGAGAAGGCATTCTCGAGTAAGTACCGTTTTTGTGCAAAAAATATGCAATTACCCCAAGGATAAAAACAGGCAGTTGATTGATGATATTGAAATAACGAAAATCGTTATTCCGGATTGACTGGTGAGTTACCCCAGTTAATATTGTCTGGATGGTTAAATTGACCACTAAACAGGCTATTAGCAACCACAGCAAATGGAGAACACTCCCCCCATAAATTTTCTTTGAAACTGCAAAAACTAGCGGGAAAATTAGGTAGAAAGCCATTTCAGTACCAATCGACCAACCACCTGGAACGATGTTGTTGTTCGCAGAAGGAACAAATCCGTGCACAAATACCACATTTGCTAACACATTAAAAAAAGAGTATTGCCCAGTCGATATAA
Source organism: uncultured Gallionella sp. (assembly GCA_964608835.1). Lineage (GTDB taxonomy): Bacteria > Pseudomonadota > Gammaproteobacteria > Burkholderiales > Gallionellaceae > Gallionella. The sequence continues at coordinate 880 of CAZSPN010000087.1, forward strand.
TTTTATTGCCCGCGTAAAGCTGTAAGCCAATGAGCACGGAAAAATAAATCAGAATAGCCAAATAATATAGTGGGGCAATACGAAACCATCTTCTTATGTAGAACGATAAAATCTTATAGGGCTCTTTTGCGCGTCCTTCAAAGGAGATACATAGTGTGTATGCGGAAGCGACAAAGAATAACTGGACTCCCATTTGTCCATATTGGGCAAGAATATCCATTATGTAACTTAAGTTTGGAATTCTTTGGGCGGTATGTACCAGAATAACCATCAGGATTGCAATTCCACGTATGGCATCTACATAACCCAACTTTTTACTATTCACACGCAACACTCCTGCTTCAAATAGTTGTTCATTTCCCTGATTTGCTTTCTTGTGGTTTTATTTTCACTCCCGCCTTCACCCCAGCCTGATCGAGCGACAACACAATCTGGTCGCCTTCGTTCAATCCTGAAGTAATCTCGGTGTGTTCCCAGTTCGCCAAGCCTGTTGTCACGGTGCGTTCTTCCAGTACGCCATCTGCCAACCTGTAGGCCAATACCCGCTTGCCTTCCAATAATGTTTGGGTGGGGATGCGCAGCACGTTGGCATGGGAAGTGTGGACGATTTCGACATCCGCGCTGTAGCCCACGAGTAAGTTTTCCGCTGTAAGCGGTTCGACGAAACTCACTTCCACTTCCACGGTGCGCGCTTGTTTTTCCAGTTCCAGCACATATGGCGCAACGCGTTTGACCTTGCCCGCGAACGATTTGCCTTTGATGGCATCAAGCGTGATGCGGCTGACCTGACCCGCTTTGATATTGGCGGCATCCACCTCATCTATCGGCGCGCTGACAAACAGGCAGATATCATCAATCAAATCAATCGCGGGCGGCGTGGGAATGCCCGGTGGCGAGGGGGTGGTGTATTCGCCCAACTCGCCGCTAATGTCTGCGACGACGCCATCGAACGGTGCGCGCAACACCATGCGCCGCAAGTTGGCATGGGCTGCGGCGATGCGCGAACGGCTTTGCTCGATCTGGCTTTTTGCCGCGTCACATCCGGCGTGGCTCACTTTGGCCGCCGAGGTTCTCTGATCGACTGCTTCGGCGGAAATAAAGCCTTTCTCTTTTAACTGATGCGCGCGCTCGGCTTCTTTCTCCGCCAGATCAGCCTGCATACACACCTGCTTGGCCTGTGTCTGTGATGTGTTCAGTTGCTCGGTGGCGAGTTGCGCCTGCGCCTGCAAATCATCGTTCCACAACTCCAGCAATATCTGATTAGCTTTGACGCGCTGGCCTTTTTTCACCAGCAGATGCGCGATCTGCCCGCCCGCCGGTGGAGCCAGCTTAGCGCGGTGACACGCCTTGACTGTGCCTGCCCGGGTGTTGCTTACGGTGGCTTCCACTGTTCCGCGTTCCACTTTGGCGAGCTGCACAACAGGCGGATGGGGGCGCGTGAAGTACCACGCTGCACTCGCCAGCAACAGCAGCACTATGAAATAGGGTAAGTATTTCAAGAAGGAATTTCGTTGATTTGGTTGCGCGACTGACATGTAAATTCCTCGGTGGGTTTTACAAAGGTGAAGCTGATTCTACTCTCAACACATTGCTGAAATAAATACGCCACCTTGCGGTGGCGTTGGATATACCCGATTGTAACTTGTTAATGCTTGGGTTCCGGTGTGTTCATCACATTACCGCCAGCCAGCCCCACGATAACGATACTTAACATGACAAAAATGATGCCAAGAACATTATTTACAACAAGCCCTCCTAGCAACCATAGAATAATGCCTACCACGATAGCCAACATAAGTGTGCGAATTTTAGAGTCCATCCTGATCACCTTTCAAAATAACGTCTGTTTAATTTTGTTTTGCCTTCTGCCGAAGCGGGTCAAATGATAGCGCAATGCACAGCACTACGATAGCCCACTTATTTTCGACCTCCGGCTTGCCCAATCACCGCAATCCTGGCACCCATCGTCATGCCGATCATGCTAGTCTTATCATTGCCGTTGTAATACGAAATTTTAGGAATACTCAACATGGCCGCACTGGAAACTTGGGAACTGGCGAGTTACATCGTCACTGTCATCGGTCTGCCGATGGCGATAGGCGTGTTTATTTACGAACAACGCAAAGAGCGCGACAACGAAGAGGAGGAAGTTTACCAACTGCTCTCGGACAACTATCAGGATTTCCTCAAGATCGCGCTGGAACATCCGGATTTGCATATTTTCACCAACGAGGAAACACCCGCACTTTCCGTTGAGCAACGCGAGCGCATGTTCATCATTTTTAGCATGCTGATTTCATTGTTTGAGCGCGCGTATTTGCTGCTTTATGAAGAAAAAATGAGTGAGAAGCAATTGCGCCGTTGGCGTTCGTGGGAAGACTACATGGGCGAATGGTGCAACCGTGCCGACTTCCGCGCGGCCCTGCCCACTTTGTTGCACGGTGAAGACCCTGCGTTCTCCGGCTACATTCAAAATCTGGCGGCAAGTACCACAACAGCACTGAACTAAATGCAGTTTCGAGAATCGCATACGGGTAAAATTGGTGCCAGAATTAAGGAAACACTGATTAAGTCCAATTTATGGTTCGATACATTT
>CAZSPN010000088.1:0-3244 GCA_964608835.1 uncultured Gallionella sp.
CCAACGACCCCTTGGATGTCGACCAAGTGCTCTAACCAGCTGAGCTACGCGCCTAAAACGACGCGCATTGTATCCGAAAGCATAGTGACTTCAAACACAAATCCGCAATTAGTAATTACCCGAAGCCAAATTATCGAAGCGGGTGTATTCGCCCCTGAAAGCCAACTCTACTTTACCTATTGGTCCGTTACGTTGCTTTCCGATGATGATTTCAGCTTTGCCTTTGTCGGGTGAATCACTGTTGTAAACTTCGTCGCGGTAGATAAATAAAATTAGGTCGGCATCTTGTTCAATTGCGCCCGATTCACGCAAATCGGACATCACTGGACGTTTGTTGGGGCGTTGTTCCAAGCTACGATTCAATTGCGAAAGCGCGATGACCGGGACTTCCAGCTCTTTCGCCAGGGCTTTTAGCGAGCGAGACATTTCGGAGATTTCTGTCGCGCGGTTGTCACTTGATCTGCCTGCGTTGGAACTCATCAGCTGGATGTAGTCCACTACAATCAACCCCAACTTACCATGCTGGCGACTTAGGCGACGCGACCTTGCACGTAGTTCTAATGCGGACAACGCGGCACTTTCGTCGATATAAATAGGCGCGTCGTTAAGCCTTCCAAGCGCATGGGTTAACCTCCCCCAATCATCATCCTGCAATTTCCCGGTGCGCAAATCATGTTGGTTGAGTTTGCCAACTGAACCAAGCATACGCATCACCAACTGCGATCCACCCATCTCCATACTGAAAATTGCAACAGGCAATTTACTGTCCAACGCGACATTCTCGGCGATGTTGATCGAGAATGCCGTCTTACCCATACTCGGACGACCCGCAACAATTACCAAGTCACCGGGTTGCAAGCCGGAAGTCATGCGATCCAGATCAGTAAAGCCCGTCGCCGTACCGGTTACATCGCTGCTGTTATCGCGTCCGTACAGCGTCTCAATGCGTTCAACTACCTGCGTTAACAATGGCGGCATTGACATGAATCCCTGTTTACCACGCGAGCCTGCTTCAGCTATTTCAAAAACTTTTTTCTCGGCCTCGTCCAACAGCTGTGCAGCGTCGCGCCCCGTTGGATTGTAAGCACTGGCGGCAATTTCGTTGCCTACCGTAGCCAACTTACGCATAACGGAACGCTCGCGCACAATTTCACCGTAGCGTCGTACATTGGCGGCAGATGGGACGTTTTGTACCAAACCTCCCAAATACGACAACCCTCCAACATCGTTTAATTTGCCGGCAATCTCCAGTGCTTCCGCCACCGTGATGACATCAATCGGTTTCGCCAGCTCACTCAAACGCACGATCTGCTGGTAGATCAGGCGGTGTTCTTTGCTGTAAAAATCACCATCTGAAATCAGATCGGCAATTTTATCCAGCGCACTAGATTCGAGCAGCAGCCCGCCCAGTACCGATTGTTCGGCCTCTATGGAATAAGGCGGCAGTTTGATTGCATCGATCTGTGCGTCCGAATCGGGAAAGTTTTGCATTTGCAGGAACAAAAGAGGTTTAACCAAGGGTCATTCTAACCCTGCCGAAAACAAAAAAGGACTGTTGCCAGTCCCTTTTCTATATTACATCCATACAGTCAAGCTGAATTACTGCTCACCCAGCACCGACACGACCACTTCCACAACCACATCGGTATGCAGCGCGATGCTGATGTGGTGGTCGCCAATTTGCTTGAGGTGACCAACAGGCATGCGAACCTGCGCTTTTTCCACAGCGAAGCCTTGTACAGTCAACGCTTCGGCGATGTCGGCATTGGTAACAGAACCGAACAGCTTGCCATCTACTCCCGCTTTTTGCACGATCTGCACGGTCAAGCCGGCCAATTTTTCGCCACGAGCCTGCGCCTCGGCCAATTTGGCTTTTTCGGCAGCTTCGATTTCCGCACGACGTACTTCAAACTCAGCCATGTTGGCAGTTGTTGCACGCTTGGCTTTGCCCTGCGGGATTAAAAAATTACGTGCAAAGCCATTTTTAACTTTAACCACGTCACCCAATTGACCCAAGTTGGTCACTTTTTCCATCAAAATTATTTGCATGATTACTCCTTAGTGCAAATCAGTGTAAGGCATCAAAGCCAAAAAGCGCGCACGTTTCACTGCAACGCTCAACTGACGCTGAAAATGTGTTTTGGTACCGGTGATACGCGCGGGAATCAACTTGCCGTTCTCGGCGATAAATTCTTTAAGGATGTTGATGTCCTTGTAATCCACCTCGGCAATTTTATCGACTGTGAAACGACAGAACTTACGACGCTTGAACAAGCTGCTGCGTGAACCGCGTTTATTCTTGTCATCTTTCTTTTTGTCTGCTGGACGAGCCATGATATTTCCTTATTCCAAAATTATGTCGGTTAGCTTAAGCGGCTGCTTCTTCAACTTGAGGTGCACTTTCTCTAGGTGCGCCATCAGTTGAAACTGAACGGGATTTTTCTTCCTTCATCATTGCAGATGGCTCAGTCACGGCAGTCTTGGTTTTGACGGTCAAGTGACGCAACACCGCATCATTGAACCGGAACGCATGTTCCAACTCGTCCAATGTCTCTTGATTGCATTCGATATTCATCAGCACGTAATGCGCTTTGTGAATTTTTTGGATGCTATAAGCCAGCTGGCGACGACCCCAATCTTCCAGGCGGTGGATGTGACCGGCTTTGGAAGTCACCAGCGTGCGGTAACGTTCAATCATCGCGGGAACTTGCTCGCTTTGATCCGGGTGTACGATAAATACAATTTCATAATGTCGCATGACATCTCCTTTTGGTTAAAGCCCCCCGTTACGAGAAACGGTGGAGCAAGGCTGAGAACCGACCATCGGCTCAACAGGGGCGCGCATTATAGCGAAAAAATGAGGCGGGTCAAGGCAGATCCGCAAGCATTCCCGCTGACATGGCATGTCCCCTATAAAAAACTCCGCTCATTGCCGAATGCAGAAGTCTACCTCAAGGTAGGCACAGCCTTGGACAAACCGGATGCATTTGCCGCCGAATATAGCCATGGCGATGCCGTTCAATTCCTCAATGAGGCTAGGGGGAAATTTTTAATCAACTCCAACAACTCGCGGCTTGGGTACACACAACACCCCACATACCACTTTCGTTCAGTCTCATTTGCGATTAGACAGGTACCATTTGACAGAATTTTGAATATCTCTATAATGCGCGACTCGTTTTGCGGGAATAGCTCAGTTGGTAGAGCGCAACCTTGCCAAGGTTGAGGTCGAGAGTTCGAGACT
>CAZSPN010000089.1:0-1997 GCA_964608835.1 uncultured Gallionella sp.
GATGATTTCAGGAGTTTGTTATTGGAAAACTTGACAGGTCAATACATATCAGCCCTTTATTTTTATTGGTGTGAATTTTTAATCTGATTGATGAATTTTGACGAGTGGCAAAATTCTGAGATAGGAAACTTGATATACAGATTGACTGCTTGGTGAAATTCCGTAAGCAAGAAATAAATGTACATCGTCAGCAATTAAAATTGCAGTCGGTAAAAAATTAACCACCTATTGCCAGATGGTTCATCCTTTACCGCGTAACGGTGGATTTTGTGCCATTTATTTTGCGGAATACCCAAGCCTGTTTCCCAACCACACACACAACCAAGGTAGGTTGCGTGTTGCGGTTGGGAAGCTTGGTTGGGACTAGCGAAAGAAAATTGGCATCAATAAGGGTGACCTGACGGTCATCGCCTAGTGGCGAAACCCTTATCTACTGTGCTGTACGCACAGTTGCCATTTTTATTTCGCCTACGCTGTCGCTGCGCACTCGTTACACTCGTTTGCGGTCGCCCCTTACCGCCTTCGGCGCACGGGAAACCCAGAATCTGTGCTGCGCCGTAATTCACTTCGTTCATTACAGCTTGGCTGTGCTGCCGCATCAGCTTGCTCTGGACGAGCAACATCAATTTCGCGTTGCTCATTGACCTTTCGCTGACGCGAAAGGCTTTATTCTGGGTTTCCCGTGCGCCAAATTCGGCTTCGGGCGACGGAGATTTTTACAAAATCTCCCCACTCATTGACCGAATGCTGGGGCATTCTTTGCCCGCTGGGGCGGTCAATCAATGGCGGCTCCCCTCTGTTAATAAAAGATTGCCCGTTGGCGGTCAACTTTTATTAAGGCTCGGCAAGACGGATTCACTTCGCTCATCCTTTGCCTCGCTCCATGTTCAATTTGCTTTGCGTCGCTTACGCTTTGCAGCAAATTGGCATGGCTTCTGTGTAGATTGCTATTCAACTAGATTCGCTATTGCGTAATAAAGTGTGTTGATTGTGAATCGTCAAAGCTTATTTTGCGAATAGTTTGTGCTGGAAAGAAATTCAACATCTCACTCGGCGATACTTCCAACGTATCAGCTATTGATCCGGCACGAATTGAACTTGATAACCGTTCGTGCTGAACTGTCGAAGCACCTCCATTGTGTTAGGATTCCACTTGACGTGGAACAACGCAAAACGCTTCACCCACTGCACGTATGAATGTTCAGTACGAAGGCCATAGTGCTTGTAACGGATACGATCCCGCACTTGATCCAATAGTTTGATCGGAGGTGGAGAAGATGCGCCGATTTTCACAGGAGTAGTTGTCATGTTAGGATTCAAACATTACCTGAAATCAATGGGATAAAAAGCATGAACCAGATTATACGGCAGACCACTCCAGAATATGCGGTGATCTTGCCATCTACTTTACGTTCCACGGATATAGGCTGCTGCTCGGTGAGAAAAAAGTGAAGCAGCGAAACAAACAGTGCATCTTTATAAACCCCAATGAGTTGTGATAGCGTGCGAAGCAATGTTCGCACTGCCGCATAAAGCGAGTTTTGATGCCGGACAGCCGAGCCATTGCTTCGCGGCCATAACATAGAATCATCACGGTGTTTATTTGCAAGGGAGAGGGTTATGAAAGCTTCACCGCAATTACCACACTCTAGCAGCATCCTCTCCCGTCGAACCGTTCGTTCGAGCGTACACCGTTCGCTGCACTCGCGGCTGCGCCCCACTGGACGGCTTGCATGACAGGCTCGTTTTCACTTTTTACTGCGTTGTCGGATTCGCCGTTCGCCTGCCATAAACGCAAGCTGTCGGCGGGGGTGATGCACAACTTTATTCGATGGACTGCGCTCACGCCTTTGTTCACTATGCTCACAACTAGTCGCGTTCGCGCAATCCATCGGAGCGGTATTGATGCTCTCATGCGGGTGGTCGGCATGATCGCCGCGCCTCGAATTCGGCTCACTTTCATGTCTGTACGCCAAGCCCTGAGAGCGAGGACATGA
>CAZSPN010000089.1:2007-2807 GCA_964608835.1 uncultured Gallionella sp.
TGCTCACCTTCCCCGGAGTCATGCTCCATGAACTCTCACACAAGCTATTTTGCGATTTCTTCCATGTTCCTGTTTACGAGGTGAAGTACTTCCAGCTTAAGGGAGATGAATCGGGATACGTCAAACACGGCAAGCCGAAGACATTCGTTCAGACGTTTTGGATTGCCGTCGGGCCGTTAGTTCTAAATTCGCTTTGCTGCTTCGCATTAGCTGGCTTCACGATCCAAGCGAAGGAGGATTCTTATCTTCAGAATGCACTTATTTGGTTGAGCATTTCTGCAGGCATGCACGCCTTTCCTAGCAGCCATGATGCAGACCACATCCTTGTTGCGTCCAAGGCGGCGAGAGCAAGCGGTGGATCAATGCTTCACTTGTTGACGTATCCGTTTGTGGAACTGATAGATATGGCAAATGGGCTACGACTTTTCTGGTTCGACGCGTTCTACACCGCTGGACTGTTTTATCTTGGCAAGCAACTTCTGGGAAGCTGAAAAGGCCGACCTGACCCTGCCACAATGATGCCCAACCAGACAGTCAACACGGACGCTGCGCGATAAAGCCGCGCAGTGCCGGATACTTCTACGTTAGACCTTTTCTCGGAGTTTTTATGCCCGCTTCAATCAATGGGATCGGAACAACTTGGTATGGCAATGCGCTGGAAGAGCAAGACGGCTCATACGTCGTTACAGAATGGATAATAATTTTCTTCGTGCCAATAATCCCCTTGGGATCAAAGCGCATCTGGCCCTGAGGTCTCCCCTCAAAGTTGCAACACAGGATGATCATAGCGCAACCGTTCA
>CAZSPN010000090.1:0-2804 GCA_964608835.1 uncultured Gallionella sp.
AGGCACCGGATTTTGATTCCGGCATTCGTAGGTTCGATCCCTACCTCCTCAGCCAGATATATGCAAGACAGGTGTTCTTGCCATTTGATTTTTTAAGGGGTTGCAGGTGTCCTACGACAGCGTGATGGTCTTCACTGGCAATGCCAATCCCAAGCTTGCGGAAGCGGTTGCACAGCGTTTACATATTCATCTCGGACGCGCCACTGTCGGGCGTTTTTCCGACGGTGAAGTGATGGTCGAGTTGCTGGAAAACGTACGCGGCAAAGATGTATTTGTATTGCAATCGACTTGCGCGCCCACCAATGACAATTTGATGGAGGTGATGGTGATGGTGGACGCGCTGAAGCGTGCTTCCGCCGGACGTATCACCGCTGCGATGCCGTATTTTGGCTATGCGCGGCAAGATCGCCGTCCCCGTTCAGCGCGTGTTGCAATCACTGCGAAAGTGGTGGCGGATATGTTGACGGGCGCAGGCGTGGATCGCTTGCTGACGATGGATTTGCACTCCGACCAGATTCAAGGCTTCTTCGATATTCCAGTGGATAATATTTACGCCAGCCCGATCTTGTTATCGGACGTGTGGAAAAACAATTATCCCAACCTGATTGTGGTGTCACCGGATGTAGGTGGTGTGGTTCGCGCGCGTGCTTTGGCAAAACAATTGGATGCAGACTTGGCGATTATCGACAAGCGTCGTCCCAAGCCGAATGTGGCGAAGGTGATGAACATTATTGGTGATGTGGCGGGGCGTACTTGTATCATCATGGATGACATGGTGGATACTGCCAACACTTTATGTGAAGCAGCCAATGCCCTGAAAGAAAAAGGCGCGGCACGTGTGGTGTCGTATTGCACACATGCAGTCTTATCTGGCCCTGCAATCAGCCGCATTGAAAGTTCGGCAATGGATGAGTTGGTGGTGACAGACACTATTCCATTGAGTGAAGCTGCACGCAACTGCAAACGCATTCGTCAGTTAAGTACCGCAGAATTATTGGCAGAAACGATACGGCGCATTAACAGCGACGAGTCGGTAAGTTCGTTATTTGCCGAATAAGTTGAGTGGTCATCATGGGGATGACCACCTGGTAAAAATCGTCTGGTCGCGGACGATTTTGTTTTTTGGAGAAGTAACATGACAATTGAAATCAATGCAAAAATTCGTAGTACGCAAGGTACGGGTGCGAGCCGCCGTCTGCGTCATGCCGGTCGCGTACCAGGCGTGGTGTATGGCATAGGCGATGCTAATATGATTGACATCGATCACAATGAAATCTATCACAAGCTGCGCTCGGAAGCCTTCCACGCGTCAGTGTTGATGCTGGTGCTGGATGGCAAAGGTGAGCCGGTGATGTTGCGCGATTTTGTGATGCACCCGTTCCGCCAACAGGTTCAACACGTTGACTTTCAGCGTGTGGACATGAAGAAAAAAATGCACATCAAAGTGCCATTGCACTTTATCAATGCAGACATCGCACCAGGCGTGAAACTCGGTGGCGGCAAGATCAGCCACGTGATGAACGAACTGGATGTCACCTGCCTGCCTAAAGATTTGCCCCAATTCATTGAGGTTAACTTGGCAAATCTGGCACTGGGCCATTCTATCCACGTTACTGATTTGGTATTGCCCAAAGGCGTGGAAATCGCTGCGCACGGCACACATACCGGTGAAGCTGTGGTGGCAACCGTGCAAGTACCCCGTGGCACGGTAGAAGCTGAAGCAACATCAGCAACGGCTGAAGGTGCACCCGCAGCAGGCGTGGCGGCTGAATCGGCCACCGCTGCACCCGCCGCGAAAAAAGCCAAGTAAGTTTTTTCGTGGTATAAAACCCGCCAGTGCTGGAAAGCTTGGCGGGTTTTTTTATGACATTCATTGAGGAATGCTAAACGTGGTACGCCTAATTGTGGGTCTGGGTAATCCGGGACGCGAGTATGAAGATACACGTCATAACGTGGGGTTCTGGTGGGTTGATGAGTTAGCCATTGCGCACAAAATCAACTTCAAAAGTGAAGCGAAATTCCACGGGCTGACAGGTCGCGGCATGACGCATGGAGATGAAGTGCTGTTACTCAAACCGCAAACATTTATGAACCACAGCGGTCGGTCGGTCGGGGCTTTCGCGCAGTTTTACAAAATAGAGCCTGCCGAAATTCTGGTGGTACATGATGAGCTGGATTTGCAGCCCGGCACGGTACGCCTGAAAATGGGCGGTGGTCACGGCGGTCACAACGGTCTGAAGGACATCATCGCCCATCTGGGAAGTAAGGATTTTTGGCGACTGCGTTTCGGCATCGGGCATCCCGGTGAGCGCGCGGAAGTATCCAATTATGTTCTGGGCAACCCACGCACCGAAGACCATGAATTGATTAACCAGGCCATGCACAAAGCGCACAATGCCGCACATCTCATTATCGAAGGCAAAAACGAAGCAGCTATGTTAAAGCTGCACAGCAATTATTGATCCAGCACGATAAAGATTGAGTTGTTTAGTCCCTTGCGGTCAGAGTTGCGTGGACAAAAGGATGCAATTTCAAACAGTGTTAGCCTCGGATTTTCGGACAGTCCGTAAAGTATGTGACTTTTCCACAATTGAGTCCGTCAAATGCGAGGATTTATATATATGCCCAAGACTGAGTGAACGATACGCGGTGCGGTTTGGAGAAATACTTGAGGTTTGCTGCATGAAAATTTGAAGCGGCCTTTGATTGTGGCTTTAACTTCTTGTAACCACACAACCAATTGATTATATGGTCGGGGTGGAGAGATTCGAACTCCCGACATCCTGCTCCCAAAGCAGGCGCGC
>CAZSPN010000091.1:0-2407 GCA_964608835.1 uncultured Gallionella sp.
TCGTTCCCACGTTGACGTGCGGTTTCGTTCTCTCAAATTTGCTCTTTGCCATGATTCAATTCTCCCAATCTAAATAGTTACTCAATCATTTTTTGTTCATAATAGCTTCAGCAACATTCTTGGGTGCTTCAGAATAATGCTTAAATTCCATAGTGTAAGTTGCACGCCCCTGCGTGGCTGAACGCAATGAAGTAGAGTAGCCAAACATTTCCGCCAACGGCACTTCAGCTTTGATTGCTTTACCCCCACCCATCATGTCATCCATACCTTGCACCATACCGCGACGTGAAGACAAATCCCCCATCACTGTACCCGCATAGTCTTCCGGCGTTTCCACTTCGACAGCCATCATCGGCTCAAGTAGCACCGGGCTGGCCTTGCGCATACCATCTTTAAAGCCCATCGATGCCGCCATCTTAAAGGCATTTTCATTGGAGTCCACATCGTGGTAAGAGCCATCAAATAATGTCACTTTTACGTCAACCACTGGGAAACCGGCCAACACGCCATTGGGCAGCGTTTCGCGCAAGCCTTTTTCAACGGCAGGAATGTATTCACGGGGAACCGTACCACCCTTAATCGCATCAATAAATTCAAAACCTTTGCCCGCCTCGTTTGGCTCCATTTTCAACCAAACGTGACCGTATTGACCCTTACCGCCGGACTGCTTGACGAATTTACCTTCACACTCAACCGGCTTACGAATCGCTTCGCGGTATGCCACTTGCGGCGCACCCACATTAGCCTCCACACCGAACTCGCGCTTCATGCGATCAACCAGAATTTCCAGATGCAACTCGCCCATACCGGACATGATAGTCTGACCCGATTCTTCATCGGTACGCACGCGGAACGAAGGATCTTCTGCCGCCAAGCGACCCAACGCCAAACCCATTTTTTCCTGGTCAGCTTTAGTCTTGGGTTCAACCGCAACGTGAATGACAGGCTCAGGAAATACCATGCGCTCCAAAATGATGGTCTTATCAATATCGCATAGCGAATCACCCGTGGTCACATCCTTCAAGCCGATACACGCAGCAATATCGCCCGCCAGAATTTCATCCACCTCTTCGCGGTTATTGGCGTGCATCTGCACGATACGACCGATACGCTCTTTTTTGCCCTTAACCGAGTTGTAAACGGTATCGCCTTTTTTCAGCACACCCGAATAAACACGCACAAAAGTCAACTGCCCCACAAACGGATCGGTCATCAATTTGAATGCCAATGCGGAGAATTTTTCGCTGTCATCCGCTTTGCGGCTGGCAGGAGTACCCGCTTCTGTCTCACCCGTCACATCGGGAATATCCACCGGGGATGGCAGGAACTGAATCACCGCATCCAACATGCGCTGCACACCCTTATTCTTAAAGGCAGTTCCACACAACATCGGCTGAATTTCGCAAGCAATAGTACGCGTGCGGATGCCCAGAATAACCTCATCCTCGGTCAAATCGCCATTTTCCAAATAGCTATTCATCAAATCTTCCGACGCTTCCGCAGCCGACTCAACCATCTTCTCACGCCACTCTTGAGCCATTTCTTTCAGGTCGGCAGGAATGTCTCGATAATCAAACTTCATCCCTTGAGATGCCTCATCCCAATAAATCGCGCGCATCTTAATCAGATCAACCACACCTTCAAATTTATCTTCCGCACCGATAGGAATGACTGTCGCAACAGGGTTAGCACGCAAACGCGTTTTCATTTGGTCGTAAACTTTGAAAAAGTTTGCCCCCGAACGATCCATCTTGTTTACAAACGCCAAGCGTGGCACTTTGTATTTGTTAGCCTGCCGCCAAACCGTTTCAGACTGAGGCTGCACACCACCCACCGCGCAGTACACCATACACGCACCATCCAGCACACGCATGGAACGCTCAACTTCAATCGTGAAGTCAACGTGACCCGGCGTATCAATGATATTAAAACGATGTTCCAGAAAATTATTTTCCATCCCCTTCCAGAAGCAAGTCGTTGCCGCGGAAGTAATGGTGATACCGCGTTCCTGCTCTTGCTCCATCCAGTCCATCGTGGCCGCGCCATCATGCACTTCACCAATTTTGTGATTCACCCCCGTATAAAACAGGATGCGTTCAGTAGTGGTGGTTTTTCCTGCGTCAATATGCGCACTAATACCGATGTTACGATAACGATCAATGGGGGTTTTGCGAGCCACGATAAAATACCTAGGTTAAAGTCTGTGTTTAGAAACGGAAATGCGAGAAGGCTTTATTTGCATCAGCCATACGATGAACTTCCTCACGCTTTTTAACCGCACCACCACGACCTTCAGACGCATCAATTAATTCACCCGCCAGACGCATACCCATGGACTTTTCGCCGCGCTTGCGTGCAAAATCTTTCAACCAACGCATCGCCAAAGCCACGCGACGGGAAGGGCGCA
>CAZSPN010000092.1:0-2331 GCA_964608835.1 uncultured Gallionella sp.
TTGTCGCCATGGTTTTCTCCCTTACTCAACGTTAAAAATCTTTGACCGACACCGGCTCTGCATGCTCTTCAGCATGTGTGCCTACGCACAAGTGCCAGATCGCATGCGGTGCCAGCAAGTACCCCACTAACATGAATGCAACGATAATTGTCCAAAATGGGTGGTTCAGCAGATTGGCTGTATCTGCCAGAAATAGGGTGGAAACAAGCAGGCCTGCGTAAGAAAGGTAGGCTAACGGCATCAGACGTGCATCACCTTTGAGGCGCGAGAAGGCGAATAGCAGCGCATACAGCGCACCCAACACGATCACCATCGCGGAGGTGAAGAAGATGGTGAAGAAATTACCGAGACTTGCAGGTTCGATCAAGTCGCTCTACCCAAATCAACTAAAAGATTCATTTAGTAGCAATGTATTCTATTTTTTATAAAGATGCAACTATTATGAATGTATTGTGAATCGAGTTGAATATGCGGCAGAATGTCACCCATACACATAGCATCACTAAATACAGGTAACTCACTATGCAACTCAATCTTTCCACCGATATCGCACTGCGCACCCTGATCTATCTGGGGCAAAAGGACGAACCGGCCACCATCGCGGAAGTCTCAGAAGCCTTTGAGATAGTCAAGACACATTTGATGAAGGTCGTCATGCAGTTGGTCGCTGCGGGAGTGGTAATTAGTGAACGTGGCAGAAACGGGGGGATTCGTCTCGCTCGTGCGCCCACCGAAATATCGATCGGCGATGTCGTCCGTTTGATGGAGAGCAACCTCGCACTGCTCTATTGCATGAAAAAAGATGCTTTGAATGATTGTTGTCCTTTGATGCCGAGTTGCCGCCTGAGGAAAATTTTCTTCAACGCGCAAAAAGCCTTTTTGGACACACTGGATGCGAACACCTTGGCCGATTTACTTCCCGGCACGAAAGCAAAGTTGAAGAAATGAGTTTCAATTCATTCTTCAAATCTTTCGCACCACAGAAAAGTGCTACCTCTTTGGCAGAAAAAGTACGTAGCGGAATCGCGGGTGGTGTCGCCATCATGCTACTGGCGTGGGTGCTATATGTCTCCCCACAGCATGACTATCCTTTATTGCTGTTAGCTTCGATTGCTGCATCTACCGTATTGTTGTTCGCTGCCCCGCATAGTCCCTTCGCGCAACCTTGGAATCTGGTCGGGGGACATCTTTTCTCTGCACTCGCAGGTTGGACATGCAGCCTTCTCATCCCCGATCAAGTCATGGCGGCTGGCATGGCTGTCGGTATTGCCATATTCCTGATGCACTTCTTGAACTGCTTACACCCGCCCGGAGCCGCCACCGCATTGACACTGGTTTTGGCTGCTGGACAGTTTCACGAGATGGGCTGGCCATGGGTGGCCTTGATCGTCATTGCGAACACGCTCATTTCATTGTCGCTAGCCTTGGCCATCAACAACCTTTTGCCTGGCAGACATTATCCTGCCCGCCCCGCATCTCCTATTCCTTCCAAACCAGAGCCTAGTGTCATTCCCGAACAAGCAGACATCCAATGGGCGTTGGAACAGATGGACAGCCTGATCGACGTGAGTGCGGAAGACCTATCCCTAATCTACGACAAGGCTCAGGCACATGCGCAAACACGACTAGATAGTGAATTGAAGAGCTGATGCTCCAGATCATCCATTTCACTTGCGTCATTCTCTGACGTAAGCTGAATTTCAAAGATTCCACCGGATAGTTATTTTTTCTGATTTATCTTCTGAACCGTTCGACGTGAACCGCTGTAACAACTCACAACACTCGGTCTGGAGTGCCTCACCTCTTCGGCAATCACAGTCCGTACAGAATCATCAAGCTCCGGGCAGTGCTACTTTTTGACGAACAACTCTTGAACCTCAACCCCCAATATCCGTGATAACTTGACCAGCACTAAAACGGAAGGGTTGCCCACCCCGCGCTCAACCTGAGAGACATAAGTGCGATCTATCTCTGCCTGGAAGGCCAACTCCTCTTGTGACATGCCCAGCGAAAGGCGCAACGTTTTCACATTACCCCCTAACACCCTGCAAACTTGTGCCATGCGTTTTTCCATGGCGTAACCATGCTGTCATTGCGATTGACAGTCCACGGAATATAATCTACAAACACACCTATCAAAAATTGTGGTGTTGAATTGTTACCATCAAGCTACTCATTCCATCAATTGCAAACCCCGGACTTGTCACCGTCATTCAGCAGCGGAACTTTAAATTGGCAAAAAAACCTTTCAATGACAGAAACGAAAGCCGTGCCTGCTGTTGGCGCGCGTTTAAAATTACCCAGTCGTGCGCGGTGTAAAACTACCCAGAG
>CAZSPN010000093.1:0-809 GCA_964608835.1 uncultured Gallionella sp.
GGGTGGATGGCTTTGTTGCTCATGTTGCGAGTTTTCGTGAGATTGAGGTGTTTGATGTGCGGCCTATCAGCATGCGTATGCCAGGCATTGTGTTTAAACAAGCAGATTTGATGTGCAGCGATAGCTTGCCGAATCATGGGATTGGATACTGTGACTCCCTATCCTGTTTGCATGCGATCGAACACTTCGGGCTTGGGCGCTATGGCGATCCAATTGATCCAATTGGGCATGAGCGGGGCATCGCCAATATGGCACATTTACTACAACCCGGTGGTACGTTTTATCTTTCGACACCAATCGGTCTAGAGCGCGTTGAATTTAACGCGAACTGGGTGTTTGATCCGCGCAGTATTGTGCGCTGTGCCGAGGCGGCGGGCATGACGCTGCAAAAACTCATCGTCATCACGTCAGCTAACGGCCCGCAAGAAGCGGCCATCAATGCCGCGGCACTGGCTGATTTAGCCTTGTCTCGCTATCAGCTCGGCCTGTTCATTTTCACTAAAACAACTTGCTTATAAGTGCGTGACGGGAGAAGCCTGTAATATGCTATTAAGTTAACAATCGAAGAAGGGCGCATGGACATAAACAACGCAGCAACCATCAAACCGGTGTGCCTACAACGAACAAGCTTTGGATTGAATGCAGTCCAGATCGCATTGATGGCGGTGTTGCTCTGCATTGGTATGCCCTTGTTGGGCATCACTGTAAGTGAGGCACTGTTAAATACGCTACTTATTTTTTTTGCAGTTACAGGGTTGGGTTTATGGTTTTGCCACCGGACGCGTGTCAATTTGGGCGACGAAAAGCTC
>CAZSPN010000093.1:819-1939 GCA_964608835.1 uncultured Gallionella sp.
ATATTGATCAATTTCTGGTTGGTGAAGTTGATCATTACCCTATTTTTGCTTTATGCAGGCTGGATACCCCAGCTAGATCCCTCGTCGGAAAGGTGGGGTTACGATCCGCAGCGGTATTTTCAAGACGCGTGGGATTTAATTGAAGACGGTTGGAATCCGATAGTTGGGTCGAACTATCAAGGTATTATTTTTTTTTACGGTGCGATTTTTTATCTCTTCGGTCACAACCCAGTTATTCCCGCGCTGATCGATGATTTTATCACCCTGCTTGGCACCTTATTCTTAATCCGTTGTGTTTACAGTTTTGTGCCAGAGCGAACCGGAAAAGATTGGACTATTGCCTGCTTATTACTGGTGCCAGAAGTACTGTGGTACGACGTGATGACCGCACGTGAGACATTGATGGCGGTGTTGATAATCATCGCTACATTGGGTGTTGGTCGCTATTTGGCGGGCGTTAAAGGTGTCAGTCTTGCCAAGACCTTGCTCCTTTCAGGTTCAGCATTACTTGCAATTTTAGCGGTGCGCACGTCAATGGCAATACCCGTCGTGGCCAGTATCGGCGTAATGGCGATGCTGCTGCGCTCAAAACACAAAATGGGCCCATTGGTTAAAGTGCTATTGCTTGGCCTCGCCATCACCATGCTATCGGCTGGTTCCTACGTTCAGCAACTGACAGGTGGTTACGACATAGATTTTCTTAAAACATTTAACACCCTTCAATCTTTTGAAGACAATGTTGCGTCTCGTACTGAGTGGTCAGACAACTCAATTGGATTGCTGGTCGCACCTAACAATGTCTGGCAAGCTGCTCTCTATTTACCTATACGCATGGTGCTGTACCTCGCGGCTCCTTTGCCAAATGTGGCGGTATCTGTTACCGAATTGATCAATGGCAATTGGGGTGTCTGGCAGAGCCTGATGACGATACCTACCTCGGCGATGATGTTGCTGGGCTTACCCTTTGCATTGGCAGGTGCGGCACAGGCGTGGCGTTTTCGCCGAAAGCAGCCCTCCCTGCTGGTGCTTCATATCGCATTCTGGATTACGTTCATGGCGGTGGCGGGTGGCAACATCATCATCCATGAACGCTACCGTGTCATGTTCACATTGCTGTTGT
>CAZSPN010000094.1:0-1683 GCA_964608835.1 uncultured Gallionella sp.
TCACTCCTCTTCAGTTTCGACATTATCATGTGTCTACTGAAGCGGGTGAAGTCCATTATTACTGAACAAGCAGAGCTTCAAATCGTTAAGGCAATCCTCAAAAAATCTAATCGGCGTTGGGAATTCGTTTGGAGAGGAATCACAATTTCAGCACCCGTAATGCATGAGCATTTCTATGTGGAATTTTTTGCCCACGAGATTACTATTGCACCAGGCGACACCCTCCAAGTAACATTGGCCATTAAACAGACTAAAGACCCTGACACAGGCATCTACACAAACGTTGGGTATGAAGTAATTGAGGTTCATGGGCATGTACCACGCATCAGACAAATACCCCTTACCAACCCTTCTGATGAAAACTAATTAAGCTTTCCTTCCGCAGCAATCGTCATCCGTTCCACGTAGCGCGCAATCAAATCCACTTCCAGATTAACTCGGCTACCCGCTGTCAGATTTTTCAGATTTGTCATCGCCAGCGTGTGGGGGATAAGGTTCAGCGCGAATTCGTTCCCCTGCACTTGGTTGATGGTGAGGCTCACACCGTTGACCGTGATCGAGCCTTTGATGGCGATGAATTTCGCCAAGGGTTGCGGGGCGCGGATCAGCAGCTTCCAGCTTTCACCCAAGTCGTCGAATGTGACGACTTCACCCACACCATCCACATGACCGCTGACCAGATGCCCGCCCAATCTATCCGAAAGGCGCAAGGCCTTTTCCAGATTGACGGGTGCGTTAAGCGAATCCAGCCCCACGGTGCAATTGAGTGTTTCGCGTGATACATCCACTGTGAACGCATTGCCGTCCAGGGCAATAACGGTAAGGCACACGCCGTTTACCGCGATGCTGTCGCCGAGTTGTACATCGTCCAACCCCAGCGTGTTCGTATTGATGGTGAGACGCAATCCGCCCTCACGGTCTGCCGCGTTTGCGATATGCCCTACTTCTGCGATGATGCCACTAAACATTTCTAAACTCTCCGCTAGCTCGTCATTCCTGCGAAAGCGGGAATCCAGTGCTTTTATCAAAAAGGCTTTTGGTTTTGTCTCCGCGCTGCGGAGTGCTTTTTTGTTTGGCTGGATTCCCGCTTTCGCGGGAATGACGGTTCATTTTTTTACTTTCACAACAATACGCAAATCATTGCCCACTTGCCGCACATCTTGCCACTGCAGTTCGACACGCTGATCCAGCTGAGTAAACTCACCCAAACTCGCCATGCCGCGTGCCGCATCACCCAGCAACTGCGGTGCCATATAAAGTATCAGCTCATCCACCAGCCCCGCGCGCAACAATGCACCATTCAAAATGCTACCTGCTTCAACCAGCAAATCATTGATGCCGCGCTGGGCTAAATCTTGCAGCATCGCGACTAAATCGACTTGTTCGTTTTGATTGGACAACACCACAACTGTTGCGCCGCATTTTTCCAATGCGGCATGTTTGTTGTCATCCCGCGTGGCGGTGTAAATCAACACCTTCCCCCACCCCAGCCCTCCCCCGATGGGAGAGGGAGTAAGGATGCGCGCACCCAAAGGTATGCGTAACTGACTATCCAACACCACGCGCAAAGGTTGCCGCGAAGTTTCAATATCACGCACATTCAACTGCGCATCATCCGCCAATATGGTGTTGATACCGGTCAACACGGCGCAGGAACGTGCACGCCAATGCTGTACATCCTGC
>CAZSPN010000095.1:0-1426 GCA_964608835.1 uncultured Gallionella sp.
AGGAAGGAAGAGGGCGAATTATAGTAGCTTGGCTGACTTGGTGGTTTATGTTGTCTTCTTCAGCAGGGATAAGTGCGTTTGCCGTGGGTATAATCCTCTTTTACCTCATAGGTGGACCGGCATTGCTCTCTGCTGTATGGGCCGGGAAGGAAGAGGGAAACTATCTTTGGGTTATCACCACAAGCGCAGCTGGAATACCCGCGGGCGCGTTGCTCGGTGTGCGTCTATGGGCAAAGTTGATGCGTAAAGCAAGCTGGATCAGTGAGGCACGGATCAAGCGAATGAGCGGTTTCTGACAGTGTCCCGTCCGCCTGTCCGCCAAGCATTTTTGAATTCCCTTGCTCTGAATTTTTATTGTTTTTAACCCCCTCGTAATCTCTCTGTCATTGCTCCTTCATCGAATCGACTTTTCTCCTTCACATTTTCATCATCGAGCCATCAACCCGAAGCGATTTTTGCCGCGGGCAGATCATCGGTCGAACGCCACCCCGGACAGCATCGTTGTCCGTACAAGATGCCAATTTCATTCACCGCTACAACAACAAATATTCGCCTTGCAGCAACCCGCCCCACGCCTCGAACCAATATTCTCTTTTGATCTTCGCGGTAAAAGGATTCACTCCAGACCACGCATCGGCAGGCGTTCTGCCGCCCAGATGCTGATGTGGCCGCACAAAGTTATAGAAGAAACAAAACTCGTCCAACGAAACATTCAACACCTCAAAGCCCGCTACTTCCCACTGGTCGAGCTTCTGCTTCAGCGTCCCGAACAGCCGCTCGATCCGCCCGTTCTGCCAAGCCTGTCCTGAGCGGAGTCGGAGGGGACAATGCGGATCGCTGCGTTGATGGCGAATACCCGCCAGCACCAGAACACTGCGAAACAAACGGCTTGAAGTCAGGTTAAGGCTGCCGGGCGATATGACATGAGTGTGTTTCATTGTTTCGGTTTATAGACTGGCGAACTTTATCATCAGTTGATACACTAACGCATGCAGACAGATAACGGCATCGATACGTTGATTGATTTGAACGGCAACATCGTTCAGCAGGAGCGTGGTTATTGGGTTGAGATTCATGCGTGGCGCGTTGAGTCCACTGTTTTGATACCTCACGGTATTCGCTATGCACTAACACTGCACGAGCAAAGCGGTGAGCGCGTGATGGGCTACGACAACGCGCACGCGGTCAAGCCATCTGGTCGTTTTAAGTTTGCCGGGCAAGTATTACCTTATGACCACAGGCACAGGCATATTTCCGATAAGGGCGTGCCTTATGAATTCAAGGATGCCTACCAACTGCTGCGGGATTTTTTCGCGGATGTGGATCGAGTATTGAAGGAGACAGCGAAATGAAAAGCATCATGATAGGCATCATGCCTCAAGACAAGATTCGTGAACGTATCTACGCGATTGCCAAGGGCGAGTAT
>CAZSPN010000095.1:1436-1666 GCA_964608835.1 uncultured Gallionella sp.
AAGCCGAAGCCAAGCGAGCCAAAGATATGGTTCACTTCCATGAAGTCGCTGGCCGAAGTGCTTAGCGACGACAATCGTGCGCTGCTCCATGTGATCAAGGACTCGCAGCCGGAATCCATTTCATCATTGGCAGAAATGACCGGGCGCAAACCGGGTAATCTTTCCCGGACGCTCAAAACCATGTCCAACTACGGCATCGTCGAAATGAGGCGCGAAAAGAATCACGTGCG
>CAZSPN010000096.1:0-1622 GCA_964608835.1 uncultured Gallionella sp.
CATGGTGATCATGGGCACTGTGAAAGCTAATTTCTGGTATGCCTTTGCCGCCGCCACTACGTTGATTTTTGGTGCAGCCTATACCCTGTGGATGTACAAGCGAGTCATTTTCGGCGCAGTGGCCAACCACCATGTCGCAGAGTTGACCGACCTGAACAAGCGCGAAACAGCGATATTTGTGGTACTGGCAATCACCGTGCTGGGCATGGGCTTGTATCCATTGCCCTTCAGCGAAGTGATGCATGTGTCCGTGAACGATTTGCTGCTACACCTTGCTCGTTCAAAGTTGCCGTTGTAAATAAATGACTTTCATTGAAAATAATTTTTGGGTCATGTCATGAAAATTGCCACTAAGCTGTTCCTTCTGGTAGGGCTTTTGCTGACCTTGTCTGCCATCATAGGCGGTATGGGGCTGTATGGCATGAAGGTTGCGGTTGGTGGCCTCGGGACTGTCTACAACGATAGAGTCGTTCCGTTACGCGATCTCAAGGATATCGCCGACGCCTATGCCGTGAATATCGTTGATGCCACACATAAGGTTCGCAATCTTGGCATGAGCCCGCAGGATGGCCTCGCCAGCGTCGAGCAGGCTGAGAAGCTGGTTGCCGAGCGCTGGAAAGCCTATCTGGGCACTGTACTGGTCGAGGAAGAAACAAAACTGGTTGCCGAGATAGAACCGCGCATGAAGGCGGCGAATGCCGCCGTAGCCAAGCTGAAGACACTGCTGCGCGAATCCAAACTGGAAGAGATAGCGGTATTTTCTGCGAAGGAGCTGTACCCGGCCATTGATCCGGTTTCCGAGTCCTTCTCCAAGCTGGTCATGGTACAGCTCGATGTCGCCAAACGTGAATATGACCTCGGAGTTGATGCCGAAGCTTTCTCCGAGAAGATGACCATCGCGTGTATCGTTCTTGGTGTGCTGATCGGCTTCGGCGTGGCTTTCTGGGTGATTCGCGGTTCCGTGCAAGGGCCTTTGAAGCAAACGCAGGAAATTGCACGCGAGATTGCTGGCGGCAATCTGGCGGTAGCCATTCCTGACAACCGCAACGATGAAATGGGCGTGTTGCTCAAATCGCTGCTGGAGATGCGTGATGGGCTGCGCAAGATGGTATCTGACCTGAAGGTCAACGCTGAAGGCGTTAATTCTGCGGCAATCCAGCTTTCGGCCTCATCCACGCAGATAGCCAGTGCCACCGCACACCAGTCTGAAGCAGCCTCTTCGATGGCTGCGGCAATCGAAGAGATGACAGTCTCGATCAATCATGTTTCGGATAGCGCGCGTGAGGCACACAGCATAACTTCGGATACCGGTGAACAGTCGCAGATGGGGAACCGCATCATCCAGGACACGATAGCCGAAATGCAAAGAATCTCGCAGACAGTGGATGAAGCCGCACATACCATTCAGGCAATGGGAGACAGTTCGCAGAAGATTTCCAGCATCGTCCAGGTGATCAAGGATGTCGCCGAGCAAACCAACCTGCTGGCGTTGAATGCCGCCATCGAAGCGGCGCGCGCCGGTGAACAGGGGCGTGGTTTTGCCGTGGTTGCCGACGAGGTGAGAAAGCTGGCCGAGCGTACCGCACAGGCAACGACCCAGATCGGCGGGATGATTACCGAAG
>CAZSPN010000097.1:0-1570 GCA_964608835.1 uncultured Gallionella sp.
TTGATTATTCAGCCCGGTTTCGCCGAGGCGCATCAGCGTTTGGGGGAGTGTTTGTATGCAAATGGGCAGTTTCAAGCGGCAGAAAAAAGTTTTGAGCGGGCGTTAACCATCAAGCCTGACGATGTAGAGGTACGCTACAGCCTAGGAAAAGCTTTGTATGCATTGGATCGATTTGATGAAACAGTTTCCGCTGCGCGTCGCGTGATTGAACTTAACCCCGAATCCGCTGACGCGCATAATTTATTGGGGGCGGCACTCAGCAGTCTGGGTCAAAACAATGAAGCACGGGAAATTTTTCAGCGCGTTATTGAAATGAATCCCTATCACGCCTCAGCGCATAACAATCTGGGGCATGAACTGGGTCGTCGTGGTCAAATTCTAGCCGCTATCGCAAGTTATCGCCAAGCTGTTGCGCTCAAACGGAATTACTTTGAAGCACATAGCAACATTCTTTGTGCCATGACTAATTTGATAGAACCTCCATCTAACTACCTCACCGAAGCACTGTACTACGGCGAGAGCATTGCCAAAAAAGTCTCCTCACAATTTACCACCTGGCAATGCGACCCCCAGCCGAAACGGCTCATGGTGGGACTTGTCTCTCCGGATTTGTGTAGCCACCCCGTGGGCTATTTTCTGGAAAGTCTGCTTGAGCAGTTGAATGATGCAGATATTGAATTGATAGCCTATTCCACACTTGATCGTGTTGATGAATTAACGCTCCGCATCAAACCGTACTTCTCGCACTGGCGCGTTGTTTCCGGTATGAGCGACCAAGTCGCCGCACAACGCATCCATGATGATGGCATCCATATTTTGTTTGACCTGTCCGGGCATACCACCAAAAATCGCCTCCCCATCTTTGCCTGGAAACCCGCCCCTGTACAAACCACCTGGCTGGGTTACTTCGCCTCAACGGGCGTGGTGGAGATGGATTACCTGCTGGCGGATGCTCATGTCGCACCTGACTCAGAAGAAAGTCACTTCACGGAAACCGTCTGGAGACTGCCTAATAGTTATTTGTGTTTTACCCCGCCCCATGTCGCGCAAGCGGTCGTGCCGTTACCCGCGCTTCTAAGCCAGCAAATCACATTTGGCTGTTTTAACAATCTGACCAAGATGAATGATGCCGTGGTCGCATTATGGTCACGGGTATTACTCTCGGTTGAGAATTCACGACTCTTTCTTAAAACGGCTCAGCTGAGTAGCCCGGCTATTTGCGAGAGCACTCGCCAGAAATTTGCGGCTCACGGCATCGCGGCAGACAGGTTGATACTGGAAGGCTCGTCACCCCGCACGGAACTCCTTGCCGCCTATCACCGCATGGATATTGCAATGGATCCGTTTCCCTATCCGGGTGGGACGACCAGTGTGGAGGCATTGTGGATGGGGGTTCCTGTGTTAACCAAGCGTGGGGATCGTTTTCTGTCGCATATGGGAGAAAGTATCATGCACAATGCCGACCTGTCCGACTGGATCGCGCGCGATGAGGACGACTATGTGGCCAAGGCGATCGCCTTTGCCGGTGACTTGCCCAAACTGGCCGCCTTGCGCGCGGGGTTGCGCGAGC